>CAKPDF010000001.1 GCA_934148535.1 uncultured Bacilli bacterium
AGAGACTGATATAATCAATCTCAAATATCTTTATTACCATGGATTGGTAACTTTACACAAAGTTTTTTACACTCTCAATCTTAATTTAATTAAAAGGTTTCTTTTTTATTTGTAGCAAAAACAATTTAATTCATGATCGTTTATTACTCCTATAGCTTGAAGATAAGAATATATTATAGTTGTTCCGACAAATTTCATACCTCGTTTTTTTAAATCTTTACTAATTTTATCCGATAATGGACTAGTAGTTTTAAAATTATCATCCATATTTTTTATTACATTATTATCTGTAAAAGACCAAATATAATTTGCAAATGTTTTATACTCTTTTTGAATTTCTAAAAATACTTTAGCATTTATAATAGTTGCTTCGATTTTTCTTCTGTTTCTTACTATATTTTTATTATTCATTAATTCATTTATCTTATTCTCATCATACTTTACTATTTTCTTTGGATTAAAATTAGAAAAAGCCTCTTTAAAGAAGTTTCTTTTATTTAATATACACTCCCAAGATAATCCCGCTTGAAATCCCTCTAATATTAAAAGTTCAAAAAGCAAATTATCATCTCGTGTTGGCCTTCCCCACTCATTATCGTGATAAAGAACATATAAGTTATTATTTAAATTAACCCATTTACATCTATTCATATTATTCTAACTCCAATGCTCCTGTATATAATTGATAATATTTTCCTTTAAGTGCTAAAAGTTCATTATGATCTCCTCTTTCAATAATATGTCCATTTTCTAATACCATAATTGCTTTAGCATTTTTTATTGTAGAAAGTCTATGCGCTATTACAAAAACTGTTCTTCCTTCCATTAATTTATCCATTCCTTTTTGTACTAAGGATTCAGTTCTAGTATCAATAGAAGAAGTAGCTTCATCTAATATCATTACTGGTGGATCTGCTACTGCTGCTCTTGCTATAGATAATAATTGTCTTTGTCCTTGTGAAAGTGATGCCCCATTACCAGTTATTACCGTTTGATAACCATTTGGTAACATCTCAATAAATTTATCAGCATTTGCTAATTTAGCTGCTGCAATGCACTCTTCATCTGTAGCATCTTTTTTACCATATCTAATATTTTCCATAATTGTTCCTGTAAAAAGATTAGTATCTTGTAATACCATACCTAATGATCTTCTTAAATCATTTTTATTAATATCTTTAATATTTATACCATCATAGGTAATATTACCAGAACTTACATCATAAAATCTATTTATTAAGTTTGTAATAGTTGTCTTACCTGCTCCAGTAGAACCAACAAAGGCAATTTTTTGTCCTGGTTTTGCATAAAGATTTATATCATACAATATTTGTTTATCATCATTATACCCGAATTGAACATCTTTAAATCTTACATCACCTTTTAGTTCTATAAGTTCTGAATTTTTATTTTTAGGTAATTTCCAAGCCCACATATTAGTATCCTCATTACACTCTATTAACTTTCCTTTTTCTTTTTTGATATTTACTAAAGTAACACATCCCAAATTTTCCTCAGGTTCTTCTTCCATTAATTCAAATATTCTAGTAGCACCTGCTAAAGCCATTATTATATAATTTATTTGTTGAGATACTTGATTGATTGGCATTATAAAACTTCTTGTCATCGTTAAAAAAGAAGCTATAGTACCAATACTTATCCCCCCTAATATTATACTAAAAGTTCCGCCTAAAATTGCTACTATTACATATGTAAGATTTCCTAAATTTGCTAAAATTGGCATCAAGGTATTAGCATACATATTAGCCTTTGTACCATTTTCGCATAATTCATTATTTAATTTATCAAAATCTTTTTTGGCAACACTCTCATGAGTAAATACTTTTATTACTTTTTGCCCTTCCATCATTTCTTCAATATATCCATTTAAATTTCCTAAAGATTCTTGTTGATTAACAAAATAAGTAGTTGATGATGCTATAATTTTACTTGATACAAATCTAATGAATATTACAGAAATAACTATTACTAAAGTTAGAATTACATTCAAATATAACATTGCTATAAATATAGTAATTATAGTTATTATTGATGAAGTACATTGAGGTATACTTTGAGAGATCATTTGTCTTAATGTATCAGTATCATTTGTATAATGACTCATTACATCTCCATGAGAATTTGTATCAAAATATTTTATCTTTAATGTTTCCATATGTATAAACATATCATCTCTTATATCTCTTAATACTCCCTGGCTAACTTTAATCATCAAATAATTGTATATTAAAGCACTAATAATACCTATTACATATATTAAAGCCATTTGCATTATGGTTGTAATTAATTTTTGAAAATTTGGATTAGTACTGCCAATTAATGGTGTTATGCAATCATCTATTAAACTTTTTAAAAATAATTGACCACTTACTTGAGCGATACTTGATATAATTATACAAATAAGTACTATTATCAAATATTTCTTATAATTTTTAGTTATATATTTTGCTAATTTTTTTACTGTATCTTTATTTAATTTTTCTTTAGGTCCCATTCCCATACCAGGACCTCTTTTTGGCATTGTTCTAGTTTGTTTCATTCTTATCACCCTATTCTTGATTTAAACTACCATTTTGTGAATTATATATTTCTTGATAGATTTTGTTGTTTTTTAGTAAATTTTGTGGTGTATCAAACGCTACTACTCTTCCTTCATCTAGTATTATAACTTTATCAGCATCTTCAACTGAAGATATTCTTTGGGCTATTATTATTTTTGTAACTTCTGGAATATACTTTTTAAAAGATGCTCTTATTTTTGCATCAGTAGCGGTGTCACAAGCACTAGTAGAATCATCTAATATTAATATTTTTGGATTCTTTAATAATGCTCTTGCTATACAAAGTCTTTGTTTCTGACCTCCTGATACATTTGTTCCACCTTGATCTATCATCGTATTATATCCATCTGGAAATTTATCTATAAATTCTTTAGCACCCGCTAAAACACAAGCATGTTCTATCTCTTTATCAGTAGCTTTACTATTACCCCATAATAAATTCTCTTTTATTGTTCCTGAAAATAAAACATTTTTTTGTAAAACCATTGATACTTTATCACGCAATGACTTTATATCGTAATCTCTTACATCTACTCCTGCAACTAATACTTGTCCTACTGTTACATCATATAATCTTGGAATTAAATTTACTAATGTTGATTTAGATGATCCTGTAGATCCTATTATTCCAATTACTTCACCAGAATTTATTTTAAGGCTTATATCTTTTAAAGCTAATTTATTAGGATCTTTTACATAACTAAAATCAACATCTTTAAACTCTATACTTCCATTTTCTACTTCCTTTATTGGTTTAACAGGATTATCTAAATCAGGTACTTCTGTTAATATTTCTACACATCTTTCTATAGATGGAATAGCCATAGTACACATAACATAAATCATTGATAGCATCATTAAACTTGATAATATTTGAGTGGCATAAGTTATTAAACTAGTTAACTGTCCTGTAGTCATACTACCAGATACTATTAATTTTGAAGAAAACCAAGATATCAATATTATTGTAGTATACATTGCAAGTGACATTAAAGGATTATTTAACATTACTAACTTTTCTGCTTTCAAAAAAGACTTATATATTTTTTCTGAAACATTCTTAAACTTTTTAATCTCAAATTTTTCTCTTACATAAGATTTCACCACTCTTATTCCTCTTATATTTTCCGCTACTGCATTATTTAAATCATCATATGTATCAAAAACTTTATCAAATAATGGTTTAGCATTTTTTGCAATTAAAAATAATCCTAATCCTAAAAATGGAATTACCATCAAGAATACAACTGATACTTCTGCATTTATAGTAAAAGCCATTATTAAAGAAAATATCATCATAAGTGGTGCTCTTACTGCTATTCTTGTTATCATTTGGTAAGCCTGACTAACATTTGAAACATCTGTTGTTAATCTTGTAACAATTGATGAAGTAGAAAATTTATCTATATTATAAAAAGAATAATCTTGAATTTTATAATACATATCATGCCTTAAATTTTTAGCAAATCCTGTACTAGCAATAGCAGCATATTTTCCAGATAAAAATCCAAATGTTAAACTTAATAAAGCGCATATTATTAATATTATTCCCGATACAATAATAACATTCATATTGCTTTCTTGTATTCCTTTATCTATTAAATAGGCCATTATAAATGGAATTATTACTTCCATTACTACTTCTAAAGATACAAATATTGGAGTTAAAATACTAGGCTTTTTATACTCTCTTACTGATTTTAAAATTGTTTTTATCATACAAAAAATCACCTGTTCTTTCTTTTATGTATATAAAGTATAACATAATTTTTTTAAAGTTTACAAGTAATTTTTAATTATTATTTCATTATGTCTTTTAGTATTTTTATTTTATCTTTTTTGGTACTATTAAAAAATGCTCCCCACTTAATGTCATTATCAACAGTTTTATTTTTTTTATATTCTACACTACATAATACTGGGCTTATTTCTATACAAACTCTAGCTTGATTTATGGGAGTTATATTTCTTATTCTATATCTTGATACTTTATTTTTGCAATTTTCTTCATAGTTTAAATGAATTTGCACTAAAACTAAATCAGTTAATACTTCTTTTTTCTCTTTCTTTATTCCCATCATTAAAGATATAATATTAACAATAGTTTTTCTCATTAAACTATTTTTAGATATTTTTAATATTATATCATCATTTATAAATTCTACTATAAAATCCTTTTTTGATCGTTTACTCTTTCTTACTATTTCAATATTATCTAATAATATTTCTTCATCAATACCTGTTATATCTGAAATCATCTTTTGTAAATATTTAGAATTTTCTTCAAAAATTTTAATGTTGCTATATTTCATTTTACACCTCTTTTTTGATTTTTTTACTTATAATATTACTTACATTTCTTTTAGTTCCTTCCTTCAACAAAATAATAGCACATCATTAATTTTTATGCAAATGACATATTTTCTAAATCTTATAAATAAATTTGTCTATTTTTTTAATTTGCTATAATAATTTTTAAGTTTCTAATTATGCTGGTATTGTAATTTTTTAATTTTTGGTGATATTACTATTATAAACTTTTAAAATTTAGTTTTTTTAAATATTTATACTTTAAAGTGTTTCAACATAGACACCATCATCATTTTTTAATATTACTTGCTCATGATTATTAGTAGTATTTACTAATTTTACTTTGTAATAATTACTTGCTTGATAAGATACATCAATATCATAAGTATAGGTATCCTCATTATTCATAATCTCTAATGTTCCATTAGCCAAATAACTTTTAGTGGAATTTATCTTTTTGTCTAAATCTTTTATAACATTATCTTGGTTATATACTCCACATCCTGCAATTAAGAAAACTACTAAAAAACAACAAATTTTGAAAATTTTTTTCATATTCACCTCAACTCTTTCAATAAATTATATCTATAAATTTCGACTTTATGAATAAAAATATCATTTTTGTTAAATATATTAATAGAATAAAAAAGGAGGATAGTTATGAATACATTATATAAGACATGTTTGGTAATAAGTATTATTGGTTGCTTAAATTGGGGGTTAGTCGGAATTTTTAATTTCAATTTAGTAGAATTCTTATTTGGCGCTGAAACTATACTTACAAGAATTGTTTATATATTAGTTTGTATTTCTGGACTAGTTGATATTGGAATACTTACTAAAGATTTAGATAGGTAAAGAACTATGAAAAATTCATTCATAGTTCTTTTTTTTAATAATTATTAAATAGAAATAATAGTTATCCTAAATTATTTCTAAATGTTTTTAAATCGTTTATAAATTCTTCATTTTCTTTAACAACATTTTCTTCATATAATTGTTCTTTTACCTTTAGTAATTCTTTATAACTTATAATAGCGGTTTCTTCTTGTTCTTTTTCATAATCTGTTAATTCTATAGTTTGAGGACCTAGTTGTTGTTCTAATTGTCTTGATATTTCTTCTACAAAAGATATATTCTTTTTAGGAGGCTCTGGTTCTTCAACTTCATAACTGCCCCTTTTTATGAAGTCATTTAAATTTACTTTATTATCTACTTCATTCATCACTACTTCGTCACCTTTTTTATTTTCTTCTTTATCACTAATACCATTGCGTATTTCTATAGCGGATAAAGTACTTTGCATTTTATCTAATACATTTTTTTCATATGGGTGATGAAATGGATCTTTTGTATTTTGGTTAGTATTTAGTATTTTATCAATTCTATCTTCTTCATAATAGTTTTTTTCTTGTTTATTTTTCCTTTTTTCACATTCATTTATAGCTTTTTCTATATCTTTACTTATTTCTTTAATTGGTACTTTATTTGTTGATAAAAATTTTACAGATGCTATATCTTTATTTCTTCTTTCTAAGTCAAGACTTACTTGCAACTCTTTTACTGCGTTAGACAATTTTTGATTTTTTTTGCATAAACAAAGACAAAAAAAGAAAAGAAAAACAATTAACAATACTAAAATAACATACACCATATAATCACCCCATATTGCAATAATTGGCGATACTGGCAATATATATTGCAGCAGTTTCGACTCTCATTACTCTAGGTCCTAAAGATATAGATGTGTACCCATTGTTGTTTAAAAAATCTTCTTCTTTATCTGTAATACCGCCTTCAGGACCTATTACATACAACATTGTAGCACACTTACTATTATTTTGTAAATACTTGTTAACTAAATTTTCTTTTTCTTTTACACTACAAACATATTTATCTTCTACTTCTAATTTTACTAATTCTTTTAATGACATTATGTTTGTTATTTCTGGAATTTTATTTCTATGTGATTGCTCACTTGCTTCTTTGCATATTGATTCCCATCTTTTTTTCTTTTTCTCAAATTTTTGACTGTCTAATTTAATAATACTTCTTTCCATATTCAAAGGTATTATTCTACTAACACCTAATTCTGTTAATTTTTGTAATATTAAATCAAATTTTTGTTCTTTTACTAATGCTATAGCAATAGTTATTTCTGTATCTAATTCATTATTCTCATCTAATTTACTAATAATACTAATATTATTATCATATCCATCTATCCTACATAAATATGTAATACCCTCATAAACACATTCAATACTATCACCAATATTCATTCTCATTACATTTTTTATATGATGTAAATCAGTACTCTCTAAATATATATTATTGTTTTTCTTATCTTTAGCAAAATATCTTTGCATAATTACCTCATTTTAAATACTTTCTATATTTTTTAAACTCATTTGATGAATCTAATGTGGTATCATCTAATTCTTCAAATAATCTTTTTTGTTCTCTAGTTAATTTTTCAGGAATTATAATTTTAGTAACTATATACATATCCCCTTTTCTCTTGGTTTGGACGTTTTCTACTCCCTTACCTCTTATTCTTAACTTTTCACCATTTTGAGTACCTGCTGGAATATTTAATGTTACATTTCCATATAGAGTTGGTATTTCTTTTTTAGCACCTATTACTGCATCAGTAATTGTTAATGGTAATGTTAAATATATATCATCATCAACTCTTTCAAATAGTTCATGATCTCTTACAGTAAATTCAATATATAAATCTCCTGGATTACCACCATTTATTCCTGCTTCACCTTTTCCTGATACCCTTAATCTATTTTCTGTATCTATTCCACTTGGTACAGTTACGGTTATTGTTTTAGTTCTTTTTATATGACCCGTTCCTCTACAATTAGTACATTTTCTTTCAAAAGTTGTACCAGTTCCATGACAATTAGGACAAGTTGTTTTTGATAAAAATGAGCCAAACATTGTTCTTTGTTCTGATGTTACTGTACCTGATCCCCTACATTCAGGACAAGTTTTAGAGTTAAATCCTCCTACACCTTTACACTCTTCACAAGTATCTGTTACATCAATTTTAATATCCTTTTTGCATCCAAAAACCGCTTCGTCAAAATCAATTGTCATTTTGTATAGAACATCATTGCCTCTTCTAGGGCCATTTGAACTTCTTCTTGAATTACTTCTAGTTGAAAATCCAAATCCACCTAAGATATCGTCAAATATATCTGACATATCTCCAAAATCAGAAAATCCAGAAAATCCTTGGAATCCAGCACCACCTCCACCATTAGCAAATGCTGCATGACCAAATTGATCATATTGTTTTCTTTTATTTGGATCTGATAGCACTGCATAGGCTTCTTGACACTCTTTAAACTTTTGTTCGGCATCTGGCTCTTTGCAAACATCAGGATGATATTTTTTCGCAAGTTTTCTAAATGCAGATTTTATCTCGGCATCTGTTGCAGTCTTAGATACTCCTAAGACCTCATAATAATCTTTCTTATCCATAACTAACCTCTTTTCTGTTATAAAGAATTAAGTTCTAGTTACCTAGAACTTACATTCTTATTATTTTTCTTCGTAATCTGCATCAACTACATCATCATCTTTTTTGTTTGTCTCTTTATTATCTTCTTCTTTTTCATTAGATGAATTATCTGTATTGTTTGCTTTAGCAGCTTCTTCATAAACTTTTGAAGCAAACTCATTAGCTTTAGTTAATAATTTATCTTTAGCATCTTTTATTTCTTCTACATTTTCTTTTTCAATTGCTTTATTAACTTTTTCTATTAATTCTTCTGCTTCTTTTTTGTCTTTATCGCTTACTTTATCTCCAAGATCTTTGATAGCTTTTTCAGTCATAAATACAACTTGTTCTGCATCATTTTTAGCGTCTGCTAAATCTTTCTTTTTAGCATCTGCTTCTTTATTAGCTTCTGCTTCTTTTCTCATTTTTTCTATTTCTTCATCTGATAATGTATTAGTAGCAGTTATTGTAATTTTTGCTTCTTTTTGTGTTCCTAAATCTTTTGCTTTTACATTAACAATACCATTAGCATCAATATCAAATGTTACCTCTATTTGTGGAACTCCTCTAGGTGCTGGTGGAATATTAGTTAATTGGAAGTTTCCTAAAGTTTTATTATCAGCAGCCATTGGTCTTTCACCTTGTAATACATGAATGTCTACAGCAGGTTGGTTATCAGCAGCAGTTGAGAATACTTGACTCTTACTTGTTGGAATTGTTGTATTTCTTTCAATTAAAGTAGTCATTACTCCACCCATTGTTTCAATTCCTAATGATAATGGTGTAACATCTAGAAGTACTATATCATTAACATCACCAGTTAATACACCACCTTGAATAGCAGCTCCCATAGCAACTACTTCATCCGGATTTACTTCTTTTGATGGTTCTTTACCAGTTTCTTTCTTAACTAATTCTTGTACCATTGGTATTCTTGTTGATCCTCCAACTAATATTACTTTATCAATATCACTCTTAGTTAAAGATGCATCCTTTAAAGCTTTTTTAACTGGTTCTAGTGTTGAATTTACTAAATCTTCAATTAATGATTCAAATTTAGCTCTTGTAATATCCATTTCAAAGTTTACTGGTGTTCCATCAACTTGTGCAATAAATGGTAGAGAAATTTGAGTAGAAGTCATACCAGATAAATCTTTTTTTGCTTTTTCTGCTGCTTCTTTTATTCTTTGCATAGCCATCTTGTCATCTCTTAAATCAACATCTTCTTCTTTCTTAATTTGCTCTAATACATAATCTACTAATCTATTATCAAAATCATCTCCACCTAAGTGGTTATTTCCTGATGTAGATAATACTTCAAATACACCATCTCCTAATTCTAGGATTGATACATCGAATGTTCCTCCACCTAAATCATATACTAAGATTTTTTCACTCTTATCTTGTTTATCTAATCCATATGCTAAAGCTGCTGCTGTTGGTTCATTAATAATTCTTTCAACTTCTAATCCAGCAATTTTACCAGCATTTTTAGTTGCTTGTCTTTGAGCATCATTAAAGTAAGCTGGAACAGTAATAACTGCCTTTGTTACTTTTTCTCCTAAATATGATTCTGCAGTATTCTTTAAGTCTCCTAAAATCATCGCAGATATCTCTTCTGGACTATATTCTTTTCCATTTGCTTTTACTTTTTTATCTGTTCCCATCAATCTTTTGATTGAACTTATTGTATCTGGATTAACAATTGCCTGACGTTTTGCTTTATCACCAACAATCATTTCTCCTTTCTTGAAAGCTACTACTGATGGAGTAGTTCTTCCACCTTCGGCATTAGCAATAACCTTTGCTTCGCCTCCATCATATATTGCAACACAACTATTTGTTGTACCTAAATCTATTCCTATAATTTTACTCATATATATTCACCTTTCCTTTATTTTTCTTCATAATCTGTATCGATTACGATTTTTTTATTTTTCTTTTTTGTAGTTTTATTTGTATTTGTAGTTTTATTATTTACATTTTTACTTGCAAGAGAAGTATAGATAATAATTGCTACAAAGGCTATCAGTATTATTGGTAATAACCAAATAAATAATTTAACAGATATAATAGCTAAGAGGATAGCTAAAATGATATAAATAATTTCTTTAATTTTTTCTTTATCCATATATTATTCATTTACCTTTACCATAGCAGGTCTTATTACTCTATCTTTATACATATAACCTTTTTGTAATACTTCTAATACCACTCCTGCAGGTTTATTTTCATCATGGTCTGTTAATACTGCGTGATGATAAGTAGGATCAAATTCTAATCCTTCTGCTTCTATTTCTTTTACTTCAAACTTATTTAACATATTTATTGTAGATGAATAAATAAGTTTAAATCCTTGTAAGAATTTTGAAACCTCATCACTCAAATCACTATCATCCATCTTTATAGCACGTTCAAAATTATCAATAACAGGAAGAAATTCTTTTAATATATCTTCATTTTTATATTTTAATGTTCTATCCATTTCTTCTTGCTGTCTTCTTTTATAATTTTGAAGTTCTGCTTGATTTCTAAGTAATGTTTCCTTTAATTTACTAACTTCATTAGTAAGTTCATTTACTTGTTTAGTTAGTGTTTCTTTTTCTTCATCATGTTTGTTTTCTTCTTTAGTTTCAGCAACACTTTCTACTTGCTCTTTTTGTTCTTCTTGTTTTACTTCTTTATTTTTTTCCTTATTTTTCATCATTTCCTCCAATGTTATTTTTAATATAATCTAGCATACTTACTACTCGACCATATTCCATTCTTTTAGGTCCTATTATAGCAATAGTTCCTTCTTCACCATTATAGTTATAATTTGTTTTAATTATTGAAACATCATCTGATATTTCACTATCTTTTCCAACATAAATATTTACGCCATTATCTTCTTCAGTAGTAATACTACTTACATCGTCAAATTTATTTAATAACTTCGATATTTTTTCTACGCTATTAAATTCTGGTTGTTTTAGAAAGTTATTTCTTCCCATAAATGTAACATCATTAGCTTTAGAAGTAAATTCACTGAATGCATCATAAAATGCATTATATAACACTTCATGTTGAACTACATATTTTCCTATAATAGGTTTTACTTCATATTCTAACTTTTCACTCACTTCATCAATTGGTGTACCTACAATTAATTTATTTATTAAATCAACTGTCTTTCTTACTTCTTCAATACTTATTGTTGCAGGTAAGTATAAATTCTTATGTTCTACATAACCTTTATCAGTTATTACCATCGTTAGAATTTTATTATCTTCTAAGGGAACTATTTCTACTTTTTTTAATTTATTATTTTTAGAACTATTTCCTAATACTACTGAAGTATAATTTGTGATTTCTGAGATTATTTCAATACTTTTCTTAATTGTATCACTTAAATCTAATGTTTGATTATGAAATATTGTTTGTAACTTTAACATATCTTCACCATTCATATCTCTTGGTGTCATTAAGTTATCAACATAATATTTATATCCTTCTTCTGAAGGAATTCTTCCTGATGCAAAGTGATTCTTTTCAAGATATCCTAATTCTTCTAGGTATACCATTTCATTTCTTATAGTAGCAGATGAACATTTTAATTTTTTACAAATACTGCTAGAACTTATTGGTTTAGCAGTCTTAATATATTCTTCTACTATTACCTTTAAGATTTCTTGTTCTCTTTTACTTATCACTTTATCACTTCCTTAGCAGTCATTCTTTCTGAATGCTAAATACATTATATTACATTATTTTAGCAATGTCAACACCTATTTGCTAACTTTTAAAAAAAATAAAAAATAGCAATTACTACTTTCTATTTAATGATTTAGCATAAGGTTTACTTAATGATTTTACTTCATAGTATATATTTCTTTGATCATCTGTTTTTCTTTCTAACTCACCATTCATAGTCATCCCATCTATAGCTTGAATAACTAATGATACATTTGATTTATCAATTATATTTAATGCTTGTAACTCTGATAATATACTACTTATTTGAAAATATTGATTACTATTTCTAATATATTCTTTAATTTCATTTATTGTATCTTTATTACTTTTAATTTTATATCCACTTATTGGAATAAGTCTACCATCTAATTTATCATGCATACAATATTTTATTTTTTTAAATTCATATTTGGGTTCTATACCTCTATCTTTAGTATATGTTACCTTGTAGCATAAAAGCCAATTATCTTCAGTATAAGCGATTTGATAGTATATCATACCACTACATCTTGGACCAGTAGATGAACCTGTAAATATTGTTCTTTTAAATATAGGTACTATTTTTTCACAATCATCTAATATTACTTCTTTTGTTTTTACATTTCTTAACACATAATTTCCATCTTTATCAAATATTCTTTCTAAACCTGGACCATACATTTCTCCACCAGTTTCATTAAAATACTCTACTTTTTGTAATTTTAATATCTTATTTAAATCTTCTTGTTTATCTACATCTAATATTACTTCTCTTTCTGATAATGGATATTCCTTACCATTTAATAATTTAATTGTTACTTCCATTGTAATGCTCCTTTCAACATGCCTATGTATTATAAATTATAAATTTTAATTTGTCAACCATAAGAGAATTTCTAATTGTTTTATTTTTAATTTTATGTTAGAATTATTGGTATGTGTGGTGATAATTATGTTTAAATATAGTTTGGATAATAAGAGATATCATACTCTAAATTATCATTTAAAAAATAAATTTAATTCTAAGGTATTTAAAGTTAGTTTAAATGGTGGATTTAGTTGTCCTAATATAGATGGTACTGTTGGATATGGTGGTTGTATATATTGTTCTAAATCTGGTAGTGGTGAATTTGGTGGAGATGTTAATGAAGATTTAGTTACTCAATTTTATCATATTAGAGATAAAATGAAAAGAAAATGGCCTGATGGTAAGTTTATAGCGTATTTTCAAGCTAGGACTAATACATATGCTCCAGTAGAAGTATTAAGAGAAAAATATGAATCTGTATTAAAATTAGATAATGTTGTTGGTTTATTTATTGCTACTAGATGTGATGCTATTAGCGATGAGGTTCTTGATTATTTGAGTGAATTAAATAAAAGAACTTATTTAGTTATAGAACTTGGATTACAGACTATTCATGAATCTACTTCTAAGCTTATTAATAGATGTCATACTTTAGAACAATTTGATAATATGGTTAAAAAATTAAAAGATAGAAATATTGAGGTTGTAGCGCATATTATTAATGGTCTTCCTAATGAGACAGAAGAAATGATGTTAGATACTGTTAGACATCTTAATAAGATTGGTATTGATGGAATTAAAATTCATATGTTAAATATTGTTAAGGATACTCCTTTAGAGAGTATGTACTATAAAAATAAGTTTCATATTCTAAGTAAAGATGAATATATTGATATTGTTATTAAGCAATTAGAGTTATTAGATTCTAGAATTGTTATTCATAGAATTACTTCTGATCCTGATCCAGAACAATTAGTTGAGCCTACTTGGTTAGTTAAGAAATTCTGTGTTCTTAATGATATAGATAAAGAAATGGTAAGAAGAGATACTTATCAAGGAATTAAATTATAGATTAAACCCACCAGGAGTAATATAAAGTCTGGTGGGATATTAATATAATTATTTTATATAATAAAGGTACTAGATTTTACTAGTGCTTTTTTTAAACTAAATCTTTATTCTTTATTATAAATACATTTCTATCTTTATAAAAAGCATAAAATACTTCATTTAAATTTATATTTTTTTTATCTAATAATCTATATACCCATTTATGATCTTTTTTTAATAATCTTAACGTATCATCTTGTATTTCACTATCTAATATAAGTGGTAATGGTAATGGAGAAGATAATGTTTTATTTTCATCATATCCAAATACTGATAAAGTACCATTATTTTCAAGTATTGCATATTCTACTTCTTCTATAGATCTATATCCTTTTTCTCTTAATTGAACTAATAAATCATCTAAGTTATATTTTTGTTTTTGCATTTCTTTATAATTTATCTTTCCATTATTAATAATGGTTGAGGGATTTCCATCTAAAAATACTCTAAACCTTGGTTTCCTTAATGAAAAATATGACAAAGTTATTTGTAATATTGTTAAAGCAAAAATTGGAATTATAGAAAACATAATATTTTTATCATAGTTTTCTATACTTATTACTACTAATTCTGCTATTAAGATTGATACTATTAGATCAATTATTCCTAATTGTCCTACTTCTCTTTTTCCCATTAATCTATATATTAAGAATATAAAGAAATAGAAAAACAATGTTCTTTCTAATACTATTAAATAATTCATTTTCATCACCAATATTATTATGTGACATATGTATATTTTTTTATACACTTTCATATTATTTATTGGTGATAAAGATGTTAAAAAATTATTTAAATAGTATTTTATGGTTTATGGGAATTTTAATTATTGGTACTATTTTTATTACTATATTTAATTATTTTGAAATACTAAATACTAATATAATTAAAATATTAAAGATGGTTCTAATTATATTTGATACATTTATAGCAAGTTTTAAATTAGGTAAAAAATGTAAAAAGAATGGTTATATAGAAGGACTTAAATTTGGTGGAATTATTTTAACTATATTAATAATTATGAATTTAATATTTAATAGTTTATCTTGGAAACAGATTATAATATTTACAATTATTCTAGCAACTTCAATGTTAGGAGGAATGATTGGTATTACTAGAAAAAAAGAAATATAACTATTCGCTTTGCATTTCGAATATTATATCTCTTAATTCCATAGCATGTTCAAAGTCTAATGCCTTAGCATAAGCTTTCATTTGCTCAGTTAATTCTTCTATCTTCTTTTCTTTTTCTTTCTTAGTTAGTTTATGTTTTTTAGTATTTGTACTAGGTTCTTCATAATTAGAGATAACATCTCTAATTTCTTTTTTTATAGTTTGAGGAGTAATATTATGTTCTTCATTATATTTTTCTTGTATTTCTCTTCTTCTTTTAGTTTCTTCTATTGCTACTTGCATTGAATCACTTATATAATCTGCATACATTATTACATGTCCTTTAGCATTTCTAGCACATCTACCTATTGTTTGGATCAAACTTCTAGAACTTCTTAAAAATCCTTGCTTATCAGCGTCCATTATTGCTATTAAACTTACTTCTGGTATATCTATTCCTTCTCTTAATAAGTTTATTCCTACTACTACATCATATTTTCCAACTCTTAAATCATGAATTATTTGTAATCTTTGGAGAGTCTTAATTTCATTGTGTAAATAAGCAACTTTAATATCTAAATTTTTTAAATAATTAGTTAATTCTTCTGCCATTCTTATAGTTAAAGTTGTTATTAAAACTCTTTCATTATTATTTATTCTTTTATTGATTTCCTCCAATAAATTATCTATTTGATTTTTTGTTGGTTTAACTTCTATAGTTGGATCTAATAGACCAGTAGGTCTTATAATTTGTTCTACGGTATGATTATGAACATGCTCTAATTCATAATCACCTGGAGTTGCTGATACATATATTACTTGATTTATTTTTTTCTCAAATTCATCAAATTTTAATGGTCTGTTATCTAGGGCAGATGGTAATCTAAATCCATAATCTACTAGATTTAATTTCCTCACTCTATCTCCATTATACATTCCTTTTACTTGAGGTATTGTTACATGAGATTCATCTATTACTAATAAATAATCCTTAGGAAAGAAATCCATTAAACAGGTAGGAGTTGCTCCTTCTTCTTTTAAAGCTATGTGTCTAGAATAATTTTCTATTCCTCTACAAAATCCTGTTTCTTGTAGCATTTCCATATCATAATTAGTTCTTTCTCTTAATCTTTGTTCTTCTAATAGTTTGCCTTTACTTTTAAAGTATTCTAATCTTTCATCTAATTCTTTATAAATATTTTTTATTGCTATCTTTAATTTATCATCACTTGTTACAAAGTGAGAGGCTGGAAATAAAGAAATGCTTTTTTTATCTCTAATTATTTTTCCTGTTACTGTATCGAATTCACTTATTCTATCTATCGTATCACCAAAAAACTCTATTAGTATACCATTTTTTCTTTCGTAACTAGGTACTATTTCTAAAGTGTCACCTTTTACTCTAAAAGTTCCTCTTTTTAGATCAAAACCATTTCTTTCATATAACATTTCTACTAATCTTTTTAATACATTTTCCATAGGAATATCCATATTTACATTTAATGTTAACATCTTTTTTAGATACTCTTCTACTTCACCTATTCCATATATACAAGATACTGATGCTACTACTATTACATCTTTTCTAGATAGTAATGATGATGTTGCTCTGTGACGAAGTTCATCAATTTCATCATTTATTGAAGAATCTTTTTCTATATAAGTATCTGTTTGCGGAACATATGCTTCAGGTTGGTAATAATCGTAATAGGATACAAAGTATTCTACTGCATTATTTGGAAATAATTCTTTTAATTCTGAATATAATTGACCTGCTAAAGTTTTGTTATGAGCTAAAACCAGTGTTGGTTTATTTACATTTTTTATTACATTAGCAATTGTAAAGGTTTTACCTGTTCCAGTAGCACCTAATAATACTTGTTCTTTTGTACCTTTGTTTATTCCTTCTGTTAATTCTTTTATAGCCTCTGGTTGATCTCCAGATGGATTATACTTACTTACTAATTCAAACATAATAACCTCCTTTTTTACAATACATAAATATTTATACTAAATCTAATAATAATTAAAAATTATATCACAATTATTATAACATTAAACTATTCTATATTCTCCAAATCTGCTTTAGAAAGTTCCAACAATTCTTTTTCTTCTCTAATTATTTTAATTAATTCTTCCTTTGATGGCATATATGTTAAATACTTAGAGGCATATACATTTTTCACACTATCACCAAGTGTCATTTCTACAACTGCATCATCTTTATCAGCACATAATAATATTCCAATTGGTTCATTTTCTCCTTCAATCATTTGAGTTTTTTTATAATAATTTACATACATTTGCATTTGTCCAATATCTTGATGCGATAGTTTTCCAATTTTTAAATCTATAATAACAAAACATCTTGCTAAACGATTATAAAACACTAAATCCGGATAATAGTACTCTAAACCAATCTTTAATCTTTGTTGACTTGCAACAAAAGAAAAACCTCTTCCTAACTCCAATAGGAATTCAGTCAAATGATTTAATAAAGATTCTTCTAAATCACTTTCCAAATAATTTCTATTTTCTTTTAATCCAACAAATTCAAAAATATATGGATTTTTTAATAACTCCTCAGGTTGCTTTTCTATTTCATCCTTTTTAGATTCTATCATAATTAAATTTTTATCTGGAGAAATTAAATATCTATCATATAATTTAGTGTTAATTTGACGTCTTAATTCTCTGCAACCCCAATTAGATTTAATTGATTCTGTTTGATAAAAATCCCTTTCTTCTTTTCTTTCTATTCTAATTAACTCTTGAAAATGAGCCCAAGATAATTCGGTCGACACTGTCGACCAATTTGGATAATACTCATAAAATCTACGCATTCTTCTTATTGAGACTGCAGAAAAACCAGTACCAAATTCTTTAGTTAATTTTTTTGATAATGCTTCAATTATACGTTTACCATATGTTCCATCACTTGAACTTTTGTATAATTCAGATGTTATTTTGCCTACATACCAATAAACCTCCGTCATTGTTGTATCTATTTGTTTTAACATTCTGGATTTTGCATTAATAACTTTTTCTTTTATATCTTTATAAATTAAGTCAACTTCAGATATTTCATTATCATTTAATACTAAACTATTATCTTTTTTCATCAGATCATTCCTCTCTTAATTTAATACTCATCATATTGTGTTAATTTATTTATTTTACAATACATAAATATTTATACTAAATCTAATAATAGTTAAAAATTATATCACAATTATTATAACATTAAATTTGAACTTTTATAATAAATTTACAAAAAATCTTTATTACTTAGATTATTATATATATTTCATAAAACTAAATAATTTAATATTTGAGATTTTTTAATACAAAAATAGTGATAATTTAATCACCACTGTTTTCTATATATATTCTTATTTTTGTTTTACAAGTACTTCTGCAAAAATTCCTTTATGATCTGATGTGCCCTTTAAATCTATAAGATCAGCATTTTGAATTTTCCAGGTTTTTGGAATAAATATATGATCTAATATTTTTCCAGCACCACTTTTATCATACCATGTATTTTTATTTATTTCTACACGCTCTATACCATTGCTTTTAATATCTGAAATAAAGTTATTAAAATTTTTATCTTCAACTTCCATATTAAAATCGCCAGTTAATATTATTGGATATTTACTAGAATATTTCACAATTATTTCTTTCAATATTTGTAACTGTCTTATTTGAATAGATGGAATTTGATAATCTAAATGTGTATTAATCATACATATTTTACCATATGCTTGTTCTTCTATGATAATAATAGTTGCAATACGAGGCATAAGTGACATTTTAACTATTGAATTTTTTAAATCAGAAAACGTATTTGGTATCCATGGCAAAAAAATAGTATTTTGAAATATAACATCTTTATTTGTAATAATATTATTATTTTCATTAAATGGCATTTCTAAAAATAGGTTTCCAAAGCGATAGTTTCCATAAAATCTATATTTTTCTAAACGCAAAGATAATTCATTTACATATTTAATTGTTAGTTCTTGCGTTCCTAATAAATCAAAATTCTTTTCTTCTATTATATTAGCTAAAATATCAGCATTAGAAATTCCATTTTTTCTAATTCCACCAGCTCTATTAATATTGTTATCTTTAACATTAAAACTGCCAACTTTTAATAAACACATCTTTATCCCCCCCAATTATCAAATTTTATGTTCTTAATATAAAATATAAATTTATACAAAAAAATTATTAAATGTTTCTTTTCAAAATCTTAATACTGCTTCCAAGATTTTTTTCTGGTGAAAGTCTGTAAAAGTCAAATGGATATCTATTTTGGATATAATCTTTTGCTAATTTTAGAAAATAATTATAATCTCCATCTTTTAATTCATATTTTTTTGCAAATTCATCTATGATATCTAATGCATCTGATTCTTTATTAATTGCACCTTTAATATCATTTTCTACACTTAGTCCATATAAGATTCTATCCATATCTATTAATAAATCTTTAACTAAAAAACTATTTATAATATGATTTTCTATATCATTTAAAAGGTGATAATATTCTGCTTGATTATAATGAGGATCTGGCAAAATCATTCCATTTTTAGTTTTATAGAAAGCTTGTCTAGGAAATGAAGGAACATAAGTAACATTGGCATATTCTTTAGATATTTTTCTAATTCCAGGATTCATTGCTAAATCAGTCATTACTGTATTCATTATTCTAGGAGCGCCACACAAATATACTTGTGTTTGTGAATTATTTTCTCTATTACTATTTTGAATTAATTCTAATATTTCAGATATTCCTATTATATCTCTTTTTAAAGAGCAAAAGATATTAGAAATTGTTAAAAAACCATGTCTTGTTAAAATGTCCAAAAATGAACCTGTACCTAAGTTTAAAATAACAATATTAGCTTCTTCTGGATTTGATCTTAATATTATATCTTGTACTTTTTGAGTACTACCATTTGAGAAATAAGTTTCTATTTCTTTTTCTGACAATAAAGGATTGCCACTTTTTATAGCTCTTTTGTAATCTTCTTTATTCCAATTATAAGAATCTTGCTCTGTACAATTGTTTCTTATCCAGTTAGCAACTGCTAAAGAATTATTATTTTCACTTCTAGAGAGTTGATATTTTTGAACCAATATTCCATTTTCTTTCCCAATTTGTATTAACCCTAAATTTCTATCTAAAAGTAATCTATCTGGTTCGGACATAGAAAATCCATCACTAATGGAATTTCCAATTGCAGATAGCATTATACCTTTCTTTGGGTAGTCTTTCATAAATCTAATTAATTTTTCGTTCGTTTTTTCTAATATTTCTTTTTCTTTTGTTTTATCGTATTTCATACTTATATCCTCCTAAAAAACATCATTGTAATTATGATAAATAAGGTTATGATTGTTAAACAGATTATGTTTCATTACATAATAATTGCTATGTATTATAACATTACCGATGTTACCTGTCAAATTTTGCAATTAACCTTAAATTATAATTACAAAAAAGAAGCTAATTCTTCATTAGTAGAATTACTTCTTTTTATAGTAAATTATTCTTAATTATTTCTATATTATTTTTTATTCTTTCATTATTGGGTTGCATCAAAGATACTTTAATTACATATCCTAGTGCTTCTTCTCTACTATCTAAGTTGTATAAACATACTGATAAAATATCTTCTATAGTGCCATTATAACAGATTGGATTATTTATATATGCTTTAATTTTTTTTATTTAAAATGTTTCATTCATCTTTACATATTGCATAAACAAATATTTATATCTGAACAATATCCTATCATTTTTATTTAAACTATTTCTTAATAAAACAAATCATCTAATAAAATTAAATATAATTTTGAGCTATTATTTTTTTATTACATCGAAATAAACAATACAAAACGCATTATAATTTACTTCTTTATTGATTATCTTCTAATATTATCTGACCATCTTTTATTGGTATATTAGGAAAACTTGCATCAGTAATCATTATATTTCTAAGTGGTGCTGCCGGATTTGCTATTTCAACAGTTTCTGTAGCTGAAGTCATAACAATAGATTTTACAGTATCTTCAAATGTATGTGCTCCATCACTCGCAATTTGTTTGTAATATATTTCTGGACTTCCTGATGAAGCAAATGGAACATTGTTAAATATTGCATTTCCATCATGATCAGTTGTTACTTCCGTACCAATTATAGTACCTGTACTATTTGTTCTTACAAATTTTGCTCCTATAATTTGAACACCTGTAACTTTATCTCCAGTATCGGTTACATGAAGTGTTAAAATACCTTTTGCACTTATAGTAAAAGCATAATCATTTGTACCCTCTATTATATTAACTTGCTTTGGTTCTAAAGTAGATGCATCATAACCTCCTACTACTGCAGAAGCATTATATATTCCATTAACTAATTCAATACTCCCTTTACCATTAGTTATTGGGATTGTATGTCTTGCCATATTATCATTTTCCCTCCTTTAATTTTAATATTCGGATTATATTTATCCATTAATTTTATTGTAATAAGATGTTTATCTTGATTCTGATTATTATTACTGATATTTATACAATAAGCTTCATCTTTTTTCGCTATTATTGGTATTTTTAAAATTGATAAATTATAATATATAATTAACTTATATACCTCATTATTACATATTGGTATTTTTATCTTTCCGAAGCAATCTGTTTTTTCATCATAAACAACCTTATTACATTTATTCATTAGCTTAACTCTTAAATTACTTGGATTTATATTTGCATTACTGCAAAGTTTAATATAAATATAATCTTTTTTCATATCTCACCTCATTACAATATATTTTATGATTCACTTTGTTTTTTTGTAAAGGCATTATTCCTCAACACTCCAAATAATTAAAGTAGAATAATCTTCATCTTCTAGTAAATCTTTACTAGGTTTTAAAAATAATCCTTTATCCGTTGAAAATGTAACATTACTAACATTTACATTTTCATCATTATCATTTGTTTCATATATCAACTTTTTATTTGTTTTTAGTGCAATTGCTTCATTATTAAATTTCTTAAAAAACAACGAATCAATTAACACCTTACCATTTTTTTCTATCATTGGATTTATATAATTTATATATAATTTCCAATTGGTACTATTTATTCTGCTATCAATAACAGTTATTACCGTTTCATTTTTTTTAGGTAAAATAATTGGCTTAGTAGATAATGGTATCATACTAAAAGGAATATTTTCTGTTACTTTTAATAAAGTTAACTCTCCCAAAAAAGGTGTTGATACTTTTCTTTCGGCAAAACAGCTATTTAAACAAGATGTTATTTTAACTCTCGTATTATCTAAAATAGCAGCATCTATATTTGCTTCAAAGAAACCATTTTCATCTGCTGATGACGTTAAACTTTTATTATCATATTCTATTTTAACATTTGCATATGGAATAGTATGACCTGATATAGCATTAGTAGAGTTTGTAATTGGATGAACATTTACCTTAATTAATCCTATTGTTAATATTTTCTTATCTTGAAATGAAAAACTATTTATATCTGATAATAAATCTAACTCAGTATCTGTAAAATTATGTGATGAAATAACAGTATTATCCTTATTTAACACACCCGTTATTTCCGCCAAATTGTTATCTTTATACCAATAAAATGCAGGTGTATCATCAAGTGTACAAGCAGAATTATAATCAAGAGCATATATCCACATATTAATTCTTGTAAATTTAAATGAAAAATCAACAGGATTATTAGTATATACAACATTAGCGTTTTTTGTATAAATATTTACATATTTTGGATTATCTAATATAAACTTTTGGTTTGTTCCCTTAAAGTATATATTATAATTATCAGATGGTGTAGTCATATATGTATTTAATATTGAAACACTTGCACCTTCTTTAACAATAAAATCTCCAAATACATTCCACATTGGAACTCTTTGATGGCTTTTTTCAATAAATGTAAAATTAGACATTTCCTCTATTAAAACATTTCTAGCACCATGCGTTGTAGTTATAGCAAAACCATTACCAGTAGTTAAAAGGAATTCTGCCCCATGGCCTATTATTAAATCAAGTCTATTTGTTCCATTCATAAATTCTTTATCAGTCGTAATACTTACTCTACTATTAGGCATAATTTTAAATGAAGACGGTATAACATCATTAAGAAAAATAATTGTATTAGTACTCGAAGTACTTGAAATTGTTGTATTTCCATCTATTATAATTCTATTCGAATTGCAAGCTCTTTGTGCCGAAACACCATTAGTATCTTTTACTTCTATAACAGAATCAACAATTTTAGTTGTTCCATAATAATTTTGTGATAGCTCTATTCCACTAAAATTTATATTGTTATACTCCACTACCACATTTGAATAATTTGGATGAGATGGAACATATATAACTCCATAGCCATGAGAAGATACTATATTCATATTTTTTAATACAATTTTTTTATTATTTGTACTTGCCTTTATAACTTCTTCCTCTAAACTTAAATAATTCATATAAGTAAATTTTGTATTGTTATAAGTTCCGTCAATTATAACTTTACTTTTATTACTATTTATAGTAAAGCCACTCGTCATAGTAATATCATTTCCTAAATAAATATAGTCATAATTATTATCTTCACTTATAATTTGTTTTAATTCATCACCAGTTGTAACAACAACTGTATTATTATCTATTATTTGAATATTATCACATCCTTTACAATAATTTATGTTAATAATTAAAAATGAAGTAATTAAAAAGAATAGAAAATTCTATTCTTAATGAATTTTAATAACACTCAACATTGCATTAGTACTTCCATTAAATTTCATCATAACAGCTTTAGATGATTTAACATTTAATGTTATAAGATCATCTGGCTGTAATGAAATAATAGTTGTTCCACTTATACTATTAATCATCTGAGCACTAAATTCACTTGTCGCACTTGTCGCTGGTTGTAATATATCATTTGCTCTAACAGACATAGTTATAGAACATTCTTCATTTGTTGCACCACATAATAAATATGATACCAAATATACTCCACTTTCTTTTATCTTAATTGAATTACCATCAGGATATTCTGTAAGAAAAGAAATTCCTTTTTCAGGCATTGGAATTATTGTATCAGTTGCTTGTGGTAAAGTAATTTGTGTATCGGTCATTGAATATCTAATTCCATAAGAAGATACAAATTCTGTTCCTGGCGGACCCGCAGGACCTTGGACTCCCCTTTCTCCAGCATCTCCTTTTTCACCTTTTGGAATTGAAAATGCTAGATGATGTACCCAATTTTCAAAAGTATCCATAACAGTAGCTGGTTCACCTGGCTCCAAAGTTTCTGTTTCATCTATGGCAATATGTTCAGTTCTACCAATTTCACCAGGCAAGCCTCTTGGGCCAATATCTCCTTGTTCTCCTTTTTCACCTTTTGGTATTTTAAAATCTAAAACTACATCCTCTGGTGTTCCAACGTTTATAACTTCAGCTTCCTCATTTGGTCCTATTGTTTCTATATTTCCAATTTGAATAGTAGCTGGTCCTTGATCACCTTTTTCACCTTTTAATCCTTGAAGTCCTCTATCACCTTTTTCACCTTTTGGTCCAGGTATTCCTTGAGGACCTGCCTTACCCTCTATACCTTGCTCGCCTCTAGGTATTTTAAAATTCAAAATAACATCTTCTTCTGTTCCAACATTTTCTACTTTTGCATTTTCAAAAGGTTCTACAGTTTCTGTAATTCCAACATCAATACTAGATGGCCCTGGTATTCCTCTTTCTCCTTGAGGCCCATTATCACCTTTTTCACCTTTTGGTCCAACGCATCCGAAAGCTCCAATTTCTAAAAGTCTTCTTCTCAATTCATTGTTTTCTATAATTCTGTTTTTTTCATTATTACAATTCATTTATATCACACTCCTAAATAAATATCTTTCATAAATTAAGACTGTTTACCCAAATACTCAATCAAAACAGTAACAAGAGAATTACTAAAGTATGATGACGAAGAAATATTTCTTATATCAGGAGTATTAAGATAAATAGTTTTTATACTTAAATTTGCTAATTCATATAAACTATTTGTATCAATAACAGAAATAACCCCCGACGCAAATAATTCAATAGCTTCACCATTAAAAACCCACTCGCCTACTCCAACATACACTTCATCTGTATTTATTTTTCTAAATCCAACAGAAACAATATCCGTTTCAGGATCAAAATCTACGCCAGTTACTGAAGGATATGCCGATACTGTAAAAGATATTTTATAATATCCAATTTCATTGAATTTTATTGTTTTTTCACTTTCATCCAAAGTTATTAAATTACTAATATCAAGTTCAACTCTATTAATTGGTAGTCTATCACCTGATAAAACAGGTATTCCATCTTCTTTTGTTCCATCATTAAATGTTACTAAGTATGCTGTACGAATTAAATTATCACCTGGTGGACCTGGCGGGCCTGCTGGGCCAGTTACGCATATATATCTTTGTTTTGATTGAGCTTCTCTTACTTTTTTTCTTGCTTCTTCAAAACAATCATTACAATTACTTTTATTCATATTTATTCTCCTTTCTCATTATAAATTATGTTATATTACTTTTAATGATTATTATAAAAGCACTTTAAATTTCTTAAAGTGCTATCTTATTCTTTCTTTAATTATATCATCATCATTAATATTTCCAATTAATAAAGAGGAATTAGGATTATGTTCCTTAGAATTTTTTATTACTCTTTTTTCATCATAATTAGCGTAGCAATACTTACAAAAATGTCTACAAGTATTATATACCCCTATATCAACCATTTCTACACAATTACATATATTACCCTTCCTCACTTTACTTGTTTTATATAACTTTCCTGTCAATTTATATGCTAATTCATGAGAAAGACATTCACCTTTTATAAAACCATACTCTTGTAAATTTCTTTCTTCAAAACAAGTTTGTACTGTTATATTATGTTTTTTTGCTATTTTAGAAAAATTTTCTCCTATTAATTTATAATCTATTTCAGTAAATTCTCTTACTTTTAAATATTTTATATTTTTTCTTACATTTTTATAATCATCTATAAAAGAAACTATTATTTTATTTATATATCCATCTAAAAGAGAACATAATTTTGTAAATGCTTTTATATGATATTCTATTGTATATTTTTCACTTAAAAATATTGGATCATATCTTATTACTACATTATCCTTGCCAATAATATCTGATATTATCTTAGTAGCGTTTATAACATTTTTCTTATTTGGAACAAAAGGTTCTATATCTTTTTTATATGGTGTTATAGTAATATGGAATATCATTTTTTTATTAATATATTGGATTTTATCTAATATAGGTATTGGATTTTTAGTGCAAAATAATATTAAATCTACATTATCAAAACTTATTCTACTTACCAAAGATTTATTAAATGGATTTCTAACATCTACATATCCTTCTTTTATCCTATTTAAAAACCACTCAGAATAAAATGCTACTATATCTGTTCTTCCACTTACATATAATATCATTACTTATTCCTTTTTTCTTTAAAAAAATCTGACAATAACTTCTTACATTCTTCTTCTTTAATATGTGATATTACTTCTATTTTATCTTTTATATTTCTTAGATAGCCAAATGCTTCATTATCTGTTCCATAAACTACTTTTTGTATTCTAGATTGTATTATAGCGCCAGTACACATTAGACATGGTTCTACAGTAGTATAAAGAATGCAATCTTCTAAATGCCAAGTTTTTAACTTTTTACAAGCAATATTTATAACATTTATCTCAGCATGATGTGTAGCAATTTTACTCAATTCCTTTGTATTATAAGAAGCTGCAATTATCTTATTATCTTTTACTATAACCGCACCTATTGGTACTTCATCTTTTGATAATGCTTTTTTTGCTTTTTCTAAAGCTTTATTCATAAAGTATTCATCTGTCATTCAATCACTTCCTAATAGCAATTTTTATATTTATTGTAAATACTTTCTAATATTTTTTTATCATTATCATAAGTTAATTTATTTAACGCATCCTTTAGTGGTAACCATAGATAATCATTTACTTCTTCTTGTTGAAGTTTAATATCATTATTTATTGGTAAGGCAACAAAATATATTACATCTTTTAATATACCTTCTTTAGGACTATATGTTGTCTTTTCTTTTATATTAGTAATAATATTTACATCTAAGTTTGTTTCTTCTTTTATTTCTCTTAAAGCGCAAAGTTCATCTGTTTCATTATTTTCTATATGACCTTTAGGAAAAGCCCAATGTCCAACATTATGTTTAATTAATAATATTTCATCTTTATTATTAATTATAATAGCGCCACAAGATTTTTCTTTTTTCATTAATATTACCTTCTTTCTTATAAGATTTTATCATATTAAAGAAAAAAAGAAAAGACTATCTTTTCTCAGCTTTAGCTATAGCCATATCTGAAATTATTTCGGCAGTCTTTTCTACTCCTAATAAATCACTATTAATACATAAATCATAATTATCAGGCATTCCCCAATTTTTTCCTGTATAGTGTTTATAATGATTACTTCTTAATTTATTAATTCTTTTTATTTCTTTTAAAGCATTTTTCTTATCTATATTATAATGAGTTGTTACTCTTTTTATTTTATCATCCATATCACTATAGATAAACACTTTTAAGATATTTTTTTCATCTTTTAAGATATCGTCAGCGCATCTTCCAATTATTACACAAGAAGAAGAAGAAAGGGATTTAATTAATTTTGATTCTTCTAAATATAGATTATCTTGAGTTGTTAATCCTGCTATATTAGAACTGATATTAGCAATATTATCTCTTTTTTGTTCGTTTGATTCAATGTAATCTAGAGATAGTCCTGTTTCTTCTGCTAATTTAACCATTATATCTTTATCATAAAATTTAATTCCTAACTTTTGAGCTACTAGTCTACCTACATATCTTCCACCAGATCCATATTCTCTTGCTATAGTTATAATAATTTTATTTTTTAAGATATTAGATTCTTTTATATCTTCTGATAAAGCTGTAATATTTACTTCTTTCTTATTTAGATTTTTATTTTCTGTAATTAATAATATTACTGATATTATAAATGCTAAGCCATCTGCTATAGGCCCTGCATATAGTACTCCTTTTACTCCAATAATACTACTCATTATAATCATTGCAGGTATTAAGAATAGAATTTGTCTTGATAGTGATAAGAATGCACTCTTTCCACTTTTTCCTATTGCTTGGAAGAATATTCCCGATACTATTTGAACTGAGTTACATATAGTTAATAAAAGCATTATTCTAAATGTTAAACAAGCAAATTCATTATATAAATCATTACCAGATCCAAATATTGAAATTAATGGTTCTGGTATAGTTTGGAAAAGAATAAACGCTACTAAACCTACAAATAGACTTACTTTTATTACATATTTTAGTGTTTCCTTTACTCTTTTATAATTACTAGCGCCATAATTATAACCAATAATTGGTTGGCTTCCAGCGGCAATGCCAATAATTATACTATTTAATATTTGATTTATTTTCATTACTATTCCTATTACTGTTATAGGAATTTCTGTTCCATATTTTGAATAAACACCATATTTAGCAAGCATATTATTTTGTACTGCTATTACTATAACTATTGACATTTGAGTAATAAAGCTTGATATTCCTAACATTGCTATATTCTTAGTGATATTTAAATTAAATTTATAATCTTTCTTTGTTAGAGTAATTGATTTAAATTTTCTTAAATATGCTATATTCATTATAAATGTTACTATTTGACTTATTACAGTTGCTATTGCAGCACCTTTTACTTGCATATGAAATACAAATATAAATATTGGATCTAATATTATATTTAATATTGCTCCTGTTACCATTGATGTCATAGCGTATTTAGGACTTCCATCTGCTCTTATTATTGAATTTAATGTTGTACCTATCATTACAAATGGTAATCCTAATGCTATTACATATCCATATTCTAAGGCAAATTTCTTTAAGGCTTTTGTACAACCAAAAAGATATATTAATTTTGGTAGAAATATTAAACATATTATACATAATAACAAAGATACAATTACTGATGATATAATACCGTTACATACTCCTTTTTTGGCTTCATCTTTTTTCTTTTCTCCTAATTTCAAACTTAGATAAGCACTTGTTCCATCTCCTAGCATTAAAGCAAATGCTAAGGCTACTACTGTTATTGGGAATATTATATTAGTAGCACCATTACCTAAATATCCTACTCCCCATCCTATATATATTTGGTCTACTATATTATATAAGGCATTTACTACTAAAGATATTATACAGGGAATAGAAAATTTTTTCATTAAGGTTTTGATATTTTCATATCCTAAGATATTTTCTTCTTTTTTCATTATTTCACTCCTTTTCTTTTTGAGATAAAAAGACAATACTACTTGTATTGCTCTTTTACCGGCTTTTCCATTATAACACTTTTTTCTTTTTTGTGTAAGTAATTTATTTAATTTTTCTTCTATATTTACTTTCTAAGTGTTTTTTAGCAATTCTTACTACTGTTAAATAAATTTTGTTGTTTTCTTCTATTTCATTTTCTGATAGATGTAACTTATTACTTTTACTGAAATAGTCTAAAAATTTATTTATTGATATTTTCTTTTTAAATAAATAGCCATCTTCTTCTATATACTTATTCATAAGTTCTAATAATTCTTTAATAAATTCAATTTTTTCTTCTTGTGGTAGAGATAATAGTTCTTCATCAGTCATTTCTAAATACTTATTTATATCCATGATAAACCTTCTTTCGACTTAGTATTATATATGAAGTTTAACTAGAAGTCAACTGTTATTTATTTACAATATATTACTATATATAAAGTATATTCTAATTAAAAAAGCAAGAGTTTTCTTGCTTATACTTAATTATTTTATATATTTCTATAAATTATTTAATAAAAATGATATAGTAGTAATTTTTACTATTTTTTTAAGATAATCCAACTATATTACCATCACTATCTATATCAATTCTTTCATAGTTGGCATGTTTACTTAAACCAGGCATGGTCATTATATCACCTAAATATACAGTAATAAAACCTGCTCCTGCATATAGAGTAATATCTCTAACTGTTACTGAATAATTTTTAGGATATCCTAATAAGTCTTTATTATCACTAATAGAATACTGAGTTTTTGCAATACATACTGGTAATTTATCCATACCTATATTTTCTATATTATTAATTTTTTCTATAGCGTTATCACTATAATTAATATTAGAAGCATGATATATTTCCCTACATATTGTTTCAATCTTATCATAAATAGATAAATTAGTATCATATAGCATCTTAAAATCATTTTCTTTATCACAGATATTTACTACTTTCTCTGCTAATTCTATTGCTCCACTACCACCATTAGAATATGCAGAACTAATAGCAAATTCTACATTCTTAGATTTTACAAATTTTTCTATAATATTTATTTCTTCTATTGTATCAGTATCATATTTATTTAAACATACTACTATATTAGAAGTATATTTAAGCATATTTTCAATATGTACTTCTAAATTACAAATTCCCCTACTTAGTGCTTCTACATTTTCTTTTAATATATCTTCTTTACCAATGCCAGCATTATATTTTAAAGCTTTAATAGTACAAACTAAAACAATACAATCTGGTTTAAAATTACCATATCTGCATTTAATATCCAAAAACTTTTCTGCTCCTAAATCAGAACCAAATCCTGCTTCAGTAACAACATAAGGAGATAGCTTAAGTCCTAAATCAGTAGCAATTATACTATTACAACCATGTGCTATATTAGCAAAAGGTCCTCCATGAATAATGACTGGATTATTTTCTAACGTTTGTACTAAATTAGGCTTAATAGCATCTTTTAAAAGTACTGCTAAAGAACCAGTTAGTTTTAAATCACTACATCTTATAGGTTTTCCTTTAGAATTATATCCAACAATAATGTTAGAAAGTTTATTATATAAATCATCAAAGTCTTTGCTTAAACATAAAACACTCATAATTTCACAGGCAGATGTTATATTAAACTTATCGTCTCTATTTAAAACATGAACTTTTCTTAAAGCCCTATCATTCATATCCATACATCTATAAAAAGAAATTTCTTTAAAATCTAGTTCATTTCCAAAATAAATATGATTATCAATAGCAGCACATATCAAATTATTAGCACTTTCTATTGCGTGTATATCTCCAGTAAAATGAAGATTAATATCTTCCATAGGTACTACTTGAGAGTATCCTCCGCCACAGGCACCACCTTTAACTCCGAATACTGGACCTAAAGAAGGCTCTCTTAAAACAGCAATACTATTCTTATCTATTTTATTTAAACCATCAACTAATCCAATACTAACTGTAGTTTTTCCCTCTCCATATGGAGTTGGATTAATAGATGTAACAAGAATTAATTTACCAGATCTGTCTTTTTTTATTTTGTTATATTCTATTTTTGCTTTGTCATTACCATATAAGATAAGATTATCTTCTATTCCAAGTTTCTTTCCAATTATTTTAATATTTTCCTTTTTACAATTTCTAGCAATTTCAATATCACTTATCATATTATATCACCTTTCCTTAGCCGCTTTAAACATTTTCTTCCATATATGACTACCAGAATAATTTAAAATACCTACTTTATATATCTTAAGTCCATACTTCATTAAAATAAATAGTGTTCCTAACATTAAACATATAGATATAATTATGTCTATAATTTCTATATCTCCAAGTATATATAAAGAAGGAGATAACATAGTACCTATAAAAGGAACATAGGATAATACTCTAATAAAGATACTACCATTAAACATAGAGGCCATTATAGATAAATAATAACCTGCTAAACTAGTTAAAACTATAGGAGTTTGTACCTGCTGATAATCTTCCATACTAGTAGTCATTGAAGCACATATAGCAGATAATAAAGAATATCCTATAAAAGATAAGATAATTAATATTAAACTAAGTATTAAAACTAAAATTATATTTCTATTTAAAGTTATATTTTTAATACTATCCATAACATCTATACCACTACTACCTAATATAGAATTAAAGTCAAAACTTCCACATATATTAAATCTAATATATACACCTATTAATATGTATGCTAACAATAATATACCTTGTAATAATACAAATATATTACCTGATAATAACTTAGAAATAAAATGAGTTTTAGGAGAAACATTAGAAATAATAATTTCCATACCTTTAGTAGATTTTTCTTCATTTATTTCTGCTCCTATCATTTGAATTAAAAACATAGTAAGCATAAATACAGGAAGTATTACTATAGGAAATACTACTCCCATAAATATTTCATTATCATTTTTACTATTTTTGTTTAATATTTCTCTTTCAATACTAATACTTTTATTTATATTCATCATAGTATTTGTATCAATACCATTTACAAGTAATGCTTTTTCTTTTTTTATATTATCAAGGCAATTAGTAATACTCTGATACGTTATAGTATCTATCTTATCATTACTAACTATTTTTGCATTCATATAATTATAATCATCTTTATTAACTACTACTAAAATACTATTATTATCATCACTTTTCTTTACTTTAGATACAAACTTATCATAGGATTCTATAGTATCTATATTCATGTTTAGTGACAATAAATTAGAATATTCATTCATACTATTTTCAAATTCATCTAATATATCATAATTAGTATTATCAACTACATATATAATAGTCTCTTTACTAAAATCACCTCCAAAAAATTTAATGACGCTATCAATATTTAAAAGACCTATAATCAATATAGCAAATATAATGTTAGCAACTAAAAACCATTTGGATTTAATCTTTTTATTTAAACTAACCTTTGTTAAATATTTTAGTTTTTTATTCATATTTTTCACCTACTATGCTTACAAATATTTCATTTAAACTAGCATCTTCTACACTAAATTTATAAATATTAGGAAATTTACTAATACATTTAAATATTGAAGAAACATAACTATCATCACTAATTTTTATCTCATATTCATCTTTATTTTTAATAACAGAAATAACACCTTTTTGTTTTAACAATACATCAGGATCTATATCACCACATACTAAAATATTTTTCTTCTTATAATCATTCTTTATATCTTTTAAATATCCTTTAATAACAGTTTTTCCTTTTACTAAAATAACCAGTTTTTCACAAAAATACTCTACATGATCTAATCTATGTGAAGAAAATATTATACTAGTTCCTTGTTTTTTTAAATTTAGGATAATATTTTTAAATAATTCTACATTAATAGGGTCAAGCCCTGAAAATGGTTCATCTAATATTAGTAGTTTAGGCTCATGTATTATAGCGCAGATAAATTGAATCTTTTGTTGATTTCCTTTGGATAATTCTTTAATTTTTTTATCTTTAACATCATCCATATGTAACAAACTTAAATATTTATCTAAAGTACTTTCTATTTTATCTTCATCCATTCCTTTTAAAACACCATAATATTTTACTTGTTCTAATACAGTCATCTTAGTAAGAAGACTTCTTTCTTCTGTTAGAAAACCAATTTTGTCAGTAACATCATAATCTATCTTTTTACCATCTAATGTAATAGTACCAGTATAATCATCAATAAGTCCCATAATCATTCTAAACGTAGTTGTTTTTCCAGCACCATTAAGGCCTAAAAGACCTAATATTTCTCCAGATTTAACCTCAAAAGAAAGATTGTCAACTGCTAATAAATCACCATAATATTTACTAACATTTACTACTTTTAACAATTAAACCAACTCCTCTCATAATCATTATATCATCTAATTATAAATAGTCAAAGAATATTTTCTTACTATTTTATTTGAGTATATAATAATATTATTATAAATAAAAATATATCCTAATAAAAAAATTACTCATAAATAATTTATGAATAATATAATATAAATTCAACCATTAAATAACTATTAAAATATATTAGTATTTATATTGATGTATTGTATTCTAATTAATATAAACTAAAGTATTATTATCATTATCTTTATATACACCTAACATCTCTATAACAATATTCTTTATCTCATTTTTGTCTTCTAATTTTTCTATTTCTTTATCATATTTTTCTATCTTTTCATTTAACTTATTATCTAAAGAATAATACTCACTAACAATAACTTCTCCCTCATAAGTACTTTTAATCTTATCTATATTATTTTTATTTTCAGTAATACCAATAATAGCCTTATACAAACCATCATCTTCATAATAAACATAGTTATTAACACTAGTATTACTAACCATACTATCATAAGTAGAATATGCTCCTGCTTGAATTAAATATATTTTAGTATCATTTAAAGATTTAGATGCACTATCAACATAAATGCTACATACTAACTTACCACAAATACTTCCACATATAATTGCTAAAAAAATAGGTATAATACCACGTTTGATCTTACTTATCATAATATCACCAAACTAATAATATACCTATATAATTAAATAATTTGTCGAATTATTACTTGAATTTATAATAAAATAGTAAATTTGTAGATGGTAATTCATATTTATCACTATCTTCATTATTAATATATTTTTTTACATTTTCTTCAGATAATGCATCATTATAAACTAAAACATCCTTAACTGTAATTTTACTAAGACCATTAACACTACCATCAGCATCTGGATTACCCCCTACAACTATTGGAGTACTGCTTTTTTTAACTTTACCAGTAAAATCTGCTTCAGCTGAATAATCATTTATATATAACTTCATCTTTCCTTTATCATAAACTCCCACTATACTATACCAAGTGTTAGCAGTTACTTTGATTGTAGATTTAGTTTGCTTATATCCACCATCTACGTATAATTCGTAAAATATAGTATTATTGGTTGTTTTTACTAGACCGCCACCTGCTGATTCCCAATTTCCAATTATATGTTGTTGCCCATCTGAATTTAAATCATTAAATTTAACTTTTATCATAATAGTAATTTTATCATTAAAGTCATAATTATTTAAACCACAATTAACATAAGAATTATTTCCACTAAAAAAGGCCCCATCAGTATCAGTAGTAACATTATTCTTAAAGCCAATATTCCCTCTTTCTGAATAATCAAATACCATATTATCACTAGTAAATTCTATAGCATAAGGAATAAATAGTTTTATACTATAATCTTCATCATTATAAATATTTGTAATTGGAATAACTATAGAAGTATACTTGCTATTAGAAGTAAAGGCCATATCTCCTATTTCTAAAGTATTACCCATATTTTTTGTATAATTATTATATGTTATATCTTTGGTAGTATTATTTATCGTCAATTTCCTTGTATAGTTTTTTAAATCGTGTTCATCCCAATAAGTAAAGGTTACTACGTTATTATCTTTTTCTACTTTAGTTAGAGTATAATTATTAATATCTTCCATTATTTTATTTGTTATAATGTTTTTATTATTAGTAAATGTTATAGACTTGTAAATATCTTCATCAGTTCTACTAAAAGAAATAGTAAGTCTAACTAAAAAGAATGCAATTCCCATAGCAAGTACTGATGCAACAATTATCTCTACTATTAAATAACCTTTTCTATTTAATTTCATATACATATCACCTAATCCTATAATAACCAAAATATTGATAATCACCATTTTCTAATTCTACAATAATAATATAATTAAATTTTTGTTTTTCTTCATCTATCTCATCTTTCTCCGCGAAATTTAAAGAAGTATTCAAATAATCAAGATAATCTTTAAATCTAACATCAAAACCAGAAACATTACTATTATCTTTATTTACTGCATTAACATTATAAGGAAATATTATTGCATTCTTTATATTATATGTATCTATTAATCCATCACAAATATTTTTTTCTATATCATTACATTTTGTTCCTTCTTCTGTCTCTTCTATTATTTTATAATTCCTAGAAGCAACCGGCTCACTATCTTGTTTTTCTATCTTTTTCAAAGCCTCGACAAATTTATCAGAAGAAACCAAATATTTATAAATACTCTCACCAGCATAGACAGCGTCTACATTATAATAATAACTTCTTTCTGTATAAACGATATACATTTTATTAAATATAGTATAAAGTCCTACTAAAGTACCCAAAATAACAGTAGAAACAATAATAACCTCAGCCATCATAAAACCTTTACAATTTAATTTTATCATACACTTTTCACACCTTTTACTTGCTATTATAACAATATTATTATATAATATAAATAGAATAAAGTAAAGAATAAAGAAGGGATAAATATGGATAACAATACAGAAAAAAAAGTTATAAATCCAATGGAAGCAATAAATAACAACAAACAAAGTCCTAACGATCAAAATCTACAGCAAGAAAACATAGATACCACAAATTTCAATGCTCTTGCTAAAGAAAAAAATGATTATAACTTTGAAACAACCCCAATAGTGGATATAGTAAACGATATATTAATAACTGCTACTAAAAAGGGAGCTAGTGATATACACTTTGATCCCGCTATTGATTGTTTAAAAGTAAGACTTAGGATAGATGGAATATTAAATACATATTTAAAAATTCCAAATGATGTTAAGCAAAATTTAACTGCTAGAATAAAGATTTTAGCAGGAATGAATATAACGGAAACAAGATTACCACAAGATGGTGCTATAAAAACTACTATAGATGGATTAAAGTTAGATATGCGTGTATCTACTCTACCTACTAAAAAAGGTGAAAAAATAGTTATAAGAATTATGGACTACTCTATGAGTTTACAAGGTATTGAAACATTATGTTTTAGTACTTCAAATTATAAAAAAGTATTAAAAATGATTAGTGTTCCCAACGGTATTGTTTTGGTAACAGGCGCTACTGGTAGTGGTAAATCAACTACAGTTTATTCAATACTTCAGAGATTAAATACAGAAGAGACTAATATAATAACAGTAGAAGATCCAGTTGAAATGGAAATGGAAGGCATTAATCAAATCCAAGTTAATAGTGAAATAGGGTTGGACTTTGCTACTGTATTAAGAAGTATTTTAAGGCAAGACCCTAATATTATAATGATAGGCGAAATTCGTGATAGTGAAACAGCTAGAATAGCTGTAAGAGCCTCTATTACAGGTCACTTAGTATTATCTACAATACACACTAACAATTCTTTAAGTACAATAGAAAGATTATTAGATATGGATGTAGAAAGATATTTATTAGCAAGTGCTTTAGAGGGGATAATATCTCAAAAACTAGCAAGGAAATTATGCGATAAATGTAGGAAATTAAGGCCTACTACTCAATTTGAAAAGCAATTATTTAAAATAGTATTAGGATTAGATGTTAATCAAATATATGATGCTGTTGGTTGTGAACATTGTATTGATGGATATCATGGTCGTGTTGCTATTCAAGAAGTATTATCAATTAATCAAGAAGTAAGAGATGCTATAAGTAATAATTTAAGGAAAGATGCTTTGAGAAAATTAGTATATACTAAGGATACTACAACAATGTTACAAGATGGATTATATAAAGTTTTAGCAGGATTTACAACAATGACAGAATTATTAAAATTAGTTGAAATAGATGATTTAAATATACAAAAATAGACTTAAGAAAAATCTTAAGTCTTTTAAATTTCTTGAATCACGGTAATAATCATTGGTTTGCAACCAGTTTGACTAACTAAATATTTACTTAATTCATCTCTAATAGTATTTTTAATTTTATTATATTCAATATAATTATTATGAGTATTATTCTTAATAATATTTAAACAAATATTTTTCATCTCATCTATTAGTAAAGTACTATCTTTTACATAAACAAATCCTCTTGTCAATATTTCAGGACCTGCTAAAATTTCTTTACTTTTTTTATTTATAGTAGCAGATATTATAACGATGCCATTATCGGAAAGCATTTCTCTATCTTTTAATACTACTTCTCCAACATCATCACTAGAATTTCCATCAATAGAAACAAAACCACAAGGAACTTTTTCATAATTTTCTACTAACTTACCATTTACAAATGTAATTGCATCACCATTTTCTTTAAGTAATATATTATTATCATTTATACCAACTTTACTAGCAAGTTCTGCATTAGCGACTTGTAATCTATACTCTCCTTTTACTGGAAAATAATATTTAGGTCTCATTAAATCTATCATCATCATTAAATCTTCACTAGAAGCATGATGTGATAAGTATTTAGATGGAGGCAAACTAACAACATCTACTCCTTGTTTAGAAATATCATCAAGTAATTTGTAATAAGTCTTTTCTCTACCTTCATAAACTGGAGTCGCTAAAAATACAGTATCATCTTCTTTTAATTTAATAAACTTATCATATCCAGATACAATTTTCATAATATTAGAATATGGTTTTTCTCTTTCATTAGAATTAATAATTACTACATCTTTATCATTAATATTAGATAAATCACCTATAAACTTCTTATCAATATGTAAATATTTATTCTCCATAGCATCATTAATTATATTTTGTAATCTCTTACCCATGATAACTATTTTCTTATTAGTCTTTGATACTTCATTAAATAATTCTTGTATTCTATATAAATGTGAATTCAATACATTAAAAATAATTCTTCCTTGAGCGTGTCCAAAAGTTTCTCTAATCAAATTAGAAATGCGATGATTAGGTGCTGTATGACCACGTTTATCCGCATAAACAGATTCAGTCATTAAACATAATACTCCTTGCTTTCCAATATATGCAAGTTTACCAATATCAGTTTGATAATGTCCTCTCATCATTGCATCAAATACAAAATCAGATGCAAAGAAAATAACACCATCTTTAGTATATATAGCATAACCAAAATTATCTGGTATTGAATGTGATAAATTTACTGGAAACACACTAATATTGCCCAAGTTTATAGTCTTATAAGCAGAAATTTCAACCAAGTTATCAGTATTTAATTTAGATGTTTCAAATTCCTTCCTAACTATATCCATAGTAAACTTAGAGGCATAAATATTAATCCCCTCTAAATCTTTAACTATATCAGATAATGCTCCAATATTTTCATCATGCCCATGTGTTAAAAATATTCCTTTTATTCTTTTCTTATTTTCTTTTAAATATTCTATATTTGGAATTAAATAATCAATACCAAGCATTGTTTCATCCGCATATCTAAGCCCAGCATCAATTACTAGAATATCTTTATCGACTTCAACGACATACATATTCTTTCCATTTTCATTAAGCCCTCCAAGGGCAAAAATCTTAATTTTACTCATAAATTCTCCTTTCATAATTTTTTATAAAGTATAAAAGACTATATAATTATAGCAAATAACCAAATAAAAAGCAAGTATTTACTTGCTGTTAAGTTTTAGCATTAAAGGTTTAGTCGATATATCTTTTCTTTGGAAATTTTCTAAAAACATAAAATAATCTTTCAAAGTTCGATGATAAACTACATCATCATTAAATACAGGAAATAATTTCATATTTTTCTTTCTAAATAATAAAAATATATCTTCATTACTTAAATTTACTAAATCTGATGAATATATAATTTTATTTTTTTCAAATACTTCTAAAGTATCATAATCAATATTATTTAATGAATATATACTATCAGTACCATACTCTCTTATTTTATTTTGTCTTCTAATATAATCATAGATTTTTTTCATAGATTGAATATAGATTACTTTTACTTTACTTTCATTACAACCTATAGCAATACTAATTTCAGAAGTGGTAGATCCTATGGCACTTTCATATATTCCATAATAACATCTAATTATGTAAGTTTCTAATTCACTTAATAAGAATACTTCTCTTACTACCAAATTACATATTTCATTTAACATTTTTCTTTTAGTAAATTCATCAATACAAATACCAAACTTTATTTCTAAATCATCAAATAATTTATAAATATTTTTAAATAATTTATTACTACTAAATCGCATACTAATACCACCAAACTAGTAATTAATATAACATATAGAAAAATACAAGTCAATTATTTATATATAATTAAGCAAGAAAAACAGTATATTTGTTCTTCACTATAAACGCTATTAGAGACACTAAATTTAATATCAATAATCTCAGGATCATTTTTACTTATAAAATCATTAATATCACTTTCTAAATCTTTTTCATCAGATTCATCAAATAATTTAACTTTCATACTATCACCATAATTAATATAAAACAAAAAAGATATTTATTTTGTCGTTTTATAATAAATATCCTTTACTTCACCATCTTCAGTTTTATATTCAATCCATATCTTTAATTCTAAATCAAGTTTCTTAATATCTTTAGTTGTATCAATATAACCAACTAAAGTGATATTAGAAGTATCAGAAACAGTAAGACTTCTACCTTTGTCAAATACTCCTATAGTAGGAAAAACTTCTTCTGTAAAATAATTATGCACAATCATCATTTTTATATTATTCATATTTTCCTTAGGATTTGAAATAACAGTGGTATAACTTACAGATTCATCATTAACTCTATCTATAGATATAGTAATATCGCATGGCAAATCATCATTTTCTGAAAATTCAGTTCTATCAACTAAATCACTTTTATATGCTAAATATTCACTTTTTTCTTCTTGATCTGTTGTTTCCTGCTTACAACCGGTCATAAAAATAAATATAAGTAATATAGTAATTATTTTTTTCAACATACCCACCTACTTAACTTGTTCCTCTATTCTTGTTAATCTATTATACTTACTAAGTCTATCACTTCTAGACATAGAACCAGTCTTAATTTGACCTAATTCTAGCGCTACTGCAAAATCCGCTATATAATTATCTTCTGTCTCACCACTTCTATGAGAAATAATAGTTTTATAACCATTATTCTTAGCAAGATTAATTGTATCTATAGTCTCACTAACACTACCAATTTGATTTAATTTTATTAATATTGCATTAGCAATTCTCATATCAATTCCTTTTTGTAATAATTTAGGATTAGTTACAAATAAATCATCACCTACTAATTGTATTTTATCACCTAACTTATCTGTTAATATTTTCCAACCATCATAATCCTCTTCAGCCATACCATCTTCAATTGATATAACTGGATATTTACTAATTAACTCAACATAAAAATCAAGCATTTCTTCTTTAGTCATATCATTACCTTCAAAATGATACATATTATCTTTAAAAAATTCCGAAGCTGCTACATCTAAACCAAAGAATATATCTTTACCTAATACATAATTAGTACTATTAATGGCTTCACTAATTAAGTCTAAAGCTTCATGGGTAGAATTAATATTAGGAGCAAAACCGCCTTCATCTCCCACTCCACAAGCTAGACCACGTTTCTTTAAGATATTTTTTAAACTATGAAATACCTCTGCTCCCATTCTTAAATTATCACTATAATTATCCTTAGAAGGTATTATCATAAATTCTTGAATATCTAATCCGTTCTCAGCATGAGCTCCACCATTTAAAATATTCATCATACATCTAGGTAATAATCTACCATTACCAATATATTCGTATAGTTCTTTATTAGAGTACATTGCAGCTGCTTTTAAACACGCTAGGGAAACACCTAATATAGCATTAGCACCTAAATTACTTTTATCTTCTGTTCCATCTAACTCTAATAACTTATTATCAATTTCTCTTTGATTTAATGAATCCATCCCAATAATATTATTGCGAATAATATTATTAACATTATTAACAGCTTTTAATACTCCCTTACCATTATATCTTGATGGATCACCATCTCTAAGTTCTAATGCTTCATTAACTCCACAAGATGCTCCACTTGGAACAGAAGCTGTAGCCTTTATTCCACTTTCTAATATAACATCTACTTCAACTGTAGGATTTCCTCTAGAATCTAATATTTCCCTTCCTTTAACATCTTTAATTTTACTCATTCTTATCATCTCCATTATCTTTATTATCTATATTATAATTAATACCACCAAATCTTCTATCTCTTTTAGTATATTCTATTAATGCCTTATCAAATTCCTTCTCATCAAAATCAGGAAAATATGTTTTAGGAAAATAAAATTCTGCATAAGAATTTTGCCATAATAAGAAATTAGATAATCTTAATTCCCCACTAGTTCTTATCATTAAATCGACATCAGGTAAATTTTGATATAAATAAGAAGAAAATAATTCTTCATCTATATCATCACTATTAATACCTGCATCAACTATTTTTTTAGCAGCATCTATTATTTCTGCCCTACCACTATAGTTAAGACAAATATTTAAAATACCACCAGTATTATTTTTAGTATTCTCCATCATATAATTTCTTCCTTCAATAACCTCTTTACTAAGTGGTTCATCTCTTCCAGAAAAAACTACTTTAATATTATTTTTATTAAATTCTTTAGTTTTACTTTTAAATAATTTAGTAAAGATATTCATAAGATGTTCTACTTCTTCTTTGCTTCTTTTAAAATTTTCACAAGAAAAACAATATAAACTAAGTACTTCTACTCCGCAAGATAAAATATACTTACTTAAACTGACCATATTTTTAAATCCTGCATCATGTCCTTTACTTCTTGGTAAACCTTTTTCCTTAGCCCATCTACCATTACCATCTAATATAATAGCAACATGTCTAGGAATTTTAATATTATTTAAATCCATAATTACATCCTCTCTATACAAATAAATGATAACATATATAAAAGATTTTATCAAGAAAAAATCTTTTATGTTAACAATAGTTATTAATGATATACTCTAAAAATTTGACAATATTAATATAATTGCAAATTATCTATTTACAAAAAAATGATACAATGTACTTAAGTCATTATATCATATAGATAAAACTTTAATTATTTTTCACAAATTAAAATTTTTGTTACTTTTCATTGTGATTAAATCCATAATATATATTTAAAATTGTAATACGATTTTATTTACTATGTTTATTAAAATTATATTTTTGTTTAAAATTAATTTTAGTTATTATTTTTGATATTAAAAATAAAAATAATATGTTTATTAATAAATATGTGGTTACATATATTAATATATTTAATATTTTTTGAAAATTTCCTATTAAGTTTAGGTTAAATATTTTTTTTAAAATATTTATATTTGTTAATTCAAAATATATTTTTATTATTAATATTGCTACTACTGGTAATAGTACATTTATTATTTGTTTTTGCTTATGACTAATTGAAATCAATAAAATTGACATTAATAAAATTATTAACAAAATTATAATAATATTATATTTATTATCGTATGAAAAATATTTTAGTATTTCTGGGATTATTATACTAGTTAAATATATTGAGGATAATGTTATCTTTTTTTGAATATTTTTAGTTTTTACTATTATTAATGATATAAATATTAATAACAATATATTTACATAATTAAAACTCTGTTCTATTCCTAATAGCATTGCAGTTGTGGATACATCTATATCTTTGCTATTTATTACATTCATAATTTTAAAGTTAGTATTTTTTTGTTGATATTCTTCTAAGGTTGGGATTTTTTTGTTTACATCTTCTAATACTTCTTTATTACCATTTAGTATATTATCTTTTTGATATTCATTATAATATTTTTTATAATAATTTAATGTTACTACTATTTTGGGTAGAGTTTTTTCTTGCGAGTATCCTGTGTATACTTCACTTCCTATTATTGTTATTGGTACTGCATTCATTGTTATTTTATATTTATTTTTTATTTCTGTAATTATTTCTTCATTTTTTTCATCTGATATTTCATATTTATAAACTTTTATATTTTTATATTGTTTTTCTAATTTCTTTAAATCTTTGATTTCTTCTTTACAATGTGGGCAAGTGTTTGAATGAATTAAATAAATATTTATTTGATTATTTTTATAATCTTCTGCGTAAACTTTTGGTACTACTGATAAAAGGAATATTAATAATATTATTTTTAAAATATTATTTACTTTAATGTCAATTTTTTGTAACATTCGTCGAAAGTTTTTGTAAATTCTTCTATTTCTTTTTCAGTAGTTAAATATGATAGACTTATTCTTAGGCTAGTGCTAGCATAATCTTTATTTTTAGTGACGCTATAAACTGATTCTGACATTGTATTTGCTTTTGAACAAGCACTTTTGGTTGATATATATATGTTTTTTTCATCTAGAGCATGAACAAATGTCTCTGGTTTTATATCTTTAATACTAAAATTTATTACATATGGTATAGATTTTTCTGTGCTATTGATATGAACCTTGGAATACTTTGTTAAATTATCTTTAACAAGATCATTTAGAATTTTTACTTTATTATAGTTTTCTTCTACTTTAGGTATTATTAATTCTAAGGCTTTCATCATTGATACGATTAATGGTAACGCTGGGGTTCCACTTCTGTATACTGTTGTACTTTTTCCTCCATGAATTAATGGATCAATTTCAATATTTTCTTTTTTGTATAATAAGCCTATTCCTTTAAAGCCATATATTTTATGAGCGGAAATACTTGCTAAGTCTACTTTTGATAGATCAATATTTATTTTTCCTATTGCTTGAGTACAGTCTACATGTAAGTAACATTTGGGATAGCATTTAACTATATGAGATATTTTTTCTATTGGTTGCTTTATACCTAATTCACTATCTACAGCACAGATACTTACTAATAGGGTGTTATCATTTATTAATTGCTTTAAGTGTTCTAGGTCTACTTCACCATTTTCTAAAATATTTACGTAGTCTACTACAAATCCATTTTCGGTTAGATATTTTACTGTTTCTGTTATTGATGAGTGTTCTAATTTAGTTGTTATTATATGGTTTGCTCTTTTTTTATATTTAAAACATATTCCTTTTAAGGCTTGGTTATTTGATTCACTTGCACCTGATGTGTATATTATTTCAGTAGGTTTTACTTTTAATAATTTTGCTATTTTATTAGTAGCATATTCTTCTAATTCTTTAGATTTAATTCCTAGGCTATGTAATGAATTACTATTAGCATAGTATTCTCTTGCAACTTTGTTATATACTTCTATTACTTTTTCATCTGGTTTGGTTGTTGCTGAATAATCTAAATATATCATAATAAAAATCACCTCGTTCTAGTTATATTTTATCATATTATAGATAAAATTACTAGTTCTAGGTGATTTTATATTTTTCTTAACTTAGAACAATTCTAAATGTAGTATCTGTCTGAGGGTTACCATCATAGTATGAGGTTTTAAATATATTAGCGTCTTTTTCTGTGTTGGTAGCTCCTGCTGTTATCCATAATTGTTCTGTAGTTATGTCTGTTATTTCTTCTTGATATTGTATCCATCCTAATTGGTTGGTACTATTAAATACATCATAATATTTTGAATCTATTTCGTCTAAGAAACTTATATTATTTTTATTTGTTAACATTATTAATTCTTGGGCACCACCTGCCATATCATATACTCCATATATATTTCCTGTAGTTGATCCTACTATAGTTCTGTCAAATTCATCGGTAGGCAAACCATTTTCATCTAATTTTTGACCAATGTATGAATATTCTCCATAGTCTAAGATTTTATCTGTGTGTCCCATAGATGATCCGGTGTTATAATATGTACTGTTGTTTGCATAAACTTTTCTACAACCATTTTTAGCACCATTGCATATTCCATAAGTGCTGTTAGTTAGATATGCTACTGCACTCCATTCTGACATTTTTATAGGATGAGAATCTGTTTTTTCGTCTTGGGTATTTGCTGTGCTTTCAAATATTTTTGAAGTGTCATATGCAATTTGGGGAGTGATATAAGTTAAAGCGCTGAAATTAGGTAATATTGTTGGATTATCTGTTACTCCTGTTGTTTCAAACTTTCCTATCCAAAATCCTGTTAATTCTTTGTCGCCTAATTTGAATGATGGATGTGTATAATAGTCATTGTTGTTGCCATCACATTTTTGATCAGTGCAAACTATTGTTCCTGTACTTTGAGTTCCTTTTTCGAATACTATATTTATTCCATTTTCTATAGCATTATAACTATAATTATTTTCATCATTTGTCTGATTTATATCCCATACTTGATATTTAAATCTTGGTATCCAAACTAAATATGCTGTTATATCTTCTGAATTGACTATATCTCCGTTTTCTAGTTGTTGATTTTTTTCTAGACTGTCTTTAGTTACTAGAGCAACATTAGCCCATTTTTTATTTTCATAATTGTACCATTCATAGTTATCGTTTGTGTTTGTTTTATCGGCTTTATGCCAATAGTTATCGTTTTCATCAAAATATATTGGTATCATTGTAGATAATAGTTTTGGTACATTGGCACCGCTTGTATCTAGATTTGTGTTTGCTATATTTTTAATATTTAATGTTTTGGTTATTATTTTTTTGCCTTCTGGTATTATTAGAGCTCCACCATTTATGTATCCGGTTATTACAGATAGGTTTACCGTTATAGTATTATCTGTATCATTATTTATTATTATTGATACTATTTTATTAGTTTTACCTTCTATTGTATCTTCTGCTTTATTTTGGCTTGTATCAGAGATACCTATATTTAATTCTGTTTCTGTACTATAAGCAATTGCATAATTTAATGGCTTTTCATATGGATTATTTACATTTATATCTATTGTTTTTGTTTCTTTTGAGGATATTTTTATTTCTTGTGATTTAGTACTATCTAATATAAAATTGTAGTCTGCTTGATTATCATTGTTGCCATTATCTATTAGAGCAAATGTTGTATATAAACTTGCTACTACTACCATTATAATCAATAGCATTAATAGCATTATTCTGTTTTTTTTCATGGCTATATCCTCCTTTTTATTTTAATATATATGGGGTATCTTGAGTTCCGTTTCCTTTTATTATATAATTTTCTTCTTTTAATACTATTACTGGTCTTACTTCTAAGTTTGTAGTTGCATCATTATCTATTTTAATACTACCATCTTCTGTTATTGACATAGTGTATAGATTATTGTTTATATCGTTTAATGTCAATAATAATGTGCCTGGTTTAGTCATCCATGATGTGTTGCAAGTATTTTCTTCTTTACAATAAAGTGTGTTTATATAATCTGTAATACTTGGTAATGAGATATTAGTTTCGAAAGTATTTGTAATAGTTATTTGTGATTCTTTGAAATTTTCTTTATTTTCTATAGATGTTGTTTCATTATTTACTGTTTGCATATCTAATAGTGATATTGTTTCTTTTGTTAATCCTGTATTAGTGAAATTACATTCTTTTTCAAGATTATCTTGATAGCAAGTTCCTTTTGCACTTTTATAATATAATTCATTTAATAAATTGTTTATTTTAGAGTTTTGATAATACTTTAGATTATTATCATATTGGTAATTACCTATACTGTTTTCTTTAATTAATTTTAACTTATTGTTATATACTCCTATTATTTGCCACATTTCTTGGTTTATTATTATATGATTATTTGGATTTGCTCCGTAGTATAATAAGTTTTTATTTTTATCATAGTATAATTCAGTGCTATCTTCTGTATATAGATTAGTAATAAACTCTGCTGCAGTTTGATTTCTTATGTCTTTTCTTTCAATTTCTTCTGATACCAATATTCTATTTCCATTGATATTTAGCGATGTATCTTCTGATGTTGCTACTCCTAATTTTATTGTAGCTTTTTTTTGTGAATTATTTATTATTACTATTGTTATATTTCTTGTTTCATTATTGTTAATTATATCTACAGTTGGATATTTTGAGTCATCTAATTTATATGCATATATATCATTGTTATTTGTATTTATTTTTTCTATCCATACTCCATAATATAGTGATGTATTTTGACTATTTGTTAAATTTATACTTAATATTTTATAATTATTTGGTTCTACTGTAGTTATTTGATATTCTTCTATACTAGTATCTACTGAGATAGATGTGTCTATTGATACTATATTGTTTGTATCTATTTCTGCTTCAAACATTGCATATGTGGAATATATGGCTAGACTGAATAAACTTACTACTATTAATAGCATTAAATAACTTTGTTTAAATTTACTCATTATCCACCTCTTTTCTACTCTACCTTGCTATCATAATAATAACATAATTACTACTTTTTTACAAGTAATTGATTTAATTATTTTTAAAATATTTTATGTGAATCCGCTTTATATTTGTTAGACATTTAAGCGGTACTTCTTACTTTTGAAAAAGAAAAAAGAAAGAAGTTATTTTCTAACTTCTCTGCTATAAATTCTCTAATTTACTTTTAATTATTTTATTAACTTCACCCATGTCGGCTTTACCTTTTAATTTTGGGCTTATTTCTTTCATTATTAATCCCATTTGTTTTTGACTAGTAGGATTAATCTTAGAAAATGCTTCTTCAATAATTTCATTTATTTCACTTTCTGATAGTTGTTCTGGCATATATGCATTTAAAACATCTATTTCTTTTTGATTTTGTTCTGCCAAATCAGTTCTTCCAGCTTTATTAAATTCATTTATTGAATCTTTACGCATTTTTATTTGCTTCGATATAACGTCTACTACTTCTTCATCTGACAATTCATGTTTAAGATTTATTTTTGACAATTGGATTGCTCCTTTTACCATTCTAATTACTCCTAATTTAAAATTATCTTTTTCTTTCATAGCGTTCTTTATATCTTCATTTATTTTTTCATTTAAATTCATTATAATCACACCTTTTCTTTTAGGATGCGTATCTTCTATTGTTTTTATGGCAATTTTGAGTATTTTTCTTTTTTTCTTCTCTTCTCTTAACTCCTGGTTTTTTGTATTCTTGTCTTGCTCTTGCAGCAGTTAGGGTTCCATCTTTTGCAACTTGTGCTTTGAATATTTTTAATGCACCATCTAGATTGTTGTTTTTAACTATTACTGACATATTTATCCCTCCCTTCTGCATTTCATATAAGATTATAGCATTATTTTGTTTGGTAATCAAGAGTTTTTAGGGAGAATTGTTACTTTTTGATGAAAATAGTATTATATTTTACAGTAAGAGTCAGTTGTTGCTCTTCTTATTACATTACCAAGTGCTTGTCCTAAAGTAAATAGCGTTGATATTGCTTTAACTATTGCATTTATTGTCGTTGTAGATGAAGCACCTCCTTCTATATTTTTTAATTTTTCTATTGATAGTTCTTTCATACCTTTTCTTCCTTTCGTTTAACTGTTGCATTTTTTGGGGTTCACTAAGCCGTCTACTACTCCTATTAAGAATGAGATAGCTCCTGTTGCAATTGTTACTACTAACCAATTTACTCCTCCTTCTATTTTTTTCATTTCTTTTTTATTTAATTTTTTCATATCTCCCCTTCTTTCAGACATTATCTTAATAATATTTACATTTTGCTTAGAAATATCTATATTAATTAATAATAATTTTTCTTTTTTAGATTTTCTATTATTCTTCCATCTTCAATTTTAATAACTTGATTATATAAATCCATATTTTCTGTTCTATGTGATGTTACTATTATGGTTTTATTAGGATATTTATTAAAAATATTTTTTAATATTCTTCTTTCTAGGTTGATATCCATTTCATTTAATCCTTCATCTATGATCAAAATATTTGATGGTTTTAGCAATGATCTTGCTAAAATTATTTTTTGTTTTTGTCCTCCTGAAATGTTTGCTCCATTTTCTTCAATAAGCGTATCATATCCTAAGTATAATTCAGATACAATATCATTTACGTAAGTTAATTTGCAAATTTCATTAAAATCTTTACTGTTAATATTTCTATTTAGTATTATGTTGTTTTTTATTGTATCTGTATATATAATTTCATTTTGAGAAATATATGTTATTTCTTTTCTAATATTACTAATTGGAATTTTATTTAAGTCATGATTCCCATATGTAATACAATTGTCTTTTATTTTATAATATTTACATAATATTTTTAATAATGTACTTTTACCAGAGCCAGTTGAACCTAAAACAAGTACTTTGGAATTATTTGTAATAGTTAAGTTTAAGTTGTTTAATACTTTTTTATTGGGATAGTTAAAAGATAAATTTTTTATTACTATATTTCCATTAATACTAATTTTATCTTCTTTTGTTAAATTTTCTGTTTCTACTTCAAATATGTTATTGGCTCTTTTTAGAGCATTTATTGCATAGTAATAATTTTTATTCAGATCAATTATATTTTTTATAGGATTTATAAAATATACCAAAAGTGCATTAAATGTTATTATCTTTTCTAGTTTTATTTGATTGTTTTGTAACATTAGAAAGCCAATATAATTAATTATTATTATTCCTAATGCTGTTATAAATTCTTTTAAAAATAATTCAATATTATTCAAGTTTTCCGTTTCTGTGACAATTTTTGTTAATTTATTATATTTTTTTTGAAATATTTTATATCTATTACTTTCCAAATTTAATCCTTTAATTGTTTCAAATCCTGAAATTGATTCTACTAAGTAAGAGTTAACTTTAGAATTTTGTTCTTGAACTAGATTTATTCTTTTCTTTGCTAGTGGTTTAAATATATTGAAAATTACAATGTAGTTCAAAATAATTATTATTAAAATTATAAACATTTTGGAACTAGTATTATATAATATTATTCCAGATGATATAGAAATAATTGCATCTAATAGTACAGTGAGTATTATTTGATTTAACATTATTTTTATATATGTTAAATCATTAATTCTTGATAAAATATCACCAGTTGTTTTATTTTTATAATAATTATAAGGAAGTAAAAGTGTTTTTTGGAAAGCTTTTGTTATTAGAGAGCAATCTATTTTTTGATCTAATTTTATTACTAATCTATTTCTTATGTAATTTGATAAGCATTTTATTGTAATTATTATTGTAAATATTAAGGTTATGACTTTTAAATTTTTGGCATTTATTCCATATTTTATTAAAATTTCTAAATAATAAGCATATATACAAGAAACAGCAGTAAATATTATTGAAAATATTATGATATTTATAACAAAGATTTTATTTGATTTTATTATTTTCAATATTACTTGATTCAAGTAATTTGGTACTTTTATATTTGGTAATTTTCGATATGGACTAAATTCCATTATATTTCCAGTCCAAATTTTTATGAAATCTTTTATACTTAGATTTAATCTGCCTATAGATGGGTCCATTATTTCTACTTTTTTATTTGATATTCTGTATATTACTACAAAATGCAATAAGCCATCATTATCTGTCTGACATAATAATGGAGGACTTAGATTATTTATGTCTTCTATTTTTGATAGATAATATGCTTTTGTAGATAACCCTATTCTATTTGCTGCTACACTAATATTATAAAAATTAGTACCATTAATAGTTGTAGATGTCATTTTTTCTAATTCATTTAATGGATAATTTCCTTTATGGTATTTTATTATTGATAATAAGCATGCAGCTCCGCAGCTTTTATTATTTGTTTGCAATACAATTAAATTTTTTTTCATCCTTTTACCTCCTCTATACTTATTATTCTACGCGCAGAGGCAAAAACCCTTTTAATTTTGAAAAAAAGTTTGATTTTTCGTATCTTTTTAGTTAACAAAAAGATAGCCGGTTTATTTTGACTATCTTAACATTAGTATATATGGTGCCGAAAGCAGGATTTGAACCCGCGACCTACGCGTTACGAGTGCGTTGCTCTACCAACTAAGCTATTTCGGCAAGAAAAAGAGTTTTAATCTCTTTATTAAAATTTCTCTAATAATTCTTTTGTAGCTTCGATTGCTACTTTTATTTCTCTATCTGTGTCAAAGCAGTTTTCTTGAGTTAGTCCTTTTTTTTCTCTTTCTTGATTCCATATTACTAGTAATATGGCTCCTGCATGTAATTTTAAGGTACTTGCTACTGTGAATAATGCTGAAGTTTCCATTTCACTGCAAAGTGCTCCACCTTTAATCCAAGCATTCCACTTGTTTTGTAATTCATACGATACTGGCATTCTTTCTGGACTATGTTGACCATAAAAACTATCTTTACAATGTACTACTCCTGTATGATAATTTAAATTTAATTTTTGGGTGGCATTTTTAAGTGCTATTACTACATCTAAATCTGCTACTGCAGGAAATTCTATTGGTAAATATTCTTTGCTTGTTCCTTCTTGTCTTATAGCAGAAGTGGCAATAACTACATCACCTGCTGATACTTCTAATTGCATTCCGCCACTTGTCCCTACTCTAATTAGATGAGTAATTCCAATTTGGGCTAACTCTTCTACACATATAGCGGTAGATGGTCCTCCCATTCCTGTAGATATTATTAATACTTTTTTATCTTTTAAATTTCCTAAATACGCTGTATATTCTCTATTTTGTGATATTTTTTTAGGATTTTCTAAGTATTTAGCAATGCTTCCTACTCTTCCAGGATCTCCTGGTAATATTGCTATTTTAGCACCTTCTATATCTTTTTTTGATAAATTTATATGATACATTTTTTCTTTATTTTCCATTTTATCTCCTCTTATTCTTTACGTTTTAAGTATAGCAAATATATTTTATTTAGTAAATACTTAATTTGAAAGATAATTGAAATTAATTTTAATATTATAAACTTTTCTTATAATCATCTATTAATTCATATGCTTTTTTATAATTTATGGAATTATATTTTTGTGTCTTTTTTAGAGGACCAATTAACCCTGGAAAGCTGTATTTCATATACTTATTGTGAAACTCTTTTTCCATTATCTTTTCCAGATTGAAGAAAAATTCTGAAGCATCAGGTGATACTGCATCTAATATTTCTTCTATTTCACGATGACTTTTTGAGAATGCTATTTTATTCATAACATTTTCTCCAAATATTTTTTCTAATTCATATGCTATTTTTGTTTCTTTTGGGTAACCACATGAGGAAGTTAATAAATTATATTTTTTTGCTAACTGTCTTGTTTTTAATTCGTTTATTCCTTCCCTAATTGCAGTAGCTCCTCCGCTTCCGCAAAAATGCATAGTTTCATGAAGTAAAATTTCTTTATAGTATTCTTCTCCTGTTAAACCTTTTAAGAATACATGTTTTAAATAAGTTATGTAAGTATTATTGTTTATTATTATATTATCTTTCGTACAAGTTTTATGATTTTTCATTATGCCAAAACCTGGTATTTTTTTTATTTTGTTTAATACGTTGAGTGCATCTTTAGGAAAATAAAAATTTTTATTACTTACAAATAAGGATATTGTTCCCATTTCTTTTATATGCACTATTTTTTGTAAATCATAGTTTTTGGGAATATCAACAAGATTGGGATATTCTTTTTTGATAATTTTAATTAATTTTTCTATTTCAATAATTAAATTATTTTTTATATTATCTAAGTCCATTAAATCAACTCCTCAAAACACCATTTCGGTTATAAATAATATTTTTAAATATTTATTTTTTATATTATTATAGACTAAATATATTAAGTATCCATAAAAAGCCATGCTAACCATTGAATGTCCAGATGGAAAACTGTATCTAATTTCATTATTTTATGATTAAATATATCTTCTGCTAAGGCTAAAATTAATATTAAACATATGAGTAAATTATCCATTTTAAATATTTTGAAATTATTTTTGTTATTTCTTCAATTTCTAATAAATTCTAAAACTATTTTATCATATTTTTTATAACATTTCAAAAGAATATAATTAAATAAAAAAACAATCATTTAGATTGAATTTTTATTTTAATTTTTAGCAAAATTATTATCTAAATTATAAGTTATAATTTCTTTAAATAGTTCATTAATATTTTCTTTAGAAATTTTAAATATTAATCCTTTATTCCTTTGTCTTCCTTTTTCACTACCACTTCTTGAAACTCTACCTACTAATGAAATATCAATAATATTTTTTTCTATTAACTCTATAAACTTTTCTGCAGAAATCAATTCATATATTGAAATTTTATAATATCTAAAGTAATCTTTTTTATCAATTATTTTTTTGCTGGCATAAACAATTGCTAGGCTAGAAAGTTTTGTTTGTAAATGTGTTTTTATGCTATAAAAATCAATATATACACTATTTTCAAGTAAAGTTCCTGTTATGTCATATATAAACAAAAACATCTTTTCTTGATTATAATCTAATTTTAATTCAAAAAAATATTTGTTATTAACTAATACTTTTTCATTAACTCTCAAGTTTGCATTTAGTAACTTCTTATCATGATACACTCCATCGTTTTTACCATATTTTTCTAATATTCTATTCATTTCATATAGGAGCGGGCCATCAAAACTTTTTGAGAATAAACTTATTGGATATCTGCTATATCTAGTAGTGCATTTTATTTCTGTTCCATAGTAGTCTGGAAAGAACATGCTGTCTGCTTTTTTATCTAATAATTTTTCAAATGTAAGTCCAACTCCTCCTGTGTCGTTACAGACTGATTCATTCCATCCTTTTTTATTGATGGAAATAAAATTATTTATCAATTTATCATATTTTGTATTTTTCATTAAAACCTCCTTACATAACTTATATTACAATATTTATCTATATTTTGGCAATAATTTCTGAATAAAATAGTATTTTTCTTGATAGTAAAAGTTTATCGGCTCATAAATGGCGGTAAATAGGTTCTTAATAACAAAAAAAATCCAATTTATTGGATTTTATAAGACACTAATATGGTGCGAGTGAAGGGACTTGAACCCCCACGGATAAACCACTAGATCCTAAGTCTAGCGCGTCTGCCAATTTCGCCACACTCGCACATTATGGTGGACCCTATAGGACTCGAACCTATGACCGCCCGGTTATGAGCCGGATGCTCTAACCAACTGAGCTAAGGGTCCATCAACAAATATAATAATATCACATTATTATATTTTTGACAATATTATTTTTGTGATTTTTTCAAAAAAATCAATTTTTTTATCTTAGAGTTAATTATGCTCTAGTTTCATAAACACTAACTTGTTTTCTATCTTTTCCTAAGTGTTCATATTTTACATATCCAGACATTGTTGCATATAATGTGTCGTCTGTTCCTCTTCCAACATTTTTACCTGGATGAATTTTAGTTCCTCTTTGACGATAAATAATAGAACCTGCATTTACAAATTCACCATCAGCAGCCTTTGCTCCTAATCTTCTACCAGCTGAATCTCTTCCGTTACTTGTTGAAGATTGTCCTTTTTTATGAGCAAATAGTTGGATATTAAATTCTAAAAATTTAACCATTATTATTCCTCCTCTATTATTTCAATATTTTTAGGATAATTACTTCTTATAGTTTTTAGGGAATTTAACATATTACTCAATAACTTATCAGATATATTATTATGTTTAATAATACTTATATCAATATTATTATCTTTTTGAATTACATCTATAGTAGATGAGTCCAAAGATAATATTCCATTGATTGTAGTTAATACAGTAGCACTTGCTGCTGCACATACAATATCTTTTCCATATTCAGCGTAATTTGCGTGTCCTCTAAAAGTTATTTTTTCTATATTATTATCTTTTTTTAATACTTTTATCCTAATCATTATGTCACCTAGCCAATTTTTTTAATTTCAACTTTTGTATATGGTTGACGATGACCTTGTTTTTTTCTAGTACTAGTTTTATTTGGTTTATATGTAAATATTGTTAATTTTTTACCTTTACCATTTTTTAAAACTACACCTTCTACTTTTGAACCTTCAACATATGGATTTCCTACAACACCATTAGACATTAGTACTTTGTCAAATACAACTTTTTTTCCTTCTTCTACGTCTAATTTTTCAACATAAATAATGCTTCCTTCTTCTACGCTGTATTGTTTTCCACCTGTTTCAATAATAGCTTTCATATTTTTACCTCCTTATTTTCATATTGGATTTAAGACTCGCCTTTAAGGTAGATATAATCTTTTTTTACCTTTTCAGTGCGGTTGAGTTAACAACTCGAGGTTCTTAAAAACATATAAATTTTATCATACTTTTCTATGTAAGTCAAACAAATTGTTTAAAAAGTCTGATTCTTTTTGATATTTTTGGTGATTTTTTATAATATGACTTCTATTTTTATACATTTTCTTTGGAGAGGATACTATTTTTTTATCTTGGTAACTTATTTTATACAAGTATCTTTCTAGTAAAAATTTATTAAATAGATAATCTAATTCTTTATAAAACATATATATATAATTTAATAATATTGCCATAATCATTATATATGAATAATTATTTTTATATATATTTAATGAAAGTATAAATATTAAAGATATTACTGATATGTATAAAGTTACTTTGTTAGATGATAAATATGGTATATATTTATTTAGTATTAAGTTTAGTATTTTAGCACCATCTAATGGATAAATTGGTAGAAGATTAAAGAAAATTAATCTATTATTATAAAGTTTAAATAAATTATATGTATAATACCTTATTACTCCAAATTCATATAGTTTTAATATTATAAGATAAAATATTATTTGAAATATCATTCCTGACACTGCTATTAATAATTCTTTATTAATATCTTTATTTATTAAATCTTCTATTTTTGTTAGCCCTCCGTAGGGATAAATAATTATTTTTTTTACATTAAAATGTTGTAATCTTGCTACTAGATAATGACCTAATTCATGAAATATTATAAGAGAAGTAAACGCTATTAAATTTTGATAATATCCTGTTAGGATAAAGCCTATAGCCATTATTATATAGGTATAATGAAATTTAATCATTTACTTTCTATTTTTAGCTTTCCTCTATCACATCTATTTCCCCAAGAATCTATTATTTTATTATTTTTTGAGACACATATTATTTCGCAGTTATTAGCGCAACGTTTACAATAAATACCTTTTGTTTCAAATTTGATATCTTCTATATTAAAAGTGAATTCCATTTCTATTTTGCTTTCTTTTGCTAATATTGCTGCTCCTAAAGCACCCATTAAGTGAGAATTTTTGTCTACTATTATTTTTTGTTTAGTTATATCTTCAAAGGCTTTTATTACTCCTATATTTTTGCTTACTCCTCCTTGAAATACTATTGGTGGTAATATTCTTTTACCTTTGCCTACGTTATTTAGGTAGTTTGTGGCTACTGCTTTACATAATCCTGCTATTATGTCTTCTTTTTTATGACCTATTTGAGCTTTGTGTACTAAGTCTGATTCGGCAAATACTGTACATCTTGCTGCTATATTAGTAGGGTTTTTACTAGTTAGTGCTATTTTGCCAAAGTCTTCTACTTCTACTCCTAATCTTCTAGATTGTGATGATAGAAATGAGCCTGTTCCTGCTGCACATAATGTATTCATTGCGTAGTCTGTTACTATTCCATTATCTAATATTATTATTTTTGAGTCTTGACCTCCTATTTCAAATATTGTTCTTACGTCTGGTATTATTGAGGTTGTTCCTATCGCGTGGGCTGTTATTTCATTTTTTACTATGCTTGCATTTAGTATTGTTCCGATTAATTTTCTAGCTGATCCTGTTGTTCCTACTGATACTACTTTGTATTTATTATGATCTAATTGTCCTTTTAAGGAGTGTATTAATTGTTTTACTGCACCTATTGGATTTCCTTCTGTTTTTAAATAATCACTTGCTAATATATTATTATCTTTATCTATTATTACTCCTTTTGTGCTTATTGATCCTATATCTACTCCTAAATATGTTTTTTCCATAATATTCCTCTTTTCCTGTTAATTATATGTCTTAATTATTAGAAATATTATTTTGTTTTGTGGTTTACAATACATAATACAAAGAAAAGAACCAGTTGGTTCTTTATATTCTTAGTAATAATAATAATGATATCACATAGGCATTTGGTAACTTACATAGTGCTTTTGAACCATATGAATATGAAAATTCATATGTTGCTACTATTTTATCTACAAAACTTACTATCCAAGATTCCATATATTTAGGTACTTTATTGGGTACCAATGGAAACATATGTGCTTCTATAATATTTTTTTCTCTTTCTGATAAAGTAAAATTTTCCTCGGCATTTGCTAAAGCCTTTTTAGGATGTACAAAAGCACTTATTGTTCTTTCTTTTTTTGTCATGTCTTTTGTTACAAAGAAATCATGTAATAATCCTGCTCTTGCTACTTCTTTTGTATTTAATAATAATATTTTTGATAATTTGTAAGAATAATATGATACTCTTAAACTATGATCTAATCTAGATAGTCCATGATGTACACTACCATCTATTTTTCTAAATTCTTTATTATATAAAATATCATCTACTATATTAAGGTACTCATTATCATTATATATTTTTTTCATTGTATACTCCTTACTATATATACTAATATGTTATATGCTATTTTATAAGTAGATAACATTACTGTCATCTACTTGTCTAACATATTTAATAAGTTAATTTTAAACATATCTTTTTCAGCGTGTGATTTAGATACCATTACGCCTTTATAAGTTGATAATTCTTTTTGATGTCCTTCTGTTAATATCTCTTCTGGATCTATTGTATCTAGCATTACTATTTTTTGAGTTTCATATACTGTATAATGTAATATTATATCTCCGTGTACTTTAGAAAACATTGCATCTGTTGGTAATTTTAAGTCGTACTTAAAGATTTTATCTTTTGTATTTTTCGAAGCTATGACGCCATCAAATTTACCTTCTCTAAAGTTTGGATAAAAATCAAACATTAGTTTTTTATATGCTAGCATGTTATATTTTTTTACTGCTCTTTCTTTTTTTCTAAATTCATTTTCGTTTAAATATTCAATTACATAAGAATTTTTCATAATAATTCCCCCTATTCTTGTACTACAATATTATCAACCAAACACGCTTATGATTATAGCATATATTGTGTTCTTTGTCAATAGTTTTTGTTACTTGTTGTTAATTCAGTTGCTTTTCCCTTATTAATAAAGGGAATAAAAGATAAACATTAAGTAACATCATCAAAATCATTATCTCTACCTATTGTTATTATATCATTAATTTTTTAGGGTTACTACTCAAAAATAATTTGTTTACATTTTTTTAGGAAATTTTACATATTCTTCTTTTATAATTATTTATTGGTTTTGAAGTTTATTTTTATTTCTTCTATTATATGTCCTATGTTACCTTCTCCTGCATATTTTGTTATATCAAAAAAATTATCATTTATATCAATCCATTCTAATTTATTAACTTTTTCTATTAACTCAACTTCTTTATTTAAAATTCCATAATATACTTCAATTAATTTATCATATACAATATACTCAATATTCATAAAGTGCGTTAATTTTATATCAGTGTTATCTATATTTGTTTCTTCTTTTAATTCTCTATATGCTTCATTTAAACCGTCATTATCTTTTTCTATTTTTCCACCAACTAAATTTAACATACCTTTATATGGATTTTTAGTTCGTTTACACATTAATGTTCTTTTCATATCTTTACTAAAAATTACTATAACATTATATTTTTTCATTCTTTCACCTTTCCTTAATAATTATAATATTTTACTTATTAAATTCTTTATTTAATATATCAATATATCGCTTTCTCATATCACTTAGTATTACATCTAATACTTGAAATGAGATTTCTCTTTCACTTTTATTAGTAGTATCAAACATATGGAAGTTAATATTAAATTTACTTGATAGTTCTTTCATATTTACGAGTGAATTATTATATTCGTTGATATTTTTTTCATTTAAAAATGTTCTTTTTTCTAATGATATGTTAGCGGAGTAATCTCTTTTTAATGATGTTAAACTATCGGTGTATAGTCCTAAAACAATGTTTATTTTATTTTTTATTAGTGGAGTATATTTATTAATATAATTATCATATTCTTCTTTTGTTACTCCGTTTTTGTTATACAGTCTATCCATCCATATCATTCTATCAAAAAGAGATCTATCAACTAATATAATATCATAATCTTTTGAAACTTCAGTATTTAAATCCTCTAAGACATATTTAGGAATTTCAGTATTTATAACACTTTTATACTCATTTTTTAATCTAGGATATATATCTTTTTTATATCTTTTGGAAGTAGTAAATTCTTCTAATGTGCTAGTGGTAAATCCACCTTTTTTGAAAAAATCATATAAATTATTCATAAGAGTAGTTTTACCTGTTCTTGGAGTACCAGTAAATTCTATTACATATGTTTTATTTTTTTCTAAAACACTTTTCATTTTATATATTTCTTGTTTTCTATAATGAAATTTTTTTAATTTATTATATTCTTCAATATTATCTGAAAATATTTTTCTTTCCAATTCATCATGTTTATTGTCATAAAAAATGTAATCGATAAGTAATTTTAATCTTACGAACATGTCATTTTTTTCATCTTCATTATATATTAGACTATCATATACTCCAGTATAGTACCATTTTTGTTTATCAAATCCTCTTTTGAATGCTGAAAAATCTTTTTTTCCGTTTATTTCAAAAATAATTCTCAAATCTTCTAAATTACTTATTTTATCAGCACATACTATTGCTTTATGTCTTAAATCTAGTGTCTTTACTTTGGTTATTGTTTCTTGTTTTCTTTCTTCCCAACTTAGACTTTTATCTTCTTCTGTTGCTCCTAGTACTAATGAGACTACGTCTTCTCCAAATGATTTTAATAAATCTTCTTTAGTATAGTTTGTATCTTCTATTACATCATGCAAGTACCCTGCAGCAATAACATTATCGTCAAAATTATATTCTTGTAAGATATTAGCAACGTTTATTGGATGAATAATTTTCGGCTTTTCTTTGTCTGATTTTCTTATCTGACCAATATGTGCTGTAATTGCAAATGATTTTGCTTTTTCAGTTATTTTCATAAGATTCACTTCCTTTACTATTTCTTTATTTTTATTTTATCATATATTACCACTTATATAAAGAAAAAAGCTAAGGCATTTCTACCTTAGTTTAGTCTTGTTAATTATTATTTTTTTCTTTTATAACGGCCCATGCTGCTGCTAGTCTTGCTACTGGGACTCTAAATGGGGAACAAGATACATAATCTAAGCCTATTTGATGACAGAATTCTACTGAATTTGGTTCTCCTCCATGTTCTCCACATATACCTAAGCTGATGTCTGGTCTTGTTTTTCTTCCTAATTCAGTTGCTATCTTCATCAATTTACCTACACCTTTAGTATCGATTCTTTCAAATGGATCTGTTTCAAAGATATTCTTTTTATAGTAATCTGTTAAGAATTTTGAGGAATCATCTCTTGAAAATCCATAAGTCATTTGAGTTAGATCATTAGTTCCAAATGAGAAGAATTCTGCACTTTCTGCTATCTCATCTGCTAATATTGCTGCTCTAGGTAGTTCTATCATTGTTCCTACTAAATATTTCATTTTTATATTATTTTCTTTTAATATTTCATCTATAGTTGTAACTACTATATTTTTAACATAATCTAATTCTTTTTTATCTCCTACTAATGGGATCATTATTTCTGGAGTTACTTCTAATCCTTGTTTCTTTACATTGATTGCTGCTTCTATTACTGCTCTTGTTTGCATTACTGCTATTTCTGGGTATGTAACTGCTAATCTACAACCACGATGTCCCATCATTGGGTTAAATTCTTTCAATGATTCTATCCTTGTTTTTAATTCTTCATATGTCATATCTAGGCTTTCTGCTAATTTCTTTATTTCATCTTCTTCTTTTGGTAAGAATTCATGTAATGGTGGATCTAGATATCTTATAACTACTGGATCTCCTTCCATTGCTAAGAATAATTTTTCAAAGTCATCTTTTTGATATGGCAATATTTTTGCTAGGGCTTCTTTTCTTTGTTCTTCTGTTTTAGCGGTAATCATTTTTCTGAAATTAAAGATTCTATCTTTATCAAAGAACATGTGTTCTGTTCTACATAATCCTATACCTTCTGCTCCTAATTTTCTTGCTTGAACGGCATCTTTAGGAGTATCGGCATTTGCTCTTACTTTTAATACTCTAACGCTGTCGGCCCATTCCATAAATGTTTTAAAGTCTCCACTTATTTCTACTGGTTTTGTTTTAATTTTTCCAGCATATACATTACCAGTATTTCCATCTATTGAAATATAGTCTCCTTCTTTTAATACTAGACCATCACTTGTTGTAATTGTTTTAGCATCTTCATCAATGGTTAATCCTTCACATCCTGCTACACAGCATGCTCCCATTCCTCTTGCTACTACTGCAGCGTGTGAAGTTCTTCCACCTCTTATTGTTAATATTCCATTGGCATCTTTCATTCCTTGAATATCTTCAGGAGATGTTTCTAGTCTTACTAATATAGAGTCGATGTTATTTTTTCTTGCTTTACTTACGTCTTCTGCTGTAAAGTATATTTTTCCACATCCTGCTCCTGGAGATGCTGCTAGACCACTAGCAATTACTTTAGTATTTCGTAATGATTCTTCATCAAATGTTTCGTGTAACAATTGATCTAATTGTTTTGGTTCTACTCTTAATAGTGCTTCTTCTTTAGTTATCATATTTTCTTTTACTAGGTCTGTTGCTATTTTTATAGCAGCGGCAGCAGTTCTTTTTCCATTTCTGGTTTGAAGCATAAATAATTTTCCGTTTTCAATTGTAAATTCCATATCTTGCATATCTTTATAATGATTTTCTAGGATATTACAAACACTTTCAAATTGTTTGAATATTTCTGGCATGATATTTTTTAATGTTTCTATACTTTGAGGGGTTCTTACTCCTGCTACTACATCTTCACCTTGGGCATTTATTAGGTATTCTCCATATAGTTTATTTTCTCCTGTTGCGGGATTTCTAGTGAAGGCTACTCCTGTTCCAGAGTCATCTCCCATATTTCCGTATACCATTTCTTGAATATTTACTGCTGTTCCCCAAGATGATGGAATATCATTCATTTTTCTATATATTATAGCTCTTTCATTATTCCATGATCTAAATACTGCAGTTACGGCTTCTATTAATTGAATTTTTGGATCTTGTGGAAAATCTTCTTTTGATAGCTCTTTATATATGTTTTTAAACTTCTTTGTTATTTCATATAAGTCATCTTCGGTTAATTCTGTATCATATTTTGCATGATGCTCTTGTTTGTATTTATCTAATACTCTTTCAAAAGAACTTTTTGGATAACCTTTTACTACGTCTGCAAACATCATTATAAATCTTCTATATGAGTCATAAGCAAATCTTTTGTTATTGGTTTCTTTTGCTAGATTTTCTGCTACTATGTCATTTAATCCAAGATTTAGAACTGTATCCATCATTCCTGGCATTGATGCTCTAGCACCACTTCTTACTGATACTAGTAAGGGGTTTGTTGTGCTTCCCATAATTTTTCCTGTTTGTTGTTCTAGTTTTTCTAGGGAGGTAAATATTTGTTCTTTGATTTCTTCTTTTAGTACTTTACCGTCTTCATAGTATTTATTGCAGGCTTCTGTTGTTACAGTGAATCCTTTTGGTACTGGTAGTCCTAGAGAGGTCATTTCTGCTAAGTTTGCTCCTTTTCCTCCTAGGATTTCTTTCATGTCTTTGTTTCCTTCGTTAAATGAATATACATATTTTGTCATATTAAGTATCATTCCTTTCTTAGTATACATTTATAGTATAACAGAATGATTTTATTTATTCAAGAAAATTAACTAATATTTACATTTTAGGATTTACAATACACCAGTAACTTTTATTTATCTTAATAGTTATTATGGTTACTAATGTAATCTTAATTTTTCATAATTATTAAACTAGCCTATACACTTTTTAAATAGGTACATAATCTATTTTAGGAGTGATGATATGAATAATTATAATTATGGATATATGAGATACTCAGATGATATTTATAATGATAATTTTAATGATGTAAATTATCAATCAGATGAGAGAGTCAATTATATGCCTAACATTGATAACTATAAGATTCAATTTATGAATTCTAATACACAAAATACTACTTTGAATAAGCAAGATAATATACTAGATCCTTATCAAGGATTTATAAGAGGAAATATGTTTTCTAACTTATATGATGGATATAAGAATTATAAAATTTATAATGTTAATTCTACTAATGAGAGAGAAAATTTACTTAATCAGTGGCAACAATATAATTTTGCTTTAGTAGATTTAAATTTATATTTGGATACTCATCCAAATGATACAAATGCTATAAAATTATATAATAATTACAATAATATTTTAAAACAAATATCTAAAAAATATGAAAGTATGTATGGTCCATTAACTGTAAATAGTGATAACAATCAAAATAGTTGGATTTGGATTAATAGTCCTTGGCCTTGGGAGGAGATTTAAGATGTTTAAATATGTTAAGAGTTTAGAATATCCAATTAATATAAAAAAGAAAGATTTGAGAATGGCTAAATATCTAATTACTCAATATGGAGGTGCAAATGGCGAGCTTGCTGCTGCTTGTAGGTATTTAAATCAAAGATTTACTATGCCTGATGATAAAGGAAAGGCACTTCTTACTGATATTGGTACTGAGGAACTTGCTCATATTGAGATGATTTCTGCTATGGTATATCAACTAATGAAAGATGCTACTTTGGAGGAAATAAAACAGGCTGGTTTGGAGTCTAATTACGCTGAACATGGAAAAGACTTATTCCCAACAGATTCTAATGGTGTACCTTTTACAGCATCATATTTTGCCGCGGTTGGTGATCCTATTGCTGATTTAGTTGAGGATATGGCAGCAGAGCAAAAGGCTAGAGCAATATATGAAAATTTAATTGACTTGACTAATGATCCTGATGTTATTGGACCTTTACTATTTTTAAGACAAAGAGAGGTAATTCATTTTCAAAGATTTAAAGAATTGTATGAGGAATATTTAAAAAAAGGATATAAATAAAGAGAATCGTTATTGATTCTCTTTTATCTTTTTTAAGATAAAATATTTACAGTCGTTAGCGCAATTCTCTTTTAGATATGTGTCTAGGTTTTTATAATTGTTTATTTTGTTTGCTTTTTTATTAAGACTATCATAAAATCCTTTTAATCTTAAAGAATTGTATGCTATGTCTCCTACTATATAATCATATGGTGTGAAATAGTCTGTATAACTTTCTTTTACTTCTTCTTCGTCGTAGGCGTTTTTATAATTTTTTATTAATTCATATTCTGTATTTTCTAATTTTATTTTTTTCATTGTTGATACTCCTTTAAATAATCTATTTGATATGCTTTCTTTTGAGCCTTATATTTTTCTAGATTAGAATTTGATAACCAGGTTATGTATCCTCCATCTAATCCTCCTTCATAGAGTGCTCTTATTTCTTGTTCTACTTCTTCTGCATTATAACTTATTCCAGATGGGTCTACATATTTCATAACATCATAGGCTTGAATCCAAGTCCTTGCTCCTGCTGCTGATGGTGTTTCATCTTGTCTTTCTTTAGCATATCTTGCCCAAGTATTTAATAATTTATAAGGATTATTCCATGGTTTATTTATCCCATAATATCCATTTGAGAAATGATCTGGGTATGGCATTCCACATATTACATCTGCTACATTGCTTATTGCAGGCCAATATTGACCGTAAGCTGTCATATATGTTCCGTTAGTGCTTTCACCAAATACGTCTATTGAGACATAAGTATTTAATTTATGTAATTCGTCGGTAGCATATTGAACGAATCTTTGGATTGCTTGGCTTTTGTCTTCGTTGTAAGTGTTTAATAAGTCTACATTATTTTCCACTGATTGCATTCTATCAGGAAATCTTACATAATCAAAATTTATTTCATTAAATCCAAATTCTTTTACTGCTTCTTTAGCAAGTGATACTGTATAATACCATACATTTCTGCTATAAGGACTTGGCCAATATGATCCTGTATGAAGATATGGTTCATTAGTTTGTTTATTAGTTATTGCATCTTCTTTATGATCTTGGATATAAAAGTTATCTTTAAATGTTGTTATTCTGCCTATTACATAGAATCCTGCTTCTTTTAACTTGGTTACAGCATTTTTATAATCGTCGTAGGAATTAATAGCTCTTTCATAGTTAATTGGACTCAATTCTTTGAATGTATTAGCAGGATATCCTGGAGTTTCGTTATCTTTTATGTCTAGTACGAAGGCATTTATTTTAGTATCTTTTGCTAATTCTATATAATCATCTATATTTTTTATAACATTAGTACCATTATTTAAGTATAGTGCATAAACAGAGTCTGGCATAACATTATTTTGAAATTTTGGTTTTTCTTCTGGGTAAAAGTCTAGGTTTATAGCTTTGCCTCCATTAAATGTATCTGCTACTTTCGAATGAATTTGGTCATATGTCTCTGCTTCATAATTCTTGGCTGCTTCTTCTTTAGTCATGGTGGTATAATTTGATTTTACATAACCTTTTATGTCATTTATTTGTATATAATAATAATCTACTTCTCCATCTTCTTGGATTTTATTATATCCTAATACTTGTAATTCATCTTCTTTCTTGGCAAGTCCACTTATTTTAGCAGTTTCTAAATCTTCTAAGATATAGGTTGGAGTTCTGTCATAGATTTTTTCTTCTTGTACTATTTTATTTTTATCTGTTACAAGATTTTCTTCTTTTATGTAATAGGTATTTTTATTTATATAGACTTTTTGATAAATTGTTTCTTCTATTATTTCTTTTGAACCTCTTGTTTTTATTTCAGTACCTCTTATTAATTTTTCTTTTTCTTTTAATGTACCTTCTTTATCTTTTATGTATGCAGTTACTTCTTTAGTTTTCGATGCTAAATATTTTGTTTCTTGTAATTCATTTTTATTTTTTTCTTTTAGGACTATTGGAGTAGATAAAATTATTACTAATAAAATAAAAATAATTATTTTAATTTTCTTTTTTATTTTACGCTTATGTTTCTTTTTTTTCATAGGACACCTTCTTACTACATTTAGTATAACTAAATTTGAGGATTTTATAGGAAAAAAAGACTATTTTAAATAATCTTTATACTCCTATTCCATATTTGCTTATAAAGTAATATATTACTGTTGTTAGGGCAAATATTGCTATTAGAAGTAATATTACTTTTATTGCAGAATGACTTTTTTTTGTTATATCTAGAAAGTTATCATCATCATCAATAAAATCCTTTTTAGAGAATTTATAAGAACTTGTATAAAAGTCATTATCTATATTGTTATTTGTATTTTTAAATGTTTCTTCTTTTATTACATTTATATCTTTTATATTTTTTTCTTCTTTAGTATTAGTTGATGGTATTTCTTTGATTATTGGTTTTTCTTCTACATCATCAATTTCTGAATTAGCAAATATACTGTCTTTTTCTACTTTTACTGGTTCTGATATAAATGTATTTCCATCTGGTTTTAAGTCTTCAAATAAATCTAATGGTGAGGAATCATATTCTTTTTCTTGGTGTTCTTCTTTTATTGTATCTATTTCTTTTGTTACTTCTAATCTTTTATCTTTAAATTTTAATTCTCTTGTCATATATAATTCTTCTTTGTCTGTATTTTCTTCTTCTAAGGCTTTCTTTACTTCTGTTACTGGTAATTCATTACTTTCTAGGGTTGATAAAAATTTATATGTCGGAGAAATAATTTTCTTTTCTTCTTTGGGACGGTAATTACTTTTGGCTTGTTCTAGTATTTTATTTATATCATATACTTTGTAAGGGTCATCTTCTTCTTTGATTTTGGTTGCTATCATATGGGATGTTTCTTCTTTTGGCATTTGTTTTACATTTTCTCTTTTTACTATTTCTTGTAATTGTTCCATATCTATTTCGTTAGTGTTATCTGCTATAGGTAGATTTTCTAAGGATGAATAATTACCATATACTTCTTTATACAATTCTTTATTTCGGGATGTTCTTCTAGTCATAGGCATTTCATTGTAATATTTTTCCATTCTGCTATTCATTATACCACCTCATATTTTTACTAATATTATAATAACATATTTTATAGGAAAATAAAACTATTTTGTTGATTTTTGTAAAAATTACTACTATAATTAATTATGAAAGGTGGTTAATTATGAAGACAAAAGTTAATGATAAATGTATTGGTTGTGGAACTTGTGTGAGTTTGACTGATCAAAAGGTTTTTGATTTTGATGATGATGGTCGTGCTCGTTGTATTGTTTCAGTAGTTCCTAGTGATATGGAAGATATTGTTAGACAAGCAAAAGATTTCTGTCCTGCTCCTGATGGTGGCGCTATAGAAATCGAGGAAAGTGAATAGTTATGGCTTCTACTATTATGCATATTGCTATAGCAGAAAATATTTATAGAAAGATTAATAATAAAAATGAGATTAATTATTATGATTTTATTCTTGGTTCTATAGCTCCTGATATTAGTAAGCAAATTGGTGAGGATAAAAAAATATCTCATTTTATTTCTGATGATTCTAGTAATCCTGATCTTATTTCTTTTTTAAATAAGTATAGAGATAGTTTAACTAATTCTTTTATGTTAGGATATTATGTTCATCTTTTTTCTGATAGATTATTTTATAGTGAATTTCTTCCTTTATTTGTTAGAGATGATATTATTAATTCTTATGTAAAGTGTTTGGATGGCAATACTTTAAATATGTCTAAAGATGAGAGAAAATCTTTATTATATAATGATTATACTAATTTAAATATTTCTTTAATTGATGAATATGGTTTAAATTTAGAAATATTTTATGATGATTATAAGATGCCTATTTGTGATATCGAGGAGATAGATTTAAGTAAGTTACCTGTTCTTATTGATAATATTGGCGTTATTATTGAGAATGCTACTAATAATAAAAATTATATTATTGATATTAGTAAGGTTAAATCTTTTATAGATAGTTGTAGTGATGAAATATATAATAATTTAATATCTTTAAATGTTATAAAACAAGGATAATGTTTCCTTGTTTTTATGTGTATTTTATTTTGGAAAAATCTATTATTTTGAAGAATACATCTATGTATGATTCTTTTGTTTTATAATCTAGGTAATAAGCATGTTCCCATAGATCTATATTGAATACCGGAATTAATCCATATGATATTGGGTTATCCTCATTTGATGTATTAATTATTTTTAGATTACCATCATCATCTTTTACTAGATATGTATATCCTGATCCTTTTAAATTTAAGGCGGATTTTTTAAATTCATTTTTAAAATTATTATATGATCCATAATATTTGTTTATATCATTTAATAGTTTTCCTGTAGGAATATTATTATATTTATTGGAAAGGGAGTTAAAATATAATTCATGATTTATTGTAGATGATAAATAATACTCTATATATCCTCTTACATTTAAATTAAAAATATTAATATTTTTTAATAATTGTTCTTTAGTATATTTATAATCATAATTATTTTCTTGTAATAATTTATTTAACATATTTATATCTTTTAAGTATATTAAATAATGATTATATAAGTTATCTGGAGAGATATATGGTATTAAATAATTGTAATCTAATATAATTGGTTTATACATATTAATCACCATAATATTATATTAATTAAATGCTATTTCGGTTTCTATATTTTCATCATTAATAGCGATATATAGAAATAATAATCCACTTATCAGTACTAATAAGGTTGCAATAAATGATATATAAGTAAATTCTATTTTGGTATTACTATCATAACTTTTTAATTCTTTTATATCTTTATAGTTATCATAGGTAAAATAGGCATACACTAGGCATAATATTGTAAATATAAATATCATTAGATTTTGATATGTTTTTTTATCTTTTATATCATTTTTGATAAAGTAATTCCTTTCGATAGAGTTTGCTATAAATGATAATATTATTATGATTAAATATAATATCCATATTATGTCTTCTATTTTAATTTTTTCTAATCTTTTTTCAATACTTTCATTATTCATATTAAATTATATAACTTTATATTTAATTTAATTCTTGTTTTAAAAATTAGAGATTTTTAGTCTTTGTTTTATGTTTTTCTTGAGGTCCTATTATTATTCTTTTATATTCTAAATATCTAGGATGTATTGTATTTTTATTTAATAAATTTAATATTTCTTTGTCTTTTGTTAAATGGTAATAGGTTGAAATAAATAATGCTTTTTGAATAGTATTCTCATCTTCGGTATTGAATATATCTTCTAACATCATATACGTTTCTTTTTGTACTTGGTTGCAGTAATCATCTATATGGTCATCAACTTCTATATTATCTAGAGCTAGAGAGATATATCTATCACTTAAATATAAATTTTCATCTTTGTTATCTAAAAGATATAATAATCTTCTTTTTATATCTATTAAATTTTTGCTTGGGGTATCATTAATATATTCATTTAATTTTGTTAAGTATGTTAGGTAAAAATACCTTACTGCTTCACCCATCTCTAAGAAATATTCACTATCTTCTTCGTCATTTTCATATTCGTCTTTAAAATCTTCATAATTGTCATTTATTTCTTCTTCATATTCTTCTTCATATTCTTCTTCATAGTTTTCATAATCGTAATCTTCTTCATAATATGTTTCTGGATTTTGATTTAAATCATTAAAGTAAATATTACTTATTTTTGTTTCTACATAATTACAATAATTTGGATTTTCGTTAAATATAGCATATTGATAGATATTATAGAGATTTATTTCTAAGTATGCTATATCTTCTATGGCTTTTTCATTATCTTCTTGTGGTATTGTTATTGGTAGTTCTTCGTATTCTTCTTGATTTACAGTTCTTATGTGAGTTATTGCTTCTTGATATGTCTGTTTATCGGTAATATCAAGTTTTTCCATTAATTCAAAGAATTTATCTCTTACTACTAATAACTTTTTAATTTTTGATTTTATGTTAGGCTGAGACTCATTATATAAATTATAATATAAGTATTCTATTAAATATTCTATTTGTAAATACTCTTCTAAAGTATTATCTACAGTATTTATATTTAATATTTTTTTTATTTTTTCTGCTCTTTCACAATCTATATTATATGGTTCAAATATTGCTGTTGTTTCTAAATACTCCATATGCATTTTTCTTATTTCTTCTTCTATATTTTCACTTGTTATTCCTTCTTTTAAGAATAAACTATTATTTTTTAAATAAATAATATTTCCGTATGTTTCTACAAATTCTTGTAATAGTTTATCTTGATTGTAATTTGGAATTTTCTCTAATACTTTATTTATATTTTTTAAATCTTTTACTTGAGCGCAATCTTTTTTTAACATTTCCATATATATTTTTAGCGATGCTTCTAGTTTTTCTTTGGGTATTGTTGATACTTTTTCGTATCTGTTTACAAATTCTAGTATTACTAATAATAGACAGTTATAATATGCATTAATCATTTGTATACACTTCTTTCTTTTGTATATTATAGCATATTAATTTATTTATGTGCTGATAATTAACTATATAGAAAAAAGATGCTATTTCTTAGCATCAAATTTCTTTCTTTGTTCTGTATTTAGTATTTGTTTTCTTAATCTTACGTTTTCTGGAGTTACTTCTACTAATTCATCTGAATTTATATATTCTAGGGCATACTCTAATGTGATTGGTCTTGGTCTTTTTAATACTACGGTATGATCTGATCCTGATGCTCTAGTGTTTGTTAATTGTTTACCTTTTACTACATTAACTGCTAAATCATTGTCTCTGTTGCATTCTCCTACTATCATTCCTTCGTATACTTCACAACCTGGTTCGATAAACATTACCCCTCTATCTTCTAGGTTACCGATTGCATATGCTGTGGCTTTACCATTTTCCATAGATACTAGTACTCCTAGTTTTCTTTCTCCAACATTAACGTTTTCTATTGGTTCATAATCTTTGAATGTATGGTTTATTATTCCATAACCTTTTGTCATTGTCATAAAGTCTGTCATAAATCCTATTAATCCACGTGATGGAATTATATAAGTTAATCTTGTTAAATTATTTACTGTTGTCATATTTTGCATTATAGCGCCTCTTAGTCCTAAGGCTTCTATTACTGCTCCCATTGATTCTTCTGGTACTTCTATTTGTACGTCTTCATATGGTTCACATTTTACACCATCTATTTCTTTGATGATTACTTCTGGTCTTGATACTTGTAGTTCGTATCCTTCTCTTCTCATATTTTCTATTAATATAGATAAGTGTAATTCTCCTCTTCCTGAAACAGTCCAAGATTCATTTCCTGATTGTTCTACTCTTAAACTTACATCTTTTTGAGTTTCTCTGAATAATCTTTCTCCTATTTTACTAGCAGTTATGAATTTTCCTTCACGGCCTGTAAATGGGCTATTGTTTGTCATAAATGTCATTTTTAGAGTTGGTTCATCTATTCTTAATATTGGTAATGCAACTTCTTTTCCAATTTCGCATACTGTTTCTCCTACTGATATATCTGCAAGTCCTGCTATTGCTACTATATCTCCAGCATGAGCTTCTTCTATTTCTATTCTTTTTAGTCCTAAGAAACCAAATAATTTTTGAATTCTAAATTGTTTTGTAGTACCATCTAATCTTACACAAGATACCATTTCATTTACTTTTATTTTTCCTGATTTTACTAATCCTATACCAATTCTTCCAACAAAGTCATTATAGTCTAGTAATGCTGGTTGAAATTGTAATGGGTGGTCTGGGTTTACTCTTGGTTCTGGAATTTCTTCTACTATTAAATCTAATAAGCCATCATAACTTTCTTGTTGAGTAGAAATATCTGGATCTAATGAACATGTACCATTTAGTGCTGAAACATATGCTGTTTTAAATTCTAATTGGTCGTCATCTGCTCCTAATTCAATAAATAAATCTAATACTTCATCTACTACTTGATTTACTCTTGCTGTTGGTTTATCTACTTTATTAATTACTACTATTGGTTTTACTTTTGCTTCTAGTGCTTTTTTTAATACAAATCTTGTTTGAGGCATTGTTCCTTCATAAGCATCTACTACTAGTAATACTCCATCAACCATATTCATAATTCTTTCTACTTCTCCACCAAAGTCAGCGTGTCCTGGGGTATCTAGAATATTAATTCTTGTACCTTTATAATTTATAGCGGTTGTTTTTGCTAATATTGTTATTCCTCTTTCTTTTTCAATATCATTTGAGTCCATTACTCTTTCGCTTACATTTTCATTTTCTCTAAATGTTCCAGATTTCTTTAATAATTGGTCTACTAAAGTTGTTTTTCCATGGTCTACATGGGCTATAATTGCTATGTTTCTAATATTCATATAATAACACTCCTTTTTGCGTACCGCTTAATTATAGCACAAATTTTGAAAAAGTACACTATTTTTTATGAAAAAAACTAGAAAAATTAATTTCTAGTTATTTATATTCATTATCCATTGATTTGTTTCATTACTTCGTCAGCAAAGTTTTCTTCTTTCTTTTCGATTCCTTCTCCTACTTCATAACGAACAAATTTAACAATTTTACTATTTTTAGATTCAACATATTTCCCAACTTTCATTTTGTTTTCTTTGATGAATCCTTGATCTACTAAACATATTTCTTCATAGAATTTGTTTAGTCTTCCATTAACTATCATTGGTAGTTTGTTAGCGTCTAATCCTTCGTTTTCTGCTTGTTCTGTTAGGATTTCTCTTTCTTTTTCTACTCTTTCTTCTGGTACTTCATCACGATTTAAGTAGCTTGGTTTCATAGCTGCTATTTGCATTGCTATATCTTTTGCTAATTCTTCATCGTTACCTTCTAAAAGTGCTAAAGAAACGATTTTTCCTCCCATATGAGAGTAACTTCCAAATACTTGATTGTCTTCTTTTGTAAGTACTTCAAATCTTCTGAATGATAGTTTTTCTCCAATTGTTGCTATACGAGATGTAATTAAATCAGATAATTTAGTTCCATCTACTTCTAATTCTAGAGCACTATCCATAGTTGTTACATCGCTATTTATAATAGTATTAGCAATTGTACTAACTAGGTTTTGGAATTCTTCATTTTTAGCTACAAAGTCTGTTTCTGAATTTACTTCTATAATAACAGCTTTGTTTCCTTCTATTTTAGCGTATGCTAAACCTTCTGCTGCTATTCTTGAAGATTTTTTTGCAGCTTTTGAAATTCCTTTTTCTCTTAACCAATTGATAGCTTCTTCCATATTGCCATTAGTTGCTTCTAATGCTTTTTTACAATCTAACATTCCGGCTCCTGAAGTTTCTCTTAGTTCTTTTACCATACTTGCACTAATCATTACCTTCACTCCTTTTGCTTTTTATTTTAAATTTTCAATTAATTCTTCTTTTTTCATTTTTGAATAGCCTTTTACTTCTTTTTTCTTAGCTAATTCTCTTAATTCTGCAACTGTTAGAATGTTTAAATCTAATTTTGGTTCAACAGTTACTTCTTTTTTTGGCTTTTCTTCTGTAACTTCTTTATTATTTTCTTTTCTTTCTTTTTTGAAAAACTTATGTCCTTTTTCTTCTTTCTTGTCGAAAGATGATTGTTTCATATTCTTTCTTGTTTCGTCTTCTGTTACGTAATCAACTATTGTTCCACCGTTTACTTCAACGATTGCATTTGTTAATGCTCCTAAAACAACTTTGATTGCTCTTACTGCGTCATCATTTCCTGGGATAACGTAGTCTACCATATCAGGGTCACAATTTGTGTCAACTATTCCAAATACTGGGATATTTAACTTCTTAGCTTCTTTGATAGCATTTTCTTCTTTCATAGAATCTACGATAATTAATGCCTGTGGTAATTTAGTCATTTCTCTAATTCCACAAAGATTTTTATTTAATTTATCGTATTCTTTCTTTAATCCAACTACTTCTTTTTTAGGTAGTTTTTCGAATGTTCCGTCTGCTTCCATTTTTTCAATTTCATCTAGACGATTAACTCTTCTTCTGATAGTTCTGAAGTTAGTTAAAGTTCCACCTAACCAACGTTCTGTCATATAATACATTCCTGAACGTTCTGCTTCTTCTTTACATACTTCACTAGCTTGTTTCTTAGTTCCAACATATAGAACTTTTCCACCATTTTCAATTATTTTCTTTAAAGCTGTGTAAGCTTCTTCCATTTTTTCTACAGTTTTTTGTAAGTTGATAATATATATATCATCTCTAGAGTTGTAGATATACTCTTTCATTTTTGGATTCCATCTCTTAGTTTGATGTCCGAAATGAACTCCAGCTTCTAATAAGTAGCTCATTGATACTACTGCCATATTTTTCATCTCCTTTTGTTTTGCTTCCAAATACTTCTTACTTAAATTTCACCTATTGGCACTAGAAATTTAAGTCCATATTTGTGAATATTTTTTGAAAAGCCATAATTATATTAGCATATTTATAAATAATATGCAACTTCTTTTTGATTTTTTTTGGAAAAATCGACCAGTACTGTTAATGGTAATGGTCGTTATTTTTAATAATATTTTATTTGTTAGAGGTACCGCTTTTACTTATAGTGGTAACAAGCGGATCTGTTAATCTAACTCATCTATTATTTTCATGACGCTAATTCTTCCATAAGAATACATTAATCCACCTTGTTGATATGCAATAAATGGTGGTCTTATTGGACCGTCACAAGATAGTTCTATAGATGAACCTTGAACGAATGTTCCAGCAGCCATTATTACTTGATCTGTATATCCTGGCATATCCCATGGTATGGGTTTAACATTAGCATCTATTGGAGAAGTCTTTTGGATAGAACCACAATATTTTATTAATTTTTCTTTGTCGTTAAATACTATATTTTGTACTATATCTGCCCTAATATCGTTATATTTTGGTTCTACAGTAAATCCAAGACTTTTTAGCACATAACTTGTTAGTACTGCTGTTTTTAAAGCTGATGCTACTACTGATGGTGCAAAATATAGTCCTTGTAATAGTTGTTTATTCATTCCTAATGATGGTCCTACTTCCTTAGCTTCTCCTGGTACGTTTAATCTTTCGGCACATAATTTAATTAAATCAGCTTTTCCTGATATATATGCTCCATTTGAAGCTAATCCTGCTCCTAAATTTTTTATAAGGGAACCTACTATTAAATCAGCTCCTATTTCTATTGGTTCTTTTTTAGTAACAAATTCACAGTAACAATTATCTATCATAATTATTATATTTTTATCTATTTCTTTTATAAATTTTATTACTTTTTCTAATTTATCTATATCTATACTTTTTCTTGTTGAATATCCTTTACTTCTTTGAATTTCTATTAATTTTATTTTTCTACTAGTTATAGTTTCTTTTATTTTCTCATAATCAAAATCATCATTTATTAAATCTATTTGTTGATATTTTATATTATATGACATTAGTGATGATGGATTTTCTTTAAGACCTATTACTTCATCTAATGTATCATATGGTTTCCCTGTTATTGATAGCATTATATCTCCTGGCCTTAAGCAAGCAAATAAAGCTGTTGTTAGGGCATGGGTGCCAGAGATAAATTGACTTCTTACTAGGGAATCTTCGCTTTTAAATATTTCGCTATAAATACTTTCTATTGTATCTCTTCCTATATCGTTATATCCATATCCTGTTGTCATATTAAAATGTATCTCTGACAGATTATTATTTATAAATGCACTTAAAACTTTAGCGCTATTGTAATTACTTACATCTTCTATTTCTTTATAAACTTTTTCTAACTTTTTTTCTGCGTCTTCAACCATTTTTATTGATGATGGTTTTATATTTAAAGATTCAAACATTTTTACCTTCCATTCTTAAAGTATAAATACGCTAAAAAGATTAGAGCTATTGCTAGTAGTATTTTTATAAATTCATGATCTAGAAGACTTGCTATTATATATATTACTGCTGCTACTAAAGAAATTGGAGTTAAGTATGTTAAGGCAGTGTTTAAGAAATCTGTTAGATATGGTATTGTTACGCTAAAATAATTTCCTGCTAGGACTAATATTATTAACATTATTTCTACTATTACTATTTTTTCACTCAAGAATTTAATTGTTTTTATCATTAGTATTGTACCCCCCAAACTACCATAGTTTTTGCTTCTTTTCCGCAGCAAACACATTTATCAGATAGATGTTCTTGATTATCATCAAAAGGTATACATCTTGATTTTATTCCGTGAATTTCTTTTATTTTATTTTCACATTCTTCATCTCCACACCACATTGCTTTTATAAATCCTGGTTGAGTTTCAATGATTTTATTCATTTCTTCTAAATTAGTAGCTGTATATGTGAACTTATCTCTTCTTTCTTTTGCTTTATTATAGAGATTATTTTGTATCATTTCTAGAATTTGTTCTATTTTTTCTATTGTAACTTCATTTAAATTTACTTGGATTTTTTCAAATGTGTCTCTTCTTGCTAGTGTTACTTTATTTTGTTCTAGATCTCTAGCTCCTACTTCTATTCTTAGTGGTATTCCATTTACTTCTGCTTCTGCAAATTTAAATCCTGGTGATTTTTCTGAGTTATCTATGTATATTTTAAATTTATCTTTTAGGGTATTATATATGTTATCACAGGCATTTGTTACTTCTTCATTATTTCCTATTGGAATTATTACAATTTGTCTTGGCGCTATTTTTGGTGGCAATACCAATCCTTGATCATCAGAATGAACCATTATTAAGGCACCTATCATTCTAGTTGTAGCTCCCCATGATGTTTGATAGCAATATTCTAATTCATTATTTCTATTTGCAAATTTTATGTCATATGCTTTTGCAAATTTTTGACCAAAATAGTGGCTTGTTGCTGATTGTAAGCAAACTCCATTATACATTTGTGCTTCTATGGTATAAGTATATTCTGCTCCGGCAAATTTTTCTTTTTCAGTTTTTTTACCTATTATTGTAGGAATTGCAAGATAATCGTTAAATAATTTATTATAGATATCTAACATTTGTCTTGTTTCAGTTTCTGCTTCAGCACTTGTTTCATGTACTGTGTGTCCTTCTTGCCATAAAAATTCACGACTTCTTAGAAATGGTCTTGTTTCTTTTTCCCATCTTAATACACTGCACCATTGATTATATTTTTTTGGTAAATCTCTATATGATTTTACTACATTGCTATAGTAATCACTAAATAGTGTTTCAGAAGTTGGTCTTATACATAATCTTTCTTCTAGTTTCTTTTGGCCACCTTCTGTTACCCATGCTACTTCTGGAGCGAATCCTTCTACTAATTCTCCTTCTTTTTTTAGTAAGTTTTCTGGAATTAGCATTGGCATTGCTACATTTTGATGTCCTGTTTCTTTAAACTTTTTATCAAGAATACTTTGCATATTTTCCCAAATTGCATATCCATTTGGTTCTATGTTTATGCACCCTTTTACATTTGAATATGTTGCTAAATGGGCTGCCATTACTACATCTGTATACCATTTTGCAAAATCTTCATTTCTTGGTGTTATTGCTTTGTTTTTCATTTTCATCACACTTTCTTTCTTTGATTATTTTACTATTTTTTAAGGTTTTGTCAACTATATTACTTATTATCTAGTTTATAAATATATCCAAAATTTCTTTTATTAAATTACTTTCTTCTGTAAATCTATTTTTGATTTCTTCATATGTTTCTTTCTTTAAATAATAGGGTTTAAATAAAAGTCTATATGTCTTTACTCCTATATATATTTTGTTATTTATTATTGCTATTATGATTTTTCTATAGCCCTTAGGGCCTTGATTTAAGATTGGATTTTCTAATTTTTCTTCTAATTTGATAATTTTATATAATAACTCTATTCCTACTTCTTTGGTTATTTTTTGAGGATTTTCTAAATAAAAATCATATTTTTCATCAAAGTATTCATTATTAGTTTTTGATTTTACATACTTACTTCTAGGAAGAGTTATTCCTATATTTTTAGAGGTTATTACTATTTTTGGTAAATTTGTTTCATAATCTATTGCAATATAAAATCCTTTTGTAATTTCTCTTCTTATCATTTTTAATGTTATATTTTTGAAACAAAAATTATGTTGTTTATATTCTCCTTCTATTTTTATGTTATTGGTTGCTCGCTCATTATATAAAAGGATTCCAGAACTATCATATAAACATAAAATTTTTGATAGGAATTTATCTTTACTTTTATTATAGTCATATTTTAAGTTCTTAAATTTTTGAGTTTTTATTGCTGGAGTTATTAGATTTTTATTAATATAATTATTAAATATTATATTTGTTTTGGGAAGCGATATTTTAAAAACATCATAAAAGAGAAAAATTGCTGAAACCGGAATTAATGATATTAAAATAAATAATGCTATAACCTCTTTAATTTTAAATTGGATGGTTGCACCATATGACCAATAGTATAAAGTTACTATAAGGAATGCTGCAAAAAGCAGTGTTATCATTATACCTATTAATATAAAAATATCTTGGATGATTGCTCTTCTTTTTAAGATTTGAAACTGTTTTTCTTTTTCGTCCATTATTATTAGACTCCACCATCAACTCTAATAATAGTACCGTTTATGTAACTAGCATTACTGCTTGATAAGAAATATATTACTTTTGCTATTTCTTCTGGTTCAGCAAATCTTTTTAATGATATTTTTTGTTCTTCTTCTTTTTTGAAATCTTCACTTAAATATTTATTCATAGGAGTATTTACCCATCCGGGGCATATTGCATTTACTCTTATATATGGGGCATACTCTTTTGCTAAATTTTTTGTTAGTGATAATACTGCTGCTTTAGATGCATCATAATCTAGGCTTTCTATATATGGTGTATCTATACCGTTAGTTGATGATATATTTATTATATTTCCACTTTTTTGATTCTTCATATATGGGTATACATACTTACACATTAAAAATGTTCCTACTGTATTTACATCCAATATTTTTAAGAAGTTTTCTTTATTTTTATCTTCATAGGTTGTATCTATAGATAGTCCAGCATTATTTATAAGTACATCTATTCTGCCAAATTTTTCTATGCTTTTTGTAACACATTCTTTTATACTTTTTTCATCAGATAAATCTAGATGTAATACTAGTGTTTCTACTTTGTACTTTTCTTTTATTTGATTTTCTAAAAATTTTGCTCTTTCTAATCCAGTATTATATGTAATTATTATATTATCATTATTTTTTGCATACTCTAATGCAGTACTTTTACCTATTCCAGAAGATGCTCCTGTTATTAGTATTACTTTATTCATCATATTTCTCCTTTATATATTTTAAGTAATTATTATAAACTTCTTTATTTAATAACACATGACTATATTTGGGTTCGGTCATATCACATAGATAATCATTATTATTTATAGTTACTATACAGAAATAATGATTATTAATATTTTTCTTAATTGTATCTAGATTGTGGGAAAAGCATATTTCTGAAAATAATGCAGTTAATTCTTTGGAAATATTATCATCTAATTTTGGTTTATATGTTGTTATCATTTTTGCTTTGTATGTAACATAATTAAAAAATAATTCTAATTCTTCTTTAGTTAAAATTTGTCCATTAATTATTTTAGTTTTTAATTCATTGGATATAAAATTAACTTTTTCCATCTTTCTCACCTACTCGATCCCTTTAGCATTATTAACAATTCTCTTTATTTCTTCATCTTCTAATTTAGGTGTCCTTATTCTTATGTCATTATAATTTATAAGTCCCGGTAATTTATTCAAGTCATTTTTATAATTAACGTAGTCGGTTGGTACTGAACCATAGAAGTATATTTTATTTTTTATTACACTGTATATTTTATCTAATAATGGTGATTTATTTGTAATTGATGTAGAGATAATTGTGTGAATATTTACTTTATTTCCATATAGTAAAATTGGTTCTAGAAGTTCCCAAATTTCATTATCACTAGCATTTATATCAAATATTTCATCTATTATTACTATTAAAGGTTCGTGTTCTTCATCTTTATCTTTTCTTAGTTTTATTTCTTCATTGATACTCATTAGGTAATCTAATACTAATTCTGGATTATTTAATAATGGTAAAACTAAATGTGGTAATTTTTCATATATATCCAATCCAGTTTGGCGTTTGTCTATTAGGATAAAGCTTAATTCATCTGGTTTATACTCTAACAAACAGTTATTTATTATTACATTTAAAAGATTGGTTTTTCCAGTTCCTACATCCCCTAAAAGTAATAATGGTGATGACTCTGTTAAACTTATTTTTACCAAATTTTGTTCTTCATCTTCTCCTAATGGAATTTCTAATTTTTTATTCTTATTACATTTACAATTTATTAAAGTATATGGATGACATTTTTTTAATGGGATTTTAATATATATAATATTGCTTTCTGTTGTAGATATTTCTATTTCTACTTTTGTACCTAATTTTAATTCCAAATCTTTTTGCAATTCTAAAATATCATCTATTTTTGTTCCACTGGTAATTTGATATCTATATGTTAATAACCAACTATTTTGATATTGAGATTTGTACTTTACTTTTAATTTAAAACTTTTGAAAAAACTATTTATTTTATTTTCGTAATGCTCTTTGTTTATCTTTTCGTCATGAGTATTTAATAGTGTTTTAGGTGGTACTTTATAATCTTTATATATAACTTTATTTCTTTCTATATTTTCTTTTAATGATAATTTATAATCATAATCTTTTATATTTAAGTAGAATATAAATAACCAAAACAATATAGTACAACAAGTTGACATGATTATATTATATATATTTATATTTTTTTCAAAGAAACTTAAATATATGAAAATTACACTTGCTAAAAGCAATATTTCAGATGGTGTATTTATTTCTATATTACACTTTTTTCCTAGTATTTTTGGTACACTAAAGAAACATAACATTAAAAATATAGCACCTATACTTATATATGCCCCCATTAAATCTCCATAAATTATTCCCATTAAAAATATCATGAAACTTACTACTCCTAATATATTTTTTAATATTCTCATTTTTACACCTCTTTTTATATCATAATTATATCATAATTAATAAATAATTCTAAAAAAAACTATAAACTTTACATTTTATAGTTTTTTCTATGTCTAAATTATTTCTTTATTGGTTGTTGTTTTGTTAAACGTCTTTGCAAACGACCATGTTGGGGTGTTGTACTTAAAGCATTATCTAATGTTAAATTTATATCTGATTGAATTTCTGAGATTGCTTTTTCTTCAGTCATTCCACTTTGTTTCTTCATTCTATATCTTAATAATGCTGGTGTTAATATTGAATTTACATATTCTGTATAATCTTTATCACTTGTAAAGTATGATGATAAATTAAACAATTTTTGAGTTATTTCTTCATTTAAAATCAATTTATTTAATCTTACTATTTTATCATATGTCTTATTTCTTACTAGTCTTATATAATTATCCATACTCTCCTGTGATAATTCTGACATATTTTTAGGTTGCTTATCAAATATTACCGCGATTGATAATATGTCGTCCACAAGTAAATCTTGTGTGATGGCATTTTCATTTCTTACTATGTATGAAACACTATAATCTACAAAGTTAAATGCTTTCAAGGCTTCTCCTTTTGTTATGATTGATTTAAATGAAATTAACTTTGTTTTTGCTACCTCATCATTTGACTGATAATTTGGATACTTATTTTTTACAACCTCCATTATTGTTTTTATTGCAAGATTTCTTTCTTGTCTTTCCATTTGATTTTCCTCCCGTTCGCAATAAAAAAGCACTAAACCACAACAGTGACTTCGTGCATTTTAATGCTCGTGTAGGTTTCCCCAGCATAGCTCACCATAATAGGCTTATATGCTCTCACAGTTTTATTGTATTCATTAATAATTAAATAGTTACTAATAAATGCCTTTTTATTTTAATTTTTTATATACATATTAATGGGACGGATGGTGGGAATCGAACCCACGTATGTTGGAACCACAATCCAATGTGTTAACCACTTCACCACATCCGCCATAAATACGTAATATAATATATCATATTTTCTTTAACTTGACAATACTTTTTTTGATTTTTTTATAATCTATTTGGATTTATATCTATTTCTACATTACATTTACTATCAGTTTTATACCTATTATCTATATCAATTAATGTTTGTCTTAAGTTTTTATCACTCTTATATTTTATTATACATTGATAATGATAAACATTATTAATTTTAAATGGATTAGCCAAGGATGGTCCTAAAACAAAACTATTTTTATCTAATTTATTTCTTAGGTAATCTCCTATTTTTCTTGATTCTGCAAAACCATAATCATAATCTTTGCATTTTATACTTATTAATATTATAAAATAATATGGGCTATAATTTAATTGCTTTCTTATTTTCATTTCTTCTTTATAAAATTCTAAATAATTATGTGTTTTAGCAAGAGTTATACTATAATGAGTATTATTGTATGTTTGAATTATTACTTCTCCAGGATAATCATTTCTACCTGCTCTTCCTGATACTTGACACAATAATTGGAATGTTCTTTCTGAACTTCTGAAATCTGGGATATTTAAGCTTGCATCTGCATTTATTACTCCTACTAATGTTACTAATGGAAAATCTAATCCTTTTGCAATCATTTGGGTACCTACCAAAATATCATATTCATAATTAGCAAATTTATTAATAATTTTTTCGTGGGCTCCTTTTTTAGAAGTGGTATCCATGTCCATTCTAACTATTCTAGCATTTTCATACACCTTTGATAATTCTTCTTCTAATTTTTGAGTTCCCAATCCAAAATCTTTTAATTCTTTACTGTGGCAGTTTGAACATTCATTTTTTCTTTTGATAGCATATCCACAATAATGACATCTTAACATATCACTTGTTTTATGATAGGTTAGACTTATGTCACATCTTGGACATTTTTCTACATTTCCACATTTTGAGCAGGTTAACATTGATGAGTATCCTCTTCTATTTAAGAGTAATATTATTTGTTCGTGTTTATCTAATTTTTCTTGGATTTTATCTTTTAAACTTTGAGATAGTATAAAGTTTCCTTTTTTTAATTCTTGCTTCATGTCTATTATATCTACATTTGGCAAGGTACTGTGGCCTGCTCTTTTAGTTAGTGTTAATAATTCATAAACATGGTTACCTGCCCTGGCAAAACTTTCTAGGCTTGGGGTAGCACTGCCTAATACTACAGGGCAATTATGATATTTGCTTCTTAACATAGCTATATCTTTAGCATCATATCTAGGATGATTGTCTTGTTTGTATGTTGTTATGTGCTCTTCATCTATTATTATTACTCCTATATTTTTAAGAGGGGCAAAAATAGCACTTCTTGCTCCTACTACTATTTTTACTAAGCCATTTTTTATTTTACGATATTCATCATACTTTTCTGCATCATTTAATCCTGAATGCAGTACCGCAATATTATTACCAAATCTTGAGACAAATCTTTCAACTATTTGTGGTGTTAAACTTATTTCTGGTACTAACATTATAGCAGTTTTACCTTGATTTAAAGCCTCTTTTATTATATGCATATATACTTCTGTTTTTCCACTACCTGTTATTCCATATAAAAGAAATGTTTTTGAGGTATCAAATGAGGCAACTACTTTTTTAAAAGCATTAGTTTGTTCTTCATTTAATGTAACTTGAATATCTTCTTTTTGGCAGTTTAGATTATATCTATATTTTTCTTTTTCTTCTATTTTTATTATTTCTTTTTTTAGTAATGTTTTTATGGAACTGTCTTGTTTTGTGATTAGTATTTCTTTTTGTTCTAATAGTTTGTTTAATAAATTAACTTGATTTTCATATTTACATTTTTTTATGTATTCTAATACTTCATCTATATCTTTATTTAAAGTTACATACTTATCTGTTTTTATTTTTATTTCAGTGTTATGACTTGCTTTTAATGCTTTAGGTAACATTGCTTGATAGGCTGAAATTAGAGAACAAAGAAGATTATTAGCCATAGTGCGACCTAATGATAACATTTCTTCATTTAAGATTGGTTCTTCATCTATTAAATCAATAATTGGCTTTATATCTAAATCAACTTGAGTACTGTTTTCTAATTCTAATACAAATCCTTCTAGAGTTTGGTAGCCAAAGGATACTAATACTCTAGATCCTATTTTTATTTTTTCTTGAAATTTTGGAGGCACTAAATATGTAAACATTTTATCTACATTTTTTACTCCTATTTCCACTATGACTTTTGCATACATATTTTTACTCCTTTCTATAGGCATTTATTTTCAAAATAACTAAAATAGTTATTATTTCCAATTATTAAATGATCTAATAATGGTATTGCATGGAGGATACCTATTTTTTTAATATTCTCTGTCAATTTATTATCTTCTTTACTTGGAGTAGCATCGCCAGTTGGATGGTTATGAATACAGATAAAACATGATGCTGATAATAAATATGCTTCTTTAAAGATTTCTCTAGGATGAGATAGAGAACTATCTAAGGTACCAATAAATAATTGCTTTATTCCCAATACTTTTTTCTTATTATCAAGATAAATTACATAAAATTGTTCTTGTTTAATATCTTTGAATAGATAGTTAAAGTGTCTTATTATGTTTTCTGGATTGGTACATGATATCATTTCTTCATATGTTACATCTTCAAATATTCTACGCCCTAATTCTACTATTGCCTTTAGTTCTATTGCTTTTACTTCGCCTATTCCGTTTATCTTCTTTAAGGAATTTATTTCTAAATTTTTTAAGTTTTTAATATCTTGTATTGTTGATAATAGATTATAGGAAACTTCTTTCACTGATTCGTTTTTTGTACCTGTTTTTAATATTATTGAAAGTAATTCTTCGTTTGAGAGATTTTTTTCACCATATTTAACTAATCTTTCTCTTGGCCTTTCTGAAGTTGGCAAAGATTTTAATTTTACCATATTATTCCCCCTTTTGTTTTTTTCTTTTGAAAAAAGATTATTTTAATAATAATCTTAAAGCTTCCTTTATTTGTTCTTCTAAAGTGTTGTTGATATCAACTTTGGTAATTACTTTTTTAACATCTGCTTGTTTATAACCTAAGCCTAGTAATACTTCCATTAATTCATTGTTACTCTTTTGAACATTTGCAAATAATCCAGTATTTATAACATTTAGTTTTCCTTTTAAATCCAAAACCATTTGATGAGCAACCTTGTCCCCTATTTTTGGAAACTTTTTCAAATACGATAAATTGTTATTCTCTATCGCATCTGCTATTTCTTCTACTGAACCCATAGCAATAATTGGTAGTGCCATTTTAGGTCCTAATCCTTTTACTGAAATTAACTTTAAGAATAATTCTTTTTCTTCTGGTTTTTTGAAACCATATAGAGAATATTCTTCTTCTCTTATATGAGTATAAGTATATACTGTATAAAATTGTTCTAGTAAGTATGCATATGGATTTGGTACGTATATCATATATCCTATATCATTATTATCTATTATTATATAATTACTATTTATTTCTTTGATTGTTCCTTTGATGTATCCGTACATTATTTCATCTCCTGAATGTTTTTATTATTCATATTTTTTAATATATCTGAGTCAAGTGTTAAGGTCATTCCTTCTTTTTTAGTTACATTTTTGATTGCGTCTTCTATCATAATATTTAATAGTTCACGATAAGAAATGTTTCTACTTTCCCATAAATGATGTGAAAAACAACTTGGAATAGAATTTATTTCATTTACATATAATTTTTTATTTTTAGAATCATATAAGAAATCAACTCTTGCTACACCCTTCATATTTAACATTTTAAATGCCATTAATGAATAGGTTTCTATTTCTTCTTTTAATTTATCACTTATTTTAGCAGGATATACTCTTCTTATTGGTGATTCTTTATCTTCATCATTTATATATTTATCTCTATATTCTCTTATTCCTTTGTTACTTACTATTTCTTCAATGTCACTAGTGATATTTCCTTGTGGTGTTAATAAAACACTACAATTGTATTCTACTACATTTTCTATTTCTTCTTCAATTATCAATTTACTATCATATTTGAATACTCTTTCAATAGTAGAATCTAACTCTTCTTTCCTATCTATTGCTTCTATTCCGATACTGCTTCCTAAAGTTGCTGGTTTAATTATTAATGGATATTTTAATTCATCAATTTGTTTAAATAGTTCTTCTTTTTTATTTCTATAAAATCTTTCTCCAAACCAAACATATTTTGTTACAGGAACTCCTACTGCTTGTAATAATTGATGAGTAAATACTTTATCTTGGGCTACAGCTGACGGGTAAGTATTACTTCCTACATATGGAATTCCTACTAAATTAAGGTATCCTTGAATAGAACCGTCTTCAATATTTGCCCCATGTACTATTGGGAAGGCCAAATGCAATTCACAATATTCACTTTTTATTAATCCTGCTCTTTGTAAGACATATCTTCCATTTTTATTTACTAAGTTAACTTTTTTAGCATATCTTTTGATTAAATCAAAATCTTTAAATGTATCAATAAATCTTAAACAACCACCTGTATACCATTCTAAATCTTTAGTTATATATATTGGTATTATTTCATATTTTTCTTTATCAATATTATCCATTGCTTGGATTGCTGTTATTATTGATATTTCGTGTTCTACACTTTTTCCTCCAAATATTACACCTATATTTATTTTCATATTCTTAATCACTTCCTTAACTTTATTATATAATAATTTTCTTTTCATAGCAAATAAATATTATTGTTCCTTTACACTTTTTTACCTTTCTACCATCACATAACTTCTATTTATGTTGTCATAATTTTTAGCATTTTCAGTTAGAATAAAAGTAAATAGTGCTAACATAATATAAAATATTATTACTCCTTTATTATTTCTTAGAAATTCCATCATAAATCACCACTCCTTAATACATCTTAATTATACCAAGAGTTTAGAAAGTAGTCAATACTTTTTAGTATCTTTTGATACTTTTTTATTTTTTAAAAATATGTAACATTATTCAGTTGATGTTACATATTCTGTTATGTTTTTAATTTCTATATAATCTCCACTATCTAGATATATAATGCCATGAGAGCCATCCATCTTTTCTACTATTTCATTATACTTGTTGATTTTTTCTATTTTTGTTAGGGTTATATATACTTCATTTCCATCATCCATATATAATAGAAATCTTTCATTGTCAACGGATGTTTTGCTATATTCTATTTGTGATATTTGTCTTAAGACATTTTTATCTACTTTAGAAAACTTTTTAATAAAATCATTTTCTATTTTTTTATCATAATCATCATTTACTAAATTTGGAATATCAGTTAGTCCGTAATCATTATTTAGTTTTGTTCCGTTAAAAAGTAGAATTTTACCACTTTTCAAAATACATAGTGGTTGCTGTTCTTTTATTTCTATTGTTATTATATTCCCAAGTTGTTTTTTTATATTTATACTTTCTATATATTTATTTTTTTTAAGATTATTTTTTATTTCTTTTTTACTTGTTAATAAAAAAGAGGGATATGTATCTAATTTGGCTAAGGTTAATATTTCACTTTCTTTAATTATATTGTTTCCTTTAATATAAATATTATTTATTGGTAACATTAGTATATAATAACCAGTTAATCCTAGTAGAGAAAGTACTAGCAAACAGATAAATATATTTTTTAATTTAAGTCTTGTTTTTTTCTTCTTTTTCTTAGCCATATTACCACCTTTTTTATTCGATAATCAATTGTTCTAATATTAGTTCTACGTTGTAGGTTTCTAATACTTTTTGTTTAATTAGTTCAATAAGTTCTATTATTTCACTACCTTTAGCATTACCTGTATTTACTATAAAATTAGCGTGTTTATCACTAATCATTGCGTCACCTATTTTATAACCTTTTAATCCACATTTTTCTATTAATTCACCGGCATACATTCCTTCAGGATTTCTGAATACGCTTCCTGCTGAAGGAAATTCTAATGGTTGATTTTCTATTCTTTTAATTCTTCTTTTACTTATTAAATCTTCTATTTCTTTAGCGTCTCCTAAAGATAGTTCTAATGTGGCTTCTACTATAAAATAATTAGGATTTTGTTTTATAAATGAATCTCTATATGAAAAGTTTAATTCTTCTTTGGTAAGGGTTATTATTTCTAGATTTGGATTTATTACTTTTACTTCTTTTACTATATCTGACATAGAACTTTTATAAGCTCCAGCATTCATAGCAATAGAGGCTCCAATAAGTCCTGGAATACCACTAGCAAATTCAAATCCGGCAATGGATCTTTTCATACATTCTATTGCTAATTTTACTAATGAGTATCCTGCTTCTACTTCTATAGTGGTGTCATTAAATACTACTTTATTTAATCTATCTAATTTAATTATTACTCCATCATATTCATCATTTTTAAAAATAATATTACTACCATTACCTAAAACTAAGTATTTGATATTGTTTTCTTTTAAAAAATTTAAAAGAAGGACTAATGTTCCTAGATCGTCTGGGAATACTACATATTTGCAAGTTACATCTAATTTGTAAGTATTGTACTTTTTCAATGAAACATTTTCATAGAATTCAATGTTGTGTGCTTTAATAAAATTTTTTATCATCCATTATCATTTCCTTTAATATCTCGTAGATTCTACTTGATGAGTCTTTGACTGCTAATTTTTTTAAGTTATTTTTAATTTCATTATATTTCTTTTTATCTTCTAAAAGATTATCTATAGTAGTTATTAAGTTATTTTTACTTAGTTTATCTTCTTCTATAATTAAGGCTGCATTTTTTGATACTAAATCCATAGCATTTTTATATTGATGATTATTAGTTACATATGGACTTGGTATAAAGATTGAAGGTACTCCTAGTGCCATTATTTCACTCATTGTAGAGGCTCCAGCACGAGTTACCATTACATCAGTTTTTTTCATTAGGGATGGCATTTCATAGATAAATGGTAATACATGAACGTTATCTGGAAATCTTTTATTTTTAACTTTTTCGTAGTATGAATTTCCTGTTACAAATACTACTTCATATGGTTTATTTCTAAATCCATATACATATTCTACCATTTTCTCATTTACAGTATTACTTCCTAAAGAACCCATTACAATAAGTACTAATTTTTTATCATCCGATAATTTAAAATCTGCTTTATTAGCAGGTTTTATAGCTATAGCTTTCTCGCTACAAGGGTTTCCTGTTAATACTACTTTTTCTTTAGGAAAATCATTTAGTGTACTTTCAAAACTTACTCCTATTTTGTCAGCATATTTTGATAAATATTTATTAGATAATCCTACTACAGAATTTTGCTCATGAATAAATGTTTTTTTACCTAATTTCTTTCCAGCCCAAATAACTGGAGCGGTTACATATCCTCCGGTTCCAATTACTACATCGGGATTAAATTCTGCTATTACTTTCTTACATTCTTTTCTTGCATGCAAAAAATTTGTTAGGGTTTTTATATTTTCTAGAGTTAGTTTTCTTTTGAATCCTGTTACTTCTAGTCCAACATAAGGAATATCAAATTCAGGAATTAAATCTTTTTCCATTCTATTATTTGTTCCTATATATAAAAATTCACTATTTGGTTCTTCTTTTTTTATTTTACTTATTATTGCTAAGGCAGGATAGATATGTCCTCCTGTTCCACCAGCACTTACTACTACACGCATCTTATCACCTCAGTACATTATATTATAACACTTTTTTGTATATTTGTAAGTAATATCTATTTAATTATATTATTTAACTAGAAAATTAAGAATATCTGTAAAGTTTATTTTGGATATTAATATTAATATTGCTGCCATGGATAGAAATGGTCCAAATGGTATTATATTTTCTTTATCTGTAAAGTATATTATTATTGCTATTGGAAATGCTATGAATGTTGCTAAAAATATAGTACAGATAGCAAGTGGATAGCCAATTACTAGGCCAAATAAGAACATTAATTTTATATCTCCTCCACCAAGAGATTCTTTTTTAAACATTTTGTCTCCTAATATCTTTATAGCGTACATACTTGCAAATGCTCCTACTCCGGCATAAATATTATATGCTGCTTGTTCTAGGCCAAAAAATATTATATCTAATGCTACTATTAGTAGAGAGGAAAACATTAAAACTTCATCTAATATTATCATATATTCTATATCACTTATTATTACTGTTATTAGGGCTGATATAAATATTAAACTTATTACTAGTTTAGGAGTTAATTTGAAGCAATGAAAACATACTGCAAATAAGACTCCTGTTACTATTTCACTTACTAGGCAACTAAATGGAATTTTAGCGCCACAGTTTCTACATTTTCCTTTTTGAATTAGAAAGGATATAATTGGTATATTTTCATACCAAGATAATTTATGATTACAATTATTGCAATGTGATGGTGGGGTTATTATTGATTCTTCATTTGATATTCTTGTTGCTACTACATGATAGAAAGATCCCATTACGCATCCAAATATAAAAAACATTATGATAAAATAAATTTCAGGCATTATTAACTTCCTTTCTATAATACTTCGTTATACATATTAAACATTGGTAACATTACCGCTAATAAAACTATTCCTACCATTACTGCTAGAAATACTATCATTATTGGTTCTATTAAGCTTTTAAGTTGAGTGGTTAGAGTTTTTTGTTCACTTTCATAATACTCACATACGCTTTGCATCATTGGTCCCATTCTTCCTGTTCTTTCTCCTGTTAGAAGCATTTGATAGGCTATATCTGGGAATGCCCATTGTCCTTTGAAGGCTATTGATACTCCATTTCCGTTACTTAAGTTTGTTACGGCATCTCTTATTAACATTTTATAGACTTCATTATTAGTGATTTTTCCTAATATTTCCATACTATCTGTTATGAATACGTCATAATTTATTAGTGAGGCAAAGGTTTTGGTAAACATTATTACTTCACTATTTATAATCATTTTACTTACTACGGGTATATGCATTGCTACCCATTGTACTCCATATCTAAATCCTGTTATATTCTTATACATCATTACTAATATGAATACTATGGAGATTATTACTAATATTAAATATAAAACATTACTTTGTAAGAAATCACTTAAATGAATTATTACTTTGGTTATTGTTGGTAAGTCGCTTCCTAGTTCAGAATACATACTTACGAATGATGGTACTATGTTTAAAATTATGAAGGTTAATACAACTATTGCAAAGATAAATATTACACTTGGATATGTCATAGCACTTATTATTTGTTTTCTATTTTCTTCTATTCCTTTATAATACTCAGCCATATCATCTAATACTCCAGTTAAATTTCCTGTTAATTCTGAGGTTTTAACCATATTTATTAATAACTTAGGAAAAATTTTTCCTTGATTAACTAGGGCTTGGCTGAAACTTACACCACTATTTAATTCAAATACGATTCTGTTATATAATATTTTTAATGATTTTTTCTTAGCTTGATTAGATAGAATTTGCACTGCATCTATTAATGGTATCCCTGACTTGATATAGGTAGATAATTGAGTTAAAAAGAAAGTTAAGTTCTTAGTACTCATTTGTCTATCTGTTAATAATAAGCTGAATTTTGCGCCATATTTTGATTCTTTAATATCTAGGACATCTAGGCCTTGACTTTCTAGGAACGAATGAACTTCTAATTTAGAAAAGGCACTTAATGATGACTTTGTTATTTTTCCGTTTTTATCACGGGCTGTATAGTTATATTTTACTTTTCTAGTATTTTTAATAGCGTCTGCTGCGGTTAATTGCATTACTGCTATTTGTTTATTTTTATTATTTTTTTGTTCTTCTGATGCTCCTACTGGTTTGTTTAGAGATGTAAATATTTTATGTATTAGTCTATAAAACATCATAAAGGGCCAAAGTAATATATCTAGTATCATATTTGCACCACCTTGATTATTCTTATTTATATTGTATCATACTTTTTTATAATTTTACACTTTTTTTAATTAATTTCATATATTATTTTGAAGGGTGGTAAATATCATGTTTAATAATCCTTATATGTATGCTGGAAATTTTGCTAATATGTATGGTAATGGTATGATGGGGAGTGCTCTAGGTGGAGCTTCTAGGATGGCTGGTGGTAACATGTTTGGTAGTGCTTTAGGTGGGGCTTCTAGGATGGCCGGTGGTAATATGCTAGGTGGAGCTTTAGGTGGCGCTTCTAGGATGGCTGGAGGTGCTATGCGTGGTGGTTTATTTGGTAGACTTGGTGGTATTGCTTCTGCTATTCGTGGAGTTAATTGGGGTGGATTTATTAATAATGCTTCTAAAACTATAGGAGTAATTAATCAAACTATTCCGTTAGTAAAACAGGCTGGCCCAATGATTAGAAATGTTAAGTCTGTTATGAAGATTGCTTCTGTGTTTAAAGATGAAACAGATCCTGTTAGTACTAAAAATAATGATACTGTAAATAATAATAAATCAAATAATAATAATAATAATAATAATATAAATAAAAATAGTACTACTATAGATAGTAATACTATAACTGATAATTATATTAATGATTCTTCTCCTATGTTTTTTGTTTCTTAATTATCTTATAAATCCTAAATAAACTAGAAATGCAAAATATATTATTAGCATAACTAAACCGTTTATTTTTTCAAATTTAGTACTTTTATCAGGAATACCTACGGCCATAGATGCTACTATTCCTCCTACTAAGCCTCCTATATGAGCGGCATTGTCTATTCCTGTTAGGATAAAGCCTATGGCTAGGTTTAGGAGAATTATTGGGACAATTTGACTTTTTACTACATTTCCTAAATATGCTCTATAATAATAACCAAAGTATAAAAGACTACCTAATAATCCAAATATAGCGCCACTTGCTCCTGCACTTATGGTATTATGAGTAAACGCTAATGATAGCATGCTTCCACATATTCCACTAAATAAATAGATAAATAAATATTTTAATTTTCCAAAGAAGCTTTCTACTTGGGGACCTATTACATATAGGGAATACATATTTACTATTATATGGATAAATCCTATATGTAAGAATGTTGTTGTTAATAATCTATAATATTCTTTGGGGCTTGATTTTGTTAATACATCCCAGTTAGCACCAAACTTTAATAATGTTTGGGTATCTTGTGAACCATTACCAAATATATACATTGCTATAAATACTAATAGGCATATAACCATTATTGTATATGTTATTATTGGTACTTTTTTAGAAAATATTCTATCTACTTTTAATGACTTTTTATATGTATTTTTGTTTATATCTTCGCTTATTTTCATAAATAAATCTATTCCTTTTTCTTTGTGTTCTGTCTTTTTTACAATATCTGGGAACACTTCTGTTAAATCTTTATTTTCAATTTCTTTAATACTTCCTATATTTACGCTTAATACATCTTTTTCTTCTGGTAGTGTTATATCATCACTTAGATTTGTATATATACTTATCACTGGCATTTTAAAAGAAAATGTTCTTTTTTTTAGGTTTTTTGTAATTCTATCTAATTTAAATCTATCATAATTTAATTGTTCTTCATTATGAATATAATGGCTTACTATTCTTACTATTTTATAATCATTATCCATGTTTTCTAGCCATATTTCATCTTCTATTCCATGAAGTATTACTGGATTATAGTTTTTTTCTGTTATAAAATAGTGAACTAAGTTCATTACTAATAAGTCACCAGCGTTAATTACTATTTCTTTATTCATATATAATCACCTGCAGATAATATTATACTAAAAATATTTAAATAAATAAAGTCTTTTTTTATTTTTGTTGTATCAGCGCATAGTTGATAGAGAGAAGCGCTGTGACTGAAATAAAGAAAAAGACCAATATCAATTGATCTTAGTGAAATAAATTTAGAATATCATGACCTGTTATATATATCATTAATATCATTAATAATATAAATCCTATTCCTGTTATTGTACTTTCTACTTTTTCTGGTACTGGTTTTCCTATAATTTTTTCTATTATTAAGAATAATATATGTCCCCCGTCAAACGCTGGGAATGGAATTAAATTTATTACTCCTACATTTATACTTAGGTATGCTAGAAGATATAATAGGCTTTCTACTCCATTTTTGGCTTGGGTTCCTACTATATTATATATACCAACTGGACCTGATAAATCATTTACTGATACTCCGCCAGTAAACAAACTTTTTACTGTTTCTATCATTATTTTGAATAAGGATCCAGTTTTATTTACTGCATATTTTAAAGATACTACAAATCCTCTTTCTTTAGTAGAATCTTTACCTATCCCAAAAACATAGGTTGTTTCTCCTTCTTCTGTTGTTGCTTTTGAAGGGGTTATTTCTACTTTTCTTTCATTTCCATCTGTACCTTTTACTATAAATTTTAATGTTTTGCCATTACTTGTTTGAACTATCCAAAGGATATCATCCCAAGTTTTTATTTTTTCTCCATCTATTGATAATACTGTATCCCCTTTTCTTATTCCAGCAACGTAGGCTGGATAATCTTTAGGAACACTACCAACTATAGGTGAAGTACTAATACTTCCATAGATTAATGCTCCTATAAATAGGGTTACAAATGCTAATACAAAATTAAATCCTGGTCCCATGAAAAATATTAAGAATCTTTGAAGAAAACTTTTTTTGTATAATTTTTGTTCTTTAGGAACTGATTTATCTCCGTCTTCTCCTTCTTCTCCTGCTAATCTTACAAATCCTCCGATAGGAATTAATCTTATATTATATTCTGTTTCACTACCTTTTGGTTTTTTGGAGAATATTTTTTTGCCCATACCAATAGAGAATTCATATACATATACTCCTGATAATTTTGCAAAAAGAAAATGTCCTAATTCATGAATTAGGATTATTATTCCTAAAATTAATATAAATATAATAAATGTTAACATTTTTACCTCCTATAAGATGTTTAAGATTAATATTAGTCCTAATGCTACAAATATGACACTATCAAATCTATCTAATATTCCACCATGTCCTGGGATAAGGTTTGAATAGTCTTTTTTATCGAAATATCTTTTAATACTACTAAATACTAAATCACCAATTTCACTTAGTATTGTAAGTATAAGTGTCATTATTATTACTTTTGCTATAGTTATATCTCCTATAACATTATAGTAGTATATACTTCCAATTATGCATCCCATTACACTTCCAATTATACTTCCCTCCCAAGTTTTCTTTGGTGATATAGTTGTAACTGGGTGTTTTCCAATTAAACTTCCTGCTATATAAGCATAAGTATCTGTTATAAATGAAACTAAGAATATATATATACATTTATAAACATTTGTATTGCATAGTTTAACTATGCTTGAGAAGGCAAAGCTTAAGAAAAATACTGCTCCTAATATATATAATGCATCATTAATATTATACTTTTTACTATTATTATAAAATACTATTGGTATTGTAAGTCCTAATATTGGTAGTATAATTAATGCTGTTTCATTTATATTGAAAAATACTTTATTTAATGTTATTAATATAATTGATATATATCCTATTAACTTTATAAATTCTATATTTTCTTCCGATTCCCCATATTTTATATTTATTATTTCTCTAAATCCAAGTAGAGCTGCTGCTAACATAACTAATGAAAATACTTTGGTACTTATTAATAATGATCCTATTAATATTACTAATAATATTATGGCACCTATTGTTCTTTTTTTCATATCTTACACATCCATTCTTTTCTTATTTATCTTATAATCATTATATTATAATTTTGAGTGGTAGTCAATAGATTTGATTTTTTAAAAGAGTTAACTTTTGTTAACTCTTAATTATCCCTTAATATTGCATTATGATTATTTACTACTTCCTCTATTATATTTTTAAATGTTTCATTTACAACTTCTTCAGTAAGAGTTTTATCCATACTTTCAAATTTTAAAGAGAATGCTATAGACTTTTTATTTTCTTCTATATTATTTGTATAAATATCAAATACTTTAATATCAGTTAGTATTCTGTTACCTTTAGTTTGAATAGTTTTAATAATACTTTCACAACTTATATTTTTATCAACGATGAAAGCTACATCTTTGGTAACGCTTGGATATATTGAGGCTTTTTTAAATTTTATTGGTTTTATATCCGTAATTAGAGCATTCATAGAAAGTTCTGCTACAAATATATCATCTTTAGATGTAGATGGATGTATTCTTCCTACTATTCCTATTTCTTTTTTATTTAATAGGATTTTAGCAGTTTGATATGGATGCATATTAGGTATATTTTCAGTGCTTACGAATGTATATCTATTATTTAATCCTAGATAATTTAATAGATTTTCTACTATTCCTTTTATTACATAGAAATCTACTTTATATTTATTTTGCCATGTATTATTTAGATAGTTTCCTTTCATAAGTATAGATATTTTAGTATCTTCTAATAAGTTTATGTCATATGTTTTACTTATTTCATAGATAAGTATATCTTCTATATGTCTTGCTTTATTATAAGTATATGTATTTAATAAAGATGGTATTAATGTTGTTCTTATTACTGATTTATCTACACTCATTGGATTAGGTATTGTTATATTTTCTTTATTTTCATATTTAAATGTACTAGCCATAGTAAGACTTGTTAAGGTATAAGTTTTTACTTCATTTAGACCTAATGCTCTTAATCTTTTTGAGATTAGTTTTCTATATTTTACATCTTTTGCATATCTTCCTTTTCTAATTGTTGTTCTTGGTAGAGTAGATACTAAATTATGATAGCCATATAATCTTCCTATTTCTTCTGCTATATCGTTTACGTTTGGTTCTATGTCTAATCTTCTTTTAGGAATTGTTACTGTAAATGTATGTTCTTTTAGGGTATATGGAAAATCTAGTCTATTTAATTCTTTTTCCATATCACTAGTAGAGATTGTTATTCCTAACATTTTATTTATATCTTCCGCAGTAAATGTTACTATTTCATCTTTTTTATCTATTTTATCATAAGAAACAATTCCACTTAATATTTTTGCATTAGCATATTTTTGTAATAAATGGCAGGCTCTATTTAGAGCATTCATTGTATATTCATAATTTAGACCTTTGCCATATCTGATAGAGGCTTCACTTTTTAGATTTAATCTTTGAGATGTATATCTAATACTTACAGCATCAAAGATAGCACTTTCTATTAATATATTTTTGGTGTCATTAGTAATTTCTGTATTGTATCCTCCCATTACTCCTGCGATTCCAACTGGTTTAGTTCCATCTGTTATTACTATATCATTTTTTGTTAAATTTCTTGTTTTTCCGTCTAATGTTATTATTTCTTCGTCATTTTTAGCGTCTCTTACTACTACAGTATTACCTAATTTATCTTTATCAAAGAAATGTAGGGGTTGACCATATTCTAACATTACATAATTTGAGATATCTACTACATTATTAATTGGTCTCATTCCTGCTCTAAGTAATCTTTTTTTAATAAATTCTGGAGATTCTTTTATAACGACATCTGTTATCATTTTTGATAAATAATAAGGACATTTAGTGGTATTAACTTCTAATTTGAAATGATTTTTAATATCATCAGTTTCTTCTTTATAATCCATTTCTGGTAGCGTTACTTTTTTATTTAAGATACAAGCTATTTCATAGGCAAAGCCAATATGGTAGTAGCAATCATTGTTACGATGTTTATGAATATCTAATTCATATAATGTATTGTCTAAGCCAAGATATTTTAAGGGATCAACACCTACTTTAGCATCACTTGGTAATTCTTCTATTCCTTTGGCATAAGTAACTTCGTTTTTTTCTTCTAGGCCTAATTCGTATAAAGCACATAACATACCATTAGAAATTTCTCCTCTTATTTTACTTGATTCTATTTTAAAATTTCCTGGTAGTACTGCTCCTGGTAGTGCTACTATTACTTTTAATCCACGTCTAACATTAGGAGCGCCACAAATTATTTGGGTTATATCTTTATCATTTATTTTAACTTTACAGATATGTAGATGATCACTATTGGGATGATCTATACATTCTACTACTTCTCCTACTACTAGGTTATCTATATGATTTGTTATAACTTTTTCTATATTTATTCCTGCTTCTGTTATTTTTTCTGCTAATTTTTTGGGATCTTCATCTTTTATATCAATATAATCATTTACCCATTCTAAATCTATCATATTATCAATTCCTTTCTAATTTTCTTTATCTATTCTATCAAATGTTTTTGTTTCTCTTAGGTCTGTTTGATAGAAGGCTCTTATATCATCAATTCCATATTTTAACATTGCTAATCTTTCAGCACCAAAGCCAAAGGCAAAACCTGTCCAAATACTAGGGTCATATCCGCAATTTCTTAATACATTTGGATGTACTATTCCTGCTCCTGCTACTGTTATCCAACCTGTATGTTTACAGATATTGCAACCTTTTTTATGACAATTGAAACAGCTTATGTCTACTTCTACTGATGGTTCTGTAAATTGATAGTAACTTGGTCTAAATCTTGTTTCGATGTCACTTCCAAATAATTTTTTTACTATTTCGTCTATTGTACCTTTTAAGTCTGATAGGCTTACTTCTTTATCTATTAGTAATCCTTCTATTTGCATGAATTGATGAGAGTGAGTTGCATCATCATCATCTCTTCTGTATGTTTTTCCAGGGCAAATCATTCTTATAGGGCTTTTTCCTTTGTGCTCTAACATTACTCTTGCTTGTACTGGTGAGGTTTGACTTCTTAATAATATTTCTTCATCTTTTATGTAGAATGTATCTTGAGCATCTCTTGCAGGGTGACCTTTTGGTATATTTAATAATTCAAAGTTATATTTATCTTCTTCTAATTCTGGGCCATCTTCTACATCATATCCCATTGATATTAATAATTCTTCTACTTCTTCTACTATTTTTTCTAATATATTAGGAGCACCAGTATTAATAGATGTAGCAGGTAGTGTTATATCTATTCTTTCTTTTTCTAGTTTTTTATTTAGTTCTAATTCTTTTAATTTATTTAATTTTTCTTCATAAATATTTGTAAATAAATTTTTAATTTCATTTACTTTAGCACCATATTCTTTTCTTTCTTCTGGTGGTAAATCTTTTATTTTTGTGTTTAATAGGGTTATTTTACCTTTCTTTCCAATATATTCTGTTTTTAAATTATTTAATTCTTCTTGGGTATTAGCATTTTCTAATGCTGATAATAAATCTTCTTTTAAATTTTCCATAATAATAATTCCTTTCTTATAAATTTTCTAACATATGTAATGTACTATCTTTTCCTAAATTCTTTTCATAATCTTTTATTATTTTAATAAATTCATTGTGAGGTTTGGTTAGATCTTCAATTCTATCTAATACTACTTCATCTATTTTAGTTACTCCATATTTTATTAGATATCTTATATTTAAGTCAACATCTATGTAGTTTTTTTCTAATAAATCTAATAAGTAAGTACTTTTTTTAGTATTTATTATGTTATAAGTATTATTAGAAATATATTTTAATAAGTATTCTATGTTATAGTTCATATATCCTCCTAAAATAAAAAGAAAGGTGGTATTTTAAAAGGACGATCATTGACCGCGGTACCACCTTTCTTTATAACTTTTGTTATACTCTTATATTCGTAACGTGAATTATTCGATTAAAACTAAAGGGTGAATTCATATAATTTTATATACCTAACTTTACAGCTACCGTTAGTTCTCTTTTATATAATTAAATATACTACTACTTCCTTATCATTGTTTTATTTATATTGTCATTAATTCATTTTCTTTTTCTTTTAAAATTTCTTCTATTACTTTATTATATTTATTTATTAATTCTTGAACTCTTTCTTCTGCTTTTTTTGTCATGTCTTCTGGTAATTCTAAATTCTTTATTTCAGTGTTTGCTTCTTGTCTTATATTTCTTAAGGCAATTTTTCCTTCTTCTGCTATAGATTTAACTTGTTTAACTAATTCTTTTCTTCTGTCTTCAGTTAATGGTGGAATTACTAAAAAGATACATTCTCCATTGTTATTTGGAGTTATTCCAATATTTGCTTCAAATATTGCTTTTTCTATACCTCCAAGTATGCTTTTATCAAATGGTTTAATCATTAATTGTCTTGCTTCTGGTATAGAGATATTTGCTAATTGTTTAATTGGAGTTTCTACTCCATAGTATTCTACATTAATTCCATCTAACATTGCTGGATTTGCTCTTCCTGCTCTTACTGTAGTAAATTTATTTTCTATAGAAGCAATTGTAGAGTTCATTTTTTCTTCACATTTTTTTATAACAGTTTCCATTATACCTTCCCTTTCTTTTATATATTTTATCATAATTTTTTTAAAAGATAAAGTACTAAATTGATTTTTTAGTGTTATCCGCTATAGATGATATGGGTCTAAGCGGTAATTTAAATAAAGAAAAAACACAATAGATGTGTTTGGATTATTTTGTAGAGTGTAATTTTGTTGCATCATTTTCTGGTGTTAATACTCTGCGTTTAGGTTTTGCAATATATTCAACATCAATGCCTAAATCATCTTGTGTTGGTCCATCTGTTAAATACTTAGCAAAAGAATTACCACTATTAAGAACCTTATTTACTAATCTTTTGTTATCATAAGGTACATAAATAGCGCCACAATTTGGACACATTACTACTCCATTAAATTCAAATTTATTTGGATTTTCGTCCTTATCTACATTATGACATACATAGCAACCTTTTGGTATTATAACTTTTCTCATAGTTTTTTCATTTGTTAAAACATATTTTATTTCATTATTATTTTTCATTATAAATTCTCCTTTCAAATTGTATTTTTTATATATTATTTGTTTTACTACCTACTTTTTTCCCCTTCTTTATTGAGGGTTATTGTATTATACATCAAAAAAAGAAAAAAGTAAACTAAAATTTTACTTTTGGTCTTTTTTATACATTATATGCAAGTATTTATTTTTGTTTCATATATTCTAATCTTAATTTATCTGCTACTGTTACTATAAATTCTGAATTTGTTGGTTTTGCTTTGTCTATATCTATGCTATGACCAAAAACTTCTTCCATTAAATCCCAGTTACCTCTATTCCAACTTACTTCGATAGCATGTCTTATAGCGCGTTCTACTCTTGATACTGTAGTATCATATTTAGTGGCAACATCTGGGTATAATTCTTTTGTTATTCCTCCTATAATATCAGGATTATTATATATCATCATTATTCCTTCTCTTATATATTGATATCCTTTTATATGGGATGGCATTCCTAGTTCATGTAATATTTTTGTTACAGATATTTCTAGATTATTATTATATAAATTTAGAGTTTTACTTTGTTGTTTTTCAAATACTTCTAATATTCTACTTTCTAGATCTTGTAATTCAAATGGTTTTAATATGTAATAATTTACACCATATTCACTTACTTTTCTTATTACATCTGGTGCATTATATGATGTTTCTACAATTATATTTTTTTGTTGTTTTCTTTTCTTTAATTCTTCTAGTACATATAATCCATCTTTTTTTGGCATTATTAAATCTAGTAATACTAAATCGTATTTCCCATCTTCATTAATAATTGCTTTTAAACCATCACTTCCGTCATAATAACAATTAGTTATTTCTATTTGTTTATTATTTTTAAAATATTCTTTAACCATTTCAGTTAAACTTACATTGTCATCAATCATTAGTACTTTAATTTTTTCCATTTATTTATTCCTTCTTTCCTTATTTTCAAATTTATTATATTACAATGTAATGTCTTATTATGTCGAATTATTATATAAAAACTAAAAAAGAGAAGTATATTAGCACATACTTCTCTAACAATTATTTTCTATTATTTTTTTTATTTTATCTTTGTTACTTGAAACTTTTCCAATGATTACTCCATTTACTTTTTCTAATTCTAATATTTGTTTAATATTATCTTTTCTAACTCCTCCACCATATATTATATTTGGTATTACGTTATATTTTTCTTTTAGGTAATCATAAATAGAATTTATGTCATTTTCTATTTCTTTTATGTCTGGAACTTCTTTTAACTTTAGTGGTTCATAAGCAAAAATTATGAAATCAATATGATTAATATTAGCGCATATTTCATCTAAATCTTTAATAGCATCTTCTACGTTACCTGTTTCACCAAAACATACTATTGGCATGATATTTGATTCTAAACAGGCAATTAATTTTTTGTTTATTTGTTTTGGTGTTTCATTAAAGTTTTTTACTCTTTCGTAATGTCCTACTAAACAATATTCTACACCTAAACTTTTTAATTGTAAAGTAGAAATTTCACCTGTAAGGTTTCCTTCTGTATGTTCTGATACATTTTGAGCGCCTATTCCCCAATTAGATTGATTTATAAAATTTTCTAGATATATATTTGATGGACAAATAATTAAATTATTATCTGTGTCTATATTGTTAGTTGTTTCTATATATTCATATACTTCATCATATTCTAGTGTCATTTTGTGATTTAGTACTATTAGTTTCTTCATCTTCTTTTCCTCCTATTAGTTTTCTTATTTTTTCAAACGTTGATATTTTTAGTTTTGGTTTATGCATGATTGCTATTTTATATACTTCTAGTATTTGTTCGGCAAAATATCTTGAGGAATGAGTTTCTGCTGATATTCTTGCTTGTTTGCTTAATGATTGTAATAGATGTCTATCATTAAATAGTTCTATTATACTTTTTTTGTATTCTTTTCTAGTTTCAAATACTTTTCCATTTAAATTATTTATTACTGTATCTGTAAAACTTTCATCATTTATACATACTACTGGAAGTGATGCTGCCATGGCTTCTATTACGGTTAATCCTTGGGTTTCTGTATGGGATGCTGTTGCAAATACATTTGCTATTAAATAGTAATTACTTATTTTATCCCATGGTACTTTTCCTGTAAATATTACATTATTATTTATTTTATTTTTATAGCAATATTCTTTATAGTTTTCTAGATCTGGTCCATCTCCTACTATTAGTAGTTTTATTTTAGGTGATACTTGGATTAGTGATTTCATACTTGATAGTAGTAGGTCTATATTTTTTTCTGTTCCTATTCTTCCTACAAATAAAATTACAAAGTCATCTTTTTCTAGTTTTAATTTTTTCCTTAATTCATTTTTGTTAAAGCCTTTATTGTTTTCTATGTAAAATTTTTCAATATCTATTCCTGTTGGTACTATATAGACATTTCTATCTACTAAGTATTTCTTTTTGAATAATTCGTAAGCTTTTTTAGTTGGAACTACTAGTTCACTTATTGTTTTATCACAATAAAATAATGTTAGGTATTCTACTATTTTTTTACTTGATTTATTGAAATATCCATGTGTTATATAGTGAACGTAATCTTCATACATTGTATGATATGTGTGGACTAATGGTATATTATATTGTTTTGATACTATTCTAGCAAATGTTCCTACTCCAAATTCTGTTTGGGAATGAATTACATCTAGATTCCATTTTTTTATTATTTTTAAAGCTTTCATGGAATATATTCCTGTTAATCTGTAATCATATATTCCTGTTGGTATTCCTGGTATTCTAATTATTTTGTTATTATCTTCAAATTTATATTGGAGATTTTCTGCATTTACTGTAACTATATAGACAGTATGTCCTTTTTTTTCTAGACCTTTTTTTAACATTAAAACACTGGTGGTTACTCCATTTATATAGGGAGTATAAGTATCTGTAAATATTCCTATTCTCATGTTTTTTCCTTCTTTCTATAAGTCATTAGGCAGATTCCTCCAATTATTATTGCTAGATAATAACTTATTAATCTCCATAATAACATACTTGCTGTTAAGATATTTCCTTTTATTAGATATGAGAAGAAGAAGATATATCCATATTCTATTCCTCCTGTACCTCCTGGTATTGGTACAAATGATCCCATTACCATTATATATGCTACAGTGACAATACTATCTATGAAATTAATATCATGATATCCTAGGCCATATATTACTGAGAATGCTATACTATATAGAGATAATAATGCTAATATATTTATTACTACTATTTTTGATACTTCTAATTTATGAGTTTTTAATATTGTAGCGTTTTTATGAAAATTATTTAAATATTCTTCTAATTTTTCTTTGGTATTATCTTTATTTTTTACTATTTTTAATTTTGCTAGTAAATTTAGGCCTTGATTACAAATAAATTTATTTATTTTTTTAGAAAAACTTATTACAAATGTTGCTATTAAGACTAAAGTATTAATAGCAAATCCTACTACTACTAATTTTTTTATTAGGGTATTATCTGCAAATAGTCTAAATTTATGATTATAAGTAACTGCTATTAATCCTAATAGTATTAAGGCCATTTGATAGACCATGAAATTTTGCAATACTATGTTAGTTGATTTGGTTATATCATTTCCTTCGTTATGCATATAATATACTTCCATTGGTTGACCTCCTGTTGCAAAGGGAGTTACTCCATGAAAGAATTGGATTATAAAGCTTATTTTTATACTTCTTAGAAGGAGCATATTTGCATTATTTAGTTTTGCTAATAGATAGGTAGATATACCTGTTAGGGTTCTATAGCCTACTAAGCCTAATATTCCAATAATAAACCAAAGGTAATTCATTTTTAGAATACAATCTAATATTTGATTAAAATTATCTTTTAAAGAAAAATATAATACTATACCTAGAACTAATAATATTATTACTATATTGATTGCAAATTTTAATTTTTTATTCATCTTCGATAGCACTTATTGCTGGAAGTGGTGTTCCTTCCAAGTATTCAAGTGTTGCTCCTCCTCCTGTAGATATGTGATAGAATTTTTTAGGATCACTTAATTTATTTACTGATGAGGCACTGTCTCCTCCTCCTACTAGAGTTTTTATATTATTAGTGGTGATGCAATCATATATACTTTTGGTTCCGTTTTGATATAATGGATTTTCAAATAATCCCATTGGACCATTTATTATTACTCTTTTAGCATTTTTAATTATACTTGTAAATTTATTAATTGTTTCTGGTCCTATGTCTAATCCTATGTCATCATTATCAAATTCATTTATTTTTTTTATTTCACATTCTGTACTATTTATACTTTTAGCACATATAGAATCTGTTGGTAATATTATTTTGTTTGGATATTTTGCTAATAGATTTTTACAAAAATCTAAAGATTCAGAATCTAATAGTGATGCTCCTATGTTATTTCCAAGGGATGCTAAAAATGTGTACGCCATAGCGCCTCCTATTAAAAGGGTATCACATTTATCTATTAGATTTGTTATCATTTTTATTTTGTCGCTTACTTTGGCTCCTCCCATAATAACTATATAGGGATGGGTATTTTCAGTTATTATTCCATCTAATTTAGTTAATTCTTCTTCTATTAGAAATCCTATTCCATTGGGTAGATATTTACTTATTCCTACGTTTGAGGCATGGCTTCTGTGAGATGTTCCGTAAGCATCATTTATAAATATATCACCAAGAGATGCCCAATATTTGGCTAACTCTTCATTACAAGTACTTTCTTTCTTTCCGTCTAAATCTTCAAATCTTGTGTTTTCTATTAATAATACTTCTTTAGGTTTTAAGTTATGCGCTAAATTAGTTAAATTATCTGATCTTGTATCAGGACTAAATAATACTTTTTGATTTAATAATTTACTTAATAATTCTGCTACTGGTTTAAGTGAATTTTTAACTTTGTCAGATTCTTCTTTTATTTTTCCAAGGTGTGATAGTATTATTGCACTGCCATTATGATCTAGTATATATTTGATTGTTTTTAGGCTTGCTAAGACTCTTGTATCGTCTGTTATTATTCCATCTTTCATTGGAACATTTAAGTCACATCTTACTATTACTTTTTTATTTTCTAAATTATAATCAGTTATCTTTTTTTTCATACATTATCTCCTTTGTACTTACGTTACCCATTATACCAAATTTTGGGTAATAAGTAAACTAGGAATGGATATTGATAATAAAAAGAAAGAAATTATTTTTTTACTAATTCCTTCCTTTTTATCTTTACTTTACTTCCAAAAAAATCATACAATTCATAATCATATAATAATGATATGGTGGAATAATGGTCTATAATTACTTCTTCTAAGGGATTATTAGAAAATGCATAATTACCTATTATATTTATACTTTTAGGAATAGTAATGCTAGATAAATTACAACCTTCAAAGGCTGATGCCCCTATCCAAAATAATCCTTCATTTAATTCTAAATTAGATAATAAGGCATTTTCGTGAAAGGCATATGCTCCTATTACTTTTAATGAATTTGGAGTTTTAAGTTTTTCTAATTTTTGTCCTTTGAATGTTCCATTTCCTATTTTTTCTAATCCTTCATACATTATTAGGTTTTTTATTTGTTTATTTTCTGTTTCTTTTGATGTTATTACCTTTTTATTCTTGCTAATTATAAAAGTGTCTTTATTTTTCATGTTATCTCTTTCTAGATATTTTTATATCTTTCTATAATTCTATCTTTAGTTAATAATTTCATTATTTCATATAAATCTGGAGTCATAGATTTACTTGTTAGAGCTACTCTTAATACTGTCGATACGTCTGCTACTGAGCCTTTGTATTTGTCTGGATTAAGTTTATATTCTTTCATATTAGAGCAATATCCAAGACTTTCTGATAATTCTTTTATATTATTAAACCATATTTCTTTATCTTCATAATTTAGATATTTTTCTATATAGGTATTTAGTATTTTTCTTATTTCTTCTATATCATTTATCTTTTGCCATTCATATGTTTTAGGGTGAGATTCATATAAATCATCATACATATACCAGATATTATCAATTATATCTTCATATTTTCCAATATCTTTTCTAGGTTTCTTTTGACATCTTTCAATATTTAGAATATTCATATAGTAATCTTTATCAGATTCTATTATTCTTTTTAATTCTTCATTATAATTTGTTGCCCATTCATAAGATTCTTTACATAATGTTTCTTTAGTCATTTTTGAGATTACAGTTTTAGATATATTTAATAATTTATCCATGTCATATAATCCTCCTGATGATGACATTTTTTTAGGATCATATTTAAAATCTCTATATGTTTTATCTGGTTCAGATTGATGCCATTGTTCATAGTTAGTGTTTATTATAGTCATTAATGATTCTATTACGGCTTCTTTTGGATATCCATGCTCGCTATAGAAAGACATTGATGCTTCTGGATCTTTTCTTTTTGATATTTTTCTTAGATTTCCGTTGTCATCTTTTTTCATTATATTTGGGGTATGAATATATTTTGGTAATTTAAAACCAAATGCTTCAAATAGTTCTACGTGTTTTGGTACTGATGATAACCATTCTTCTCCACGTGATACTATTGTGGTTCTCATTAAGTGATCATCTACTAAGTGAGCAAAGTGGTATGTTGGCAATCCGTCTGATTTCATTATTACAAAGTCTTCATCATTTTCTGGTAGCATTACCTTTCCTTTTACTAAGTCAACGAATCTAAATTTTTCATCATGTGATCCGTGAGATTTAAATCTTATTATATAATCTTCTTTAGCTTTTATTTTTTCTGCCATTTGATCTATTGTTAATTTTCTACATGTTGCGTATATTCCATAATAGCCTGTTCTTTGTTTTTTGTGTTCTTGTTTTTCTCTTAATTCATCTAATTTTTCCTTTTTGCAAAAGCAAGGATATGCTCTTCCTATAGTGATTAGATGTTTTATAAATGCTTGGTATATTTCTTTTCTTTCACTTTGAACATATGGGCCATAATTACCATGAATTACTTTATTTTCTTCGTATTCGCTTGGCATTATATCATATAGTTTTAATGTATCAATTATTAATTTTACTGCACCTTCTACTTCTCTTTTGGTATCTGTATCTTCATTTCTGACAAAGAATACTCCTCCTGAGGTTCTGGCAATATTTTCTGCTATTAAGGCTTGATACATTGTACCTATATGAAAGAATCCAGTTGGAGATGGTGCTATTCTTACTACTTCGGCGCCTTCTTTTAAATCTCTTTTAGGATATTCTTTTTCATAATCTTCTACTGTTTTAGTAATGTTAGGAAATATTAAATCTGCTAATTCTTTGTTTGTCATAATTATCACTTCTTTCATTAAAATTATTATATATAATAAAACTCAGTAGATGACTACTACTGAGTTAAATTCTTATTTGGTGACCAATATGGGATTTGAACCCATGAATGTAGCCTTGAGAGGGCTATGTGTTAACCACTTCACCAATTGGCCATATAAGTAGTCATAAATTTAATGACTACTTAATTTTATCATAAGTTTTATAATTATTCAAGTAATTATTAGTAGTTTTACTACTTTTTTAGGGTGGTTTGTGAAAAAATACAATACATAACTTTATATTATTATTTTTAGTTACTTAGGTTAGTATATAACAATATATATTCTATGTTTAATTTCTTAGTATATGTAATTAAATATTATGTATTGTACTTAACTAAACTTAATTATTTTCTTCTTTATAGTTTGAATTTACTTCAAATATTTTGAATGCTCCGTCATAGTATACTTCTTTGAAATTATCTGATACTGTTAATATTTTAGATAATTCTGTACTGCTATAAGTTAATACGTGAGTTATTTTATATTTATTAAATACCCTTCCATAATTATCTGAGATAGTCATACATTCATCAAATATATCATATTTATTGTTAAATTGTTTAGTATATAAATCACTTCTTGAATCTATATATACTTTTACATTTTTAAATAATAGATAACTTCCAAAGTCATAATCATTATATAATTTAACTTCTTTCATATTGTAGTTTTTTTGAAGATATTTTAAAGCATATGTTGGATATTTATTTTTATCTATGTAATCTTTATTACTAGTATTGTCATAAATAAACTTACTGCATATTATTACTACTACCATAATTACTAGGCTACCTATCCATGGAAGTTCTAAATCAAATACTTCTTTATTTTTTAATGATAGTATATCTGTAATTATTTTAGTTAGTTCAATCATACCTAATGTTAGTAAGAATGATACATGTCTTACTGACATTAATGACATTAAAATTAATCCACAGATCATTACAAAATCACTTAATTTTATTTTTACTTTGGTAAGTGATACTGATAAGAAAAATAGTACTATATAGCAAAGGGCAAATGGATTATTTATTAGCGCTAAGGCTTTGTGTTCGTTTATATACTCTTGAGTATTACCTAACATTATCCTTATTGCATATGTATATGGTATATCTTTTATTGGGGTAAGTAGTCCTGTGAAGATGCATATTATCATAGTTATTAATAATAATTTAAACCCTGCATCTTTTTTTATTATAATTGTATCTTTAAATATTTTTGATTGTTTATTTTTAGATACTTTACTTTTTATAATTGATACTACATTTTCTAATATGTATGGCATAAATAATATAAAGAAGAATGGCCATACTGCAGCATGAATATTTGCTAGGAGAATTGATAGTAATATCAGTAATATCATATATCTTTTCTTACTACTTGATAATAGTCTTTCTATAAAATATAATTCTAATACAAATATTATATATGATACTAATTGCGCTCTTGCTGTTGCATATACTCCACATACTATAGTTGTTATAATTGTCATTACTAGGGATATAAATGTGCTTTTTGTTCTTTTAATATTTATAAAAAATACTAGAAGTCCTAAGATTATATATAATATCATAGTAGATATATATATTCCAACGAAGCCAAATATATCATAAATTTTATAAATCATGACGTCATATAGCCAGTGAGGATAACAATATGATAGTTTATGCCATGAGAAATGATCTATCATATCTATTCCATTTTTTACAATAGTTTCTCCTACTTTTATTGTATAAAATGTGTCATTTTCAAATTCTTTTTTTGTAAATCCTATGCAAAGAGATATAATTATTATTATTCCTGTTACTATTAGGATTATTTTGTTCTTTTTGTTGTCTTTCATAATTCTCTACTCCTTCTACGTATTAATTATATTATGAAACAGAAGTGAAAGTCAATAAAATATAAGTAAAAAAGAAGAATTATCTTCTCCTTTTTTGACTGCTATCTCCATAATAATTTCTTAATGTTTCTCTTGCTTCTTCTTTAGTCATCATTCCTAATTGTAAACATAGTTCTGTTCTTTTTAAGAAGTTTGCTTCTTTCTGAAGTTCATTTGCTTCTTTTATTTGAGTTGTATTGTCTTTTAATCTATATAATGCACTAAGTAAATCATCTTTTGTAAAATTCATACAAATTCCTCCTGTGGGCTTATATTATAACATTTTTGATTAAAATTGCAATTATTTTTTGCGTTGTTTTAATTTTTTATAGTTTATTTCATATGAATTCATTACCATATTAATAATTTCTTCTTGTAACATACTATAGTTTGTACTAAAGTTATAGCCTTCTTTGAAAAATTTCTGAAGATGTGGTTTTGAAGATGTAAGATAATATCCTAATTCAAAGGTTTGATTTTGTTTTTCTTCATATATTAAATAATCTTCTGTGGTGTTTCCAAATTCTGCTTGTTTATGTAATTCTTCATAACTTTGGGTTGCGATAAAATCTAAGGGATAATCTTCTTTTTTTAAGACTATGAACGCTACTTCTTTATTATTATTTGTTTTTGTAAAGTAATCTAAGTTCCAATTTTCATCTGTTTCAGTTTCTAATCTTTCTATTAATTTTGTTAATATATTGTAATTATTATTTTTAAATGTGCATTCTTTTATTGTTATAAATAATGCTTCTCTCATTATAAGTATACTTTTACCTATAGATAATAATAATTCTAGATTCTCTTCATTATAACTTTTTTCTTCCATTATTATTTCTAATAAATCAATGTAAGCTTTTTTTAGAGTTTCTTGTTTTTTTAAATATTCTTTGTACATCTTTTTATTCTCCTACTACTTTTTATTAAATTCTGTTATTTTATTATATATATCTAATATATTTTTTATGTCTTTATCTTCTTTTAGATAATCATTTATTATTAGGTCTAATAATTCTTGATCTTTTAGTTTTTTATTTTTTGTATGTTTTAGATATATTCTTTCTAACTTCTTTATTCCTATATTAATACTTTCTTCATCTGTTATTTGTTTTTTGGATGTTATTTGCATTATACCTAGCGGTCTTGGAACATTGTCTATTCTAAATTTTATTAAATCTATTTTTCTTTCTATTTTTGATTTTTTAGAGTTATTATATATTAAAATTGAATATGTTAAATCTATTAGTAGTTTATTTTTTGTTTTTATTATCTCACTATATTCATTTTTTATTTTTGCGTATGATATTAATATATATTCTTTATTAATCTTATTTATTGTGCTTTCTTTTTTTACATTTTTTACCTTTATACTGTTATTTATGTATGTATATAAAAATACTATTATGAATAACCATAGTATAATTCTAAACTCACTTACTGTTAGAAATATTGTATCAGTTTTATTTATAAAATATGCATTTAGTAAATATCCTAAGAAGAATGTTAATATATATTCTTTTAATATTGATGTGTTTTCTTTGAAGAAGTCTTTTTCTTCTACATAATTTGTATAAAATAATCTTATTAAAAATTCAAATATTAATATTAAGAAAATAAAACTGTTATCTTTTATTAATCCACTTAGTAATACTATGTATATTAATGATATTACTATCCTATTTATTTCTTTATTTTCGTTGTATTTAGATAAATAATTTAATAAGAAAAATAAGATTAGACTAAATATTATATATGTTGATATTGTAACTATTGTCATATTTGCACCCCCAGAAATTAGTTTTATTATATATTTTATTTTGAGATTTGACAAGATATTTTATTAAATATATTAAATTAAAAAGAAGAAATTTTTGTTTCTTCTTAAAATTCATAATCATCAAAATAATTATCATCATCAAGATAGCTATCATTATTACTTGTATCTAATGTAGGTAAAGTTGTTGTCATTTTAGAGAAATCTGTTAGTAAGTTTGTTATTCCCTCATTTTTTAAGATATTAGAATAGATTGTTGATGTATCTTCATCAGTTAAATCTTTGTAATCTATACTTTTATCTATACTTTTCTTACTTATTTCTTTATTATATTGAGCGCTAGTTGTTAATGTTACTTCATATGATGTATTAGCGCTATCTTTTATTGAAAATGATACTGTAGTATTTTCATTTTGCTTAGTTACTTTTATTGTTCCAGAATAAGTTTCGTTATCTGAAGTGATACTATAATTATATACATAATCACTTTCTTTTGTTATTTCCATCGTGTCACTTTCTTGTTTTAATTCTAATTTAACAAACTTATTTCCTTCTGTATATATTGTTAAAGTTGCTCCACTACTTTCTACTTTTGTATCTATTTCATCTTGGATATTTTCTTTTATTTCATCTTCTGTTTTTTCTGTTATTGTAGCAGCACTTTTTAAAAACTCGCTATCTTTTAATAGAGAATTTAGAATATCATTCTTTAAAGTTTCTTGGTTTTCAGTGTTTAAGTTTAACATTGTTTTAGTTAATTTTTTACCATCCACTGTTTCTTTTGATGTTTCAAAATAATCATCTTTTAAAGAATTGTTAATAGCCTTATTCATACTTTTTAGTATTACTTTATAATCTTCTTTATTAGTTTTCTTAAACATGTCATCATAATTTTCTATATCTGTTTTTATATATTTATCATATATATCTTCTAGATAAACGTATCCTATTCCATTTTCTGCATATAAATTCAAGTTTAATAATTTTTCTTTATCATAGTTTGATTTTAGATCTAATGATATTATCTTATTATCTAAATCAACTCCATAAGTTCCTTCTAAATCTATTTTATTTAACATTGCAAATATTTCATTAGCATCATTATCATTACTATTACCATTTACTTTTAAGGCAAATGTTCCTGATACTTGTGAATAATCTTTAATGTTACCTTCTAAATATTCAAAGGCATTTGTTACTAATATTTTGACAGGATTTTGATTTTCAAAAATAAATTTGATTGATGTAACTCCTATTAACGCTAATACTAAGATTAATAGTATTGCTATTAATACTCCTTTAGAATTTCCTTTCTTTTTTTCTTGTGTTGGTGGCACTTGATAACTATTTTGATTATTATCCATATCAGTTGGTGCATTGCTTATATTTTGTTGATTGTTTGGTGTAGTATTGTTTTCTAATTCATTCATATTTTTTTCACTCCTTTATATATGATTGTAGATACTCTACTATATTTAGTATAGTAAATTTTTTGATAAAAGTAAATAAATTTGTAGAATTTTGTTTCAATATTAAGAAAACTATTTTGATATTTTTTACAAAAATTTTCTATTGTTTGCTTGTTATGTAAAAATTTATATAGTATAATTTTTGTAGGGAAACTTAACTGTTGAGTGCTTGCCTCCAACTAAATAAGGAAGGAGGCTGATAGTTTTGCATAAGAAAGATTTTTTAATCTCTTCTTTAATCATCATTATCTTCTTACTAATAGCCTTACTTTTTACTTTAGTAAAGTAGTAAACTATATAAGAAAAACAGCACTCAATCTAGCATAGATTAAGTGCTTTACCATAAATATGGGCAGGTACTCAACTCGGCAAAGTTAAGTATTCCCTTTTTATTTTATGCAAATTTCTTTGACATATTCATAATAACATATTTATTAAGCTTTGTCAAAAATTAGTCTATTACTTTTTTAATCATTTGTTTCAATATTAAGAAATTATTTTGATATTTTTTTTGTTAATATTAGTAAAAAATGCACAATATTTTCAAAATATTGTGCATTTTGGTATTTTTAGATAGTGGTTTTGCACAATGATTGTGCATTTTTTATATTTCATCTTTTCCTACAAAAACATTATAAATTTCTTTATATCTGTAACTTAATTTTGCATAATTTGAATCTGCAACTAAAATATCAAGTTCAACTAACTTATCAATTAAGACTGAAACTGTATTTCTTGAAACTCCTGACTCTTCTTCTATTTCCCTTTTAGTAAAAACAATTTGTTTCATTATAGCTGGCATAATTCTATAAACAGCATTACTTTTTAAAACAGCTATTTTATTCATGTCCTTAGTATATATTTGCTTTATTCTATTTATTTTGGCAATATTATTATTGCATTGTTCTATTACACATTGTAAAAAGAACTTGATATATCCAATCATATTACCTTTTCTACTTTCGTTTAAAAATTTATGATAGCTAGGTTTATACATCTCTATTACTTCTGATAAAAATAATATTGGTTCATCTTCTGTTAGATTTGCTAATTGAATTGGTATAAGTGCTCTTCCTAATCTTCCATTACCATCTCGATATGCATGTATTGTTTCAAATTGGGAATGAGATATTGCAATATTTATAAATAATGGGTCAATATAAGCATTATTCATATAATCAAATAAATTATCTAATAATATAGGAACTTCTTCTGGTATTGGTGGAACGAAGATTGCTTCTTCAATAGTACATCCTTTAGGTCCTATCCAATTTTGAATATTTCTAATTTTACCTGGCTCTTTTTCATTTCCACGAACGCTATCAAGTAATATTTTGTGAATGTTATTTAGAAATTTTATATCAAGTTTGTTATTTTCTTTTAAATAACTTTTTGAATATTCGATTACTTTTTTTAAATTTTGAATTTCAAGATTATCATCTGTTTTAGGCATATATTTTAAATAATACATATCATCTTGTGATATTTGAGTACCTTCTATTTGAGTTGATTTTATACTTTCGCTTAAAATTATGGAATTTAAAAAATATTTTGAATCAAATTCACTATTTTTTAGATTTGATTTATATTCACCATATTTTAAATTTGCTTCTGCTATTAAACTTAATAATTCTTTATCAATGGTGTATTCAATAGGAAGTTTGTTAACTTTTATTGGTTTCAATTTTATCACCTCAATAAAATTCTATCATAACTCATATCTAATGTAAATATAAAAATGCACAATATTTTAAAAATATTGTGCATTTTAGTATTTTTTGATGGTGGTTTTGCACAATGACTGTGCATTTTTTATTTTTTCTCAAAATATTTGAGTAATATTTACATGGTGCCACAAGTAGGAATCGGACCTACGTTAGAGCCTTACCATGGCCCCGTAATACCATTATACTATTGTGGCATTTATGGTTCTTTTAGAACCATATTAATTTTATATATACTATTATTGCTATTATTACTCTATAGAAAGCAAATACTGAGAAGTCATGCTTTTTAATATAGTTAAGCAAGAATTTAATACTAATTACTCCTACTATAAATGAGGTAGTTATTCCTATTATTACTTCTTTTGAAATTGCTAAATCTGGTAATTTTAATACTGTAGCACCTGCTATAATTGGAACTGATAATAGGAATGTAAATTTTGTTATTGCTTCTTTATTTATTCCTAATAATCTTCCTGTTAGAATAGTTGTTCCACTTCTTGAAAATCCTGGTAATACTGCTAAGGCTTGAGAACATCCTACTATGAATGCTTGTTTAAATGTAATATCTTCAAACTTTGTTTCTTTATTTTTATAATGTTTAGATGCCCATCTATCTCCAGCATAAATCAAGACTCCCATTATTGCTAGGAATAGTGCTATTAACCAAATTTGTTTTCTAAATACTCCTTCGATTATATCATCTAAGAACAATCCTGCTAGTGCTCCTGGTATTGTTGCTATTACTAAATACCAAAACATTCTATTATTTAATGAATCTTTACCTTTAAATACTTTACTGCAAGCACCAGTAAATAAATTCCACCATTCTTTGAAATATATTACTAATACTGCTAATAATGTTCCAAAGTGAAGGGCTATATCAAATGCTAACCCGCTTTCTTTCCAACCAAATAAAAATGGTACTAATATTAAATGTGCAGATGATGATATTGGTAAGAACTCGCCTATTCCTTGAACTATTCCTAATATTATACTTTGAATTACTGACATATATTTCCTCCTTGCTATTTCTTTTTAATTATAACAAATTATATAAGATAAGTAAATATAATCTATGTATTTTACTTTTTATATACATTATGTAATGTTTATTATGATATATAATATGATTAATAAATTAAATATATTTTTTAATTATTAATTTCTATTATAAACAATTAATCTATGTTGGCTTCTAGTACAGGATACATAAAATAAGTTTCTTTCTTTTTCAGAGTATTTATTATCTATGTTATTATAAACTATTACTGAATCAAATTCTAAGCCTTTTGAAATATATGATGGTATTACTACTAGTTTTCTGTCATATTTGGTAGTAGATGCGTCTATTTTAATTATTTGAGTATCATTTTTTAATAATTCATATATTTTGTTTACTTCTTCTTCTGTTTTACAGATAATAGCAATTGATTTTGAGGTGGTAGATAAATCTTTTAAATCTTCTAATAACTGTTCTTTTAGTTTATTAGTTTCATGTTTTTCTAATACTTTAAAACTACTTTCTCTTCTTATAGCGCTTACATGATTTAGATTTAATATAGTATTTGTATATTCTATTATTTCTTTTGATGATCTATAGGTTTTATTTAATTCTATATAATATGAATTAGGAAATACTTCTTTTAATATATCTAGAGATTTATATTTATAGAATGGATTTATTGTTTGATTTATATCTCCTAGAATAGTGTATTTAGCATTTCTAAATAATTTATTTAGTAATATATATTGCATTTTTGTATAGTCTTGGGCTTCATCTATTACTATTTGTCTTATACTAGTATTGTAATCAAAGCCTTCTAATAAACTTTTTAGATATACAAATATAGTAGAGTCTTCATATAATATTTCTTTTTTATTTAAGATAGTTTGTACTTTATATTTAGAAAAAATACTAGTAAAGAAGTTTTGATATATTTCTATGTAGTTTTTATTTATATTTAAATTATCATATAATAACTTTAGTATTGTTTTCTTTTTAGTTAGTTTTCCTTCAAAAAATTTATCACATATTTTTTCTGCTATAAAATCTATTCTTTTGAATAATGGGAAGTGATTATATCTTTTTAATAAAGAGTTTAATTCTTGTTTGGTGTAATCAAAGTCTCTTTTTATTATATCGTTTTGGAAATGTGTATTAATATTTATATTATTTACATAATCTTCTATGTCTTTTATTATTTCATCTGATTGTTTATATTCTATTATGTTATTATCTTTATTTTTATATTGATAATATCTTTGAATAAAGTTAGTGAAGCTTTCTACGTTTTTGAATTCTTTTAAGTATGTTTTTAGAAAGTCATTCATAGTAGTTTGCATTGTGTTTTTTTCTCCTAGTTCTGGTAATACGTTTGATATGTATTCAGAGAATATTTGGTTTGGAGAAAATATTAATACATTATCTGAGGATAGATAGTCTATTTTATATAGAAGAAATGCTATACGGTGTAAGGCTACTGAGGTTTTACCTGATCCTGCTATACCTTGAACTATTAGGTTATCATGTTCTATATCTCTTATTACTTTGTTTTGTTCTTGTTGGATAGTATTAACGATATTTTTCATTTTGTCATCAGATTCTGTTGCTAATACTTCTTGTAATAATTCATCATCTATATTAATATCATTGTCAAATACGTGTATTAGTTTTCCGTCTTCTATTGTATATTGCCTTTTTCTAATAATTTCTCCTGTTATTTCTCCTTGAGGAGATGTATAGGAAGCATTACCTTTTTCATAGTCATAAAATAAGCTACATATTGGACTTCTCCAATCGTGTATTAGATATTTATAGTTATCTTCTAGATGGGTTATTCCTATGTATATATTATCTATTGTATTAGTGTCATTACTTTTAAATAATATATTACCAAAGTATGGTTTATTTTGAATTTTAAATAGTTTTTGTAAGTATTCTCCTTTTTTCATCATTAGGGATATTTCTAGATCATTATCACTCATCATTGTTTTTAATTCTCCTGGATCTAGTTCTGTATGAGAATCCCACATAAATTTTTTAAATTCTAAGGCTTTTTCATCTCTTTCTATTAGTTCTTCTCCTAGATTAGATATTTTGCCTCTTATTACTTTTATAGTATTATTTAAGTATTCAATTTCATTTGATAATTCTTTGTCTGATATTTTCATTATTACTACCTCCTATTCTACTTTAATATATACGACAAAAAGCGTCTTTTTTATAAAAGAGCGCATATTCTTTGAAAACTTAAATTATATTATCTTTGAAAAACGTCAATTAAAAGATAACATATTATTTAATAAAAGTAAAGTGTTTTTTGTATTTATAATACATAATTATATATAGTTATATTAATTATATAGAAACTATAAGATAATTTACACACTAGACTTGACAGGCTCCTCCCGCTAGGGAAACTGACGTCCTATCCAATTATGTATGGATCAGATTGTGTTCCTGTTCCTGCTTCGTTAACTATTTGTGTACTTGATTTGAGATATGCGACTGGGCGCACCCCGAGGGAGAAGAAGACGTAGAGGTTGTTGACGATGCCGGACGAACCCACGCCGAACGCATAAGAGGAATTGCCGGAATACGGGGAAATTAACCTGGTGGCACTACCGTTAAACAGCCAGTCTGTGCCTGTACAATTGGTTGTGTCATTATTGTAATTATATCCATCTTTTGTACATACACTTAAATCTGTCGCATAGGCATAGTCTGATGGATACATTAAACCTATATATCCTATCCATGATGTATTTCTTCCTGTGTATACTGTAGTTCCACTTTCAAAGTTATAATAGTCATCTGAATATAATCCAGAATTTGTTGAAATTCCTCCTAAATGATATTTGACTTTATCTATTTGATTTTTGGCTGTATCTGTTAAACCAGTAGATGTAAAATCACACGATGTTGTGGCATTGTTTATACCTTTAAAACAAGTTCCACTTGTCTTATTCCAGTATAGGCTTTGTCCGTTTCCATTATCATTTGAGTCAGTTGTATAAACAGTACTAGGATTTAATATTTTCATTAATCTTGCGGTAGTCCATTCATTTTTACCATTTGCATCTTCTGCTCCAGTAGTTGTATCTTTGTTATCCCAAGAATAGTCACCAATAGATGTTGCTCTTATTAATTTTATTCTTTTTGATACATTGCCATTTTCATCTTCTGTATCAAATATACCTATTATTCTCCATCCTGCACTCTCTCCATTAAATGTTACATAATTATTAGGATTTGCTCCATAATATCTAATATTACCAAAAGAGTCTTGCATTAATCCAACACTAGATGCTTGAGTTATTGTTTCTCCTCCTGCTGTGGTTACAGAAGTTTTAGTAGCGTTAGTATATAAATCATTAACAATATCTACAAATGTAGTTGAAGTACTATTTTTACATATTTCGTTTGTAGATTTTGCTTCTGCATATATTTTACCAGTAAAGTTTGTTTGTAAATAATCATTATTTATTTTATTTGAATCTAAATAAAAATATATTGTATATGTAGTAGAAGTAGTATTTTTTATATCAAAATTATCATATAAGATGCTTACTCCTGTTTTAGTAATACTACCTGATTTAACTTCTGAAGAACCAAGATACACTTTATAACTTAATCCACCTTTTGATAAATCTATGGATGCTGTTATATTAGCAGATATTGTACCTGTTCCACATATATCACAATCTGCATTTCTTGATATAGTTAAAGTAGTAGATACAGCTTCATCTTTATTAAAAGATGTCTGTGCTACTAATCCTGTTCCAGAAGTTATTGAACCAAAGTTAATATCTTGTCCTTTGGTATAATCTACTTTAAAACATTTAGTATTTCCTGCTATAGAGGTGTTAGAACTTGCCCAAGTTAATATAGCATAAGTTGTTCCTAACGCTATTATTACTAACAATAATATTAAAAATGTTAATTTAGTTTTTGTTAATTTTAATTTATCTTTCATGATTATCACACCCATTTATTTTCTAAGATAAGTATAACAAAATAGTAAGAATTAATCAATCTATATTCTTACTATTTTTATAATTTTATTTCTACTATAGTACATCCTACATTTAAATTATCTACTTTATATGATGATACATTTTTATTTTTTGATAAAGTATTATGAACACTTTCTTTTACTTTACCAGTTCCTATTCCATGTATTATTACTACTTTAGGATATTTCATTTTTAAGGCTTCATCTATAAAATCATTTGTTGCTACTCTTGCACTTTCTATATCATATCCATGTAAATCTATCTTTGGTAGTATATCTAAAAATATATTATAACTTTGCATAAAATCACCGTATTAATTATAACACATATTTTGGTAATTTTATAGTTACTTTAGTATAGACATTTTCAACTGAATCATATATTAATTCTCCATTATGAGATTTTATTATTTCATTAGATAGTGTTACTCCTAATCCTGTTCCATTTCTTTTAGTAGTAAAGAACATTTCTTTTATTTTAGACAAGGTATATTCATTCATACCAATTCCATTATCTTTTATTGTTATATAGTAATATTTATTATCTTCTTTGGATGATATTTCTATTAATCCTTCTTCTTTTATTGCTTCTATACTATTTTTTAACATATTTATAAGTACTTGTTTTAATCGGTTATAATCTCCTTCTATATATCTTTCATCTTCATTTTGATTATATATATATTTTATATTTTTATTTATTATTAATATTTTTAAGGAATCACTTATATCATCTAATAACATATTTATGTCTATTATTTCTTTTGCTATTTTTATTTTACTAAACTCCATAAAGTCATTCATTATATTTAAACTTCTTTCTAATTCTTGTTTAATAATGGTTATATATTTACTAGTCTGCTCTTGATTAGAGGGATCTATCATTTCTAAATATCCTTTACATACTGCAATTGGATTTTTTACTTCGTGGGTTATTTTAAATAATGAATTTTTTACTTGTTTTTCTTTTTCTAAGTTAGATACAGTTTGATACAAGTTAGTAATATTATTAGTTAGATTAAATAAATATAATAAAATGAATGGTACTATATAAAAGATTATCATAATTACTACTAATTCTATGAATGATGATAGATTTGTTATTTTAAATTTATAATAATATTCAAATGATATAAAAAATCCTTGTATTATTGATATTATTAGTATAAATTTATTTTCTTTGGTGTTTTTTTTCCTAGATATTAAATATATGATAAAGTAACAGATAAATTTAATTATCATTAAATACACTTCATGATGATAAATATATTTAGTATACCATATTGTTATTATTGATAATATTATGGCTGTTTTATGTTCTTTTTTTAGATACGCTAATAAGATTGGAATATTTGCAAATAACGTTATTTTACTTATGTCTTTTCCTCCATATTTAAAGCAAAAATATAATGAAGTAAATAACGAGAGATTTAGTAATATATTATTATATTTTTCACATTTTAGTTCTCTATAACAGTTATATATAAAATATATTAATATTGGAAATGTTATTAAGATTAAATTTAAAATTATGGTTCCCGCAATATTCATATTAATTCCTCTTTTCTTTTGTTATTATACGACATTTATTTTATAAATTTTGTCGAATTTTGTCAGAAGAGGTCAAAAAAAATAGAAATTTGCATTTCTATCTTAAATCGTCTATGTATCTTTTTAATTCTTTTGCATTTTTGCCATAGATTATTTTCAGTTGATCTTCTATTTCTACTACTCCTTTAGCACCTAATTTCATTATTCCTTCTTTATTGGCTAAATTTACGTCTTTTAAGGTTACTTTGAACCTCGACATTTCTGCTTCGGTTTCTACTATATTGTCTTTTCCTCCTAGAAGATCAACTAATTTATTTATTTCTAATTTAAAATCCTTTTTATTTATTTTGGTTATAGCTAATGCGATAATTACTAATACTGCTATAATTATGATATATCCTATATATCCGTCCACTATTACCACCTCACTTTAATTATACTATAATTTTTATATTTTAACAACTATTTCAAGATATATTTAATTGTAACATTTCTGATATTTAATTCAATCCATATACTTTGGGCATCTTCTATATTCTTATCTACTTCTATATATATTCCTTTTTTATAATTTCCAGGAGTCTTATCTTCTTTTCTTTGACTAGTATATTTTACATCATCTTTTTTATATAATATGTTTCCGTAATTATTTATTAAATCATAATTAGTAATATTTGATAATGATGATGTAATATCTAGATATAAAATCATATTACTAGGACTTGTTATATATTTCTTTCCTTCAAAAGATTTTCCATCTATTTCGTATGTATAATTATATGTAAATTTATCTTTTATTTCATAAGAATTTATTTGAAATGTGAAAGAAGATAAAACTGTGTTTGATAAATCTATTGGGTTAGATAATGTGTATTCATATTTTTTTTCATTATTATCTAAATTTATTGGGGATAAATCTATTTTTGTATCTTTAACATTTCCAGAATAATTTATATAAAAGTTATTGGATATATCTTCTTCTTTTATCTCATATACTAGTAGATATGTATTGTAATTTTTTATTACTTGATTTTTATAACCTGTGCCTAAATCTTTAAAATATGAATAATACTTCAAGGTGTTTGTATATTTATTTTTATTTGTTTTTAATACTACATTGGCTGTATTTAGGGTTGCATTATCAGTTTTAGGATTTACTGATAATTTAATTATTAAGAATGCTCCATTATCTTTTAATATTTCACCATTATAAGATTTATTTGTTATATAACTATTAGTTATTTGCATATCAAAATTATCTGAAGAGAATGTTTCATTTTGTTTATATACTTTATTTACTATGGTTTTATCTATAGTGATAGTTGATAGGCCTAATAATATAATTACTGCTAGTGATATTAATACAAATAATTTATTTTCAGCATAATAATATTTTAACTCTCTTATTTTTCTATTTAACTTTTGGGTAAATTTATGTTGATTAAAGCCCATTGTTAATTCTACTTCTTCATCATCTGTTACATCTATATTTAAGTTACCTATATCTTCTGAAAAATTAAATTTCTTTATATCAAATCCTATTGCTCTTATTGTTGTTAAGACAATTGTTCCATATTGGAATATTAAAATTATTCTAAGTAAATCTCTATATAATAATACTGTTTTTGTTTCTAGTACATTATTATATATTGTCATCATTCCATTAGTTGCAATAAGGATTATAACTAGATCTACAATATATATTAATATTAATAAGAGATAGAGAAATTTGGGTTTCTTTTTATATTTCATCAATATAAATAATATCAGGCATACTATGATGGACGCTACAATGACTATATATGGTATGTTACTGAGATAATTTACTGCATTTAGTTTACCTATACTGCCATTTATGAAACCATTATAAAAATTTAATAATCCACTTACAAAGAATGCTAAATATATGTATAGTGCTGTTAATATAGCATGTATTAGTTTAAAGTTTTTTATTAAGAATGCATATGGTTTTTTTAATATCATTTTTTACTCCTCCTATTATGTATTAATTATATTATTAACTTAGGGTTATGTCAATAAAAGAAAAAAAGAAAATCACTTTTCTTTTATGATTACTATTTGGTCTGGGGATAAGGATAAATTTCTGTTTTCTTCTAAAATATAAGTTATGTCTGTGTTATATTGATTTGATATATTTGATAAGGTATCTCCATTTCTAGTTAGGTATATTTGATAATTACTTCTTGGTATTATTAAGGTTTGATTGGGATAGATATAGTCATTTTTATCTAGTCCATTTAGTTTTAGTAGTAAATCTTCATCTACTTTATAAGTTTTTGCTATTTGATAAACACTATCTCCTTTTTTTACTTTGTAGTATTGAAATGGAGTTTTATTTTTAGGTACTACTAGATACTCTAAACCTATGATACTATTATTATTTAAACCATTTATTTGAACTAGTACTTCCGGATCTACTCCATATAATTCTGCAATAGACTCTAGTGTATCATTAGGATTTATTTTATATACTTCATACATATAATTAATCATCTCCTATGATAGAATATGCTAAAAAGAAAAAGAAGCATCTAATTTTGCTCTTTTTCTTTATATTTTTTCTTTTCTTCCATCATATAAGTAGTTATATTATTTTCTATTTCTGGGAGTGCTCGGGGATCAATATTTGAAAGTGTTACTACTTCTTTAATAGTATCTATCTGTACTTTACCCCATAATAACTCTTTTGCTACTGTTAAGTCATTAAACATATCAGGTGTAATTGAAATAAAGAAATATCCCCACATTAATCTTTTGGTTGCTATTATTATTCTTTTATTTGTTAATGCTACTACATTTGTATTTACGATATCAAATGAGCCAAAGTTTTTTTGAGCTGCAAAAGCATATATTACTTCTTCATCTGTATTTAAATGCATATCAACTACTTTACAGTGTTGTTTTAATCTGAATGCTATTGTAATTGGATATTTATTTTTAAATTCTCTTACCATTTTATAGCAACTTTTCATATAAATTCACTCCTATTCACTAACTTTTTCTAATGTTATATATTCGCTTAGGAAACTATTTAATCCATCTTCATCTGTTTCGCCTTCTAAATAGTCTATTGCTTGGTTGCCTATTAAGATAATAGTTGTTGGAGTTCCCCAATTGTCTTTCTTTTTCTTAAAGAAAGTATTTGATTTTTGTAATGATGTAAATTCGTCTTGTGAAAGATTATCTGTATTAATATAATACATTGGAATATTGTAATCACTTGCAAATTGTTCTGCTACTGGCATATAATTTATGCAATGTGAACAAGTTGTTCTTTCTATTATAACAATAAATGGTTTTTCAGATTCCATTTTTTCTTTATATTCTGTATATGTTATTTCTGATAATCCTGAATTTCCTTCTAGTGTTAATGGTAGTTCGTATTCTATTTTTGCTTCTGTATTTTTTCCAAAGGCAAATATACCAACTATAATTACTAGAACTACTACTACTATTAATGCAATATCTGTTTTTTTCATTTTTATACCTCCGTTCATATAACATTATTTTACTATTAATTTTAGTTAAAATCAAGTTATACACAAAAAAAGTATTATATAAATTGAGAACTTATATAATACTAGTCAGAAATTATCCAATATCTTGCTGCAGAAGCATCAACAGATGATGGCGAATATGAATTAATCGAACCACTTGGATTATTTACAATTATATTTCCATTACTATCTAAACCAGCTAAAGTTATAATATGTCCTTTACTAGTAAATATTCCAGGTCCTTGTGAGGAGACAACTACCGCTCCATTTTGTAATGCAGTTACAACATCATTAATGTCACTTGTAGTTGTACATGAAAGTCCATAATCAGCTGCAACTTTTGGAGGAAAACTATACTGCATTCCACCATCTCCATAGTAAGTATTATACTTGTAACCATCTGCATACGTCTGTGCTAATGTTACTGGTGTAATGGAACTATCTCCCGTTAAGTAACTAATTGCCATTGCCATGCTACAGAAGCCACATCCACTTCTTCCAATGGTATCACCATCTGGGAATCTATAATCATAGGAATCATTTTGATTATATAATGGCACTGAATCAAGTCTTGTTGGTAAAATTCCCATGCTCTTAGCTTCATCAACACTATAATAGCCAACTATCTCTCCGCTGTTATTACCATCATAATTGGTAACTGTTACATATTTAGTGCCATTTATTTCTGTTATCATATAATATCTATTTGATCCATCATTTGCAGCCTTAAATGAAGATACTGGGTAGCATGCCAAATTTCCAAAACCATTTATAAAATAAATGTTATTATTGTAATTAACCCATTTATTTCCGTCATCTAAAGAAATCATTGGATTTCCTGTTGAATCTTTAAAAATATATGATGTAATTTTTCCAGAAGAATCATAATTTGATATACTATTACTACCATCTTCGAAATAATCTGTTCTAGAACTAATGTTACCATTTTCGTATTTATAGGTACAAACTACTTTATCATTAACTATATAATCACTACTGATTATGTTACCATTATTATCGTATAGACTTTTTGATATTCCTTCATTATATGGCATCGTTTCATAATAATTACCATTTTCTAGATATTCAATATCAGAAATTTTTTGCCATGAACTATTATATTTCATAGCACTAACCGGAACACTGCTGCCTACTTTATCATAAACATTAATCATATTGTACTCACCGTCAGTAGAGTATTTGTATAATTTTTCAAATTTGCCGTTTGCATCTGAAAATACTTTTCTACTCCAAAGTCCACTATCATTGTCGTCAAAATATTCTATACTATAAGAACCATCTTCATTAACATATTTAATTGATCGAACATTTCCAGATTCATAGTAACTAGTTATATTATCATTTTGGTAGCTAGTATTTTCTTCTGTGGTCTCAGTATTTTCAACTTCTTCTATAGGTGCAACATCTTGGCTTTCCTCCGATACATCATTATTTATGTTATCTCCCGTTGTAAAACCTAATGGTACTCCATTTTCTGTAACCAAATAAACGTCATCATATCCGGCTACTTCTTCAATGTCAACACTATTATTTTCGTCTCCCCAATAATCTGTATTTATTGAATCAATAGATAAAAATGAACCATTACTAGCATTAGATGCTGTTGTGGCTATTTTACTGAAATCTAAACTTGGCACGCTTACTTTTTTTATTATTCCCATATATTATCACCTAATAAAATATTAACAAAATTTATTATAAAAGTAAAGGTATAATTTTAAATTTTCTCTTATAAAAAGAGTTATTTTGAAACTCTTTGTTGAACTTTTGATTCTACTAATAGTGTCAATTTTATTGGAGATATTTTTGTTAATACTCTATTTAGTTTCATATTTGGTGGGACTATTACTAGTTTATTTGCAAACATATTATTTATTGCATATCTAGCAGCGTAAGTAGCACTTATAGGTTTTATGTTAAATTTTACATTTGCTACATTATTAAAATTAGTCGTTACTGGTCCAGGGCAGAATACAGATATTTTTACATTACTATTTTCTTGTTTTAATTCTTCGCTAATTGCTAGTGATAAATTTAAAACATATGATTTAGTAGCGTAATACGTAGCCATATATGGACCAGGCATAAATCCTGCCATTGAGGCTACATTTAATATTCTACCATAATTTCTTTTAGTAAAATCTTTTAGGAATAATTTTGTTAATATGTGATATGCTTTTATATTTAAATCAATCATATTTAATTCTTTGGATAGTGATGTTTCTGTAAAATTACCTGCATCTCCAAATCCAGCATTATTTATTAGTATATCAATATTTTCTTTTTCTAATTGTTTATGTAGTTTTATACAATTTTCTGGAACACTTAAATCTGTTTCTATTTTTTTTACTTTATTTTTATAATATTCATAGATGTTATCTAGTTTTTTTCTATCTGTTGATACTACGTATAGTTCATATCCTAAACTTAATAGATATTCTGCGATTGACTTTCCAATTCCTGAACTTGCTCCTGTTACTAATGCTTTCATATTTCCTCCTATATTATAAGTATGGTTTTAGTAATTCTATATTTTCTTTTCCAAAATCTAATAATTTCTTTGCTAGATTTAATATGTCTTTATCAGCATTTTTCTCATACATGTCTATTTTTTTGGTTATATCAAGGTTTCCCATAGTAAAACCTTTTGTTAGCATATCTGCTACTCTAGCATCACTGTTATCTTTTAACATTTCCATTTTAATTCCCATATATGATGAAATATCTGCTATAAATCCTTTTTCTTTCTTTTCTACTTTGTATTTTTTTAATAATTTTTCGCTATCTTTGACAAAGTTTTCATATCCTTTTAATTCACCTTCTAATATTTTCTTTATTTTGTTATCTTTGTTGTTTATTATTCTTATTAAAGTAGTTGTACTTTTTACTCCCATACTTGCATTTTCATAAATATATAATAGTAGTTCATTATTTTCATTCATAATAAATCATCCTTTCATATTTATTATAAATAAAATAGTTTTTTTTATACTTCTTTTGTTTTACTAATTTTTTTAGTTTTAGGTCTTTCGTTAATTATTTTATTATATATAGAATATATTTCTTCAGTGGTTAATTCATCTTTATTTTTATCAATTTTTAAAAGTATTAAATCATTTAAAAAATAAAATATTTTTTCTGCTAATTCGGCATCAGATGAAAATGCTGAAGGGTTTAATTTTAAAGATTTTTTATCATTATAAAGTGAAATATTTTTAGGCATACCTTTTTTCAAAACTATGTTACCTAATACAAATATACTGCCATTACTTACGTATTCCCAAAATTCTGGGCTTTCATACTTTGGTAATTTGGCTATATTTGAATTTACTAATAGGTATACTTGTTTAGATTGATTTTTAAGATAGGTTGTAGTTGTTATAAGCTTATAATCTAAATTATAATGATTACTTACTATTTCTTTAATTACTTCTAATAAAGATAGATCAAATGTTGCTTTACTTTTCATATTGTTTATTCTATCAATAATTGAAGTTTTCATTTCTCTTACATCTTTTCTTACTAATGTTATTCTTTCATTTAATAAATCTAGGTATTCTTCTGCATTTTTTTCTTTCTTTTCTTTGTTATAGAGTATTTCTAATTCTTTTAACCAGGTAGCATTTGCTTCAATTGCTTCTTCTGTTAGAGATACACCTAATTTATCTTTTAAGTAGTTATTTATCATAATTCACCTCATTTTTTAATAATTCTTTATTAAATTATATCATATTAAGAAAAAAAAAGAAACATACTTATGTATGCTTCAGTTATACTAATTCTAAGATAACCATTAAAGCGTTATCTCCTTTTCTTTCAGTTGTTTTAATAATTCTAGTATATCCACCCATTCTATCAGCATAACGAGGTGCTAATTCATTAAATACTTTATTAACACAAGTTTCGTCATTGTGTAAGAATGCTAGGGCTAATCTTCTTGATACTAGAGTATTTTTCTTTCCATATGTTACCATTTTATCAAAACTTTTTCTAACTTCTTTAGCTCTTGTTTCAGTTGTAACAATACGCTCATTTTCAATTAGTTGCTTTGTTAAAGTTGCTAACATACTTCTTCTATGTTTGTTATCTCTTCCTAGTTTTCTATAAGCCATAATATCCTCCTAACTAATCTTCATCTCTGAAATTTAGACCCATACCTTTAACTTTATCAATTACTTCTTTTAATGATTTTTTACCTAAATTTCTAATTTTCATCATTTCATTTTCAGACTTGTCTGTTAAATCTCTTAAAGTTAAGATTCCTGCTCTTTTTAAGCAATTATATGCTCTTACAGATAGATCTAAGTCATCAATTGAAGTTTCTAATGCTTTCATATTAGGGTCTTCTGCTTTGGAACTCATTAATCCAGTTTCATCTGCTATTTCATTTAAGTCTGCTAAAATTTCAAAATGTTCTATTAAAATTCTACTAGCTAATGCTACAGATTCTTCTGGAGTGATGCTTCCGTTTGTCCATACTTCTAATATTAATTTATCATAGTTATTATCTTGTCCTACACGTGCTGATTCTACTTCGTAATTTATTCTTTCTATTGGAGCATATAGACTATCAATAAATATTACATTTTGTTTTGATTTATCTCCATATAATACTTTATTTTCTTCTGCTCTATTATATCCACGACCGTTTGATATAGTCATTTCCATATTTATGCTTCCGCCTTCTACTAAAGTACAAATTAATTGTTCTGGATTTAATATTTCGATATCAGCATCACATTCGATTTGAGCTGCTGTTACTTCTCCAGGTTTATCAGCGTGTATTCTTAACATTAAGCTATAATCATCAGAATGATTCTTTATAACAACACTTTTAAGGTTAAGAACGATTGCTGTAACATCTTCAATAACTCCATCTATTTTTTGAAATTCATGAGCTACACCATCAATTTTAACACTTGTGATTGCATCTCCTGGTAATGATGATAGCATTACTCTTCTTAATGCATTTCCTAATGTTGTTCCAAATCCTCTTTCTAGAGGTTCTATTTCAAATTTTCCATAATTATCGCTTTCAATATATTCTTTTACTTTATATTCAGGTTTTTCGAATTTTAACATTTTAACACACTCCCTTTCTAATTATCCACGACGTTTTTTTGGTGGACGACAACCATTATGTGGAATTGGTGTTACGTCTGTTATCTTTGTTACTTCTAGACCTGCTGTTTGCAATGAACGAATTGCTGCTTCACGACCAGCACCTAATCCTTTTACAAATACTTCTACTTTTTTCATTCCGAACATTTCTGCAGCTTTTTGTCCTGCTAATTCAGCACTCTTTCCAGCTGCATATGGAGTAGATTTCTTACTTCCTTTAACTCCTTGAGTTCCAGAAGAAGCCCAGCATAAAGCGTTTCCTTCTTGGTCAGTTATTGTTACAACTGTATTATTAAATGTTGAACGAATATGTACTACACCATTTACTACTGTCTTCTTTACTTTACGTTTTCTTGCATTATATTTTCCTTTTGCCATACAAGTTAACCTCCTTATTACCTATTATTTCTTCTTATTAGCTACAACTTTTCCTTTTCCTTTACGAGTTCTAGCATTTCTATTTGTTCTTTGACCTCTTACAGGTAATCCTTTAATGTGTCTTTTTCCTCTGTAACAACCAATTTCTTTTAGATTTTTGATATTAGTTGCTATTTCTCTTCTTAAGTCACCTTCAACAATATATTTGTCAATTTCTTTTCTGATGCTTGCTAAATCTTCTTCTGTTAAATCTTTAGCTTTTTTGTTAATATCAACGTTAGCATCATTAAGAATTTTTTTAGATAACTTTCTTCCAATACCATAGATATATGTTAAAGATATTTCAATTCTTTTATTATCTGGTATATCTACACCTTTTATACGTGCCATTATTATTCCTCCCTATTAACCTTGTTTTTGCTTATGTTTTGGATTTTTACAAATAACCATAAGCCTACCATTTCTTTTAATAACTTTGCATTTCTCACAAATAGGTTTAACTGACGCTCTAACTTTCATTTTCATTCCTCCTATTTTTTATTATACACTATACGCCCATGTGTTAAATCATAAGGTGACAATTCTATAACTACTTTATCACCTGGTAAGATACGTATATTGTTTACGCGCATTTTACCAGAAACATGGGCTTCTACTATGTGACCGCCTTCGATTTCAACTTTAAATTTTCCTCCAGGTAAAATGTCTATTACTTTACCTTCTGTTTCAATACATTCGCTTTTACTCACATTATCATCTCCTAACTCTCATTTTAGAGATTTTTATCACCTATATACTTCAGCACCTTATATGTGCATACTCAATATAAGTAATATTTAAATAATTATTTTTTTAATTTCATTAAATATATCTTGTGCTGAATCTTCTTTATTTATTTTTATTCTACTTAAAACACCTAACTTATCATAGTAATCTATTAATTCTTTAGTATTATTAATATATGTATCAAATCTATTTAAGAAAGTTTCTTTGTTATCATCGCTTCTAATTTTAAGGGTATTATTGCATTTATCACAAATTCCTTCTTTGATAGGCTTTAATGATTCTATATTTAAGTTATATGATGCTCCACAATTCGGACATACTATCCTACTTAGTGTTCTTTCAAGTGCTAAAGATTTATCAATATCTAAAAATATTACACTACCTAAATCTTTATTTAATTCTTTTAATAGATTTTCATAAATTTTTGCTTGAGTAACATTTCTAGGGTAACCATCTAAGATATAACCATTTGCGCAATCACTTTTTGATAATCTATTTTTTAGTAATGTTGTTATTGTTTCATCACTAATTAGATTACCTTTATCCATTTCTTGCTTTAAGTAAACTCCTAAATCCGAACCAGAATTTACTTCTTCTCTTAAAAGATCACCAGTTGATATATGAGGAATATTATATTCAGCACTTACCAATTTTGATTGAGTTCCCTTACCTGCAGCAGGTGGGGCAATAAATATAATATTCTTCATTATCTAACACCTCTATAATTTCTATTTACTAAACTGCTTTCTAATTGTTTACAAGTTTCTATTGCTACTCCTACAACTATTAAGATACTAGTTCCTCCAACGCTTACGCTTGTTGGTAAGTTAGTAGATATAAAACTTGAGAATACAATTGGAAGTCCTGCTATTGCAGCAATGAATATTGCTCCTATTAGAGTTATTCTTCCTAATACAGTTTTAATATAATTGATAGTTTCTTTTCCTGGTCTTACTCCTGGAATATAACCACCTTGTCTTGATAAATTCTTTGATAGTTCACTTGGATTTACTTGGATAAAAGTATATAAGAAACTAAAAGCAAATATCAAGATTATGTAAGCTGCAAATCCTGTTGGAGTTGTGTAGTTTACATATTTTGTTACGAATGTTACAAAGCTATTTTCACTTTTCATAATTCCCGCTATAAATGTTGGTACAGTAAAGATTACTGATGCAAAGATTACTGGCATAACATTAGCAGAATTTAATTTGAAAGGTATATAGTTTTGTTTTGCTCCGTAAGCTGAATTTGTTTGATTAGAATATTGGATAGGAATTCTTCTTTCAGATTCTTGAACAAATACTACTAATACAATTATTGCAATATATGCTAGTATAAATATAATGAATTCAATTATTCCTAAGAATAGTGAAGCATTATCTAATACAAGTGCTTTAAATGTATCAATAAATGTTTGAGGAACTGTAGCTAGAATACCAGCCATTATTATTAAGGATGTTCCATTTCCAATTCCTTTTTGTGTTATTTGGTCTCCTAACCATAATAGGAAAGAAGTACCTGCTGTTAAGATTAAAGATACTCTTAAATATTCTATAGCAGTTCCATTATTAATCATTGCAAATGACATTGCAAATCCTTGAATGAATGCTATTATTATTCCTAGATATCTTGTAATCTGATTTATTTTTTGTCTTCCTGTTGGACCACTTTCTTTTAATTCTGTAAAATATGGAAAGATATCCATTTGAAGTAAACTTGTTATAATTGATGCTGATATATATGGCATAACTCCTAATGCAAATATTGAGAAATTCTTAAGTGAACCTCCAGTAATTGCATTATATAAGTCACCAAAATCAACATTTTTTAATGAAGTTACTCCAGGTACTGGAATAGTTGTACCTGCTATAAATATTAGTAAACAAATAAAAGTGAACCCTATTCTTTTTCTTATGTCTTTATTCTTAGGACTTGCTAAGAGTTTAAGGTTTTTAAACATCTTAGATCACCTCTATTTTTCCACCAATTGCTTCAATCTTTGTTTTTGCACTAGCTGTAAATTTATTAGCTTTTACAGTTAATTTTTTAGTTAATTCTCCATTTCCTAATACTTTAATTCCGTCTAATCTCTTTTTGATTAATCCAGTTTCTAGTAATAATTCTGGAGTTACTATTGTTCCGTCTTCAAATCTATTTAAATCACTTACATTAATGCAAGCATAAAAAGTTTTGAAGTTGTAATTGTTGAATCCTCTTTTTGATAATCTTCTGAATAGTGGTAATTGTCCACCTTCAAATCCTAATCTTACGCCGCCGCCACTTCTAGCGTTTTGTCCTTTTTCACCTTTTCCAGCTGTTTTTGAGTATTTTCCTCCACGTCCAACTCTTTTTTTCTTAGTAGTTGAACCGTAGGCAGGTTGTAATTCGTTTAATTTCATTATCCTCTAATCTCCTCAATAGTTTTTCCTCTTAATTCAGCAACATGTGCTGGGCTCTTTTGACCTTTTAGGGCATTTAAAGTTGCTCTAGCCATATTGATTTTTGTGCTTGAACCAAGACTTTTTGAAAGGACATCTTTTACTCCGGCTAATTCTAGTACATCTCTAACTGGTCCTCCAGCTTTTACACCAGTACCTTCAGCAGCAGGTTTAAGCATTACTTTTACTGCTCCTTCTTTGGTAATTATTTCGTGTGAGATTGTACGATTATCAATTAATTCAACATTGATTAGGTTTTTGTTAGCAGCCTGTGTTGCTTTCTTTACTGCATCTGGCATTTCGTTTGCTTTTCCAGTTCCTAATCCTACTTTTCCTTTTCTGTTTCCTACTACTACTGTAGCTGAAAAACGAAATTTACGACCACCTTTTACAACTTTTGTTACACGATTAATATCGATAACTTTTTCTTCTAAGTCACTTTTTGGCTTATTGAAATTGTTGCGGTTACGACGTTTACCATTGTTGTTTTTTCTTTGTTGTTCATTTTTTATTTCTTTCTTAACGTTTTCTTCGCTCATAGGTTTTCCTCCTTATTAGAATTCTAAGCCGTTTTCACGTGCTGCTTCTGCTAAAGCTTTTACACGTCCATGATATAGGTATCCACCTCTATCAAAAACAACTTTTGTAATTTTTGCTTTTTTTGCTCTTTTAGCTATTTCTTCACCGATTAATTTTGCAGCTTCTACGTTACCACCATTTTTAATTTTTAATTCTTTTTCTAGAGTTGAAGCACTAACTAAAGTTACACCTTTTTCATCATCGATGATTTGAGCAGTGATATTTGCGTTTGAACGGAAGACATTCAATCTTGGTCTTTCACTTGTTCCTGATAAATCAGTACGTATTCTTGAGTGTCTTTCTTTACGCATATCATTTCTTGATACTTTATTTATCATAAGTCCATCTCACTTTCTTATTATTTAGATGCTTTCTTTCCTTCTTTACGACGGATAACTTCTCCAGCATACTTAATACCTTTACCTTTATATGGTTCAGGTGCTCTTAAGGATCTTATTTCTGCTGCAAATTGACCAACAGCACATTTGTCAATTCCACTTATTTCTATTTCAGTATTGCTTATAGCTTTTACTTCTAAGTTTGATGGAATATCAACGTTATCTAAGTGTGATTTACCATCTTGAACTGATAATACATTTCCTTTAACAGTGAAACGGTAACCAACACCGACGATTTCTAATCCTTTTTTGTAACCTTCACTTACACCAATCATCATATTTCTGATGTTTGCATTTGTAGTTCCTTGCATTTCATTTGTGTGTTTTAGGTTATTTAATTTTGTAATTGTAATTTTATTATCTTCAATTTCTACTTTTATATCTTTGTATATTTCTAAAGATAATTCACCTTTTGGTCCTTTTACTTTTAATTCTTGTCCATTTAATTCTACATTAACTTTTTCAGGTATTGTTAATACTCTGTTTCCAATACGACTCATTCGTATCCTCCTTACCAGATATAAGCGATTACTTCTCCACCAACGTTGTTTTTACGAGCTAATTTATCAGTCATAACTCCTTTTGGTGTTGAAATAATAGCTATTCCTAAACCATTTAATACTCTTGGAATATCTTCTGCTTTTGCGTATACTCTAAGTCCTGGTTTAGAAATTCTTTTTAATCCAGTAATTACTCTTTCTTTCTTATCGCTATATTTTAAAGTTAATGTTAGGATATTTTGAACGTCATTTTTATTTACTTTGAAATCTGTAATGAATCCTTCATCTTTTAAGATAGCAGCAATTTGCTCCTTCATTTTAGAAGATGGCATTGTAACGTTTGCAGCACGATTTTGGTTTGCATTACGGATTCTTGTAAGCATATCTGCGATTGGATCTGTCATTAAAATCCCTCCTTCTTTTATATACTAGTATTTCTAGTTTTTTGGTAATTCTACCAACTTGATTTTTTTACACCTGGTATTTGTCCTTTATATGCTAATTCTCTGAAACAAATACGGCATATACCAAACTTGCTCATTACTGCATGTGGTCTTCCACATCTTGAGCAACGACTATATTTTCTTGTACTAAATTTTGGTTCTTTTTGTGATTTAATAATCATTGACTTTCTTGCCATTGTTTTCCTCCTTATTTCCTAAAAGGAATTCCAAGTTCTTTTAGTAAATCATAAGCTTCTTCATTTGTTTTAGCAGTTGTAACGATAACGATGTCCATTCCTCTTACTTTTACAACTTCATCAAAATTAATTTCTGGGAATATTAATTGTTCTTTAATTCCAATTGTATAGTTTCCTCTTCCATCAAAGCTTTTTGGTGAAAGTCCTCTGAAATCTCTTACACGTGGTAATGAGATTGAAATTAACTTATCTAAGAAGGTATACATTTTATCTCCTCTTAATGTTACTTTACATCCGATTTTATGTCCTTCTCTTAATTTAAATGAAGCTATAGATTTTTTAGCAGTTGTTTCTACTGGTTTTAATCCAGTTATTTTTTCTAGGTCAGATACTGCTGCTTCTAGCATTTTTGAATTTGCTACAGCATCTCCAACACCCATATTAACAACGATTTTTTCTATTTTTGGTACTAACATAACAGTACTATATTTATGACTAGCCATTAGACTTGGAACAACTTCATTTTTATATTTTTCTTCTAGGCGGTTCATTGAAAATCCACCCTCCTTCCAAACTAGTTTGCAAATAAATTTATATTAATAATTTATTTTTCTTTGCTTTTTGTTTCTTTTTTTGCTACTTTCTTTGCAGCTTTTTCTTCAATTTTTTTAACATTAGATCTATGGATAGGTGCTTCTGTTTCAATTATTTCACCAGTACCACCATTGTTTCTAGGTTTTAAATGTTTCTTTACTAAATTAACACCTTCAACAATTACTTTTTCATCTAACACTTTGGTAATTTTTCCAGTTTTACCTTTATTAGCACCTGCTATAACGGTAACTTTATCACCAGTTTTTAGTTTCATACTATCCCTCCTTAAATATAGGTTTATAGCACGTCTTTAGCTAAACTTACGATTTTCATAAATCCTTCATCTCTAAGTTCGCGCGCTACTGGACCTAAAACACGAGTTCCGACTGGGCTCTTATCATCTTTGATAATTACGCAAGCGTTGTCATCAAATTTAATATAGCTTCCATCTTCTCTTCTAACTCCGAACTTACTTCTAACGATAACAGCTTTCACAACTTTTCCTTTTTTCACATTACCATTAGGAGTAGCTTTTTTAACTGTACCAACAACGATATCGCCGATGTTTCCAGTTTTTACTTTACTTCCACCAAGAACTCTGATTACTAGTAATTCACGAGCTCCGCAGTTATCTGCTACTTTTAAACGACTCTCTTGTTGTATCATTTGTCTTTCCTCCTTCAAATAGATATATTATAGAATAACAGCTTTTTCAATAACTTCAACTAATTCATATCTTTTTGTTTTAGATAATGGTCTAGTTGCTACAAGACGAACTTTATCTCCAACATGTGCTGTATTATTTTCGTCATGAGCTGCATATTTTTTTGAATATTTAACTCTCTTTCCATAAATTGGGTTCTTCTTATAAGTTTCTACTTTAACAGTTATTGTTTTGTCTGTAGCATCACTTACAACAACACCAATTAATTCACGCTTATTTTCATTCATAAGGACTACCTCCTTTTAACCTTCTATTTCGCGTTCTTTAAGAATAGTTTTAAATCTTGCAACGTCTTTTCTTAATTCCTTAACTCTAGCAGGATTTTCAAGACTTCCTGTTGCTTGTTTGAATCTTAATTTTAATAACTCTTCTTTAGACTCTACGATCTTTTTATTAATTTCTTCAGTGGTTAACTTTCTTATTTCATTAGTCTTCATTATTATCACCACTACTTTCTTTTTTTACAAATTTACATTTGATTGGTAATTTGTGAGAAGCTAATCTTAATGCTTCTCTTGCTGTTGCTTCATCAACTTCAGCAACTTCAAACATTATTTTTCCTTCTTTAACTACAGCTACCCATACTTCTGGTTCACCTTTACCTTTTCCTTGACGAGTTTCAAGTGGTTTTTTAGTTAAAGATAAGTTAGGGAAAATGTTAACCCATACTTTTCCACCACGTTTCATATATCTTGTCATAGCAACACGAGCTGCTTCGATTTGTTGAGATGTAATCCAAGCTCCTTCTTTAGCCATTAATCCATATGTACCAAAGTGAAGTTCTGTATTACCTTTACTCTTTCCTTCATATCTTAGACGGAAAGTTTTTCTATGCTTAGTTCTTTTTGGCATTAACATGAGAATTACCTCCCTTACTTTCTAAGATTTCTCCTTTGTATATCCATACTTTTACACCGATTTTTCCATATGTTGTATCAGCTTCTGCTGTAGCATAATCAATATCAGCTCTTAAAGTATGAAGTGGGGTTGTTCCTTCTGAATAACCTTCACTACGAGCAATATCTGCTCCTCCTAAACGTCCAGATACTAAAGTTTTGATTCCTTTAGCTCCTGCTTTCATTGTGTTTCTGATTGCTTTCTTTTGTGCAACTCTAAATGATACACGATTTTCTATGTTATGGGCAATGTTATCAGCTACTAATTGTGCATTTAAATCTGCATTCTTTTCTTCTATTACAGAAATTTGAACATCTTCGTTAACCATTTTTGAAATTTTTTTCTTAACGTTTTCGATTTCAGTACCATTTTGTCCGATAACTAAACCTGGTTTTGAAACATGCATAATTACTTCACATCTCTTTGGATTTCTTTCAATAACAATCTTAGAGATACCAGCAGTTTTGAATGTTTTTTCTAAGTATTTACGAATTTGGATATCGTTATTTAGATTTTTAGCGAAATCTTTGTTATTTGCATACCATTTTGATTCCCAATCTTTGTTGATACCAATTCTAAGTCCTATTGGACTAACTTTTTGTCCCATTAACGCATCCTCCTTTACTTATTTTTTTCACTTACAATTATTGTAATGTGACTTGTTTTATGATCATTTCTTCCAACGTGTCCACGTGAGTCCATTTTAGCTCTTTTCATTACTAATCCTTCATCTACGTAACAAGTTTTTACATATAAGTTTTCTTCATTTAAATTAAAATTATTTACAGCATTAGCAGTTGCAGAGTTTAATACTTTTTCGATTACTCTTGCTGCTCTTTGTGGTTGGTTTGCTAAGATTGCTCTAGCTTCGCTTACACTTTTTCCTCTGATTAAATCGATTATTAATCTTGTTTTACGAGGAGCAATTCTTACTGTTAATGCTTTCGCTTTAGCTTCTGTTCTTTCCATTGCTTTCACGCCTTTCTATAAGTTTTACTTTTTCTTATCGTCGCCGTGTCCACCAAATTTACGAGTCATAGAGAACTCACCTAATTTATGTCCTACCATATCCTCAGTTACATAAACTGGAATAAATTCTTTACCATTATGTACTGCAAAAGTGTGTCCAATAAAATCAGGATAAATTGTTGAACGACGAGACCATGTTTTAATAACTTCTTTTTTTCCAGATTCATTCATTTTTTGAACCTTAGCTAGTAATCTTTCGAATACGTAAGGTCCTTTCTTTAAACTTCTTGCCATCTTATTTCATCCTTTCTTTATTTCTTTTTACGACGAGTCACGATATATTTATCTGATTCTTTTTTATTTTTTCTTGTCTTATATCCTAATGCTGGTTTACCCCAAGGTGTCATTGGTCCACTTCTACCTACTGGAGCTCTACCTTCACCACCACCATGTGGGTGATCATTAGGGTTCATAACAGAACCACGAACTGTAGGTCTTATTCCTTTGTATCTTGTACGACCAGCTTTACCTACTTTTACTAATTCGTAATCTTCATTTCCTACTACACCAATTGTAGCACGGCAAGTACCTAATATTTTTCTTGTCTCACCACTTGCTAATCTAATTAGAACATATTTACCTTCACGTCCTAGGATTTGAGCACTATTTCCAGCACTTCTTGCAAGTTGTCCTCCTTTACCAGGTCTTAATTCAATATTGTGAATTACAGTACCTACTGGGATGTTCATTATTTCCATAGTATTTCCTACTTTAACATCTACTTTTGTACCTGATTCAACAATTGCTCCAACTTCTAATCCTTTAGGAGCAAGAATATAAGATTTTACACCGTCTTTGTAAGTAATTAAAGCAATATTTGCTGATCTGTTTGGATCATATTCAATACTTGTTACTTTTGCAGTGATACCATCTTTAATTCTTTTGAAATCAATCAAACGGTATTTTCTTTTTACACCGCCACCACGATGTCTGACAGTTATTTTTCCTTGATTGTTACGACCATTAGTTTTAGATTTAGTTACTACTAAACTTTTTTCAGGAGTTGTTTTTGTAATCTCTTCATTATTTAAATAACTTTTTTGTCTTTGTCCTGGTGTATTTGGTTTTAATACTCTTGTTGACATTTTTATTTCCTCCTTTTATTAGTCGAAACTAATAGTGTTTCCTTCTGCTAATTTTACAATAGCTTTTTTATATAATTTTGTTTTACCTGTATATTTTCCAACTCTTTTATTTTTTGGATGAATATTTGAGGTAGTAACATTTTCAACTTTAACATTGAATATTTGTTCAATTGCTTGTCTTATTTGAGTTTTATTTGCTCTAACATCAACTTTGAACGCATATTTTCTTTCTGCTTCCATAGCAGCTGATTTTTCTGTTATTATAGGTGCAAAAATAATATCGTAATTATTCATTTGTTAGCACCTCCTCTAATTTATTTAATGCAGACTCTGTTATTAATAAGTTGTCAGCACTTACTAAATCTAAACTGTTTAATTCGTTAAATAAAACTATTTTTACATTTGCTAAGTTTCTTGAAGCTAAGCAAACATTTTCATCTAATTCATCTAATACAACTAATACTTTATGATTTGTTAAGTTTAACTTGTTTAATAAAGTAGTCATTTCTTTTGTTTTGTTTGTTTCGAATTTGATTGCATCTACTACTACTAACTCTTTATCTGTTAATTTGTAAGATAGAGCTGATAATAATGCTAATCTCTTTTCTTTCTTATTTATTTTCTTTTTGTAGTTCTTATTTGGGTTTGGTCCAAATACGATTCCACCGCCACGCCATTGAGTAGCTCTGATACTTCCTTGACGAGCATTTCCTGTTCCTTTTTGTCTCCAAGGCTTTCTTCCGCCTCCAGAAACTTCACTTCTAGTTTTTGTAGAAGCATTTGACATTCTTGCATTTGATCTTATTGCAATTATGTCGTTATGTAATACAGCATCATTTGGTTCTATAGTCCAAACGTTATCTTTTAATTTAATATCCTTAACCTTTTCACCACTTTGGCTTAAAATATCTATCTTAGACATTATTTTTCCTCCTTTGTCATCACAACTAAATATTATGTATTGTAATTATATAATCTTTTATTCTTCTGTTTGTGATGCAGTGTCTTCTTTAGTTTCTGTTACTTCTGCTTGAGTTTCTTCTTCATTGATATAAGTAATTAATTCAACTTTTTCATTTACTTTATCCATGTTTTTGATAGCAGATTTAACAAATACTAAAGATTTTTTAGGTCCTGGAACATTTCCTTTAATTAAGATAACATTTTTGTCTAAATCAATTTGTATTACTTCTAGATTTTGAACTGTTACTTGTTCTCCACCCATATGTCCAGGCATTTTCTTTCCTGGTAAAACTCTCATTGGTAACATTGTACCAAGTGATCCTACACCACGATGATATTGGCTACCGTGTCCCATTGGTCCACGTGATTGATTCCAACGTTTAATAACACCTTGAAATCCTTTTCCTTTAGAAGTACCGGTTACGTCAACCATTTCTCCTTCAGTAAAGATGTCTGCTTTGATCTCTTGACCTAAGCTATAATTACTAACATCGACACCTCTAAGTTCTCTTAAGAAGCGCTTAGGTGTTGTGTTAGCTTTCTTTAGATGACCTGTTTCAGGTTTATTGCTTCTAGTTTCTTTCTTTTCTACTGCAGATAATTGAATTGCATCATAACCATCATTAGCAACTGTTTTAATTTGGCTGATAACGTTTGGTTCTACTTCAATTACTGTTACTGGAACTAGTTTTCCATTTTTAGCAAAAACTTGAGTCATCCCAATCTTACGACCTAAGATTCCTTTCATTTTTTCTTCCTCCTAATATTTGATTTGTATATCAACACCGCTAGGTAAATCTAGATGTGATAATGCATCTATTGTTTCTTTACTTGGGTTATTGATGTCAATTAATCTTTTGTGTGTACGACTCTCGAATTGTTCTCTTGAATCTTTATACTTGTGAACAGCTCTTAGAATTGTATACTTTTGAACTTCAGTTGGTAATGGTACTGGACCACTTACTTCACCACCAGTTCTTTTTACTGTTGCTACTATTTTTGCAGCAGCTTCATCAAGAATTGTGTGTTCATATGCCTTTAGTTTGATTCTAACCTTTGTATTTGACATATTTCTTCCTCCCTTCGCCTATATCTAGTATAGACATAGCTCCGAACAAATTACCTGATAACCCTTTTAAATATTTTACAACTTAACCGGGTGTATCAGCAACTTTGCACATCTTCGCCATCTACACGATTGTTATTGTACTATATATTTAAAGGTTTTGCAAGTGTTTTTTTGTAAGTTTTTGTATTTTTTTTGTTTTTGATTAATCAGCGCATAGTTAATAGATAGAAGCGCTGTTATTAATATATAGAATAATATAATAATTATCTTTGTTTTCCCTATCTTCTTTCCTATATATTAATAATAAAAGACTAGAGTTTGCTCTCTAGTCTATTTTTTTAGCTGCCAATTTACAAGGCTGGCTTCACCTGCTTTTTTATTATATTATAAGTTTTTGAAGATTTACATATTTTTAATTTGTTCTTTTACTTCTGCTAGGTATTCTGCTATATCTGTAGCATTATTACCTCCACCTTGAGCAAACTTAGGACTTCCTCCTCCGTTGCCGTTACATTTTAAAGATATTTCTTTTACTATTGTTCCAGTGTTTACTTTTGAAGAAGATTTTGCTATTAGGTTTACGCTAGTACCGTTTATATTTGCTAATAGTATAAATGCATTATCTAATTTATTATCTATTGCATCTGCTATTTGTTTTAATATTGTTGTTTCATAATTTTCACAGATTGCTACTACTACATTAATTCCGTTTATTTCTTCTTTGGAATCTAAGAATACACTTAAATCACTTACTGATTTTTTTGTTTTTTCTTCTATGTATTTACGTTCTAATTCTTTAATAGCATCTTTTAAGTATAATATTTTTTCTTTATATGATACTACGTCTTTATAACTTGTTAATTCGTTTGTGCTCATATCAAAATTAAATGGTATATCTAGTCCTAATGTTTTTATATCAGTTAATATTTTTTTGATTTTTTCTAGTAATCTAGTTATTTCTTCATAATATGGCTTTACTGTTTCTTTTAGAGCATCATTAATTTTATTGTTTGTTGCTCCTACTAATCTGAAGGTATCAGCTCCTTTATTTTCTAGAGATACTATTGCAAACTTACCAATATCTTTAGTATTTTTTACATGGGTTCCTCCACATAATTCTACTGAGTCTCCAATTGTTACTACTCTTACAATATTTCCATATTTATTTTCAAATAATGCCATAGCACCTTTTTTCTTAGCTTCTTCTAATGGTAGATATTCTATTTTTGTATCAATATTTTGATTTATTTTTTCATTTACTTTATCTTCTATTTTCTCAATTAATTCATCGCTTAATCTTCCGTGATAGATAAAATCAAATCTGAAGGTATTTTCATCTACCCTAGAACCTGCTTGGTGAACGTTATCTCCTAAAACATCTTGTAATGTTTTTTGTAGTATATGGGTAGCACTATGATTTCTTGCTGTAGCCATTCTTTCTTCTTGTAATACATGAGTTAGTATTTCTTCACCTTTTGTTAAGGTACCTTCTAATACTTTTACGTGTAATAGATGTTGTTTGTTTGGTGCTTTTATTACGTCTAGTACTTCTAATTTACAATTATCATTTTTTAGGTATCCTTTGTCTGCTACTTGTCCTCCACTTTCGGCATAGAATGGATTATCTTTTATGAATATATATCCTTCATCAGTGATACTATCTACAAATTCATTATTTTTTATTATATCTAATACTTCTGTTTTAGATCCTAGAGTATCATAACCTATAAAGTTGCTTTCTTTAGTATAATTTATTAACAATTCATTTTGAAGATTCATACTACTTTCTACTTTACGATTTTGTCTTGCCATTTCTTTTTGGGCATCCATATATTTTTGGAATTCTTCTATATTTACTGTGAATCCTTTTTCTTCTGCTGCTTCTTCCGTTAATTCTATTGGGAAACCATATGTATCATATAATTTAAATGCGTCAAGACCTGATATTTGTTTATTTGTTTGAGAGGAGAATATTTCTTCTAATCTTTTTTCTCCTGATTTTAATGTTTTTTTGAATAAGTCTTCTTCTTTTGATATTTGTTCTTTTACTTCTTCCTTGGTTTTTAATAAATATGGATATATAGCACTATATTTATCTACTACTACATCTACTAAATCTCCTAAGAATGATTTTTCTATATTTAATTTTCTTCCCATTCTTACAGATCTTCTTAATAATCTTCTTAGTACATATCCTCTTCCATAATTTTCAAATGTTGCTCCATCAGATAAGGCAAATACTAATGTTCTTATATGATCTACAATTACTTTGAATTCTTTTCTTTTATTATAAGGTAGTCCACTTATTTCTTCTAGGGCGTGTATCATTGGTAAAAACAAATCTGTTTCATAGTTAGTTTCTGCATCTTGGAAGATACAAGCCATTCTTTCTACTCCCATTCCTGTATCTATATTCTTACTTGGTAATTCTTCATATTCTTCTCTTGGTACACCTTTTTTGGCATTGTATTGACTAAATACGTTATTCCATATTTCTATGTATCTATCATTTTCTATATCATCTTGTAATAATTTTATTCCTAATTTATCTTTGTCGTACTTTTCTCCTCTATCATAGAATATTTCACTGTCAGGGCCACTTGGACCTTCTCCTATTTCCCAATAATTGCCTTCTAATTTTACTATATGGGATGGATCTATCCCTAAAGTTACCCATAAATTATATGCTTCTAAGTCTGTTGGATATACCGTTACATATAATTTATTTACATCAATATCAAAGTATTCTTTGCTTGTTAATAATTCGAATGCCCAAGTTAGAGCTTCTTTTTTGAAATAATCTCCAATAGAGAAGTTACCTAACATTTGAAAGAATGTATGGTGTCTAGCAGTTACTCCAACATTTTCTATATCATTAGTTCTGATACATTTTTGACAACTTGTTAGTCTTCTACAAGGAGGAACTACACTTCCATCAAAATATTTTTTTAGTGGTGTTACTCCAGCGTTTACCCATAAAATACTAGGATCATTATGTGGTATTAGTGATGAGCTTTCTACTTCTAAATGGCCTTTACTTACAAAGAAATCTATATATGTTCTTATTATTTGTTCACTTGTTAATTTTTTCATGTTATTACTTCCTTTCTAAATCTAATAAGATATCATTTAATAATTTTTCATATTCTTCTAAACTTCTGTTGTTACAAATATAATAATCTGCATAGGCAATAGGTGGAGCTTTAGCGATATTGTTAATTTCTGCTAGGTCTCTTTCTTTTGCTTCGGTAGATGTTAATGGTCTTATAACTCTATTTTCTAATCTATTATATCTTATTTTTTTATCTGTTACTATTGCAATTGTAGTAAATTTTTCTTTTAACTCATTTTCTAATATTTGATATTCATCCCAAGAGTATAATCCATCTAATACTACATTTGATTTTTTTGATAATTCTAATATCTTTGGTAATAATATTTTAGCGTACGCTGCCATACCATATTCTTTTCTTAATTTTTCTCTCATCATTTTTTCATTTTGGGGATTTACTTCAAGATTTTCTTCTTTTAGTTTATCCATGGTAACTCCTCCAAAATATACTTTCTCGTAGCCTTTACTTACTAATATGTCAGTAGCAATACTTTTTCCACTACCACACATTCCTACTATAGCAATTATTTTATTCATTACTTTCTCCTCTTTTCTGTAGGGATTTGAATATGTTTATGGTATCTTCTTTTAATGATTCAATATCATCATTTTCTATAATATAATCAAAGTTATTATAATTATCTAATGAGGTTTCTGTTACATCTTGTAATTGTTCTTTAGTTAAACCGCTTATATAATTACTTCTTTTTACTTGGATTGATACTACATTGGTAAAAACATTTTTAATTGTATCTATTTCTTTAGGAAATCTAACATCATTAATAATTATTACATCTTTAAAATATGAATATATTTTTATATCCTCTATCTGTCTATTAATAAATATATTTTCTAGTCCTAATTTTCCTTTTATTAATTCAGAGCTTAATTTTTGTAATAAATCTCGTGGTTTATTATTTTCATCTTCTATATTCCAATCTGTAATATTATGAATATATTCTTTTAAATATTTTGTATACGGCGAGATTATTACTTCTTTTTTTTCTTTAATAAACTCACTTTCTAATATTTTAGATACTGTATTTTTACCACTTCTTGCTTTACCTGCAATTAAGATAATTATAGGATTTCTATTTTTAAATACCATTATATTCCTCCTTAAATCTACTATAGATTATATCAAATATAAGAAAAAAAAGAAATAGATTTTTAATATTTTTCTATTTCTTTGCAGTTATTTATTCATTGATTATAAATAATATTTTTCTATTTATAACGCTTTACATAATATATTATTCTACATAATTGTTAATTTCTTTATTTTCTACTAAAAAATCAACCTCTTTTACATCACTATATAAATCTTGAACAGACAAACTTATAGTATAAATTACTTCCTCTAAAATATTATTACTAGCAATATCATCTAAAATAGAATTATTAAAATTAAGTTTTAATATACCATCTTCCAATTTATAATCTAATAATTCTGTACCACCATTCAGATAACTCATAAGATTAGTTTCATATATAGGCGCTGCAGCTAACTCATCTACTATTATCTTAATCTTATCATTATCTTCCTTATTATTAATGTATCTAGTAACAGGAACATAATATTTATTATCATTATAACTACTAACATAATAGACAGTATAAGAATCTATATTCTTTAAACTAGTAATCTCAAATTTTTTATTAATACCATAACTCTTATCTAAAACAGTCGGTAATATCTTACCACTATGAGGTAATTTATTTAAATCATTCCCCTCTACCTGAATCTTAACCTTATCAATTCCATCAACACTAGTTAAAGTATATATTAATGACTCAATCATTTTTTCTTCATAATCATTTTTTATATCCATTAGTTCAGAAGAAAAATTAATAAATAAAATGTTATCTTCTAATTTAATATCTAAAATAGAAGTACCAGCAGGAATAATAGGTTTAAACCCATTAGGAATAATAGAACTTTTGCCACCATCTAAAGTAAGCCCACTAATAAGTTCTCTAGCTACATTAATAGAATCACAATTACAAGTAGCAATACTAGTTCTAGCAACATAATCATTAGAATCAAGTAAATATATACTTTCTACTGTATTATCATAAACATATTCCACATTACTATTATCTATCTTTAATTCTCTATCGGAATTATCTGGAATTAAATACAGAAGTAATAATGCAAATAACGCTAAAGAAGAAACCATAATTTTACGAATAGACATCCTTTTAAGCATCTAAATCACCTAATAAATTGTATGAAAGAAATATATTAATATGAAAAAAAGTCACAATAGTGACTTATAAAGTAATATTTCCCAACTTGATCAACTCTACAACAGCCTGAGCCCTACCTTTAACACCTAATTTCTGCATAGCATTTGAGATATGATTTCTTACAGTCTTCTCACTTATTCTCAAACTCTCTGCTATTTCTCTAGTAGACATATTTTTTACAAGTAGCGAAAATACTTCCTGTTCTCTTTTAGTTAAAATACTCTTTTTCATACTTACCTACTTTACATATGGGGTGGATACTTTCATATTATTGTATGAAAAAAAGTATAATGTGTTCTAGTAGTTTACTCAAACTGAACAGAAATATACATTTTTGTTTCAAATTGTTCTTGAACTAATCTCATAATATTATTAGCAAGTTCCTTAGATTTTTCACACCCAGTAGCAACAACTCTAACTTCAGTTTTATCTATTTTTGTAAAATTATCACACTTATACTCAGATTTAATTTTATTTTCTACATCTTCTTCTTTACCACTATTTTCACTAATAGACTTTAATTTTTCATAAGCCAAATTTTTATCCTCAGTACTAACATTTAAATCAGTAAGAGTTTCTTGTAACTCTGCTATCTGTCCATTAACTTCTTCTTCATTTTCTATTTTCATTGTTTCTATAATATTTTTTTCTTCTACTTCTACACTAACATCAGATAAATCATTATTATCATTACCAGCAGACTCTAATAAAGTATTAGGCATAGTAACATAATAAATACTTAGAACAAGTACTAAACTAAATAAAGTTAAAAACCATAAATTCTTTTTATTTATCATATATATTTCCTCTTTTCCATTAAAATATATGATAATTACAAAAATTTATTCTAATATATACCTAATATTTTTCTAATACTATCACTATCAAGTTCATTTACTCTAAAATTACCATTTTCATCTTTTATTACTTCAAAAAGGATTGTATAAGTAACTTTATCCTTAGTATTTTTTAATCTCTTAATTCTTTCATCGTGATAACTATCTACTCCTACACTATCCTTATTAACTTCTTGATTTAATTCTTTTATTGTTCTAGCAAAATCTTTAACTGTAACTTCTACCTTTACTATAGCCTCATCACCATCTTGCGTTTCATCCTTAATATTATATGATAAAGAACTAATTTGTTTTTTCAAAATCTTTTCATATTCATCTTTTTGATTATTATTAATATTATCACCATCAGTAAGAAGATTTAACAATTCCTCCATATTAATAGAATCATCAACTTTTTGATATTTTGAAATTTTTTCCTCAACCTTACTAGTAGGTGTATTATTCAATTTACAGCCCACTAATAAAAAAATAACTAAAATTGGTATTATAAATATTATTTTCTTCTTCATATTATCACCCTCAAAAATAATATTCCCAAAATTTAGTTATTTATTCTAAAATTCATAACTACTTAAAATTTCTAATATCATATCTTTACTAAAACCTTGATTCATTAAATTAGTATAAATTTTATTTTTTAATTTAAAACCATTATTTTTTTTATCAGACTTTAAATATTTTTCTATCAACTTATTAATTTTTTCTCTCATTATTTCTTTATCAAATAAATTATAATTATTTTCAATAATATTCTCATCAATACCAGCATTGCGAAGTTCCAAGATTATTTTATATTCACCCTGCATAGAAAACATCATTTTATCATGAATAAAACATTTACAAAAATAATCATCATTTATAATATTATTTTTCTTTAATTTATTTACTACCTTATTTATTTGTTCATCTGATGCCTTTTTTTTAATCAAATAATTTCTTATTTCTTTTTCACTTCTTAACCTCGATTTAATATAAGATAAACAATTATGATAAAATTCTGCTATAACATTATCATTATTAATATTATCATACTTAACACTATCAATATTTTTATTATATAATAAACCATCATCTAAAATAACATCTTCATACAAATCAAGAACTTCACCATTATCTAAAAACAATCTATACTTATCTTTAGATATCCTCTCGTAGCGATCTATTCTCATTATATCACCTCAATATAAAAAGTCATTATACATACATATAATGGCTTCTTCTAACTATTTTTTCATCATTCTTATCTGATGCATACTTTGAAACTAAACAAACACTACCAGACTTAAGACTACTAGGTACATCAATAATTCTTTGATTCTTAGAACCTTTAAACTTTAAATCAAAACTTTTTAGTGCTAAAACAAATCTACCATCAACCAAGACATCAATATTTTTTAAAAAATTCATAATATATGGATTATTATCACTCTGTTCAATTAATTGTTCATAAGTAAAACCAGTATAACACCATACATTAAGTCCCATTTCCTTACAATGACTAGCAATAATAGAACAAGCTTCAGCCTGAGACATAGGATCTCCACCCGAAAATGTTATACCATCTTGTCCTTCTAAAGTATCTATTTTCTTTATAACATCATCAATATCAAGCAAAAATCCGCCATCAAAAGAATGAGTCTCAGGATTGTGACAGCCATAACAATTATGTGTACAACCCTGAGTCCATATCACACTACGAATACCTTCACCATCAACTATACTATCTCTTTGAATTTGATCCGTAGCAAGTCTAATCTTCATAATTATTTATCAATAATTCCTTCTGTACCATGCTTAACTCTATCGTGTTCTTCAGCCTTCTTACCATTATTAAATCTATCAAGAGTACCAACTAAATATCCAGTAATTCTTCTTATTCTCTCAAATCCAACACCCTCACCAACTAATTTTTCTTCTTTAACTTCTTCAGTTTTCATAATAACATACTCCTTCTTTACTTATTATTTTTTATTTTATCAACGCTAACTCCCTCGTATGCTTTTCTTCCACATCCAGGACAAACATCACCAATAATTCCAACATAACCACAAACTGGATCTCTATCAACTGGATGATTAATAGCACAATATCCCATATTGTTTTCTTTCATAATACGAACTATTTTTTCAAATGCTTCTAGATTTTGAGTAGTATCACCGTCAAGTTCAATATAACTAATATGTCCTGCATTAGTAAGTTCGTGATAAGGAGCTTCCTTCTTTATTTTATTAACAATAGAAATATTGTAATATACTGGAACATGGAAAGAATTAGTATAATAATCTCTATCAGTTACTCCCTTAATCTTACCATATATTGCCTTATCAATATTAACAAATCTTCCAGATAATCCCTCAGCAGGAGTAGCAAGACAAGTAAAATTCAAATTATATGTCTCCGAATATTCATCACACTTCTCGCGCATAAACTTAACAATTTTTAATCCAAGTTTTTGAGCCTCATCACTCTCTCCATGATGTTTACCAATCAAAGCCTTCAAACATTCAGCAAGTCCAATAAATCCAATACTTAAAGTACCATGTTTTAATACCTTTCTTAACCTATCAGTAGGTTTTAATTTTTCTGAATCTATCCAAACACCTTGTTCCAATAAGAATGGAAAATTATAACTTCTCTTATTACATTGAATTTCAAATCTTTCAAGTAATTGATCTTTTACCATATCCATTAATTCTCCAAGTTCCTCAAAGAAACCTTTCTCATCTGTTTTATCATTAGTAACAATACCATGTTTAATTCCTAATCTAGGTAAATTAATAGATGTAAATGATAAATTACCTCTACCTGGAGTAACAGCCTTGTTAGGATCAACTACATTTCCTATAACTCTAGTACGACATCCCATATAACATACCTCAGTATTATAATCCCCCTTATAATATTGAGCATTAAATGGTGAATCCATAAATGAAAAATTAGGAAACAATCTTTTAGCAGAAACCTTACAAGATAACTTAAATAAATCATAGTTAGGATCCCCAGGATTATAATTAACTCCCTCTTTTACCTTAAAAATAGATATAGGAAATATTGGAGTTTCATTTTTACCCAAACCAGCATCTACTGACAATAAATAATTTTTCATAACCATTCTACCTTCAGGCGATGTATCAGTACCAAAATTAATAGATGAAAATGGTACTTGAGCTCCTGCTCTAGAATGCATAGTATTTAAATTGTGAACAAATGCTTCCATTGCTTGATAAGTAGCCCTATCAGTCTTAGCCATAGCAGTCTCATAAGCCTTATCAAAAATTCTTCTTACCTCACTACTATCCTTATAAAAAGGTTCAAAAACATTAATATCTACTTCAATAGAATTTAATTTATCAACTGTCATTGCAACTTTATCCATATTTACAAAACTAATAAAATCAGTAAAATCTAAAAGTTCATAAATTGCTTGTTTAAATTCCTTTTTAAATGTCTTCAAAACTCCTGGTGCCATATAAAAATCAAATGCAGGAATACTTTGACCACCATGTTGATCATTTTGATTAGACTGAATTGCTATAGCAGCCAAAGCAGAATAAGAATTAATTGATTGAGGCTCTCTCAAATGACCATGACCAGTAGAAAAACCTCCCTTAAATAACTTATTCAAATCTATTTGCATACATGTTGTAGTTCCCATGGCTAAGAAATCCATATCATGAATATGAATATCACCATTATCATGGGCATCTGCAAATTTCTTCTTCATTAAATATGCCTTTGCAAATTCCTTTGATACAGTAGAACCATATTGCAACATAGTTCCCATAGCAGAATTACCATCTATATTAGCATTCTCTCTTTTAGCATCTTCTTCAACAGCAGACTTAAGTCCTAATCCCTCTAAAGATTTCAAAAATTTATGCATCTTTTTCTCATCAGAAAATAGTTGTCTAGACTGTGCTCTTCTCTCACGATATTCAGAAAAAGATTGAAATACATCCTCATATCCACACTTAGTTAAAGACGCTTCAATTAAATCTTGAATTTCTTCTATCTTAATTTTTTCTTCATTTTTATAATCTTTATTTATCTTCTTTAAAACATTTTGATATACCTTTTGAATATCTTTCTCAGTATACTTTGTTTCTCCTTCTTCATCAATAATACTATCAAAACCTTTTTTTATTGCAAGAGCAACTTTAGTAGTATCAAAATTAACTTTTTTGCCGTTTCTCTTTACAACCTTTATAGTATCAATTACTTCTTCAGTATTTGTATTAGCCATACTTCACTTCCTCCTAAATGTTTCGTAATCTATCTTACTCACAACATCATTATAGAAAATATTAAGTAATATGTCAATACATTTATACAAACAATTTTATTTTTTATTTTTTTGAATTTTGATTTTAGTTAACAATATGTATTTTTAATTTTTTTAACTTTTTATAAGATACAGTTTTGTTGTTTCTTTAGCAATAAATTCCTTATTATATAAGGCATTGTTTAACTTTCACGTTAATTAAAATAAGTAAATTATTTTTTATTTTTTTTGATTTTTCTCGTTTTACACATTTTACATTTTTTTATTTTTTCAAATTTTATTTAAAATTAAATGATAAGTGTTCGTGTCTATAATAGTTAATTTTTTAGATTTTTATACTTATTATATGCAATATTTAAAGTAAACAAAAAAAATTATATGTTTGTAAAAAAATAGTCTCATTACTGAAACTATTTGCACAAACTATATAATATAGCAATTTCTTTATTTGATAATTTTCTATACTCGCCAGTTTTTAACTCTTTTATATTAAAAATAGCATATTTTTCTCTTCTTAACTTTATAACATTATATCCTAATGCCTCAAACATTTTCTTAACCTGATGATTTCTACCCTCATGTATAGTAATCTCAACTATAGACTTCTCTGTTTTCTTATCTACACTCTTTAGCTTAACTAAAGCTCTACTAGTTTTCTTACCATCAATAACTATACCATTTCTAAGTCTTTTTATAGCATATCCCGTAACAATACCATCGACTTTAGCAATATAAGTCTTATCAATCTTTGTTGAAGGATGCATTAATTTATTAGCAAGTACCCCATCATTTGTTAAAAGAATTAATCCAGTAGTATCATAATCCAATCTACCAACAGGATAAATTCTAGTACTAGTATTAATTAAATCAACAACGCATTTTCTATTATGTTCATCCTTTGTAGTACTAACAACTTCTCTTGGTTTATTTAAAAGATAATACTCATAATTTTTATTATTATCTAAAATATTATTTTCTACTTCAATTCTCTCATTACCCTTAACTTTAGTACCAAGTTCATAAACTACCTTTCCATCTACCTTAACTTTACCCTCTTGTATTAATTCCTCAGCCTTTCTCCTAGAACAATATCCTAAATTAGCAATAACCTTTTGTAATCTTTCCACATCAATCACCTGAATAAAATTATACTAAATAAACTAAGAAATTACAAGTATATTTTTTGTTTATCTGCCAGTGCTAATATATATCTAGGCAGTACTTCAAAATAAATATAATCATTAATTAACTAGCTTTTTATCATTTATATATTCATAATTTAAAAAATTTTTCTCAGTAATAACTGTTTTCCCTAATTCATTTTCTAAATTATCACGAGTAATTTTAGCTATATTGCCACCACGTTTTGCAATCTTTTTATTTTCTTCTAATCCATAAGGCTTATACTCATTAGCAAGTTCCCTAGTAGCAATTTCTCCTAAATCAGTTAAAACAACCTCTATATCAGTCATATTATCTCTTAAAGATTCTTTTCTGAGTCCCTTAAAATCTTTATATTCACTTGCTTTCATTCCAGACCATTCTTTATAAATTTCATTAGTAAGTATTCCATATTCCACTCCACTAGATATACCACATTCTTTCCATACATCAGTTAATTTATTTCTATTTAAGATTCCCTTTAATCTAGATTCTATCCATTTATCAGTATATCCTCTCTTACGATAATAATCAATAGATCTTTTAATAGCAATCTCAGGATCAAATACTTCGTCTATTCTATCACTTCCCAAAGAAGCCAGCCAAACTTTAAAAGGTTCTGCTTTAGGACTAGGAACAGACTCAATTAATCTTAAAATACCTTTTGTATCTAATGTATCCGTCTTACGATATTTACCATCTTCTGCCAACATTTTCAACTGGTTAGTAACACTAACCAGTTCACTTCCTTCATTATTTAATTTATTTTTTAACCATTTCCAATAATTTCTTGATTTTTGATAATCATTATCAGTTAAAGCACTAATCACATCAATAACACTAAAATAATAATCTCCTTTCTCACTACTCCATACACTTCTAATAGTATTATTCTCAAATAAATTTGAAATAGTTTTTAATTTACTTTCTACCATAAACCATTCACCTCATAAAAAAAATATCATATATAAAATTAATTGTCAATGCTTTTCACAAACATTTGTTTGTGAAAAAAATAAGAAGACAAAAATCTTCTTACTTTACAACAATATTAACTATTTTATTAGGAACAACTATCTCTTTAACAATATCCTTACCAAATATATTTTTATAAACATTATCATTTGCCTTAGCAATTTTTAATACTTCTTCCCTATCCATATCCTTATCAACTACAATAGTACCTCTCAATTTACCATTAACTTGTACTCCAATTTCAATAGAAGACTCTAACAATTTACTAGAATCATATGTAGGCCAAAGACTACTAGAAAATTCATCTCCCAAATTATTTATTTCATTTAATTCTTCAGTAATATGAGGAGCAATAGGATTTAATAAATGTAGTAATACCCTATAATCACTCTTAGTAATACTAGGAAGTTTATCCATATCATTTAACAATATCATCAAAGAAGATACAGCAGTATTGTAATTCATACTAAGAATATCATCTCCTACTTTCTTGATAGTTTTATTAATTAAACTCTCAATACTAGAAGTATAACCAACATTATCATTTAACTTATCTTGCAAATTCCAAATACGATTTAAAAATTTATTGCAACCTTTTAATCCATTTTCACTCCAAGAAGCATCCTTAGTATAATCACCAATAAACATTTCATATACTCTAAGAGCATCAGCGCCATAATCTCTCACCATATCATCCGGATTAATAACATTTCCCTTACTCTTACTCATCTTTTCGCCATTAGAACCTAATATCATACCATGACTAACTCTAGTCCAAATCATTTCTTTATTAGGAACTAATCCAATATTATACAAGAATTGTACCCAAAATCTAGCATACAATAAATGTCTAGCAGTATGTTCCATACCACCATTATACCAATCAACCCTATTCCAGTATTTCATCGCATCCATTGATGCAAAACACTTATCATTATGTGGATCCATGAATCTTAAGAAATACCACGAAGAACCAGCCCAGTTAGGCATAGTATCAGTTTCCCTTCTAGCATATCCACCACACTTAGGACAAGTAGTATCAACAAAAGAAGAAATTTTCGCAAGTGGACTTTCACCATCATCAGTAGGTTCATACTCTGCAACATCTGGAAGAAGTAATGGTAATTCTTCCTCTGGTATTGGTTGCCAACCACATTTTTCACAATATACCATAGGAATTGGTTCACCCCAGAATCTCTGCCTAGAAAATATCCAATCTCTCATTTTATAATTAACACATCTCTTAGCAACTCCCATATTCTCTAACTTATCACAAATTGCTTCTTTAGCATCTTCTACTTTCATACCAGTAAATTCTTCTGAATTAATTAACTTACAATCCTTACCTAAATAATCTCCCTTTTCAAAAGCACAATTAGAAATATCTCTACCATCTATAACCTGTATCATTTCCAAATTATGTTCTTTAGCATATTCATAATCTCTTTGATCATGTGCTGGGACTGCCATAACTGCTCCAGTACCATAACTTCCAAGTACAAAATCTCCTAAAAATACAGGAACTTCTTTACCATTTACAGGATTTATAGCCTTAATACCTTGAACAATACATCCACTCTTACCTTTAGATAATTCAGTTCTATCCATATTGCTCTTTTTTGATGTTGCTTCTATATAATCCATTACCTCTTTTTTATTTTCTACCCTAGGCATAAGTTCTTTAATTAATTCACCATCAGGAGCAATAACAAAGAAAGTAACACCATAAACAGTTTCAATACAAGTAGTAAATATAGAAAACTCACCACCACCTACTATTTGTACTTTCATTTCAACCCCTTCAGATTTACCTATCCAATTAATTTGACCTAATTTAACCTTAGGAGCAAAATTAGTATCATCTAACCCTTTAAGTAAATCCTCAGAATAGTCACTCATTCTAAGCATCCATTGAGATTTTTCTTTCTGAACTACAACAGATCCACATCTCTCACATACTCCACCAGCAGCATCTTCATTAGATAAAACACTCTTACACTTAGGACACCAATTAACAGGAATAGTATCCTTATAAGCCATACCATGCTTATAAAATTGTAAAAACTGCCACTGAGTCCACTTATAATACTCAGGATCAGTAGTAGAAAACTCTCTATCCCAATCAAACGAAAATCCCAAGGCTTTCATTTGACCTTTAAAAGTCTTAATATTAGCCTTAACAGCATCTTTAGGATGAATATGATTTTTTATTGCATATTGCTCTGCAGGAGCACCAAAAGCATCCCATCCCATAGGATACAATACATTATATCCTTGCATTCTCTTAATTCTAGCAATAGCATCTTGCGCTGTATAACTTCTAACATGCCCTACATGTAATCCTGCTCCAGAAGGATAAGGAAACTCAACTAATACATAATAAGGTTTCTTATCACTATTATTAACAGCCTTAAAAGTTTTTTCTTTATCCCAATGCTCTTGCCATTTCTTTTCTATTTTTCTATAATTATACATCACTCTTACCTTCTTTCCAAATATAATATCTGCCTAACAATCCATAACAAATAACAATTAAAAGTAATAATAATACAATTCCAATTACCACCTGCAATATAAATCCCTTAACCAATCTTACTACAATAATATAAGTTGTAGAAATAATAAATGTATTAATAAGACTATAAGCCCATACAAATCTCTTATAATTAATTTTCTTTATATTTAAATGATATACCCCCTTAAGATAATATAACTCCTGAGGAACTTTATTTTTATTATACTTTTGTTTCTTTCTAACAAATAAAAAATAATTTAATACGAATATAAGAAAAAAAACTATCAAATACTCAAAAAATGGATTCATAGACATCTTCACCTTTCACATATAAATATTAGCACATATCTATAAAATTGACAATATTTTATTTCTCTTTTTATAAATTTTAACAAAGAAATTAAAAATAGTATGAGTTTAATTTCATACTATTTTAAATACCATCAATACAATTATCATAAATCCATTTTTTTGTTTCAGTATAATCATTTGTTTCATAAAATTTAATTAATACGCTAAAATATTCTCCTATTTTTTCTACAGGCACTGAAAGTATCCCTTGTCCTAGCCTTATCATTTCTTTATTAGTAACTAAATTAGCAACCCTCTTATTACCATCCTTAAACATTTGACTTCTTTGAATCCAGCAAAACAAAGTAATACACATCTCAAGTGGATTTTCTATTTTTTTGATATTATCAAGTTCTTTCTCATAATCACACTCACTAGGTAACTTTGGCCTCCATGATGTACCAGTAATACCAACACCACAATCTCTAAAATCACCAAGTGGTTCTATACTTTGCCCCTTACAAATTTGATAATGTATTTTTTTATATAATCTACTGTTAACTCCTCATCCACACTATTCAAAACAAATTCCCAAGCATCCTTTAAATCTTTTTAATTTAAGCATATCATCAACTGATATTTTTCCATTATTAACATTATTAAGAAAATAAACAACATCAACCTCAGTAATTTTTATTCCTTCTAAATTAGCACTTTTATACAAATTATCTACTAATTTTCGCTTAGCAAAAAATATATTGTCCAATTTAACCATACTATAAATACTTTTCATTTTTTACCACCCTATTTTAAAATTAATAATATTACACAATATCAATATATTCAAGCAAATTTAAAAACATATTAATAAATTTAGGTTCAAGTTTATACTTCTTTAACTTCCTAATAGCAATTCTTTTCTTTTTAATAGTCATATTACTAAACATAATATCATCTACTTTTTCTTTAATAATCGTTTCAATCTCCAAATCATCAATAATACCCTTTATATCATAATTAATTAATTTTACAGCTTCTACTTCTATGTTATTACCACTAACATTAACCATAACTGTAGCACTAGTAGCAACATTATTAATAACTACTACCAAATCAGATTTATCTAAATAAGATTGTACAGGATAAGAAACATCATTAACAGATACATTAACATTACTATTACCAGTATTTTTAAATCTTATTCTATAATTTCTATTATTAGGAATACTATATTGAGTATCAACAGGCGTCATTTTATATGTATAATTATCTTTCTCATACTTAAACTCTAATTTAGTCAAATAATGAACCTCATTCTTATAATCATTACTAATACCATCATCCTCATATAAATTATATACCCCATCACAACCTGGAAATATAACAAATTCCATATTAATAGGATTAGTCCAACTCATATCAAGCGATAAAGGAATAATACTACCCTCTCTACAAAATACAGGATAATCCTCATCTTTATAAAAACTCATATAATACTTATTTCCAGGATATTTTCTACCAGTAAGAAAATCATACCACGTTCCCTTAGGAATAAACATTTTTTGAACTACTCTATTCATAACATCATTTTTAGTCTTAGTAATAGGAATAACCAACATCTCAGTACCTAAAAAATACTGATTTCTATACCTAGGCTCATCATATATTTTAGGATAACTATAATATAACGGTTGTATCAAAGGACTACCACTCTTATGATATATATAAGATTCAGTATATAAATAAGGTATTAATTGCATTCTTAAATTCATATATTTTTTCGTGATCTCTCTTAAACTCTCATTCCATCTCCAAGGTTCTCTCTTATAATATTTGCCACCTTCACTAGATAATAAGAATATAGGACTAAAAGTACCAAATTGTATATATCTTAAATACAACTCATCATCTTCAATTCCACCATAATATCCTCCAATAGGATGAGCTATAAAACTTATCCCCATATTAGATGCAGATGCATTATAGAATGGTAAAATATTTAAAGTATTAAAATCAACCTTAGTTTTGCCACTAAATATAATAGGATATCTATGCATACTAATTCCAGTATTTCTACACATAGTAATACCTCTTTGATTTAACATAGTCTCACAAGCAACATAATAATAATGATTTAGCATAGCTAAATTATTCTTATCATTTGGATTATTATAGTCCAAATTAAATATATTAATACCCATACTATATAAATTTCTAACATATTGATTAAAATATAAATTTATATTATCCATATTAAATGGCATTATACTCTTACCATTTATCCCTTTAAAAGGATCAACTGTAACACCAAGTTTAATATTATTTTTTCTTAAAAAACTAGAAATTTCTATTCCATTAATAACTTCATTATTAAACGTATAAGAATTATTTTTTTGCCATTTGTCCCCTAACAAAAACACCGATAATCCAATACCTTCATTATAAAAATTCTTAACTACATCATATACATCCTTAGTAGTATACTCTTCATTTTTATACCACCAGTTTCCCAAAGCATATCTTGGAATTAAAGGAGGATACCCACATAAAGTATAATAATCCTGTAAACATAATCCTAAATCCTTTTTATACATAAATACATATATATCTAATATATCTTTTTCTCTTTCTACAAATTCCATAGAATTCTTTAAAACATAAGAATTACTATCATCTAATACTGCAAACCCATCAGTAGAATAAAGTCCTTTATCTAGTTTTAATTTAGAAGAAAAATCATCCAATGAGTAATTGATAGTACCAAAATTTCTGCTCTCGGGATGTCCATAATACCAAACTCTATCGGTACCTTTTAAAGTAATTCTTAAATTACTTCCAGGAGTAAATTTGGAAGACTTAAAACTTTTTTCTTTTACATAATCTATAACAAAGTACTTAGTACTAATTTGAATTAAAGTTTCACTATTACTTACAGTAAACATTGATTTGGGAAAATTTCTAAATACAACATTTTGAGTAGCTCTATCCTCAAATTTGCCACTAGGACTATACTCTAACCGAGCTAATCTATCAGTTAGGATAGATATGCGATAGTTTTTACCTAAAATAATATTATCTTTTCTAGCAATTAAATTTTTATTATTTTTTACAAAATATTCTCCCATACTAGCCATACTATCACCCTTTATTTTCTTATAAATATTTTACCAAATTTTTTAAAAAAAGTCATTATCAATTTGAATTTTTTATTTTATTAATAACAAATTCAAATAAACTAATCTATTTTCTTGTTTGCTTCCAACTTATTTATTTTTATTCCTTTTTTTGAAAACTTTTCTTCATACTCAGTTGTAATATTAAATACATTCTCCTTATGTAAATCATTAGTCAAATATGTTATATTGTAACCATTTTCCTTTAATGAAGTAACTGAATAATTAAATAAATCAATGTTATCTGTCTTCATTTCAATATTCGCAATATTGTTTTTAAATATTTTATCATAAGCACTTAAAAATTTTGGACTAGTTAATCTTCTTTTAGCATGCCTATCTTTAGGCCATGGATCTGAAAAATTTAAATATAGTTTACTTATTTCATTTGAAAATACTTCATCTATTCTTTCGGCATCCATTCTGATTAATTTTAAATTTTCTATCTCTAATTCGTTTGACTTTTGAATAGCTCTTACTATAACACTATCAAATTTTTCTATTCCTATAAAATTTATATTAGGAAATTGCAAGGCGTTTTTAATTATAAAATCTCCTTTACCCATTCCAATTTCTATATATATTGGGTTATTATTTTTAAATACATTTTGCCAATTGCCAATTAATTCATAAGGGTTATCTATGTAATGTGTTCCTTTTGCTATTATTTCTTTTGCACCTTTTACATTTTTTAATCTCATTATTCATCACCGCCTTCTTCTTTGTAGTTTGATTTAAATAAATCTTTTTCATCATCTTCTTCTACTTCTATTTTGCTTATATCTGGTAAATCATCTTTACTCGATAGACCAAAATAATCTAAAAAGTCATCTGTAGTTTTATATAATATTGGTCTTCCTGGTAAATCTGATCTTCCTGCTTCTTTTATTAAACCTTTTGCTAATAGTTTTCTTATTATGTAAATTGAGTCTACTCCTCTTAATTCATCTATTTGAGCACGAGTTATTGGTTCATTATATGCTACAATAGCTAGAGTTTCTAAAGAGGTTTGACTTAATAGTCCGTTTTCTGGATTGTCTAACAATTTTTCATAATAAGCCTTGTGTTCTTGTTTTGTTGTTAGTTTAAATGTATTTCCTAAATAATTTATTCTTAATCCTCTATCTTCTTTTTCGTAATTATTTTTTAGAGTATAAATTAATTTCTTTGCTTGTTCTTCATCAAGACTTAATATTGACATTACTTGTTTTAGGGTTAAACCTTCGTCACCTTGAACGTATAATAGTCCTTCTAATATTCCTTCCATTATTGCACCTTCAATTCTATATATATATCTGAAAAATTATTGTCTTGTTTTATGTCTATTTCCCCTTCTTTTGCTAATTCTAGAATAGACATAAATGTTACTACTATATAACTTTTATTGTATTCTTCAAATAATTCTGTAAATTTTGATTTTGTGTGTTCTTTTAAATAATTTTTTATCCACGTTTTTCTTTTCTTTACACTATATTCTTTATTAGTTACTTTTGTTGATAATGGCTTTTCTTTTTCTTTTCTTTCTAGAAATTTTTCAAAGGCTTTTACTAAATCGTCTACTGTTGTACTACCGTCGTTCGTTATTTCTTTTTGATACATATCTGTCAGCTTTTCTGGACTTTTAATATATATTTGTTGTCTATTGTGCTCTAGTTCTTTAAAATCTTCTGTTATCATTTTATATTTTTGATATTCTATTAGTTTTTGAATTAATTTTTCCCTTGATACTTCTTCTTCGTCTTCTTCATTATCATTATCTTCTTCTTTCTTTTGAGGAAGTAGAGTTTTACTTTTTATTTCCATTAATTCTGATGCCATTACTAGATAAGTGGATGCTACATTAATATTTAATTCTTCCATTTTATTTATGTAATCTAAATATTGGTTGGTTATTTCACTTATTGATATATCTATTATGTCTATATTTGATTTTTTTATTAAGTGTAGTAATAAATCTAATGGTCCATCAAAAGCATCTATTTTTATAGTGTAATCCATATATACCTCCTAGAAAGAAAAAAGCAAAAAGCCTTTTAATATTTGCAATTTAATTATACAATAAAAACTATCATATTTCAACATTGAAATATGATATTAATTTTTTTGTTTCATGCTTTTTACGATGAATTTCATGTTTTAAATGACAATTAGTAATCTAATGATTAATTTCCATTATTTTCCATTGAAATATTTGATGAATTTTGTTAAAAATAATGTTTATTTTTGTAACAAATATGTTACAATAGAGGTGTAAGAGGAAAAAACACCTGGTAGGTGTTTATGAATTTGGTGGTATATAGACAATAATGTCTTCTATTTTACAATCTAATACATAGCAAAATTTAGATATTACGTCTAAATCTATTCTAGTTATTGGAGCGTTAGTATAGTAAGATTTAACAGTTGTGTGTTTTAGTCCCGTTAGCTTTGTCATTTGATACATTGATATACCATATTTGTCCATTATGGAACTTAATTTGATCTCTACTTTTCCATAATCTTTTAATTCATTTATTCCTCTTACTTCTTTTAATGCATTCATACTACTGCCTCCACATTTATTTTAGCATATTTACGCAATTTAAAATATGCCATTAGAATGGTGCTGTTAGAATGGTATGAGTTGAGTGTAAAGGGGTGAGAATATGAAATATGCTGATTTAGCAAAGAAAATTTGTGAAGAAATGTTAAATTATCCAGTTTCTTCTGAAGGTTTATTGGATGTTTATGACTTTGCATTAAAAAAGCATGGGAAGGAGTATATACAAGATAAAGAGGCTATCCTTGCTAAAGTTACGCATCATATAACTATTATGGGCTATGACATCGAATGTATAAAGCCTTTAAAGTTTAAAAGTTATATTGATTAAATTCTAATAATATTGGATAGATGCTTTATAACTTTTTTCTCTATTCTTGAAATATACGATTGGGAAATGCCTAAGAGGTTCGCTACTTCTTTTTGAGTCATTTCCTTTTTTCCGTTTAAGCCATATCTTAATTCTATAATTTCTTTATCTCTTCCTTCTAGTTTGCTTACTTCTTCGTATAGCATTTTTTTGTCTAACTCGTCATCTAGGCCTTTGGTGACGATATCAGTGTCAGTGCCTAATACATCTTCTAAATGCAATTCATTTCCTTCTGAGTCAAAGCTTAAACTATCTTCAAAGCTTACTTCTGTTCTTTTCTTTTTTGTCTTTCTTAAATACATCAAAATTTCATTATCAATGCAACGAGAAGCATAGGTTGCTAATTTAATATTTTTATCTAATTTATAGGTATTTACTCCTTTTATTAATCCTATAGTTCCTATAGAAACTAGATCTTCTAAGTCTACTTTAGTATTTTCATATTTTTTTGCTAAAAATACTACTAATCTTAAATTATGAACGATTAATTTATTTCTTGCTTCAACATCCCCTTGCATAGATTTTTCTACATAGTCGTTTTCTTCTTCTTTAGATAATGGTGGGGGTAATATATCTGTACTGCCTAAATAGAAAATGTAATTAAATTTCTTTAGTATTTTTTTGATTATGGCTATTATTTTTTTCATTATTTTCCCTCCAATACTTTTTGGCTTAAGATACAATCTATTCCATCTATATTGATTTTTTCATTACTTATTCCTATTAAGAAGTTTTTCTTAAATCCTATTCCTTGAATAAATATTTTATCTGGTACTATGCATTTTAATATTCCTTGATGATTTAGGCTGTCATATGGGACTAATAATATATTGTTAAGATTATAGTTATAGTAATCTTTTATTAAAGACTTATTGATTAGGATAATAGGTCTTTTTTTGTATGGATCCGTTAATTTGTTTCCTGTGTCTAAAAAACCAGTTAGTTCTATTTTTTCTCCACTTTTTAGATACAAATCAATATTATAGTAGTTTGAATAATTTTCTTTCATTTCTTTTAATTGTTTTACATAGGCAATTATTATTATCGGACTTAATACAATGAGTGCTATAACATTTAAGGATAAACCATCAAAGTAAAATGCTAGTCCATCATTTTTATAAGAAAATTGAATATTTAAGAAATATAGAAATCCTCCTAGTATTATTGATGAAGTATAAAGATAAAACATGTTTTTTAATGTATATCTTACATCATTGTAACCAAATGTTATAATTACCATTACTAAAGATATTATAACTTTTACTAGAAATAGTACTAGGCTTTTCATAGGAATAAATAAAGATATTATCGTAATGCTTCCAATTAATGCTCCTACGGCGAGCCTTTTTAAGTTAGTTTGTCTTCTTAAAACGACTCCGGTTGCAAAGAGTAATAGGAAATCAAAAAGGAAGTTTAAAATTAATACTAAATCAATATATACTGTCATATCCATCACCAGTATTATTATAAAAAAAATATGACAAGTATTCTGTCATATTTTAGTTTAGTTTTAATTTTTTATTTTATAGTCATCTTCTAATGAGAAAACTACATTTTCTTCTATCCAATTTTTTCTTGGTTCTACCGCATCTCCCATTAATACTGATACTCTTTTTTCTGCTAAAGCAGCATCTGTTATGCTTACTTTTACTAGACTTCTTTTTTCTGGATCCATTGTTGTTTCCCATAATTGACTAGCGTTCATTTCTCCTAGTCCTTTGTATCTTGATATTTTATAATTTGTTTTACCTTTAGTTAAGGCTTTTAATTCTGAATTTTCCCATACATAATGTTCTTTGTTACCAAAAGTTACATGATATAATGGTGGCATTGCTATAAACAATCTTCCTTCTTCTATCATTGGTTTCATATAACGGTAGAAAAATGTTAGTAGTAAGCATTGAATATGTGCTCCATCATCATCGGCATCGGTCATGATTATTATTTTTCCATAATTTGCATCTTTTATATTAAAGTTGCTACCATAACCTGCTCCTACAGTATGGATTAGAGTATTTATTTCTTCATTTTTAAAGATATCTTCTATTTTAGCTTTTTCTGTGTTTATTACTTTTCCTCTTAGAGGTAATATTGCTTGGGTTTTTCTGTCTCTTCCTTGCTTTGCAGATCCACCTGCTGAGTCTCCCTCTACTATAAATAATTCGCGGGATAATTTATCTTTTGTTTGAGCCGGAGTTAATTTTCCACTTAATATTTTTTCTATTTTTTTGCTGTCTTTTCCTTTTCTTGTTTCTTCTCTTGCTTTTCTTGCTGCTTCTCTTGCTTCTTTACCTTTAAGGGCTTTAGTAATTATTACTGTTGCAATGCTTTTGTTTTCTTCTAAGAAATATTTTAATTTTTCAGTAGTTATTGCTTCTACTATTGCTCTTGCTGCTGGGGTTCCAAGTTTTGCTTTTGTTTGACCTTCAAATTGTAAAATATCTTCTGGTATTTGAACACTTATGATTGCTGTTAAGCCTTCTCTTACGTCAGATCCTTCAAATGATTTATCTCTTGGTTTTATAAAATTATTTTCTTTGGCATAATCATTTAATACTTTAGTAATAGCAGTTTTAAATCCTACTTCATGGGTTCCACCATCACTTGTTTTTACATTGTTTACAAACGATACTATATTTTCTGAATAGCTATCTGTATATTGAAGTGCTACAGAAACATTTATCTTATCTTTTGAGGCATTAAAACACAATACTTTATGTACTGGTGTTTTTCCTTCGTTTAGATATTCACAAAATGATTCTAATCCATTATTATATACATATTTTTCACTTTTATCATCTATTTCATCTATAATTTCAATTGTTAATCCATTAATTAGAAAGGCACATTCTTGCATTCTTTCACATATAGTAGAAAAATTAAATACTGTACTAGAAAATATTTCTTTATCTGGCATAAATCTTACTGTTGTTCCAGTTTTATTAGTTTTTCCTATTTTTTTTAGGGGAACATTTAATTTTCCTCCATCTTTGAAACTAATAAAATATTCATATCCATCTCTTCTAGTCGTAACTTCCATCCAGCTTGATAATGCATTTACAACAGAAGCTCCTACACCGTGTAATCCTCCAGATACTTTATATCCACCTTCAGTGAATTTACCTCCGGCATGTAAAACTGTATATATTACTTCGGGAGTACTTTTTCCTGATGTATGCATTCCTGTTGGTATACCTCTTCCACAGTCGGTTACACTTACAGAGCCATCTTTATGTAGTATAATTGTTAAATGGTTACCATATCCATTTAGTGCTTCGTCTACTCCATTGTCTACTATTTCCCATACTAGATGGTGTAGTCCTCTTTTATCTGTAGATCCAATATACATACCTGGTCTTTTTCTAACTGCTTCTAGACCTTCTAGTATTTTTATGGAATTTTCATCGTAATTATTGTTCATTATCATCACTCTCTTCTTTAATATTTTGCTTGAACAAATGGTAAAATTTTTTATTATTTCTTGTTTAATATAAATTTTAAGTTATGTATTATATGCGTTTACCATCAAGTCTTACTGAAGTAAATATATCATATAAAAATTTGATTGTCAACATTGTTAACTGTCTTTTTATGGCACTAAAGCCTAATAAAATATGACTTTTTTTGGTTTTGATATTTTTGTAAAAATAAATGACTAGCAAGAATGCTTGTCATTTATTATTCATAGATTGAAAACTGACCAACTGAATATTTTAGATTGTATTTCTCTTTTGGGTATTCAATTATTTGCTTATTAGTTTGTCCTAAATCTTCTTCTTTATAGTTTTCTACTATAAATATACAATTTTCTTTTTTACAGATTTTATCTATTTCTTCTATATACCCAAGGTATCCTTTATATCCCATGTTACCATTATTTATTAAATCAAATTTATTTATTGTTTGATAATTTGCTAATTTAAGAAAATATGCATTTGATGATAGTACAAATAATTTTTTATTTTTATCTTGCTTTATTATATTTAGACATGTCTTATAATTATTTAAATAGTTTTCTTGGCCTTCTGTTATTGTACGATTTTTTAATATATCATTTGTTTCATATTGATAAACTTGTTCTTTGTCTGTTATATATTTTAATCCTAATATTGATAGCAATGTGATATTAGTAAATAATATTAGATATAATACCATTTTTTTAGAAATAGTATTTTCTATCAAAAATACATATACTAAAGCGCATAGTCCTACAAAGAAATGATATTTATCGGCTATAGGGATAGTTATTATTTGAAATGCTACTCCATATAAATAATTTATTTTTCTAGTTTTAATTATTTTATATATAAAATAGATACTAATACTTATTGTGATTATACTATATATTGAAAATGTCTTATTATTGTCAGTAAAGCTTAGCATTCCTAAAAAGCAATAATCAATAAATTGGTACAAAGCATTATTTAACATTAGGTATATCATAATTAATAATATTGGTATTATAAATGAAATAATTGTTTTCTTTTTATTCTTTGATTCTATTAATCCTGGTATTAATAAGGCTATGCCTATCGTTTGTTTAGTTAGAAATATTAAAGATATTATTAAGCCTATATAAATGTCTTTTCTTTTACTTTTAGTTGTGTTAATCTCTAATAAAACTATATATAGAAAAAGAGAAAATAAATTATACGATGGTACATATCCTAATATTATTATCGGATATAGCATTAATGATTTTATACCTATTTTTTTGTATGCTAATGTTAACATTATTCCTACTATTAAGGCATTATATATATGAAATATTTTAATACTATCATTAAATAGCATAAACATTGGTAATATTGTTATTGGATATAATGGTGTTAATATCATATTGAAGTCTTTATATGGTATTAATCCATGATATATATTGTAGGCAAAGCCATAGTTCCATATCTCATCTCCTGTCATTTTTGCAATGTGAAAACTATAGATATAAGTTAACAATGTATATATTATAAATACTAATAAATATTGATACTTCTTTTTCATTTTGTCACCTTAAAATGATTATACTATAGTTTAGTAATATAATCAATATAGGTATTATTGTTATTCTATTGTTATTTGAAATTTAGTTGCTGGTACTCCTAAGACTCCGGCATATCCATCTTGATTGTTAGTTTTTTCGTTATCATATTGCCAACTATAATTGTTTATTTTATATTTTGCTTTTTTATATGGTCTAATATTTTCTGGGGTATAATAATATACCTCTACTAAATCTATTATATTTCTTCCATCTCCAGCATAACCATTATTAATGTCGTTTATATTATATCCTGTTACATAAGGTAACCAACCTGAGTTTTTTATGTGTATTCTATATTTTATTTTACCTATATCTGTTTTTATTGCTATTGCGGTTATCGGATCATTATGCCATCCTGCATAATCGTCTAGATTTTTTACTTCTGGGAGCCAATTATACTTCTTAGTTTTGACTTTATAGTAGACATTTACTTTTTTATTATTAATATTAGGATTTATATCAGAAGAAATAATGTTATTTGTCATAGTATTTAAATCAACATTACCTATTATTCCTTCTATGGTTCCAGTGGATGAATATTGCCAGATATCATAATTTGAACTAATACTAGGCCTATTATTGCTATATTTAGCACACCATATAGAACTATTATTATTTTTTATTTTATTTATATCTAAATACGTATTAAACCAATATTCATTAGCATATATTCCTGATTTATATCCTAGATTAGTTATTTGATTAGAAAAGTATTTTGCATAACTGGTTAGGGTATCTTTTCCTAGGTATGTAGTGCTATCATCTTCCATATCCAAGTATACGCAAAAGGGTTTCATACTAATTTTGGATAGTAATCTAATACAATGTTCTATTTCACTTTGAATACTTTCTTCTCCTTTTAAATTTTTAGCATATGAGTATAGGTATATTGCAAATGGTATGTTGTTGTTTATACATCCAGATACATTATTCATAAATTGTTTATCATCTTGAGATTCAATGTTATCTCCATAGCCACATCTTATTATTGCAAAATCTATATTATTTTTTACTAAATTCCAATTGATATTTCCTTGATAAGAACTTACGTCTATTCCTTTCATTTTATCACCTCCTAATATAGAATAATCTTTTTTAACTATTTTGACTTTGCTTGTATCTAGATAAAAATAAAAATCCTTAATAAAATTAAGGACTAAATTTATAAAAATTGGTACCAGCCAAGGGACTTGAACCCTTACGCCATCACTGGTAGTGGATTTTGAGTCCACCGCGTCTACCATTCCGCCAGGCTGGCATTAATAAAATATATATTTATAATATCATATTTTTTTTGTTTTTTAAAGTATTTTTTGTATTTTTTTTAAAATAGCCAATATCTAGGGAAACAGATAAAAAATTATCTGTTTTTTAAATACTCATCTAGTACCCTATCTAATTCAATTCTATCAATAGGTTTGGCTAAATAATCATTTAATCCATAACTTAAATATTTTTCTTTCATTCCAGTTATTGCATTTGCTGTTAACATTACTACAGGAGTTTTAAAAAAGCTATTTTCTTTTAATTTATAGAATGTTTCTACTCCACTCATTTCTGGCATCATATCATCCATAAATATTAAATCATATTTGTTAGTTTTTATTTTCTCTAAGCAGTCTGTTCCACTTAAGCAACTATCTATTTGTAAGTTATATTTTTGTAATAATCTAGATGCTACTTTTATATTTAAGTTATTATCATCTACTATTAGTATTTTTTTATTTGAAAAATCTTTAGTTTGATTTGTTTCTTCTTTTTGATTTTCAACAATGCTATTAAGTGTTTTAATCTTTTGAGAAATTGTTACTTTGAATGTTGATCCTACTTTTTCTTTTGAGGATAATGTTATTTTTCCATTTAACATTTCAGTTAAATTCTTAGTAATAGCAAGTCCTAATCCTGTTCCAGTAATTGTAGAATTTTTAACATTATCGTTTCTATCAAATTTATTAAAGATTTTTTCTTGGTTTTCTTTTGATATTCCTATTCCAGTATCACTAACGGATATTTCAATAAGTGCTGTATCTTTTTTGTTATGTGATTTTATATTTAATTCAATAGTACCAACATCAGTATATTTTACAGCATTGGTCATTAGATTTGTTAATATTTCTTTTATTTTGTTAGCATCTCCATTTAATATATATGGAATATCTTGTGAATAATTTGTTACTAGTTTTAATTTTTTGTTTTTTATTCTTGGTTCTATTAGTTTTACTACTTCTTCATAGATATCTTTCATTTTATAATCTATGTTGTTTATTTCCATATTTCCAGATTCTATTTTGCTGATATTTAAAATACCATTCATTATTTCTAATAGATTATTGCAAGAATAGATAATATCTTTTGCTTCTTCTTTTGCTTGTTCTATTGTATTATCTTCTAATATGGCATTACTAAAACCTACTATGGCATTTAGTGGAGTTCTTATTTCATGAGACATCGATGATAAAAACTCTGTTTTAGCATTATTTGCTTTTTCTGCGTTATTTTTAGCAAGTTCTAGTTCTTTTATCATTTTTACATCTTGATTTTCTAAAGTGTAATATATTAAATAATTAATTAATATGATTAGTATTGTATTTTCTATAATATTTGTATTGTATGCTAAATTATATAAATTGTATAAAAATAACATTATTGAACTTGTAATAACAATATTTCTTTTTAATTTATTTTTTCTATTAAGTATTATAGTTATTAATGATAGCAATGAATATATTATACAAAGTACATAACTTGGTATTAGTGATGTTCCTTTTAATATAACTTTATTATTTTGGCATAATAAATTAACATTTAAAACAAATGTTAATACTATTCCTAAAACACTTGACAGTATTGTTATATTTTTTACATCATTAATAAATTTTTTTCTTCTTTTTAGATATGTAGAAACTGTATATATGAATATACAATTTGCTAAAATAATTAAAATACTTAGATTAATTTTTGTTAAAACTTCTAAAATATAGTTTTCAAAATTGTTTATATTTTGAAATTCTATATTCTTTATTAAAATACTTTTTACTATAAGTAAAATACTATCTACTAATCCTGTTATAATCATCAGAGAAAACACTTTGTTTTCTAGATAATTAAAATGTTTTTTTGAAAAATAAATAATACAAATTAGCAAGGAAAAGAAGGAAGTAAAGATTGATAATTCTACTTCATTCATATTGCTTTCCTACTTTCTAGGTATATAATTTTATCATAAAAAAATACTTTAGAAAAGTATTTTATAATTAGTTTACATATTTTTTACATTTTACCAATTTTTACCTTCTACTATCCTCGTGACTAGCATTGATGATGCTGTATCTCCTACTACGTTTAGCATTGTTGCTGGTGCATCTATTATTGTTGCTATAATTGTTAAGATTGGTAAGGCACTTTGAGGGTAGCCCATCATGCTTATTATTAACATTTCTGATATAGTTCCTCCTCCTATTGGAACTGCCGCTATTAGGATGGTTGCAATTAGAGAAACTAGTACTATTTTAGCAATTAATGATACTCCTATTATTTGGGTATTAAATAAAGATACTAAAAACATTATTTTAAATACACTACCAATAATTGAACCGTCTTTATGAAAGCTTGTTCCTAGTGGTATTGTTGTTTCTGCTATATCATCTGGTATACCTATTTTCTTGGCACATTCTATGTTTATTGGAATAGATGCTGCTGAAGAACAGGTAGAGATAGATGTTAATGTTGCTGGTAATATATTTTTCCAATATTTTTTAACTCCTATAAATCCTTTTGAGATATATGCATATATTGTGTATATAATTAGGTAGAATAATATTGATACTATTAAATATATTACAAATGTTTTTAGATATCCAACTGCAATAGATGCTCCAAATGAACCTATTAGGGCTGCAAAATAACAACATATTCCTATTGGGGCATAATACATTATTATTTTAATTAAATTCATTGTCACTGTGGTTAAGGATTCTAATATTTTTATTAATGGCTTAGTTTTTTCTTTACTCATATTTAAGGAACAGCCAAACAAAAATGAAAACACTATTAGGGGAAGAATGTTATCTTTGGAAAGCAAGTCTTTAAAGTCATGTACTGTAAGTGCTTGAACTGTCCTTTCTAGTATATTGACTTCTAAATCTTGAGTTTGATAATCTTTATCTAATGTTTCTAATATTTTAGCACTATCATCTACTTCGACTAATTTGGTAGTACTTGTTGCTATTAGGCCAATAAAAACTGATACTAACGATGTTATTATAAATACTAAAAAGATTGTTCCTATTAATTTTTTTAATCTTTTTGGACTTTCCATCTTACTTATAGAAGTCGTAATTGTTAAAAATATTAAGGGCACTATAACAACATATAATAAATTTATAAAGATATCTCCTAATGGACTTAAAATTTTCGCATCATTTTTTAGTATTAATCCTAAAATTGTTCCTATTATTATTGCTAGTATTAATATTAATGATTGTTTGTAGTTTTTAATTATTCTTTTTATCAAAATAATCACCTCTTTCATTAACATTATATTCTATTTTGGTAATATTTTTTAGTTAGATAAATCCACACAATATTTTCGTAATATTTGTAAAATCCACATTTATATAGTATAATTATAATGTGATATTTATGAAGAAAAGTTTTGTTAAAATGAATGTTGATGACAAAGAATTATCTTTAGGTAACTTCTGCAGGTTGCTTAAGAGCTTGGCTGTTAATAAAAGTGCAGCTTTGCAAGTGGAGGTATTTTCTTGTTTATTTGATGTTGATAGTATTCAAGATACTACTGTTAATAATTATTGTATAGGACTTCGTTCTATTGGTGATGAATATAAGCAAAAGTATTTAATATTAAAGAAGAAATATAATAAAGATAAATTTATTATGATTAATATTTGCCTTAGGATTGTTTCTATCTTGGATGGTAATTTATATTTTAATATTAGTAATAAGGATGGATATTTATTAATCAATTCTAATAAAAAAATTAAGGAATTTTGTTTAAAGTTATATAATATTGCTAAAAATGATGCTAGTGTATCTTTGGAAGTTAGTGGTAGTATTTATTCTAAAATATGTGATGGTAACTTATATGAGGCTTTAGTTTATATATTGTTTTATATTATTTTAGAAAAAAAACAGCCTGTATATGAAGAGGATAAAAAGAAAGATGTGATTGAAAATTTATTAGCACAGTCAAAAATTTCTTCTTCTGATTTAGAGGACTATCTTAAATTAAAGTTTTGTGAGGGAAGTAATTATTATTTATCTTTGAAAAAACTTGCTAATAATGAAAATGCTTATGCTTGTTTTGAATTAGGATGTTTAGAATATGAGGGTAATATTTTTGGAATACCTAGGTATGATGTTGCCTATTCTTATTTTTTAAAAGCTACAAAAATGGATCATCCATCGTCATATTATTATATTGGAAGAATGTATTTTAATGGAAATATTGGTTCAAGAAAAGATGAAGAGAAGAAAATGGCTTTTGATTATTTTAAGAGAGCTAGTGAACTTGGATGTATAAGTGCTTTTAACTCTTTGGGACTTTTTTATCTTAAGGGAATATATCCTGTAGAGAAAGATATTGATACTGCTATTAAATATTTTAAAAAAGCTAGTGGTAATAATTATGTATATGCTTTTAATAATTTGGGATTAATAGAAGAAAAAAGAAATAATTATTCTATGGCGTTTGAATATTTTAAAAAGAGTGCTGATTTAGGAGAGAGTTGGGCTTGTAATAGAGTTGGTGAATACTATAGAAAAGGTGTATATGTTGATAAAAACATGGTAGATGCTTTTAATTATTACAATAAGGGATTAGATGTTCCTAAGTTATATCTATGTTTTTATAATTTTTATAATTTGGCTAGATATTATTATTTAGAGGGATGTTTAGATATTGTAATTAGTCCTGATAAGAATAAGGCTATGGAATATTTGATGGTTGCTAGTGATAATGGTATTATAGAAGCTAATATATTATTATTTTATTACTATATTGAATGTTATTTAAAAAATAAAGATTCTTCAAATTTAGCTTATGTTTATGAATATAAGAAAAAAATTGAAACTGATTCTCAATATAATAGTACTATTAAAAGAGATATAGAAAATGCATTAAAAAAAATATCAACTCATAATGATATTGATATTTCCTCTATTATTTAGTTATATTTAAAGTTTGTTCTCATTTCTCTTTCTGTGTCTCTTTTCTTAATAGTTTCTCTCTTGTCATAATTTTTCTTACCTTTGCAAAGACCTAATAGTACTTTTGCTTTACTATTTTTAAAATATATTTTTAATGGTATTAAAGTATATCCTTCTAATGTTATTTTATTTGATAATTTCATTATTTCTTTTTTATGCATTAATAGTTTTCTGGTTCTATCTTCTTCATGATTAAAAATATTGCCTTTTTCATACGCTGATATGTGAGTATTTAATAAAAATAGTTCATTATTTCTTATGATTGCATAACTATCTTTTATATTGGCTTTACCTTCTCTTATAGATTTTATTTCAGTGCCTTTTAATACTATTCCAACTTCATATTCTTCTTCTATTTCATAATCATATCTTGCTTTTCTATTTAATATTTCCATAGGACATTTTTCCTTTCTTTTATATGTTAATTATATTATTATAATTTTATTTTGTCAATTTTTTGACAAAATGTGGAAGTTGTGCTATTATTAGTATGTAAGCAAGGAAACTTGCATATATTAAAAAAGGAACATTCGATTTTGCAAGTGAATGTCATCCTTAATTTTGTTTGGTGACACTCAGTTTAATGAGTGTCTTTTTATTATGTTTATTAGTATTTTATTACTAATATCAATAATATGGTAAGTAATAAAATTAGACATAGTAATTTTAATAATTTTAAAATAAATGTTTTTATCTTCATACTTACCACCTCCATTCTATTGTTGGAGGATGACACTCACATCAAATGTTCCTAGATAATTATATCAGATATTTCTATTTTATTTTTACAATTTACTAACAGTATTCAAATTCACTAGCAGTTACTTGATTTGTTATAACATTTATGCTATTATTAGTATGCAAGCAAGGAAACTTGCATATATTAAAAAATGGAACATTCAATTTTGTAAGTGAATGTCATCCTCAATGTTTTTTTGGTTTTGACACTCAGTTTAATGAGTGTCTTTTTATTATGTTTATTAGTATTTCTTAATTAGAAAAATAAGCATTTAATTGGTGCTTATTTCTTTTACTTTTATATTACTATTTAGAGATGTTATAACATTTTTATATTTTTCATATACTTCTTGATAATTATTTAAGTACGAATTATCTATTTTAGAAAATGGCACTATTAAGAAATCTTTATATTCATTTGTATAGTACATATATAGTAATTCATTTTCTAAATTTTTAATAGTTATTTTATTTGTTTTTAAATCTTTTTCTATTTCTAGAGAGGTCATCAATCCCACTCTATTATCCATATTTACTACTTCATGTGCAGATGCAAAATTACCTAGCGAATATATTACTAAAGTATTATTTATATAATCTATTGGCTCTATAACATGGGGATGAGTTCCTATTATTATGTCTACGCCATTATCACTTAAGAATTTTGCAGCATCTTTTTGATAGGCATTTGGCATATTTTGATATTCTATTCCCCAATGCATTGCTACAAGTAATACATCTACTTTATCTCTTACTCTTTTTATATCCTCTAATACTTGTTGTTTATAATTTTGATACTCGATATCTTTTTCTGGATTATTTCCGTTCATAGGCCATATATTTACTAGATAATTTTCATCTTCTGGTACGTTAATTTCGTTAGTTCCATAAGTATAATTTAGCATTGTATATGTTATTCCATTAGATTCTCTTATATCTATTTTATTTCTTTCTTCTTGACTGGAATAAGAACCTACTGCTAAAACATTTTCTTTAGAATTCCAATAATTTCTTGAATTTAATACTGCTTGCTTCCCTCTATCTAGAGTATGATTTGTAGCAAGAGATACTAAATTAAATCCTGCGTCTATCATTGCATCTGCTACTTCATATGGTGAGTTGAAGGCAGGATATGATGATAATCCTATTTCACTTCCTCCTATGATAGTTTCTTGGTTGTAGTATGCTATATCGTAATTTGAGACTATACTTTTAATCATTTTATACATTGGTTTAAAGTCATAACTTTCATAATTTGCATTTCTATTTGCTTCTTCATAAATACTTGAATGTATTAGATTATCTCCTACCATTATTAGAGATGTTGAAGTTGTATTTTTTATATTTTCTTTTTCTATATTTTTATTTTCTTTTTCTTGTTCTGTTTTGGGAATTAATAATAAAATTATACTTGTTAATAGTATTAATATTAAAATAGATATGATTAAAGACTTAAGTTTTTTAAGTCTTTTGTCTTTCTTATTCATACGCTGGTACTACTTTCATGGTTTCATCATATTTCTGAACTACTGCTTTATATTTTTCATATACTGTTTTATATGATGGTAAATATGTTTTTATTGCTTCATTAGAAAATGGAACAACTTTAAAATTTCTAAATCCACTATAGTAAGTATATATTAATTCATTTGAAACATCATCTATTTTAATGGTTTTATCTTTTCCTTTTTCTGTTTTAGTTATTTTAAAACTAGTCATTAGTCCTGTAGTACATTTATAATCAGTACAAGTTGATTGATTTTGATATTGAGCTGATATTAGGTTTCCTAATGAATATATTACTAGAGTATTATCTATCCAAGTAACTGGTTGGATTACATGAGGATGAGTTCCTATTATTACATCTACTCCATTATCTGCTAAAAATTTTGCCATATCTTTTTCATATTCTGTAGGTTCATGGGTGTATTCTACTCCCCAATGCATTGCTACAAATAATACATCTACTTTATCTCTTACTCTTTTTATATCTTCTAATACTGTTTTTTTATAATCTTGATATTCTGTATCTTTTTCAGGATCATTTATATCTAAATCTGTAGGCCATACATTTACTAAGTATTCTTTCCCTTCTGGTACTTTAATACCATTAGTACCATAGGTATAATTTAACATTGTATATGTTATTCCATTAGATTCTCTTATATCTACTTTATTTCTTTCTTCTTCACTGGAATAAGAACCTACTGCTAAAACATTTTCTTTAGAATTCCAATATTCTCTTGAATTTAATACAGCTTTACTTCCTGAATCAATTGTATGGTTTGTGGCAAGGGATACTAGATTAAATCCTAAGTCTATCATAGTATCTCCTACTTCATATGGTGAATTGAATGTTGGATAGTCACTTAATCCGATTTCAGATCCTCCTAAAATTGTTTCTTGGTTATAATATTCTATATCATAATTTGATACTATTGGTTTTAATAATTCATACATTGGTGAGAAGTCATATCCGTCATAATTAGCATTTCTATGGGCTTCATTGTAAAGACTTGAATGTATTAAGTTATCTCCTGCTGTTATTACAGAGGTTGTATATACTTTTTCTTTAACTTCCTCTTTTGTACCATTATTATTAGATTCTGTTTTTACTTCTTTTTTTAATATTTGTTTACTACAATAAAATATTACTAAAATGAATAATATTACTAATGATAGTGCTATAAAAATATTTCCTAGTTTTAATTTTCTTTTTTTCTTTCTATTCATAACTTCTCCTACTTTTCTACTACTTCAAAATCTATCATAGATGTATCTTTATTAGCGTTTATTACTTTTACTTTAACTCTATCTCCAAATCTATATTGTTTTTTCTTATCTTGGCTGGTTAACATTTTGGCTTTTTCATTATAATTAAATCCTGATGATTTTACTAATCCTTCTATGGTGTTATCTAATTCTACGAAGAATCCAAATTCTTGTACTCCAGATATAACTCCTTCAAAAGTTTCTCCAATATGATCTTGCATATATTCTGCTTTTTTCATATCGTCTACATCTCTTTCACATTTTACAGCATCTTGTTCTTTGATAGAGCAATGTTCTGCCATTTCTGGTAATCTTTCAGCCCATTTTTCTATGGTTTGTTCTGAATAATTTTCTTCATAATCTTTTACTAATCTATGTAATATTAGATCTGGATATCTTCTTATTGGGGATGTAAAGTGTGAATAACATTTACTTCCTAATCCAAAGTGTCCAATATTTTCGCTAGAGTAAATTGCTTTGGCCTGACATCTTATTGCCATGTCATTTAATATATGATAATCTGGTTTATCTTTTAATTGTTCTAATACTTTTTGTAAATCTTTACTAGTTATATTATCTCTTTTTCCTTTTACCACATATCCTCTTGCTGCTAAGAAGTCAAAAAAGCTTGATAATCTTTCTTCATTTGGTTTATCATGAATACGGTATATTCCTGGTAAATTTTGATAGAATATGTGGCTACCTACTGTTTCATTAGCGGCTACCATAAAGTTTTCTATCATGTTTTCTCCAGTCCCTTCATTTCTTAATTTGATATCTATTGGATGGCAGTTTTCGTCTACTATTATTTTTGCTTCAGGAGAAGAAAATTCTATATAACCTCTAGATATCATTTTTGTTCTTAGTATATCTGATAATTCTTTCATTAATCTTAAGTCATTTACGAATGGTTCATAATTTTCTGGAATTTCATTTTTATCTAATATTTGATTTACTTTGTTATAAGTCATTTGAATTCTACTTCTTATTACAGTCTTTCTTATGTCATATTTTACTACTTTTCCTTGTTTATTTATTTTCATTAGACAAGATAGCGCTAATCTATCAACATTTGGATTAAGTGAACAGATACCGTTTGATAATTTATGAGGTAACATAGGTATAACTCTATCTACTAGATATACACTTGTTGCTCTTTCATATGCTTCATCGTTTAATGGTGTATTTTCTTTTACATAATTACTTACATCTGCTATATGAACTCCTAAGTTATATGTTCCATCTTCATTTTTATCTATACTTACTGCATCATCTATATCTTTGGTATCGTCACCATCTATTGTAAAGATTGTTTTATCTCTTAGGTCTAATCTTCCTATCGTATCTTTTTCTTCTATTTCATCTGGAATGCAATCTAAGTATTTTATTACTTCTTCAGGAAAATTTGGTTTAAAGTCATGAGCGTATACGTATGATACTATATCTATACCTACATCATTTTTATGACCTATTACTTTTATTACGTTTGCTAAATATTTGCTTCCGTTTATTGGTAATACTACAACTTTATGTCCTTCTACTAGACCTTTGCTTGTTTCTTTTGTTACTTGCATATCTATATATTCTTTAGAATCGGGGTGAACGTAGCATAATTTATCTTTAAAATAAATTGTACCTACTATTTTACTTTCGTCTCTTTGTAAAATTTTTATTATTTTTCCTTCTGTTTTATCTCCTATTAATTCTATTAATACTATGTCGTTATGTCTTGCAGTATTTAAATTGTTTTTATTAATATATATATCGTCTTTACCATTTCCAATTTCTACAAATCCAAAGCCTTTTCTATTCATTAATAATTTACCTTTTACTAAATGACTATTTTCTAGTAATAGATATTTTTTCTTTTTTTCACTATAATATAATATTCCGAGAGCAGCCATTTCTTTTAGTTTTTTATCTAATTTTTGATATTCTTCTATTGTTGTATATCCTAATAGATCGTTAATTTCTATAGTAGATAAATTTGGCCTTTCTTTATTTGATAATATGTTAATTATGTCGTTTTCCATATAAATTCTCCTTCTTATTCTTATTTTATGTAAAAAGACTTACGAGGTAAGTCTATAATGATATAAATAATGATAGCACAAAGAATGCAACTCCAAGTAACATTGTTACTCTGCTTATGAATAATTCAAATCCTCTTTCTTTACGGTTAGTAAATAAATCAGATGATCCTCCTTGTACTATTTGACCTGCTGATTCTGCTTTTCCACTTTGTAATAAAACTATTATAATTAGTAATACTGATACTATTAATAAGGCTGTTTCCATAAAAATTCCTCCTGTTCCGTATTAATTATAACATATTAATAATATATCTACAATATTTTAAATTCAATATTTTGAAATTTTTTGTAAAAAATAGTTGACAATGATATTATTTGTTGGTATAATTTTATTTGTCGATGGGGAATTAGCTCAGTTGGCTAGAGCATCTGCCTTGCACGCAGGGGGTCAAGGGTTCGAGTCCCTTATTCTCCACCATTTATTTTTCGGGAAGTAGCTTAGCTTGGTAGAGCGCTACGCTTGGGACGTAGAGGTCGCAGGTTCAAATCCTGTCTTCCCGACCAGGTAGAAAATTTTAGATACTAACTTTGTTAGTATTTTTTATTTACAATACATCTTTATATAGAAATATATGAGATAAATAGTTATATTTAAAAATGGCAATTATTGTTGCCATTTTATTTTTTCAAATATTCTATTGCATCATTAAATGTTTTTATTGAAACTATTTCTATATCATAGTTTTTTTCTTTTTTTACTTCTAATGCTTCTTCATAATTTCCTTCTGGAACTAATACTACATCCATTTTATTTTTAACTGCACCCATTAATTTGTATTTTATTCCATCTATTTTTCCTACATTACCTTCTAAATCTATTGTACCAGTTCCTGCTATATTTCTTCCTTTTACTATATCGTCATCTGCTATAACATTATAGATACTTAAGGCCATCATTAATCCACCAGACGAACCACTTTCACTTTTCTTAAACTTTATATTTATCTCTGGATCTAAATTATATTTATAATTTGTCATAATAACTATACCTATTATTTTTTGACCTTTTTCTTCAGACATTTTTACATTTATTTCTTTTTCTTTGTTATTTCTTTTAACTGTTAATTTTATTGTATTCCCAACTTCTTGATTTGATATAATTTCTTTTATTTCACTAGTGCTATTTATTTCTTTATCATTTACTTTAGTTATTATATCACCTATTTTTATACCATTATCTTTAGTAGTTGCTATAACATAACTCATTTTATCCTTGACTTCAATATTTTTATTAGCAGATGTATATGCTACATATGTGGCATTGCTAATTGAATTATCTAACATTATTCTATTTCTTTCATATATTTCTTCCATATCTTCGTTATTTACTTGAACGTCACTCACTTTTTCTACTTTCCAATCTTTAAATAAATATGATAGTAAATATGTAGGTATTGTTGCTTCATATTCAGTTACGTATAACATATTTAAACTTCCATTTATTTTATTATTTCTATTTTCTGTAGTTATTCTATCACTTATGTCAATTGTACCTCCTGATACATCTATATAATATGGTAGTTTTATATTAAATAGCGCTACTATAATGATTAAAGATATTATGAACCATATATCTTGTTTTATAAAATTAATTATTTTTTTCATTGTATCACCTTCTTAATTATATTCTTAAAAAGTAGTTTTTTTCATATAATTAATTGTGATAATATGAAAAAGAAACTTTTTAATTTATTTGTTATTTTATCTTGCACTTTTATAATAATTTATTGTATTATTTATAAATCATTAATATTTGAAACTATTTATTTTTCTATGGAAACTTGGATTAAAAATATTGTACCTTCTTTATTTCCTTTTTTTATTATATCAGATATTTTAATTACATACAATGTGGAAAAATATATTCCTTCTTTTATAATAAATTTTTTTAGTAAGTTATTTAATGTTAGTGATAAACTTGTTTCTATTTTCTTCTTGTCTATGATTTCTGGATTTCCTAGTAGCGCTAAAAATACTAGAAAATATTATGATTTAGGTTTGATTAGTTTAAAAGAAGCTAATCATATATTGTTGTTTTCTCATTTTTCTAACCCTTTATTTATCTTATCTACTGTTTCAGTTATGTTTTTTAATAATGAAAAATTAGGGTTACCAATATTAATTTCTCACTATTTAGGTAATATAATAATTGGAATTATTTTAAGAAATAAAGCTCCAAAACATAATAATTCTAATAATGAGATTAAAAATAAAAATATAAAATTTGGTTTAGTATTTTCTGAATCTATTATATCTGCAATAGATACATTACTATTAATTTTTGGAACATTAACTTGTTTTTTGATTATTTCTACTTGCATTATTGACTTTCTTAATATTAATTTAAAACTTAGTATTTTAATTAAGAGTATTTTAGAAATTACAATGGGATTAAAAAGTCTTTCTTTAGTTAATATATCCGATTTGTTAAAAATTGTTATTTCCTCTATGATTATTTCTTTTGGAGGATTATCAGTACATATGCAAATATTATCTCAAATAAGTGATACTGATATTTCTTATTCTGATTTTTTTATTGCTAGAGTTTTTCATTGTATTGTATCTGGAGTGATGTCTTTATTAATTTGTCTTATAATTTAAAAAAGATAGGTTTCCCTATCTTAATAATTTATGGTGATACTGTAGTTGTTGTTTCTGTGGTTGTTGTTTCTGTAGTTGTTGTAGTTTGAGATGTTACACCATCTTCATAATCTCCAGCTGCACCAATTACACCTGTTACACCTTTTCCATCTCCAGAAGTTGCTCTTATGTATCCTTTAAATGATTTCCCATTACCATCAATCTCTGTTTGGTCATCTCCGCTTTCTTCAATCCATAAAACAACAGTGTATGTTTTTCTTGGACTTTCTTGAGTCAATGTTGGATGTATTAAACTTTCAAATGTCGCTTTTTGACTTTCTTCAATGTCAGTTCTAACTTCCATTTTTATTTCATCGTCTGGAGTAGTTGATATTTGCTTTGGCTCTGTAACTCTTGTTCTAGTAACAGTTTGTACTCCACTGGTATTTGTTGATGTTACATCAGTATATACAGCGAACCATAAATTTTGAAATTTGTTATCAGTTACACCTAAATACATAGTTATTGTTTGTGGGTTAACATTATCATTTATTATAGTATATGAATATGTACTACATACAGCTGAACCTGAATCATCAATACAAGTTGAATTTGCTTGTTTCTTCTTTACTAAACATGTTTCAGGCTCATCTTGTTTATAAGTTACACATTCTTCTGGAACAACATATTTTATTTCCTTTTGCATTGCATAAGCATATTTTGCTATTTGTGCTGTAGTAGGAATCAAATCATAATTAGCACCTGTATCATCTGTTTCAATACCTAGTTTTAAGCTTGTTGATCCTGTTGTAATACTATTTTCTTCTGCTGTTCTAGTAGATGTTGTGAAATACGCATATGTTGCTCCAACTATTGCTATAATAATTACTGCAAATGCTATCACAAAATAGAATAAACCTCTACCTTTCTTCTCATTATTTTTATCATTTTGTACTTGATTTATTTTTTCACTTTCCATACTTCGTTCCTCCTTTATTTATTATGTATTAAGTATAGCATATTTGACTAATAAAAATCAATACTTTTTATTAATTTATTTAAAATTAAAATTATCCAGTATAGTTTCCTGTAATGGCTGCAGAAATTTTACCAGTTATTTTTCCACCACTTCCCGCAAAAAACGTTACATTTCCAAGAAAAGTTCCTATATCTGTTGCATTTTGTGATACTCCATTATCACTTAACCAAATCATTAAGTATAACTTTAATTCTTCTTTATCTTTTACACTAAAAGATGGACCTAACGGCATATCTTCTGTTGGTATTACTTTTTTATAGTATATGGAATTATTACTTTCATCTTTGTCTATTTCAAGTATTTTTCCATTTTCATCAAATAACCTATAGCTTAAGTTTACAATATTTCCCATTTCTAAATTTATCATTCCTGTTACATAATCTAAATTTGAATTGTAATCATATATTTTTATTTCATAAATGTAACAAACTGCGGCATTATTTTTATCTATACATGGAGTATTATTATATCCTGTATAAGCTTTCTCTGATAATTCATCTTTCATCGGAATTAAGGTTTTAACCCCATTATTTGGATCTGGATATTTTGGAGTTACCGCTAAATTTAACGAAAGACTTGCTGATGAGGTGTTGATAGAGTTTTTATCTGTAGTTGCTGATGAGGCAATGTATGCATATGTACTTCCTATGACTATTATTACTATTGTTGTACAGATAAGGATTGTATAAATTATTTTTGACTTATTCATTTTTACTCCTCCTAAAATACTGCTGTTATCTCATTTCCTTGAGAAGAAATAAAGATAGCTTGTCCAGAAAAGAAATGTTCTACGCCTTGCAAGTCGTCTTGTTTTTCATTTAAATTATGCAACCATATTAGCACATAATATTCTTTCTTTTCTCCTGATTTTATTATATCATCTTCATTTTCTTGACTGCTTTCTACTAGTAATGCATTTTTATCATCACTTCTATTTAAATTATCATCTTCATTTTTTACTATACCAGATTTTATATTATTAATATTAAATTCATCTTTACAATTATTACTATAACAGAATTCATCGCCATCATAATATATTCTCATAAATCTCATTTCATCATCATTTACAGTATCTAGTTTTAAATATCCATCTAAGTACATTGCAGTATTACCGGTATTATTTACTGTGATTTTATAAATTTGACATACAGCAAAGCCATTCATATCTTGACAATTATTTTCTAAAGCATAAGCAGCTTTTTCATCATCCATTGGTATCAATCCATAATGGTCGTTTGTTGATACTTTTTCTACTGATAGTCCAAATGAATAGTTTTTTGTTTCTCCTACTAATACTTTTTCGGCAGTTTTCTTAGCTGTAAAATAGGCATATGTTCCAGTTATCACTATTACTATTAAAACAATACATATTAATGTAAAATATATCATTTTTCTTGTATTTATATCTTTATTCATATTTATATGCTCCTTTATTTTCTATTTATATTTTATCAAAATATAATTGTTATTGCAATAGTTTTATAGCAAAAAAACGCAACCCTAAGGTTGCATTTTATAATTAACTTAATTATGCGTTGTTGTCTGTTGCAGGTCTTCTTGTTAATCCTTGGAATGTAGCAGAAACTTCGCCACCAGCAGCTGAATTGAATGATACAACTCCATTGAAGAAATTAGTTCCTTCTGTAGAATCTGCAGCTGGATTTTGGTTTGTTCCAGTTTCAGATAACCATACTACAAAATATAAATTTGCTTTTGAATTTGTAGCATCAGTATTTGGTTCAAGTCTTTGGTTGAACACTAATGCTGAATTTAAATCTCCAGTTCTTGTATAAGAACCATCAGTATGTCCACTCTTTCTCATGTAGTTAATATTGATAAAATCATATTGGTTTCCTGAATATGAGTATTTAGCAGTAGTTCCTGTAGAATTTAAATCAACATCGCTTGTTCCTGAAGTTGTAATTGCTGTAAATGGATCAATTCCAGTTGCTCCATTTGCTAATGCTGGAGTTCCTGTTAAAGTGAAAGCTGTTTCATCTGTAGTAAATACTTGAGCCCATCTCATTGTTGTTTCAGTTTGAGCAGCAGTAGCAGCAAGTCCTCCGGTTAAATTAACATATCCATCAAGGAATAGACCAGCAGAACCATTATTTGCTAATTCTACTTTGTAGATTTGACATACAGCAGCACCAGTGTCATCAACACATGCTCCTTTTGCACTAGTTACAGCAGCATTTAACATACCATCAGTCATTGGTATCATACCACCTTTAGTTTCATCAACTGTAGTTACTTTAGTAACTTTTAAATCGAAACTAACTGAAGCAGCATTACCAGTGATTACATTTTCACCAGCTGTTGCTGATGCAGTGAAGTATGCAAATGTTGCACCAATGATAGCAACTATTAGTGTTGCTACACCAATTACACCATAAAATATTCCCTTTCCGTTATTTTTTTCATTATTCATTTTTATCTATCCTCCTTACAATAATAAGTATAGCAAAATAGTCTTTAAAAAGCAAGCACTTTTTTCTATATTTTTCTATATTTTTTTTAATATATTATTTTTGTATACAAAATAATCAATAGTTAATATTATTGGTACAGAAAATACTATTGGTAAAATGTACCTAAAACTACCATTTACTGGAGATGCAAGACAAACTAACAATACTGATAATAATGGCGCTAATGGAATTAAATATTTATATTGTTTTTTTCTAATTATATATAGAAAAGAAAAAATTAAAAACCAATCATAAAATGCTACATGATTAAAGAACCATAAAAATGGAAATGATGCTTGTATTTGATTTATTTGATGTGATATTTGTCTAGCATCTTTATATTTTTCTCTTGGAGTTATATTTATATAGGTATTTGTTCCTACTCTGGCATCTACTGCTAAGGTAGCATATCTTTCTCCTACTTCTGGAAAGAAATATCCATAAGTGCTATTAATTAACGATTCTACATATACTAATGGATATTTCTTTAAATACTTTAACCAAATTCCAAAAAAATCTTTTAATTCTTCTTTAGTTGCATCTTTGTTATAAGTATCTTTTATTGAATCTGCTAAATCAGGATTATAATTATTTTTCATAGCGTCATAGTTTAAAACTTTATTTATTATTTCTTCATCTTTAGATGATATTTTACTTGAATTATATTTCACAACTCTTGCTACTTGCATGAATGGTACTGTCAATACTTCTTTTATACTGGCATCAGTTACATTTAATGATGGTAATAGTAATTTATCATACATTCCAAATAAAATTAAAGGTAATATTAATACTAGCAATATTTTTTTCCATTTTTTATTATATAATATCATTAAGAATGGAAATGATAAAATTATTGTAAAAAAGCCATTATTTCTTAAAGTTAGCACTAATATCATTACAATTATTAATAATATAGTTTTTAACTTGCTTTTAAAAATACTATCATAATTTCTTACTATTTGTACTAAAAATATTACATATAGTAATGTAAATATTGCACTTGGGGTATCTTTTATTGCGGTTATTGCATGGGCTGCTATAGTTGGAGTTAGTCCTATAAAAAATATACTAGACATTCTTATCCATAGTGGTACTTTATTTTTTTTCATATAGTGTAGCATATAACTAAATATTAATAATAATAGTCCTATTTGTAAAATCGTATATATTAGAGCACCTAAGGTAAAATTTTTAAAATGGTTACCTAGTTTAAAGATTAACCCTAATACTACAGTGAATAATGGAGGATGATGTTTGTTTATATATACATCTTGATTAATTAAGTTCATTGTTTTTATACTCCAAGATTCATCTCTGTGAAAAAATTGACTTAAACAGTCAAATGTATCTCCAGTGGATGCGCCTGGATAATAGTTAATAACATATGGCATCCAGCATAGTAAAATGATTATTATTGCTATTACAATTTGATATTTATTTAGTATCTTTTCTATTTTTTGTTGCCTGAGACTTTTTTTTTTGGTTTCTGGCTTTATTTTTATTGAAGTGATTTTTTTTATAATTGCATAGTATATTAAATAATAACCTATACTAAGTATTGCAAACTTTAAAACTTGAGCACCAGACTCTACAATTGTATTTAATGTATTATCTATCCTATAACTTTTTCCTATCAAAGTTATTGCAGTTAATATTATAGATATAGCGGCATTTATAAAACTTTTACTAGTTAATTTACTATTATCAAAATAGATATTGTAATATGCATAATATATAAAAACAAATAGAGTTACATATGCAACGTCAAAATCTTTTAATGATAGCCATATTTCTGTTACAAACTGATATAATTTACTTTCTTGGGCATAAAATGCCATGTTAGGCTTACTCAAAGTTACTATAAATACTAGTGTTGATAAGGTTGCAAATATTAAAGTATACATTATTTTATTTATTTTTTCTAATTTCTTCATTATTGTTCCTCCTTAATGTATTTAGGTATAATTCAAATAACTGTTTTTGTTTTTTTGCTATTACTTCTAAAATCATACCTGTTATAAATAATAAAAGCGCTATTACTAATGAAATCATTGATACTATAAGTGATGGGAATTTTGGTACTAGTCCAGTTTTAAAATATTCTATAAATACGGGCAATCCTAATATTAATGATGTTAGTAAAAAAATTATGGTACATGTATTAAAAAATAATCTAGGTCTATATTCTTTAACCAGTTCTTCAATGGTTTTTATTACCATTATGCCATCTTTATATGTGTTTAGTTTGCTTACGCTTCCGATTGGTCTATCTTTATATTCTACGGGGATTGTTTTTATTTTAAAATTTTTATCTATAGCATGAATAGTCATTTCTGTTTCTATTTCAAATTTCTTTGATAGTACTGGATAACTTTTTACAAATTCATAGCTAAACGCTCTATAACCAGACATTATATCTTCTATATTTGATTTAAATAATTTGTTTATCAGTTTTCTAACTATGATATTACCTACATTATGAAATGGTCTTTTATTTTCTTGAAAATATGTGCTTGATAGTCTGTCTCCTACTACCATATCATAATTATCATCTAACACTAACTTACACATTTTTTTTGCAGATGAAACTGGATAGGTATCATCTGCATCTACCATTAGGTAACAATCAGCTTCTATTTCTCTAAACATAGTTCTTACAACATTTCCTTTTCCTTGTCTTATTTCTTTTTTTACTATAGCACCTTCTTTTTTCGCTATTTTACTTGAATTATCTGTAGAATTATTGTCATACACATATATTTTAGCATTTGGTAGGACTTTTTTTAAATCTTTTACTACTTTTCCGATAGTCTTCTCCTCATTATAACATGGTATTATTACCGCTACGGATTTGCTTTTCATCTTCTCCACCCCACTAACTTATATATTACAAATATTAACGTTGCAACTCCTATAATATTTGATATTGTTTCTATTAAAGTATTTTTATGATATAGTTCATACTTTCCTTCTTTAATAATATCAGCTTCAAGCATTCCATACTTACTCATTGTTAGTTTTACTTTATTTCCATCTTTATCTTTCAAAATATAATCTAAATAATATATTCTTGGTATTTCTATCTTTGTTTTTTCTTTTAATTTTTTAACTTCAAATTTTAAATTTGGAAAACTACTGCTAATTATGCTTATCTTTGTATTATTATCACTAACTATTTCCATCTTTCTTTTTTCAAGGTATGTAGTTCTAAAATATCTTGCATTGTTTGTTTTTAATGGCAAATATTCTTGCTGATATCCCATTGCTAGTTTCGATGATAATACATAATCTTCTGTATATTCTTCGTTACTATAATATTTTATATTATTTACCCCTTCTATTAATACTAAACATATTATCATGCTATAGATTATTTTATTAAATATTTTTGGAATATTTATTTTTAAATCTGTTAATAAGCAGACAGGAGCATATAATGATATAAAAACTGACATGAATACTAGTAATCTCCAAGGAAATTGAAGCATTAAAAATATTTCTGGAATATTATTCCAAATTAATTTTGAACATACTAAATTTATTAATAAAATTATGTATAATAACATTGGTAATAATTTAGATTTATATTTTGTTTTATTTAATATTACTTGTATAGTTGTTATTAATGTTAATATTATTGTCATTATATTAAAATATGGCATTATATCATCATATATTGGTTTTCCCATAAATAAATCTTTAAATGATATTGACCTATATACTAATGTTGCCCTGTTGGTAAAACTATCACTTAAAAATACTGTATACTCATTTAATAATTTATATTCTATTACTGTAGTTAAAAATGGTAGTGTTAATCCTATTACTATAATTGTACTTATAAATAATGATTTTATTTTTTCTTTACTAAAAAAATATTTATGATGATATAGTATAAATAGTGCTACAAAGATTGTACAAAATACCATACTTACTAGATGGCTATACATTCCAATTACATAACCTAATATAAAATATATATAAAATTTTTTATAATCATTATCTAATAGGTTATAAAGGCCTAAAAATATTAATGGCACTGCTAAAAACATAAAATTTTCTGCAAATGCATCTCTTATGTATATTTCACAGATATGATATGGTATTGTTATATATATTATTGAGGATAAAAATGCTATTTTTTTATTATTAAAGATCTTTTTAGATAACACATATATTGTTATAGCTGATAAAAATGTTATTATAAAATATACTATTTTCATACTTGTATATATATCAAATATTTTATATAAATATGCTCCTAAAAGATGTGGCAATTTAGGATAAAATAACCATGTTCCATAACCAAATGGATTACTTTTTAAAGATATGATATTGTTTCCGAGAATATTTTTAATATTTATTGTTTTTGATAATTCTATGATATTTGCAGTATGAAAAATAGTATCATGTCCATAATATCTAGGATTTATAAATAAATTTAAAAATATTATAAGTGTTACTAAAAAAATTAATATTATATATTTATGCTTTGTTATTTTCTTCATATCAACATCAACTTTCTTAGTTTAATTATATTATGTATATTTTTCATTGTCAATTTCTTTAATTATAAATTAACAATAAAAAAAGAAGAAAATATCTTCTTATGAATTAAATGTTGCTGTTGCACCTTTGCCGTTATTATCTTCAAATGTTACCGTTCCTAAAAAGTCCCCATAATCTTTTAAGTTTTGATTTGTATTTGTTTCACTTAACCATAATGCAAAATAGTATTCTTCACTTGCTCCCTTATTTAATTGTACTTGATTTATTAGTATTGATTCTGTTTGTCCTAAATGTATATCGTTACTGTCTATTACTGTAGTACTATTACTTAATCTTGTCCATTTTAAATTAGAGTATACGCTACTTGTATTTTTGGCTTCTAATTTTATTTTTCCTCTTACTTTTAAATTTATTGTGCCAGTATTAGTAACAACTACTTTATATACTTGACATGATAAATTTCCATTAGCATCTATGCAACTACTTTCTCCACCATTGCCTGATACTGCTTTAGATATTGCAGTATCTAGTAATGGTACTAATTTTAAATTACTCTTTGCTGCTGTCGGTGTTATTTTTGTTACATCTAATTCTAATTTAGGCTTTGCTGCATCTCCTGTTATTGTATTATTATTATTTGCACTAAATGCAAAATATGCAAAGGTATAACTTAATACCGATACTAATATAATTATTATTACTGATATGGATATTATGATTATATTTTTTTTATTCATGTTACCACCTATATTAATAATACTATAATTTTATTTTTTTTTCAACTTCATAACAAGAAAAAAATAGAAAACTTTGTTCCTATTTTCATTAACTTGTAAATGTTGATGTTAAACCTTTTCCAGATGAATCTTTTACTATTACGTTACCAGTAAATGTGCCATAATCAGTGCTATTTTGATCAGTTCCTGTTTCGTTTATCCATACAACTATATAAAATACAACATTTCCATTCGGTGCCAATGTAGAAGTACCTACTAAGTTTGAAACTTCAGTTGCTGAAGCATTTACTGTACTTCCCAACGTTACCGCTGTATTACTTGTTGGATTTGCTGATACAGTTTTCCATCTTACATTTGTAAATTTAGAACCAGTACCATAAGCAAATGTTACCGTAGCCCCAACAGTTGCAGTAGCAGTACTCTTATTAGTTATTGTTATTGAGTATACTTGACATACTTTATTTGAATTTTTATCTACGCAACTATTTGCCATTGCATTTTTTAATCCAGCTTCATTTTGTGGTACTAATGGCCCTGTTGCTGAAGGCGATACCTTTGCTACAGCCAATGTCAAATCAGCTTTTGCTGCAGTACCATTAATTGTAGTGTTATTTGATGCACTAAATGCAAAATATGCAAATGTTCCACCAGATACTGCTGCTAAGACAACAAATACTCCTATTATAGTTAGCATGATATTTCTAAAATCATGTTCTTCTTCTTTAATTTTCTCTACTTTTTGTTCTTCCATTTTTGTTCCTCCTTATTTTCTTCATTATACCAATAATTTATACATAAATCAATATTATTTTATTAATTTATAAAAAGCGAATTAGCATCTATATTGATATTATCTTTTAATTGTTCTAACCCCATGTTAGGAATAAACAAATCCGGAAAATTTAATTTTATATCATAATAACTATTTAATAATTTAATTTTACTATCAGTGTTTATTTCTTTTTTATTTATATCTTTTCTGATTATTTCTAGTTTCTTTCTAAAATTATCTAACTTATCTATATTGGGAATATCAATTAAATTTATTTCTATAGAATATTCTTTTAATTTATTATTTAAATTTTCTCTTTGTTCTAATCTGTTAGATAAAATACTAACTATTTTGTTTAATCTTTTTTCTTCTTCTTTTATATCAGACTTTGGAGTTATGTATTGTTTTAATTCTTCTAAATAATCTTTTGTTATATTCTTATCTATATTTTTTATTTCTTCTTTAATTTCGATACTTGGATTAACTTTCCACTTTTCTAAGATTACATTAAGATCATTCATATACTCACCTCTATTCATCTAATATTTGCATCTTTTTATAGTTTTCAACATTCTTTTTAACTGCTATTTCTGTCTTTTTACGGAACTCTTCATTTCTTTCTTCTTCTTCTAATTCTTCTATCTTATCTAATGCCATTCTAGTAATTTGGTTTCTTTCCATATTTTCTGCTGCTTCGCTAATACATTCACACATTTTTAATTGATAACAAATATAGAAAGAAACCAAACTTTTTATCATCAAATCTAAATCTGTTTCTGCTACAAAATCTTTTCCTTCATAGTATTCTCCATTAAATTCTAAAGGAAATAAATTTATTTTCTTAAATTCAAATGATGTTGATGAATAATAATGATTATAATATACATTTATTTCACTATAAGTCATATCTATTAGTGATTTATCTATATAATTTTCTATCTTATAAAAATCTTGTTGAAAGTTATCTTTATCTATTTTTATTACGGTTTTATCATCTTTATAAGATATTTTACTACCAATTATTATTTTATAGTTATCTGGGTTTTTATTAATTGCTCTTCTAACCGCAGCATTAAAATCTCCGCAGAAGCCATAATCATTTGCAATATATATATCTAATATAGGATTATTTTTATCAGGTAATAATACTTTTTTATCTAGGACTAAATTCTTATTATATAAAATTGTGGTTAATATCTTAGTTATTTCTTCTCCTACTGTTAAGTATTTATCAGCAGTTTTTCTTGCTTTATCTACTCTTAATAGAGAATGGAAATTCATAACTTTTACAACATTTTTTATTCTCATAATTATCACCCTAGACTTTATATTTTGCTTTATTCTTTATATGTTTATTTTTTACTACTATATTATTAATCGTTTTAGTAAAACTCCATGCATAATATAACACTGCAAATATTATTAATAATGCTTCTACTGCCATTACTATATAAGGAGGATTGTTAGTAGTTAATTCTACATATAGCATATATATTACTTGTATTAAAGAACAACTTACTATTGTAGATAACATACTAAATATTACTCCTTTAGAATCATCTAATACAATATTTGAAATTAATAAAAGAATTAAAGTGAATACTATATATATAACATTTATACCACAGAAATTTAATGTCCACCATATTAAGAATGTAAAGTTTATAGTAAGAGATGATATTGCTACTAATGATTTAGTATCCATATTAAGAAATAATCCATATAATTTTATTTTACTATCATCTAATTTAAATTTTTTACAAAATATACTTAAAACTACGCCAAGTGAGAAAAGTAAAAGTATTGCTACTAAGATATAATTTACTAGACCTGATACTATTTCGGTATTACTCATTTTATCCCTCTTCTTTTATCATTAAATTAAAGACATTATCACTATTCATATAAAATGCTTTTATTTTTTCATAATTTACATCTTGAGTATCACTTTTAATGTTAACACTACCTATTATTTCTCCTAAAATTGATAAATAATCCTTCATTATTAATAAATTATAATCCTTACTTACTATTCTTACTGATTTTACATTTTCATACTCTACTAAACCATTTTTCATATCAAATACTTTTACTTTAAATCCTTCATTATCCATTATACTTACCTATAAATAAAAATTTACTTTCATCTACATCATCATATTTACCATTTAAAATATTTTCTACATCTGTTAAAACATCTTCAATTTTAACAAATTGTCCTGGTATATTTGTATAAGGTTCCGCTACAAACATTGGTTGTGAAAAATAGTTTCTTAATTTACGAGCACGATAAAATGTTAATTTATCACTTTCAGATAATTCTTCTATTCCTAGTACAGTGATTATTTCTTCTAATTCTTGATATCTTGTTAGGGTTTTTATTGTTTCTTCTACTAAATTATAATGTCTTTCTCCTATTTTTTCTACATCTATTAATTTACTTGTTGATTCAAATACATTCATTGCAGGATATATGCCGGCTTCTGCTACCTTTCTGTCTAGTACTATTTGTCCATCCATATATGACATTATTGTTTGTACGGCATCATCATTTAAATCATCGGCAGGTATATATATAGCTTGGAATGATGTTATTGAACCTTTAGTATTAGAATTTATTCTCTCTTCTATTTTACTTACTTCGCTTGCCATATCTGATGGATATCCATTTGCTATTAAGATTTGTTTTAATTCTGTAGCAATTTCTGCTTTTGCTTGGAGAAAACGATATATATTATCTATAAATAATAATACATCTTGATTTTTTTCATCTCTTAAATATTCTGCTACAGTTAATCCTGAATATACTGATTTACTTCTTGATACGGGATTATCACCCATTACTCCATAAACCATACCCATTTTATCTAATAGATTTGATTCTTTCATTTCGTTATATAACTCTACACCTTCTCTGGAACGTTCTCCTGTTCCTACGAATACAGCGTTAGAGTTTTGTGATGTATATACGTTATGAATTAATTCTTTTATTAATACTGTTTTTCCTACTCCGGCACCTCCAAGAAGTCCCATTTTAAATCCTTTTTGTAATGGTGCAAAGAAATCTATTACTTTTATTCCAGTCCATAAAATTTCTGATGATACATTAATATCTTTTAATGTGGTTGTTGTATTATCTACTTGCTTTTTCTTAATACTTACTAATTCTTTTTTATCTATTGGATCACCATATGAGTTAAACATTCTGCCTAATACTTTGTCAGAATATTCCATTGTAAGCCCTGATGATAATTTCTTTAAAGGTGTAGCTTTCTTTAAACCGTGATTTGATCCTAAACTTATACATTTAGCAGTTGTGGAAGTAATTTCTACTACTTCAAATTTATAATTTTCTTCATTATCTGATAGGATATCTCCTACTTTTACAGTTTCATCTGTTAATACAACTTCAATGCTAATATCAAATATTGAAATAACTTTACCAGCCATTTTTACACCTCACTTTTTTCCTCTGTTAGGAATTTAAAATCATCTATCATTTGTTCTTTTGTTCTTGGTGAAAATTTATATTGTTTTAATTTATCAAGCATTATTTTTCCATCTTTCATCTTTTTTTGTAATTCTTTACTCATTTCATCAATGTTAGCAAGTTCATATACTGATCTTACTTCTAAGTATGAAAGTAATTCTCTTCTTAATTTGGTACCAACTTTTTTCATATCATCTGATTGTACGTTACCACCTAGACGTGATACTGATAATCCATAATTTATAGCGGGCTTTTCACCTTTTGCAAAGTTTTTAGCAGATAGTACTAATTGTCCGTCGCAAATAGATATTATGTTGGTTGAAATATAATCTGTTATGTCTCCACTTTTTGTTTCTACTATTGGTAAAATTGTTAAAGAACCACCATTCATATGTTGGGCTCCTTTTTCAAGTAATCTTGAGTGAGCATAGAATATATCTGCCGGATAAGCATCACGGCCTGGTGTTTTATTACTAGTTAAACTTATTTCACGATAAACATCTGCGTGTTTCTTCAAATCATCTATCATTAGTAAGACATCAAACTTTTGCATCATATAATTTTCAGCAATAGTTGTTGCTACATATGGTGTTAAATAAGTTCTAGTTGGTAATTCATCATTAAAAGAGGCTATGATTATAGTATAACTAGCAGCTCCTCTTTTAGTTAGTTCATAATATATATCTTTTACTTCTTTTTTAGTTTTTCCTATTGCAACATATATACATATTACATTCTTACCTTTTTGATTTACTATAGAGTCAAGACATATCTGAGTTTTACCTGTTTTTTTATCTCCTATTATCAATTGTCTTTGTCCTCTACCTATTGGATACATCAAATCTATTCCTGATATTCCTGTTAAGAATTCTCTTCTAACATCTGTTCTATCCATTATTGGTATTGGGGGATTTTCTATTTTTACTTCACTTAGATTTTCAAATTTTTTACCTGCTATTAAATCATTACCAAAAATATCTATTACTTTTCCAATAGAGTCTTTACTAAAATAACATTTAAATTCTTTCTTTAAAGCATACACAATATCTCCAGGAATAACGCTTTCTTTAATATCTACTAAGGATACTACTATTTTATTTGGATATATTCCCATTATATATCCACTTGCTTTTCCTGCTACATCAACTGCTTCATAGAACTCTACATCATTTAAGCCACTAACTTCTATGTTATATTTATTAACTCTAGTTACTCTACCAGAAGAGTAAATTGTTTTATTTTCTTTTATATCTTCGATAGCATTTTGTATATTTTCGTTATCCATATTATACATTCCTTTCATTCAAACTATAATCATAAATTTTATTTTTATATATTATTCTTATCCCTTTATATATGTCTTTAGCATACTTAGTTTTTATGTACTTACTTAAATTATCATAATTATCTTGTTTATTTCCTACATAAATTGTTATATATGGATTGTTTAAATCTAGTAATTCTGTTATATAATCAATAAATCCTTCTATTGATGTTTTATTGTTTAGTGATTTATATATTTCATATATTTGATATTCTTTACTATCTAAATAACTTTTTAATTTTTCTTCTAGTAAATCATTTGGTAATAACTTTAATTCATAAATTTTATCAGGGCTAAATTTATTTCTTAAATCCATACAAAATTCATAGTTCTCAATATTAACTGGGATACTTAAGAAAATAGAAATTAATTTATTATAATCAATATTAAACTCTGTTTCTAATTTTCTATTTAATTCGAAGATATTTTTATCTTGATATTTTGTCTCATTTAAAAGATTTATGATGTTATAATCAAACTCATAATTATTTTGAGGCAAACCTGCCACATTTCCTTCATTATTCTTTAATTCTTTATCCTTTAACTTTTTATCTATTTGATTTAATTTAGTTTCTTTCTCATCAATCAAATAGTCATATTCTTGTAATTTATCTACAAAGTATGATTTTGTTTGAGCATTTATTTTGTTCACTGTGCTTTTTAAAATCATGAACATAACAAAAACAAGTGCTAAAATTAATACACAAACAAATAAGAATATTAATACTGTACTCATTATGATAATAATGGATTAAAGAATAGTAATAAGAAACAAAATAAGAATAAGAACAATATAAATATTGCTGTTATTATTAGAATTGTCATTACAGAATGAACGACATCATTTTTTGTTTCTGGATTTCTACCTACTGCTTCTGCAACTCTTCCTCCTAATATACCTACTCCTATACCTAAACCTAAAAACGCTAATCCTAAGATTAAACCTATACATTGCGCTGTAGCGGCTAAAACTGTTTCCATAATTAATTCCTCCTTAGTCTTCTTTATTCTAGAATTAAGTATACCAAATATTCACTTTATTGTCAATTACTCCCAAGTATTATTTTATGGTAAAATTACAATACATTTTAGTTATATTTTAACTTTCTAGACGCAAAAAAAACACCAATTATTTATTAGTGCTTTTCTCATATTTTATTTTGTTAATTTCTTAATTAAGAAGGTAGCATATAATGGAATAGATTTAATTTTTGTTGTTTGATTATATCCAAAATCTTTAGTACTAATTCTTATCATATATTTAGGTGAATACAATTCATTATATACATTTAAACTCTTTGATTGTGTATGATTATCCGCTTTAACTTCAATAGGAATTATTCCATCATTTGCTGTCGTAATCAAAAAGTCAACTTCTGAATCTCTACTTCCTTTCCAATATATTAAATCTAATCCACTAGATTTTAATTGATTTGCTACATAATTTTCTGTAATTATTCCTTTATATATTTTCATGTCATCTAAAATAATTGTTTTAGTATCATTATTTACTAATCTGTTAAAAATACCTACATCAGAATAGTATACTTTAAATGTATCTTCATCAACAAATCCTAATAAAGGCTTTTGTGGTAATTTAACACATTTACATATTTGTACCATACTACTTTCAACTAACCAATCCAAGGGTAGGGAATATTCTCTTGATTTTGCATCGCTAGCAATAACAGAATATTGAAATTTTTTAGATGCATTTTGAAGTTGAGTAGATAATGAATTATATATATTTCTTATTTTTAATGTTTCTGCTGGATTAGTTACATGACTATTCATGTCATTTTTATAATCTTCTATAATATCATTTAACTTAGATAAATCATAATTATAATAATCATCATTGCATTCTAACAGAGCATTCACACTATCAGGCATTCCACCCGACAACAAGTATTTTCTATAATACTCTAATGCTTTATTATGAATTAATCCCATTGATTCATTCTTATCAAAACATTCAGTAATTCTGTCTATTAAAGGTTGCTTGCCTGCTGCCATTAGAAATTCTTCAAAGTCCATAGGATACATATATAGTCTTGAAATTTTTCCAACTGGAAATGGCTTATTTAATCTGGCTAACTTTACTCCTAATAATGAACCAGCACATATCACTCTTACATTACTATGCTTTTCATTGAAGAATTTTAATTCAGAAATTAATTCTTCACTTACTTGAATTTCATCAATAAATAATATGCTATCTTCTTTGTCAAAGTCAAAATCTAACAATAACTTTAAATCGTTATATTTCTTTTCGGATGAATCAGTTGATTTATACAATTTAACAACGTCTGTATCTTCTAATAGATTAACTTTTTTATAATTTTTAAATTCATTTTTACAAAATTCATCAATAATATATGTCTTTCCACATTGTCTTACTCCTAAGATAATTAATGGCTTGAATTTTTTTGTATTTTTCCATTCTAATAAGTCTTGATAAATCTTTCTTTTCATAACATATCATCTCCAATCAACATAATTATAACACCATTTACACCTTTTTGCACCCACTTTTTGTTTTGATTTACACCTTTTTGCACCCACTTTTCACTCTTACTTACACCTTTTTGTACCCACTTTTAATTTTTTCAACTTTTCACTATGCTATTTTATACCAAAAAGCACCAATTATTATTAGTGCTTTATACAATTATTTTGCATACTAGATTATTTATATAGTTAGTATCTAAAGAACCTATATAATGTATTGTAATTATATAATACTTACTTTATATCATTTATTATATTAATAGCCGCTACAGTAGCATCTGAAGTCGCTGTTGTCAGTTGATATACATCTTTTTTTATTACATCTCCTATAGCATAAACTTTATCAATACTTGTATGATAGTTTTTATCAACTATTATGTATCCATTATCTTTTTCTACTTCAAATAATTCACTATTTGGAATCCAACCAATTGCTAAAAATACTCCACTTGCTAATAATGTTTCACCATTATCTAAAGCAACTGATTTTAAACTATCATTTTCTATATTATATTTTTTTATATTAGCATTATAAATTATATTTACATTATTTTTATCTTCTAATCTATTTAATAATATTTTCTCTGCTCTTAAGTTATCATTTCTATAAATTATTGTCACTTTCTTACATATGTTAGATAAATATATTGCATCTGTTACAGCAGTATTAGAACCTCCTACCACTATTACATCTTTATCTTTAAAGAAATATCCATCACAATTAGCACAAAAACTAATGCCATTACCAATTAATTTTTCTTCATTTTCTATATTTAATCTTTTTTCACTTCTACCTGTTGCTATTATTATATATTTAGTTTTTATATTATGATTAGTAGTAATTATATTTTTATTTTCTAAATCTATTTTTTTTATACTTTCAAATATATATTCTACATTTAAGTTATTTACAGAAGTATATATATTAGTTGCTAAATCCACACTATTGATTTGGTGATAACCTGGATAATTTTCTATATCATACCCTTTTTGTAGTACTCCTCCTGGAGCATTATTTTCTATTATCAAAGTATTTAATCCTGCTCTTTTTAGATATATTGCAGAAGTCATTCCTGCTATACCAGATCCTATTACTACTACATCATATTCTGTCATTATTATTTCTAACCTCCCCGTTTATTGTTTTATTTCTATTAATTTTATTTAAAATAAGGCCTACTAATCCTATAATTATTAAAATTAATGATACTATTTGACTCACTTTAACCCCTAAGAAATAAAGACTATCTGTACGAAAACTTTCTATTATAATTCTTCCTAATCCATACCATAAGAAATAAAATGATACTTGTGTTCCATCTTTTTTACTTCTTTTTCTAATTAGCATTAATATTATAAATCCTATTAGGCACCAGATAGATTCATATAAAAACATTGGCTGATAATAAGAACCGTCTATATACATTCCATCTATTATAAATTGTGGTAAATGAAGACTATGAAGAAAAGTTAAACTTGTTTTGGGACCATATGCTTCCATATTAAAGAAATTCCCCCATCTTCCTATGGCTTGGCCTAGTATTAATGATGGTGCTAAAATATCTAATGTTTCTATAAATGATTTATCGTATTTTTTGCATTGATATAAAATTACTAATATAGCAGTAATTACTGCTCCATATATAGCAAGTCCACCTTCCCATATTTTAAATATTGATAATAAGTCATTTTTGTAAACATCAAAATTAAATATTACATAATATATTCTTGCTCCTATAATTGAAGTAGGTATTAATATAAAAATTAAATCTGTTATAAATGTTTGTCCTGTAGTTTTGTTCTTGGCATATTTTACCGCTATGAAACTTCCTATTACTACTGCTAATAAAATTAAAAAAGAATACCAATAAATATTAAAGCTACCTATACTAAACAATACTCTATTCATCAGCATCCCTCCTCATATTGATAATCGGTTTTATTATTAATCCTTCTACAAAAATATTTAATAGTGATATTAATATTGCTATAATAAATGGGATTATTATTCCATGTATTTGAAAGTTATTTCCTAATATAAAACTTGTTATATATAATATTAATACATTTATTAAGGGATAAAATAATCCTAAGGTTAAAGCAGTTATTGGTAAGGTTAAATATACTAGGATTGGCTTTATAGTTTGATTTAATATATATATTATAATAGATGCTAAAAGTGCATATAATCCAAAATATTTATTATTTATTATAAGAGATTTTTTAAATAATATTGATACTATTATTAGCACTAAAGCATATCCTAACATATATATTAGCCATTCTATTAATTTAGTTAGATTATTTTTCTTTTTATCAGTAGTAACGCATTCTACTATTATTCTTTTTTTCATTTTGCACTTCCTTATACTTTTTATATTATAGCATAATAGGCACATAAAATAAAGTATTACATATACTAAAATTGAAAGAGTTGGTGTTACATATGAATAATGATAGAGATTCTCAATACTTTGGATATGGATATGGCATGGGCTACAATCCTAATATGATGCCTAATAATAATATGCCTTTTATGAATAATAATATTCCTAGTGGTAATAATTATATGAGTAATTGGAGTCAAGATATTAATAATCGTATTGATAAATTAGAAAGAAAAGTTAATAGATTAGAGCAAAGAATTACTAGATTAGAAACTCCTTATCAAAATAGTAATAGTTATAATAATGAACCTGATAGTAATATGTATATGATGTAAAAGAGAATAGATTTTTATTCTCTTTTTTAATATTTATTTTACTTAAGTAACTTAAATATATTAGATTATATTTATAAATAGTGATGTATTGTAATCCTATTATACTCCCCCAATATATCCAGATTTCTTTAATATTATCTTTCTTAAAAAATCAAATGGCACTACTGTCATAGAAATCAACATAGTTATCCATAATTCTTTAATTGAAAGCCCTGTAGTTCTAAATACTTCTCCTCCAAAATATATAAGTATTAATTGTACAATTAAAACAAATATTATTATTATTAAGAATACTTTATTTTTAATTAAATTTGCTAAAATATTTAATCTATGAGTTCTAGCATTAAAGCAATTAAATATACTCATAAAAATAAATAATCCAAAAAACGCTGTTAAGAGATAGATATTATTCTCACTAGTTCTAAAAAATGAATGTATAAAGTCAGATTTTAAAAATATTAAACACAATAATGATGAATATGTTCCTGTTACTAATATTTCATTTAACATATATTTATTTATAATATTTTCTTCTTTTTTCTTAGGCTCTTCTTCCATATATTCAAGTAATGGTGGTTCATAAGAAAATGCTAGTCCCGCTAAAGTATCCATTACCATATTTATCCATAACATTTGAACTACTGTTACTGGAGATGATACTCCTATAAAAGGACCTATTATAGAAATACTTACTGCACATAAATTTACTGTTAATTGAAATATTATAAATTTTCTTATACTTTTAAATATAGTTCTTCCATATAATATAGCTTTAGAGATGGAAATAAAGTTGTCATCTAATATTACTATATCTGATGCTTCTTTTGCTACACTGGTTCCACTTCCCATAGAAAATCCTACATCTGCTTTTTTAAGTGCTATGGCATCATTTACACCATCACCTGTCATTCCCACTACTAGATTTAATTCTTGAGATATTTTTACTAATCTACTTTTGTCTTTTGGCAAGGCTCTTGCTACTACTTTTAAATTAGGAATTATCTTCATTAATTCAGAATCAGTTAACTTATTTAATTCATCACTTGTTATTACTATATCATTAGGACTAGTGATTAATCCTATTTCTTTAGCAATGGATTTAGCAGTATTTATATTATCACCTGTTACCATCACTGTTTGAATCTTAGCTTTTGTAACTAATTTGATTCCTTCTATTGCTTCTTTTCTTACTTCATCTTTTATATATAGTAATCCTTGAAATATCATATTATTTATATCAACAGATGTTGTTTCTTTTACTGCTAAGGCTATTACTCTAATACCATTATTTGTTACAGCATTTATCTCATTAATTAATTTGTCTTTGTTTTTAAATTTTTTTTTAGTACCTGTTTCATCATAGTATAAATCACAGTTTTTTAATATAATTTCTGGTGCTCCTTTTATTAAAGTTTTAGTTTTATCATCTTTAGTTATAGTAATAAGAGAATATTTATTAATACTTGCAAATGGAACTTTATTTAATATTTTTACATCATTTCTTTTTTTTATTTTAGAAAACTCTAATATAGATTTATCTGTAATGTTACCTCCTATAACTTTATTGGTTTTTTCTTCATAGATACTCTCATTATTATAAATTAAATTGTCTATTAAATCTTGCTTATATTTGGTATTATGAATTTCTTCTAGCGATGAGTAGTTTTTTAAATTTCCTGTTACTAATGAGATTACTTCTAATTTTCCTTTGGTAAGAGTGCCTGTTTTATCTGTGAATAATATGTTTAAATTACCTGATGTTTCTATTCCTACTAATTTTCTAACTAAAACATTATTTTTTAACATTCTTTTCATGTTTGATGATAAGACTAGGGTTATCATCATTGGGAGTCCTTCTGGTACTGATACTACTATTATAGTTACACTTATCGTTAAGGCCTGCAAAATATAAGAAAATATTAGTCTATAGTTAGTTATGGTACTTATTATTAATGATATATTAAAATTATTATTTATTATAATCTTAGAAAACAGATATGAGATAGACGCTAAGAGTGCTCCTATCATTCCAAGTTTACTTATAAAGTTTGCTAGATTATTTAATCTTATTTTTAATGGTGAGGGAGATGAAGGTACAGTTAGTTCTTTTGTCATTTGTCCATAATATGTATCATTTCCTACTTTAGTTACTTTCATTTTGGCATCACCATTATAGATGGATGTGCCTCTATATAAAAGATTTTCTTTGGTTTGTTTTAAAGCTCTTGGATATTTATGTACTTCTTTTGTTTCTCCATTTAGCATTGATTCATCTACTTCTAAACTTCCTTCTATTATTATTCCATCTGCTGGTATTTTATCTCCGCTAGAAAGTATTACTATATCATCTACTACTATTTCTTCTTGAGGTATTTCTTTTATTTTACCATTTCTTAATACTTTGCTATTTATTTTAGATGCTTCTTTTTCTAGGGAATGGAAGGCTTTATTAGAACCGTATTCTGATATTGTAGAAATGAAAGACGCAATAAAAATAGCAATTAATATTCCTATCATTTCATACCAATCAAAATCTTTTAAAAAAAATATTATTTTTATTCCTAGCGCTATTAAAAGTATTCTTATTATTGGATCAGCAAGGGATTCTAATAGTAGTCGAAAAAATGTATCTTCATTTGTTACATCTATTATGTTATTGCCATATTTTTTCCTTTTTTCTATTACTTCTTTATCTGTTAGTCCATTTAATAAATTCATAAGATCACCTAATAAATTTTATTAGTTTAAGTTTTTTTTAGATGTTTTATTTATAGACAAAAATCGATTATATATTAGGAAAATGTAATAACCAAATAATGTTTGTTGCGTACACTATATTAGATAGTAAAGGAGGTTTAAAATATGTATTACTACGGTGGTGGATACAGTGGTGGCTCTAACAGTTGTGGCTGTAGCGGATATAATTACGCATATCCATCTTATGGCTATGGATATAGTGGCGGTGGATATGGTTACAATGCTGCTATAGTACTAGTACTATTTATTTTATTAGTAATAATAATAGGTGCTAGAGTTACTGTTTAAGGAAGAACTTTTCTTCCTTTTTTCTTTTTACTATTTGTTAATTTAAGAAATTTGACACTTATTTTATTATATGCTATAATTACTACGCGAAGAGGGAGTGGTAACAATGCTTATGGATAAGGATATACTTGATGAGAAGGATAAAAGAATTAGAGCAAAAAATATCGATGTTGAATTTCCTATGAGTAAGGAAGAAAAAAAGTTAGTTGCAGATATGCTTGAACATTTACGTTTATCTCAAATTGAAGAGATGTCTAAAAAATATAATTTTAGACCTGGTATGGGTCTTGCTGCTCCTCAGGTTGGAGTAAATAAAAACTTTTTTGTTGTATGTTTCGAAGAAAAGGAAGGTGTTTTTAAAGATTATATTTTAATTAATCCTAAAATTATTTCTTATTCTGAAGAACTTATTTATACTTCTGGTGGTGAGGGATGTTTAAGTGTTAATCGGGAGATTGAAGGAATAGTACCTAGACATGCTAGAATTACAATTGAGGGATTTGATGTAGATGGTAATCCTGTTAGATATAGGGCTAGAGAAGATTTATCTGTTGCTTTTCAACATGAATATGATCATTTACAAGGAATATTATTTTATGATCATATTGATCCTAAGGATCCTTTTAAAAATGCTCAATTTATGAGAGAAATATAAAAGAAATTTACTAAATTTATAGTAAATTCCTTTTTATTTATCTAATTTTTCTATTCTGTCAAATGTTATATTTCCTAGTCTACCTTCTCTTAAATCCTTTAATACTGTAGTATATACCTTTTCATAATCTGTTTCATTATTTTTTATTGCTCCTATAGTTTTACCTATTCTATCTAATATATCTACAATATCAGATTCATCATTTAATTTATATCTTTCTTTTATTGTAGTTGGATAGTATTTTAATAGGGTTTCAATTATATATATTGATATTTGTTCAGTATCTAATATTTCTTCTTTTATAGCAGTCATTGAGGCTAGATTAAGCGCTACTGTTTCTTGTTCTAATTTAGGCCATAATATTCCTGGGGTATCTAATAATTCCAAATCTTTATTAATTCTTATCCATTCAAGCTTTTTAGTTACTCCTGGTCTATTTCCTACATTTGTTGCTTTTTTACCTACTAATCTGTTTATTAAAGTACTTTTTCCTACGTTAGGAATACCTAATATTAGAATTCTAGTTTTTCTAGGTAATAGTCCTTTTTCTTTTCTTTTGGTATTTATATTTTCTGATAGTTTATTTGTTATATCTAATAGATTATTTATATTTTTGTTATTTAGTAAATCCAATTTTACTACTTCATATCCATTTTCTTTATAGTATTTTTCCCATTTATTAGTTTCTTCTAAATCACATAAATCTATTTTTGTCATTATTAAAACTCTAGGCTTATTCTTTATTAAACTATCTATCTCATTATTCTTAGACGAAAATGGTATTCTAGCATCTATTATTTCATAAACTATATCTATTAAATCTATTTTTTCTTTTACTTCTCTTTTGGTTTTTGCCATATGGCCTGGATACCAGTTAATGTTAGTTTTGTTATTTATTTCTTTTTTGTTATTTTTTTCTTCTCTTATTTTTCTTTTTTGGTACATATCCATTTTAATCACTTCCTTTTTTATAATTTCAATCTCATCATTAGAAACAACACTAATATAGTTTATATTATTATCAATATTTAATCTAGTAATATCCGTTATATTTAATTCTTTTTTTATAAATTCATCCAATATACTTTTTGATGTTGATTTATTATTTTCACAATTCTTTTTTCTATAATAATTAGAGCAATAGTAATAAACCTTACCCTTAGATGTTCTTTTTATCATATTGCTACCACAGCATTTACACTTTAAAATTCCAGATAATATATCAATGCTTCCATCTTTATTTACTTTAGATTTCCTATCTAGAATATCTTGTACTTTAACAAAATCTTCTTTACTTATAATTGCCTCGTGATGATTTTCAGTAACAATCCAATTTTCTTTGTCCAACTTTATTTTCTTATCAATCCTATAATTTAATTTTCTTTTCTTACCTTGAAATAGTGTACCTGTATAATTCTCATTTCTTAATATTGCATTTACCATTTCAGGATTCCACTTTTTCATTATAGTTGTATCTTTATCCGTATTAATTTTTAAGTACTCACTTGGAGTTAATATATCGTTATTATTTAAAAAGTCTGCAACTTCTCGTCTACTTTTACCCTCAAGTATCATATCAAATATTTTTTTAATTATATGTGATATATTTTTATCAATTAAAAATTTATGTTTATCTTTTGAATCTTTTATATATCCATAAGGTGCCAATTTACCAACAAACTCTCCATTATATTTCTTTACTATTAAAGAACTTCTTACCTTCTTTGATATATCTTTCGCATACATATCATTAAATAAATTCTTTAATGATACATAATCACTGCCATAGTAATCTGATGAATCCATTTCATAATTTTCATCTACTGAAATTACAAATACTCCCATAGCCGGAAATACTACTTCTACAAAATTACCTGTTTCTATATAATTTCTACCAAGTCTTGATAAATCTTTTATAATTATCACATCTATTTTCTTATTTTTAATGTCTTCTAACATTCTTTGAAATTCTGGCCTATCAAAATCAGTTCCTGAATATCCATCATCTACATAATAATCAATTAATTTATATTCTTTATGTTCTTTTAAATAGTTATCTATAATTAGTTTTTGATTAGTTATACTATTAGACTCTTTTTCATTACCAAATTCTTCTTTTGATAAACGAAGGTATGCTGCTATCTTAAAATTATCCATTACTAATCAACTCCTTTTTTCTACATAATGTTTTTATTAGATAAGACAGAATAATTTTTATTTAAAAATTCTGAACGGATTTGATTATATAATTCACTATATTTATCAAAAGGAGTTCTCAGATATTTTATAAATAATTGAGCCTGAATATCTAAATTAGTTCTTTTAGTATTATTTATTAACTCTTTTATATTTTGAGAATCATATACATTATAAACCATTGATATATTCCAATAAATTAATAAAATTTCTCTTACATAATCTCTTAATTCACTTTCTTCTTTTTTAGTTAATTGATATCCATCATTCCCATGAACATAACGTGAACGTATATCATAATAAGTTGAAATTTTCCATTTAGACTTACTTTTTTCTTTGCTACTTAGAAATAATATATTGCTTGAATAAGTTGATACTTCTTTTGTAACTTCATCTCCACTAATATTAAATAATGATTCTAGTGCTGAAAACAATAATGTGAATCTTATTCCAATATCCTGTGATTCAAAAGATTGTAAGTAAAAATTTAAAGCTCTTTTATATCTTATATTTTTTTCTTCAAGATTAATTATTGTAGAATCTGCAATATATAAATGTAATCTTTGTTCAAGTTTAGTTTTTAATTCAGTATCATAATCACTAACTGCTATTCTTGATATTTCCCAATTCACACCGCCCACATAAGTATAAAAACCACCATTATCATTATAAATAGTTGTCTTAAAAACAGGTAATGTTATTCCTATTCCTGTTAGTAGTCTAATTTTCTTTTGCAATAAATTAACCTTTTCAAATTGTTCATCCAATATCTTTTTTTCTACATCAGTTCTAGACATTTCATCATCAACTTCATATTTTATCATTTCTTCATTTTCAAAGTATTCATAGTAATTACCTTCTTTTTCCTTACACGCATACATTGAATTAAGTAAATGACCAGAAGAATAAAATATATAATCAGGATTATTTATATCTATCATATTTTCATCATATAATTCTGTTTTTTCAATAAAGCCATCTATCTTAAAGTTTACCATTGGAAATAAACCACTTATCAAAATTTTAGTTTTATAATATAAAATCATTGTTACTCCTTAACTACATTTAATAATTTTTATTTTATTCCTTCCAGTTTCTTTTTCTCTTTATTTTCTATTTGTTTCTTTTCTCTTTCAAGTTCTTTTAAACTCTTTTTAGGTGTTGGCATTTCTTCTGGCATCATTCCACCAATATCTGCAATTGCTTTTCTAACTTTTTGACCAACTTCATAATGTACATCTTTTGCTTCCTTTTCACCTTGTACATTATCTTTTATAAGTCTTTGTTTAGTTTGATTTATTCTAAATAAATTAGCAACTAATTCATCTTCATTCATATTATCTAAAATATCTTCTCTATATCTTAATTTTTTTCTTTTAAAAATATCATCAGCAGTTTCTCCATTATATAATCCTTTGTATCCTGCATTATGAAATTCAGCCATATTTTTAACACCAGCAGATGAAGCAACTTTTTGTAACGTATAATTACCTTGTTTTGTTAATTTTCTTTGATAAAATCTTTTTTCATCATCTGATAAAGAATCATATTCTTGTTCTGTTATTTCTTGTTTTCTTGTTTGAATAGCAAAATATGTTTGTCCTAAAGCAACAACTTCTTTGCTTGGATCAGCATTTTGCACTATTAAATAACATATATATCTTGAAAGTTTATAGTCTTTAATAAATTCTTCTTTACCTTTACCAGTTTTTATTGGCTTGTTGACTTCAACAACCCAATCTTCTTCATTTGAAACACTATTATTTGCTGATAAAACTGCTTTATCTATTACTTTTTGAAAATTTCTCCAATCCTTGTATTCCAATACTTTTTGTAATTCACGTGCATACCAATATTCATTTCCATAATCATCAATATGTTTTATATTTTCAAAAGTATTGTTAGAATATTTATTTTCAATTATCTTCATTGCTACCTCCATTTCTATTAATTATATTAAAGTTTTCCTTATGTCCCCATTACCTCAACTTTTTAATATTTTTTTCTAAAAAGAAGCGATAAAATGTAAAAATCATTAAATATATTTTCCTTTATTTATAAGGGTTTTTATAGGATTTTCCATAAGGTGGTATATACCACGAAATGGAGACTTTTGAAAAACTTTTTTGACTATCATTATTTTTCTTTTCTTGTCTCATTTTTCTTTTTTGATACATATCCATTATTTATCACTTCCTTTTAATTATTATTAACTTCCTAGTTATACCCATATAAATCATTATTTTTTTATTGTAGTCGATTTTGATTCATATTCCTGATAATTTATACTAGTTCTTAAAACATATACTAAATAATGATCATAAATCTTCGTCATTATTTTAGGTATATTTTCTAAAAATGTATTCAATTGTTCTTCATGAGATTCTTCGTTACTAGTTTCTGCTTCATTTTTAGGAAAATCTGATATTCCTTTTATAACAATACATTCAACGCCATTTGCTCTACATATATACATAATAGCTGCTGATTCTGTATCTGCTATTGTGATATTATTTTCTTTTAGTTCCAAATAATCTTTCCACATAACAACTGGTTTATCAGCAGTTCCTATAGTACCTGTTAAAATTGACTCATTTTCAAAATTATTTAAAACAGTAAATGAATCTTTTATTAAAGGTTCTGTTTCTTTAACTGTACAATCATATTGAACAGCCTTATTAGGTATGAAAATATCTAATTGGCTATAACTATCATTAATTCCAACGCAAGTTCCTGCTACAATTATTTTTGTAAAATTAAAGTGATCTATCATATATTGAGTAGATGCTGATGCATTCATTTTTCTTACTCCACCTAAATAAAAAACAACTTCTTTGTTATCAATGATTTTTTTAAAATATTCTCCAAAAGGATATTTTTCACATTCTTCATGGATCAATCCAAAATAATTTAAAGTTGCTTCCCATTCTTTTTTTGCTGCTATACTTATTCCTATCATCTTCTTCACTTCTTTCTTTATTATTTTTTTATTTATAATCAATTTCAATATCCAGTATCTTTCCTAAATATTCTTTATTATTCATATAACATCTTTCCTTCATCTTACTATTTATTTGTTTCATCTATATTTAAATATAGGTTTATTTCTTCTGTTGGTAATTTTTCTATTAATTCTTTTGGTATTGTTAAACTCTAGTCTTGATTAATTATACATTTACTAAAAAGCCGCTTTTACCATCTTGACCATCTATCATGTTCATAAGCAGCAAGTTTTTCAATTATATCATTATCTTTCATAAAATCACCTATTTATTTAATATTTCTTTCATCATTTTTCCTATTTATTTTCATTTAAATATCTATTATAAAATTCATCCATTGAAGAAATATATTTTTGATCTTGTATAACTCTAAATTTTTCGTATTCTTTTTCTGCTTTTTCTACGGCTTCTTTATGAGATATACTGCCACTATTATTTAATACTTCTTTTCTTCTAAACTTTAATAAATCATCAGTTGCATTTATCCAATCCTTCATTGTCATAAC
>CAKPDF010000002.1 GCA_934148535.1 uncultured Bacilli bacterium
AAAATCCTTCCTTGGTTATATATTTCTATATTACCACAGAAAGGATTCATCTTTACACAAAATTATTTACATACTCGGTCTCTTTTTTCTTATTTTATTCATTGGTTTTTCTAAAGAACCAGAATTTTTATTTTTTATATCTTTTTTTCTTGAATAGCATTCTTTTAAAATTACTTTTACTTTTTCTAATGCTACTTTGTCATTAGATTTACTCAAATAAGTAGAAATATGAATTATATCATTAGGTTTAAATTGTTTGCCATTTCCCTTAACAACAACTTTAACCAAATATGTAGCATTTTTATAAAAGGCATCATATCTTCTTACACTTTTTACATCGTAAATTTTATAATACCCCCTTACTTTTATCTTATCAGGCTCTGATTTTCTTCTTACTTCTCCATCAGTAAAAATTAATGTACTAAATTCTATTCTTTTCTTAGAAAATCCTTTGATAATACTAATAGGTTCGTTTTCTTTTAATAATTCGGTTTTCATAGCAGTTCATTCCTTTCGAAAAAATATTATAAATAACAAAGTATAAAATGTCAATTTATATTTCTAAAACCTAATTATAAATAATAAATTTTAATAGGGTGATAAAATGTTTTCTAAGTATATTCATAAAAGAATAAATATAGTATTATGTATAATATTTTTTTGTTTTATATTAATAATATCAAAAGTATTTTATATCCAAGTAATAGATTATAAAAAATTAAATACACTTGCGAATAACTTATGGAGTAGAAATTTACCAATAGAAGCAGATAGAGGAAAAATAACGACCTCAGATGGAACTGTAGTAGCAGATAATCTTACAACAGTATCATTAGTATTTATACCAAATCAAATAGACAAAAATAAAATAGAAGAAATAGCTACTAATATATCAGAAATATTAAATTGTGATAAATCTGTGATATTAGAGCATCTCAATAAAAAGTCTTCAATAGAAAGAGTTCATCCTGAAGGAAGAAGATTATCTTACGATCAAGCAGATAAGATAGATGCTTATCACTATAAGGGGGTATACCTAGTTAAAGAATCAAAAAGAGTATATCCGTTTAATAAATTGTTATGTCATACATTAGGTTATGTAGGAATAGATAATCAAGGACTATCAGGATTAGAATTACAATATGATGAATCACTAACAGGAGCATATGGCTCTATCCAATATTATAGCGATGCTAAAGGTAATAATTTATCATTAAAAGAAAATTATGTAGAGCCCACTAATGGAATGAATATTGAATTAACAGTAAATTATGATATTCAAAGTTCTGTAGAAAGAGAATTGGATAATGCAATGGAAAAGTATAATGCTGATGGTGCTTGGGCTATAGCCATGGATCCAAACTCAGGAGAAATTTTAGCAATGGCTTCTCGTCCCGGATTTGATCCTAATAACTATCAAGATTATACTGAAGAAGAAATTAATAGAAACTTGGCTATTTGGGCTAGTTATGAACCTGGTAGTACGTTTAATGTTGTAACTTCCAAAATAGATATATTTTCATAATGAATTTTATGATATAATGACAATAGAATTAAAAAAGTTTATTGACACAACTAAAAATAAAGAGCATGTTATTGAAGCATACACAAGTTGTTAAAATTAGGAGATGAATATATGAAAATTTTTATGATAAGACATGGTAAAGCAGATTATAGTTATGGTGATACTCATAATTTTATTGGGCATGGACATGATTTGGCTAAATTAAATGAAGAATATATTGAAGATGTAATAAAGACATCTAAAGATTCACGTTTGAAAGAGGCAACACTCATTGTGTCCTCCCCATATACTAGGGCATTGCAAACAGCTGCGATTATATCAAAAGAAACAGGATTAGATATAAAAGTAGAACCTGATTTAAGAGAGTGGGAGCCTGATAAGACATATCAATATAAAGCTCAAGAAATGAAAGAATATTATAAGGATTATATTAAGAATAATGGTGTTCCACCAGTAGATAGGGTAGTAAATTGGGAATCAAAAGAACACTTGAAAAAAAGAGTTCAAGAAGTAATTAATAAATATAATAATTATGAGTGTATTATTTTTGTTTTTCATCAAATTGCAATTCAATCAATAACTGGAATTGAAAACATCTCTCCAGCAGAAATAATTGAAATTGTACAATAGTGAAAATATGCAACACTATATGTTAATTTTGTTTTTTGTCTGCTTTGATAATTGAAAAACTTATAGACAATTTAATAATCATTGATGAAAAACAAAAGGAATTAGATAAAACTGCCAATATTTTGTAAAGAAGTTGAAACATTAAATCTAGGAAGCTTTGATTTTTAAAGAAATAATTTTAAAATTAATGTACATTTAAGTTATGACATTGACTAGGTTATTGCATATATGTTAATCTAGTTTTTTTTATATTTAATTTTCTAACCAATTATATGTATAAAATCCCAAATATTACCTAATATATTAATAGAAATTTAAAAATTAAATACAATAAATTAGAAGAAATTTAAAATTTATTAAAAAAAATATTTAGTTTTTAAAAATTTCGTTAACTATATATTTATTTGATTGACTTTTAATAATTAAATCTTTAGAATAGTACACACTTTCAAAGAAAGTACGTCAAATAATAGGGAGGAGAATAAGGATGAATAATAAGGCAAGAAAAAAAGTATCGTTATTACTAGTAGTAATCTTTATAGCTATTTTAGGTATAGTTACAAGAAATAATACTAGTGTTAGCGGTACTAATTTTTTTAGCAAAATTACTAGTGGTAGCTTTTTAGCAGGTAATGGTTATAATTTACCTACTACAGTAACTCACTTTGATGTAGAACCACAATCTGCAACAACTTATACAAAGCCATTAGGTCAAGGTGGAGAAGTTATTGGTAGTAATGCAAACGTAAGTGCAATACGTTCAATAGCAGGAAGAAACAATCAAATACAATATTCAGTAGATGGAGGTAATTCTTGGACTACAGCTTCAGTTAGAAATGCAGGTAGTGAATGGCAAACAAGTCATAATTTGAGATTAAATACTGCTAATCTAGTAGTGGAATTTCAAATTCAAATTAATGGAGTTTGGTATACTGTAAAATTAGATAAGAATACAGTATATCCTGCTAATACATACGTTAGAAGTAATGTTCAAAACTCAGGTAGATTAGCAAATTTAGGAGCAAAAAGAATTACTTATAATGGAGTAAATTATTATGATATATCTGGTCTTAAAGTATTTGATGCATCAAATATAACTTGCCCAGATAGTACTGGAATAGACTTAATTCTAAGTATTGCAACTATTCTAACAAATCAAGAAGTAAATGTTAATGTAGAAAAAGCATGGGAAGGAACTATTCCTAACAATGCAGAAGTAACTTTAAAACTAGTAGGTGTTACTTCTAATGGTGAAACATTTGAATTAAGCAATGATTATACAGTTACTTTAAATCAAAACAACAATTGGAAACATACATTTACAAAAGTTTCTACAACATCAAAAACTGGAAATTATATTTTAGATAAATTTACAGTAGAAGAAACTAAAGTAATGGTAGATGGAAAAGATGTAACAGAAGATTATAAAACTACTATTACTCAAAAAGACAAAGAACAAACTACACAGACAACTAATATAAATGGAACTTTAACTACAACAACTATTGATTTATATGGTTTAACAGTTAAAAATGCTTATACACCTAAAACAACTAGCGTAACTTTTGAAAAAATATGGGATGATAATGATAATCAAGATGGTTTAAGAGATGAATATACAGTAACTTTAACTGGAACAATTACTGTAGATGATAATATTAAAACTGTATATACAAATGAAAAAACATTAAACCCCGATGAATTAACTTATACATGGAATAACTTAGCAAAATATTCTGATGGAAAAGAAATTACTTATACAATAGACGAAACTAAAGTACCAGCAGGTTATACAAAGAATGTAGATGGATATAAGATTACAAATACTCATACTCCAGAAGTAATCGATTTACCAGTAGAAAAAGTATGGTTAGATAATAATAACCAAGATGGAATAAGACCTACAGAAATTACTGTAAACTTATTAGCAGATGGTGAAAAAATAGATACAGTAACAATATCTGCTGACGGTGAAGGGAAATGGTTGCATACATTTAATAAATTACCAAAATATAATAATGGAAAAGAAATAAAATATACTTTTTCTGAAGAAACAGTAGAAGGATATGAGGTATCTTATAAAGGTAACATCATTGAAAACACTCATAATCCTAGTGAAAAATCAATTACTGTAAATAAAATATGGAATGATTCAAATAATAATGATGGAATTAGACCAGAACAAATAGAAGTAAGATTAATTGGTAAAGTAGGAAATAATGAAGTATATAATAGTTCTGCAATTATTAAAGAAGAAGAAAATTGGACTTATACTTTTGATAAATTACCAGAATACAACAATGGAAGTATTATATCTTATACATTAGAAGAAACTCCAATAGAAGGATATACTACTAATATAGAAGAAAGTGAAAAAGCATTTGTTATTACTAATACTCATGAAAAAGAGCAGGTTATTATTTCAGGAGAAAAAACTTGGGATGACAATGATAATCAAGATGGAAAAAGACCGGCTACAATTACAATAAATCTACTTGCTAATGGAGTTGTAGTAGAAACTAAAGAAGTATCAGCAGATAGTAATGGTAATTGGACTTATACATTTACTAAAGATAAATATCAAGATAAAGAAGAAATTAATTACACATTAGAAGAAGTATCAGTAGAAGGATATACTACTATAATTGAAGAAGATAGCTATAACATAACTAATTATCATAAACCAGAAACATTAACTTATACAATAAATAAAGAATGGTTAGATGATGAAGATAACGATGGAATAAGACCTGATAGTATTAATGTTTCTCTACTTGCTAATGGTAAAATTATTGAAAAAATAGTTATATCAAAAGAAAATAATTGGACTTATACTTTTGAAAATCTTCCAAGATATTCAAATGGAGAAATTATTGAATATACAATAATAGAAGATGAATTAAAAGGATATACTCCAAGTATTGATTATGGTGAATATGATGAAGATAATAATCATATTACTACAGATATAAAGAATAATCATGAAAAAGAAAAGTTAGATGATATTGTAATAAATAAAATATGGAATGATTCAAGTAATGAAGAAAGACCTGATAGTATAGAAGTAATTATATATGCTAATGGTGAATATTATACTACTATAACATTATCTAGCGAAAATGATTGGGTTTATACTTTAACAAATCTTGATAAGTATAAGAATGGTGTATTAATAAATTATACTATAGAAGAAGTGAGTGTTCCAGGATATGAAACTTCTTATGATGGTTATACAATAATTAATAATATAATAATACCTGCTAAGGGTGGAGATGTTGAAGAATTACCACCACAAACTGGAATAGATAATATAACTTATGAAAATAAGAATGGTAGCAGTGAAGTAATAATGTTTATATTATTAGGTTTATTGGGAATAAAAGTATTAAAAAGAAATTATTAATTTTTTAAGGCATACCTTTTGGTGTGCTTTTTTTATTTACAATATATTATACTTATACAGCATATTAATATTTATAGTTACTTTACATTATTATAATTATTATTTTTAACTATAATCATATACTTCTATGAGGAGGTATGTATGGATATAGTATCAATATTAAAATTAGAGCAGATAATTAATAATAAGTTATATGACTATAAAATAATAAATGAAAATAATATGGAAGAAGTAAATAAAATGTTACAATTAAAAATAGATAGGAAAATAAATGAAATTCTATAAAGTAAGACAATATCTACAAGAAGGTAAAAATATAAATGATATTAATTTAAGAGTAACATTTTATGCGAGGGTATCAACTTTAGAAATAGAACAATTAAATTCTTTGGATAATCAAATAACATATTTCAAAGATTATATTAAATCAAATAGTAATTGGACTTATATAGATGGTTATATAGATGAAGGTATAAGTGGTAGTACTGTAGCAAAAAGAAAAAACTTTTTAAAAATGATTAATGATGCTAAAGAAGATAAATTTGATTTAATAATAACAAAAGAAGTATCAAGGTTTTCTAGAAATCTATCAGATAGTATAAAATATACACAAATACTTATGCAAAATGATGTAGGAGTGTATTTTCAAACTAATGGAATTAATACTTATGATCCAAATTCTGAATTTATATTAAATATGATGGGAAGTGTAGCCCAAGAAGAAGTAAAGAGATTATCAGCTAGAGTTAAATGGGGACATAAAGAAGCAATAAAAAAAGGAAGAGTATTAGGTTCAAATAATATTATAGGATATGCCAAAAATAATGCCACTTTAGTAATTGAACCAAATGAAGCAAATAAAATAAGAGAAATATTTAAATTATATGCTACTGGGAAATATGGATTTACTAAATTAGCACTTATTTTATATAATAGGGGTATTAAAAATAGTAAAGGAAATATATATGATAAAGATACATTAAAAAGAATAATAGAAAATCCTAAATACAAAGGATATTATAGAGGTCATACTACAGAAATAATTGATTACAAAACAAAAAAGAGAATTAACATAAGTAAAGAAGAACAGATAATATATAAAAGTGATAAAATTCCTAAGATAGTAAGTGAAGAATTGTGGAATAAAGCAAATAAAGTACTAGAAGAAAGAAGAACAGAAATTAAATTAAATAGTTATAATTCTATAAAAAAGTATCCATATACTAGTAAAATTATTTGTGGTAATGATGGGTGTAAATATTCTAGAATGACTAATAAAAATAATAAATTAAAACCAAGATGGGCCTGCTGTAACTATATAAAATATAGATTAAATATTTGTAAAAGTCCAATAATATATGAATGTGATTTAGATAATATATTTATTAATATTTTAAAAAAATTGTTTAATTTAAATGATATAATAAAAACACTAGCAGATTATTATATTAATTGTAAGAATAATATTGAATATGACACTGTAATATCAGATATAGAAAATGACATAAAAAAAATAAATTTAAAAAAAGAAAAAATATTAGATTTACTTATAAATAATATTATTACTAATAATGAATATAAAGAAAAAAATAATAATTACAATAATGATATATCTATTCTAAAAAAGAAAATAGATATATTAAAAGAAGAAAAAAATAAAAAAAGTATTACTCCTCAAAAATTGATTAATGAAGTAAAAGAGAAGTTAGAATATAAAGATATATTAGAAGATTTTATAAATACTTTCTTAGAAAAAGTAATAGTATATAAAAATAATGATGATAGAAGAGATTTAATATTAGAAATATATATGAATATAGGGAATATTAAAAATACTGTAATATATAAAACTAACTACTTAAAAGAATTTAAAACAAATAAATATAGAGTAATTGTTTATACAATTTAATATTTATCTATATTAGTAGTTACATTCAAGATAATAACTCTAGCATCTTCTATAGAAGAAAAAACTGTAGATTTATTAAATGAAAGTTTTTATGATGGAGGATCAGTAAATGTAGATGGAGCTAGAATAAAATGTTGGAAAAAAGGAGGACATGGGAATCAGACGTTTTTAGAAGTAGTACAAAATTCTTGTAATCCAGGTTTTGTTGAATTAGGAAGAAGATTAGGAAAAGATAAACTATTTAAATATATAAATGCCTTTGGATTTGGTGAAAAAACAAACATAGATTTAAATGGTGAAAGTAGGGGAATATTATTTCCATTAGATAAAGTAGGTCCAGTAGAACTTGCTACTACATCTTTTGGTCAAGGAGTAAGTGTTACTGCAATACAACAAGTAGCAGCAGTTAGTGCAGCAATAAATGGTGGCACTTTATATAAACCATACATAGTTAAAAGAATAACAGAACCAGAAACAAATAACATAATTCAAGAAAATAGTAAAACTAAAATAAGAAGTGTAATAAGTAGTGAAACTAGCGAAACAGTAAGAATGGCTCTAGAAAGTGTAGTAGCATTAGGAAGTGGTAAAAATGCTTATATTGAAAATTATAGAGTAGGAGGTAAAACTGGTACCGCTCAAAAGGTAAATAATGGTATGTATATGGTAGGAAATTATATAACATCTTTTATTGGCTTTTTACCAGCAGATGATCCCAAAATAGTAGTTTATGTTGCTATAGATAATCCAAAAGGAATAACAGCTTATGGTGGCACAGTATCAGCACCAATAGCAAAGTCAATTTTAGAAGATGCTATAGTAGCACTAGATATCAAACCTTCTGAAAATACTTTAGAAAGGAAATATAATTGGTATGATACAAAGTTTTATACAGTACCAGATGTAGTAGGAAAAGAATTGAAAAGTGTTAAACAAGAACTTAAAAATTTCACTTTAGAATATTCAGGTTCTGGTAATACTATAGCATCTATCTCTCCGGAAGCAGGAACGAGGATAGCAGAAAATGCTACCTTAAGAATATTTCTAACCGATTGACACTAAAAGTGTAAAGTATAACTATTAATAATAATATTACTATATTTTTATGATATAATTTAATAAAGAAATGGAAGTGAACATATGCTAACTCTTACAAAATCGCTATTTGCCTTAATGATAGGATTCATAGTAACTACAATATTTGGTCTTGTTATGATACCAATACTAAAAAAAGTAAAGGCAGGTCAAAGGATAAATGTTTATGTAGATGCCCATAAAAGTAAGGCTGGTACTCCAACAATGGGAGGATTAATATTTATAATACCTTCTGTTTTAACAGCACTGCTCTTATTAATAACAGGGAAAATTGAATATTCAGTTAATTTATTTATAATGATATTTGTACTTTTAAGTTACGCAACTATAGGTTTCTTAGATGATTTTATTAGTTTAAAGCATCATGAAAACAAAGGATTATCGCAGTTGCAAAAATTATTTTTGCAATTTATAGTAGCATTAATTTTCTATGTGCTATTAAGACATTATGGTGGGGGAGACTCAGTACTAAGAATAACCCTATTTAACTTTGAATGGAACTTAGGTTGGTTTTATGGAGTATTTATATTATTCTTATTAGTAGGGACCTCAAATGCTGTTAATTTAACTGATGGATTAGATGGTTTAGCAGGAGGATTATCCGCGATAGGATTTCTTGCTTATGGTTTAATAGCATGGTCTTGTAAAACTGTAGCAGGATATCAAGATATAGCAATATTTTGCTTTATTTTAACAGGAAGTATTATGGGATTTTTAGTATATAATACTCATCCTGCTAAAGTATTTATGGGAGATACTGGTAGTCTATCTTTAGGTGCAACTTTAGCGACCGTAGCGATACTTACTTCACACGAGATATCTTTAGCAGTAATTGGTGGGGTATTTGTATTAGAAACATTATCTGTAATAGTACAAATATTTTCTGTAGTAGTATTTCATAAGAGGGTATTTTTGATGACTCCAATACATCATCATTTTGAAAGATTAGGTTGGAGTGAGAGTGATATAGTAAAATTATTCTGGATAGTAGGATTTATTTTATGTTTATCAGCATTAATATATGGAGTATGGTTATAGCATTACAATACATCATTAATAGAGTGATAATATATTTATCATTCTTTTTTTATTTGAAATTATAATAAATCTATTTTCAAAATCTAAGAAAAATGTTATAATTTGATTATAAAAAAATAGTAGGAAAGGTATGATAAATGTGGTTAACAAAATGTTAAAATGGGGGGGGGTTAAAATCTAGAATAATAGATATAAATCCCTATAATATAAGTAATATAGATTTAGAAATAACTAAATCTTTTTACCGTGGGGAAGTGAAGCACTCATGAAGAATATTAGTTTAAAGATTACTATAATAGTTGGAATACTAGTATTTATATTATCTTTTGGTGCTACTTATGCAATAAATGTATGGAGTAGTGGTAATACATTGATATCTGGTACTACTAAATGTTTTAAAGTTAATTATACTAAGGGACAAGATATTAATTTTAGTGATGGCCTAGTAGCGCAGACATCTTTTAACAAAGATAATGCTGTATACACTACATTATCTATTTCGAAAAATGTTGGTTGTGATTTATGTGGTTTAGGTTCTATATCTGCTAATATTACCTCTTCTATAGATTTGAGTTCTGGGGGATTGAGTTATAAAATATATCAAGAAACAAATGAAGTTAAATCTGGTAATATTACAAAGACAGGTATAACTACTTTATATGATAACTTTGATATAAAGGATGCTAGATCCATAACGTTTACAATATATTTTTATTTAGATGCTAGTAAAATAAATAATAATTATTTAGAAACTAGTTTTAGTGGAAAGATATATGCAGAAGCAAAATCTACTAAAGATATATGCAATATTGGTGATTCTAATGATTTATATACCAAAATATTATCTAATGCTACATTAGATACTGATATAAATTTTTCTAAAATATCATCTGATACTAATGGTAAAGGTATATATGTTAGAAGTGGAACTGAAGAGGATGCTAATCCAATATACTATTACAGAGGTGCAGTTGATAATAATAATGTAATATTTGCAAACTTCTGTTGGAAGATAGTGAGAACCACTGAAACGGGAGGTATAAAACTTATATATAATGGAACACCAAATAATGGTACTTGTAATAATACAGGTGATAACGCTGCTATAAGTAGTGTAGCTTTTAATACAAATTTCATTTCTCCAACATATGTAGGTTACAAATATGGAACTGTATACAATCATGCTAGTAAAACATTAAGCGATAGTGATCTATATGGTACAGATGTAACATATACAAATGGTACATATACATTAACAAGTACTCAAACAGGATATAGTCAAGGATTAAGTACTCATCATTATACTTGTTTTAATAGCACTGGTACTTGTACTAAAGCTTATTACATTTTCTATGTTGAAAGTACTAAAGGCTATTATATAACCTTAGATAGCGGTAAAAAAACAAGTGAAGCCCTATCAGAAATGTTAGATAATAATACAACAGACTCTACAATAAAAACAGCAATAGATAATTGGTATAGTACTAATATGACTAGTTATACAAATAAATTAGAAGACACGGTTTGGTGTAATGATAGAAGTATTTATATAACAGGAGGATGGAATCCAAATGGCGGTAGTACTTCCGGTGGTTGGACTAGTTATAGTTTAGTATTTTCACGATATAAAAATTTGCAAAACGCATCTCCAAATTTAACTTGTAGTAGGAATTTAGATAAATTCACAACAAGTACAGAAAATGGAAATGGTGAATTAACTTATCCTGTTGGATTATTAACAGTAGATGAAATAATGTTAGCAGGAGGAAAAGATTACATTTCAAATACTTCATATTATCTTTATACAGGAACAGAATATTGGACTTTAACATCTCGTGCCTTTATAAGTGATGGTTCTCGTGAGTATTTAGTAACAGTAGATGGCTCGATCACACATGGTTATGTTAAAAATGCATTAGGTGTAAGACCAACTATATCATTAAAACCAGAAAATATCATATCATCAGGTAATGGTACAGCAGAAAATCCATATGTAATATCATAAAAGAAACTTAATTAGAACTACGGCTTAGATTTGTATCATCTATAGCCGTTTTTGTTTTCTAAAATATTATGTGAATTATTTTTCATATTAATATTGACATATACCCCCAGTAGGTATATAATTAACTCAGATAGAAAGGAAAATAATAATGGAATGTGATAAATGTCATAAATTAAAACATAGAGAAGAAGATATAGAAGTAAACTATATTAAAAGACTTAATAGAATAGAAGGACAAGTAAGAGGAATTAGTAAAATGATTACAGATAATAGACACTGTGATGACGTATTAATCCAAATATCAGCAGTAAAAAAATCACTAGAAAGTCTTGGCAGAGAAATACTTGAAAATCATATGAAAACATGTATGGTTGATGATATAAAAAATAATAAATATGAAACAATAGATGAGGTTATAAAACTAATAAGGAGGAATTATTAATGAAAAAATATAAATATAATATTTTAAATCTTGATTGTGCTAACTGCGCTAGAAAGTTAGAAACTGAATTAAATAAAAATAAAGATCTACATAATGTCATTGTAAATTTTAATACATCTAAAATATCTTTTGAATCAGATATTGAAATAAGTGCTAAAAAAATAAATGAATTAGCAAATACTATAGAACCAGGTTGTACTATTACTGATGATAAAGAAGTTAAGCAAACAAAAGAATATCATTTTTCTATATTAGTAATAGCGGTTATTATAGATTTAATTGGTATGTATGTAAATATGCCTGTAATACTAAGTAAAATATTAGTAATCATATCTTATATATTACTACTATATAGACCATTTATAAATGCTATAAAAATGTTAGTAAAAAGTAAAAGCATTAACGAAAATGCCCTTATTGTTATATCTTGCGTTGGAGCATATCTTTTAGGACAAGAAATGGAAGGCATGATGGTAGTAGCACTTTATGTATTAGGTAAAATATTAGAAGAAAAAGCTATTAATAATACTAGAAGAGAAGTAAAAGACTTACTTGATATAAAGCAAGATTATGCAAATATCAAAGAACGTAATAGCACTAAAAAAATAGACGTAGAAGACATAGAAGTAGGAGATATCTTAGTCATTAAAAAAGGAGAAAGAATACCAGTAGATGGAGTAGTTACCCTTGGTAGCACTTCATTAGATACATCAGCCTTAACAGGAGAATCTGAACTTAGTACTGCTAATATTAATGATGATGTATTATCAGGCTGTATCAACGTTGGTGATGTAATCGAAATTAAAGCAACAAAATTATTTCATGACTCTTGTGTCTCAAAAATATTATCACTAGTAGAAGATGCTACTGATAAAAAAGCTAAAACAGAAACATTCGTATCAAGAGCAAGCAGAGTATATACTCCAATTGTCCTAGGCCTAGCCTTACTTGTATTTATATTCTTACCACTAATAAGCAGTGTATCTTATAGTGATAGTTTATATAGAGCCCTAACATTCTTAGTTATATCTTGTCCTTGTGCTATAGCAATATCTGTACCATTATCATATTTTACAGGTATTGGTGTATGTTCTAAAAATGGAATTCTTGTAAAAGGAAGCAATTATTTAGATAATCTAAGACTTATGAATAAAATTATATTTGATAAAACAGGAACTCTAACTAGTGGAAGCTTTGAAGTTACTAATATAGATGTTATTGATAATAATTATACTAAAGAAGAAGTTATTAAAATCTTAAGAATGGGAGAATCTAATTCTAATCATCCTATAGCAAAATCTATTATGAAACTATCTAACGATACTGTAGATACATCTATTATATCTAAATATAAAGAAGTAAGTGGTAAAGGAATTAGTTTTGTTTATGATAATAAAAAAGTAAATATTGGTAATAGTAAAATATGTGGCTGTGATAAAGTAACAGATATTCATCTAAGTATTGATGGAAAACATATAGCATCTATTGATATAGATGATGGAATTAAAGACAATGCAAAATCTAGTATAGAAGCACTAAAAAGTATGGGTATTACTACTTATATGTTTACTGGAGATAAAAAAAGTGTAGCAGATGAAATTGGTAATAGACTTGGTATTGATAATATTAAATCAGAAATGTTACCAGATGATAAATATTCTTCTTTTGAAAGTTTAAGTAATAGTAATGATATAGTAGGCTTTGTAGGAGATGGTATCAATGATGCTCCAGTATTAAAAAGAGCAGATATTGGTATTTCTATGGGTAGTATTGGTTCTAATTCTGCAGTAGAAGCCTCTGATGTAGTTATTATGAATGATGATTTGGATAAAATTGGTTTGGGTATTAAAATTTCTAAATTTACTGATTTTATAATAAAAGAAAATTTAATATTTGCTATATCAGTTAAAGTAATAATATTACTATTAAGTGTTATAGGAATTGCTACTATATGGTTTGCAGTTTTTGCAGATACTGGTGTTACTTTAATTACTATCTTAAATACTTTAAGAATTATGAGAAAATATAAGTAATTGTATTTTCTTTTTTTCTATTACAATACATAACTATATATCTATACACCTATATATCATGTTAAATATAACAATATATATAATATGATATAAAATACTTGACAATTATAAGCTTATAATTTATAATAAGCACCAAGTTTACAAAAAAGGAGAGATGTATATGGATTATGTAAATGAAATATATAATTTACTAAAAGATGAAATTAATCCTGATAAATATAATGAAATCATTTATGAATATTGTATTAAAGTAAATTGGGATGATCTAGAAATAGAAAAACTAGGTAATTTAATTAATAAAAATGTAAAGCAAGTAAGAGCGCTAGCGATTAATTATTTTAATAAAGTATCTAATGAAAAAATTACTATTCATTTTACCAGCCATTTTGGTCATGAATATAAAATAAGACATATAATTGATGATTATCGTTACAAAAATATATACTCAATATGTAATGCTTATAATTGGGATAGTGATGAAATAAAAAAAAGAGTTATTGATATAACTAAAAGTTTATTTGTTTATTGCACTGAACCCCTAGGCTCTATGACAATAATAGAGACAGGAAAAGAATATCAACAAGCATTAAGTAAAATTAAAGTTACAAGTTATGAAGAGTATGAAAAAATCAAAAAAGAAATAGAATTTTATCAGGATGAATATTTAGAAGTACCCAATCCTGTTTTATTAAAATATGGTATCAGAAGTTATAGTATAGGTAGAACAGAAGAAGAAAGAAATATTACTCTTAAGTATATATATGAAAAATTCATAGAAAGTGAAGGTATTGTAGGTGAACTTGTTTCAGGATTTAAATTATCATCTAAACAAATAGGAAATTATGCTGCTAAATACTATGAATACAATATAGAAAATCAAAATCAAGAAAAAAAGAAGTTTGATAAGAAAAAAGCAATTTATTCCTATACATTTGATAAATTAAAAGAAAAAAATACAAAAGAAGAAATAATTTCTTTACTAGATTCTTGTGGAATAAGTATTAAAAATTTAAAAAGTTATATAAATTCTTATTTAATTGTTTATATTAAGCCAAATACTTTTGAAGAATACAAAAAAGAAGAAGCAATGTTCTTAAAAAAATTAGAAATATATTCAAAATATTTATCTCAAAAGAAAGAAAAAGAAAAGGAAAAAATCGAAGAAGAAGAAATAAAACAAAATGAAGAGGATAATTTAGAAGATGCTATAAAATATATTAGTATGTTTATAGATTCAAAAGAGTTTCGTAGTGTAAAAGCCTTTTGTAGTTTTGCTAAAATAGATGAAAATACCTTTAATAACTATGTAAATATAATAAAGAAAAGAAATCAAGAATTATACGAAAAATATAAAGAAACAACAGAAAGAAATAGATCACAATCTTTTGCTATACACGCATCTATAGTTAAAAAAATAGTATCAATGTTAAAAAATGGAATAGAAGAAAATGGAGTAAAAAGAAAATTTGATATATTAGATTACTATCAAAATACAAAGTTAAGTTTTGATAATTTAACTACAATAGCTGTTAGAATTTGCTCTAAGCAAGAACTTAATCCACTAAAGAGATTTATTAAAGATAATTCTAAATATACAACAGGTGTAGCGAATATTGAAGAAACAATTATGAAAGAGAAAGTAGAAATTAATCATCAGTTAGATAAAAATGGAATGCCTATACCAGGTACTGGAGAAATATTTGATGATGAAAGTAAAATTAAAATTATTAATTATTTGAAAGAAAATAATATACCATTAAACATGAAAACATATACTTTAGCTAGAAGAAGATATACAAATGGAATGTTGATAATTGAAAGTAAAAATAAAGCAAAAGCACTTACAAAGAAAAATAATGAAGGTGAAAATAATGAATAACATAAAAGAATATATAAATAAAGAAGAAATATCAGAAGAAGAATTTGAGTTAATCATGAATATTGTAAAATTAAGAAAAAATATGAAAATTAGTCAAACAGAATTAGAAAAACTTACTGGTATTAGTCAAGCTAATATTGCTAGATTTGAAAAGAATATTCATTCTTCTTCTTTATCGACTGTATTAAGAGTATTAAATGCTCTAGGCTATAAACTAACTATTACAAAAAAATAATTTTTGTCGCTTGTAAAGTGCTAGATATTTGTAGTGATATAATATACAATAAGTATAATTTAGAAAGGAAGTAGTAATAATATGAAGAATTTAAAAATAAGAGGTTGTGCTTTATTTTTAGCAGCAACTATGGGATTTACTTGTTGTGGATGTTCCTTAAAAGGAAAAATAACAAGTTCAAAAAATACAGTATATGAAGAAAGCGTAGAAGATAGTGTAGAGGATAGTTCAACATTATCTAGTTATTTAGAGTCGTCTACTAAAAATGTTAAATATGAATCAGATGAATATATAGGTGAAAATGGATATGATAAATTAAATATATCATTTCAAGATATGGATACACAAGAAAATATCGATGGTATCAATGCTAGAATTATAGATAAAGAGGGTAATGTATTAAGTAGTTTTTCTAGTAACGATGGAATAACAACTTTAGAAAATTTTAAATACGAAGAAGTTTATACAATCATTGAAGATGAAGTAAATAATCAAAATTATGAAAAATCTTCCAGTTATAATTTCTGCCTAGCAAAACCTAATACTAAAGAAGAAGATACATACAATTGTGTCACTATATTTAAAGAAAGTAAAATATATAATAAAGTTAGAGAAGAACAAGAAAATAAATTTGATCCATCTCAATTTTTATATTCAGAATTTGAATTTGATAGCACAACAATAGATAGTGAAATTATGCCACTTCTAGAAAGTTCATTTTCAAATTTAGAAGAAAAACTAGGTAATGATAAAATTAATGTTGAAATAATTGATGTAGAAGAAGGCGAACTAATAGAAGGTGGTTATTACGAAATAAGAAATTCTTCAAATAAAGTCGTTGCCACTTTTACAGGTATTAATGAACCTCAAACTATAGATGGTTTAGAGCCAGGCGATTATATATTAAAAGAAGTTATAGCACCCGATGGATGTTATAACGATAAAAAAATGTATCAATTTACTATTGATAATGAAGAAGATGCAGATTATAAATATAATGTATTATATATTTATAAAGAACATCAACCTAGTGAAACATTAAATAATAATAATAATCAAATTTTAAAAAGAAGAATATAATATATAATCTAAAAAAGTACCCTTAATTTTTAAAGAGTACTTTTTACATAACAATTATAATTAAAATAGACACTCTTAATATGTAAGGGTGTCAACACCAAAAAAATAGGTAGACATTCACTTGCAAAACTGAATGTTCCTTATTATTAGTATGCAAATTTCCTTTTTGCATACTAATAATAACATAGCATCTACTTCTGATTATCCTTTTCAAAGGAATAGAAGGGGTTGGTAAAGTTGAAAACTAAGACTTTTATAATTAAATTTCTAAAGCTCATTGTTATCATTTTATTACTCTCTACCTTTTCCTTGCTACATACTAATAATAACATAACTATCTTAAAAAAAGCAAGAAACTAATAGTAAATTGTAAAAATAAATTAGAAATATCTGATATAATGTATTTAGGAACATTTATGTGAGTGTCTACCTCTAACTTTCCTTACTTAAGGAGTAGAAAGAGGGGATATAGATGAAAAAAAGAACTTATATATTAAGTATTTTTAGATACATCTGTATCATTTTAATTTTATTAATTATATTAATAATTATAATTAAAATAGACACTCTTAGCATGTAAGGGTGTCGAACTAAAAAAATAGGTAGACATTCACTCAGCAAAAAATGAATGTTCCTTTTTATTATATGCAAGTTTCCTTGCTACATACTAATAATAGCATATTTTATTGACTTTGTCAAAATTAAAATCAAAAAATTATAATAATTACTAGTATTTATCTTGGATTTTTGATATACTCTTTTATAGAAAGTTGGAGATGTTTTATGGACATAAATAAAATTAGAAATTTTTCTATTATAGCGCATATTGATCATGGTAAAAGTACTCTTGCTGATAGAATATTAGAATATACTAATGCCGTTAGTATTAGAGAAATGAAAGAACAATTACTAGACAATATGGATATTGAAAGAGAAAGAGGCATAACAATTAAATTAAATGCCGTTAGAATAGATTATAAAGGTTATATTTTAAACTTAATAGATACCCCAGGACACGTAGATTTTACTTATGAAGTATCTAGATCCTTAGCAGCATGTGAAGGAGCAATATTAGTAGTAGATGCTACTCAAGGAATAGAGGCTCAAACCTTAGCAAATGTTTATCTAGCGCTCGATAATGATTTAGAAATAATTCCAATCGTAAATAAAATAGATTTACCTAATGCAGAGCCAGAAAAAAGAAGAAAAGAACTTATGGATACCTTTGGATTCAAAGAAGAAGAAATAATATTTACATCTGCAAAAACAGGAGTTGGTATTGATAAGTTAGTAGATGCTATTATAAATAGAGTTCCAGCCCCTAAAAAATATAATGATGATAAACTAAGATGCTTAATATTTGATAGTTATTTTGACCCCTATAAAGGAGTAGTAGCTCTAATTAGAGTAATGTCAGGAACTATTGAAGATAAAAGTGTTATAAAGATGTTTACGACAAATGCTACTTATGATGTAACTGAGTTAGGTTACCATACTCCTCATAATGTTAAAACAAAATCGTTATCATCTGGAGAAGTAGGATATGTCTGCGCTAGTATAAAAAGTATAAGTGATGTTAAAGTAGGAGATACTATAACTCTAGATAGTGATCCTTGTACCGAACCTTTAGCAGGATACAAACCAATGAAACCAATGGTATTCTGTGGATTATATCCTATAGATTCTAAGAAGTATCCTGCTCTAAGAGAAGCCTTAGAAAAATTAAAAATAAATGATGCTTCTTTAACATTTGAAACAGAAACTTCATCTACCTTAGGTTTTGGTTTCCGTACTGGTTTTTTAGGATTATTACATATGGAAATAATTCAAGAAAGAATAGAAAGAGAGTTTGGAGTAGAAATTATTACTACATCTCCTTCTGTTATATATGAAATAACCCTTACTGATAACCAAGTAATATATGTAGATAATCCTTCCGAATTTCCAGAAAGAGTTAAAATTAAAAGTATTAAAGAACCATATGTAAAAACTAATATTTTTGTACCAAATGAATATGTTGGTAGTATTATGGAACTATGTCAAAATAAAAGAGGAACCTTTATAAATATGGAATATTTAGATGAAAAAAGAGTTAATATTCATTATGAAATGCCATTATCAGAAATCGTCTATGATTTCTTTGATAAATTAAAATCTTCTACCAAAGGTTATGCTTCACTAGATTATGAATTAATAGGCAATAAAGAAAGTGATTTAGTAAAAATGGATATTCAATTAAATGGAGAAGTGGTAGATGCCTTATCTATTATAGTACATAGAGACTTTGCATATAATAGAGCAAGAGTTGTAGTAGATAATTTAAAAGAATTAATTCCAAGACAAATGTTTGAAGTTCCTATCCAAGCCTGTATTGGTAGTAAAGTTATAGCAAGAGCAGACATCAAAGCAATGAGAAAAAATGTTTTAGCAAAGTGCTATGGAGGAGATATAACTAGAAAAAGAAAACTTCTAGAAAAGCAAAAAGAAGGTAAGAAAAAAATGAAACAGATAGGACATGTAGAAATTCCAAGTGAAGCCTTCATAAGCGTTTTAAAATCTGATAGTATTACCAAAACTAATAATTAGGGGGATATATGAAAGTTAAAGACATACAAAACATTATTTTAAGCTATGATATGGATTACGATACCATAATAAAGTATTCAAAAGAAGATCTAACTACTACTTTAGAAGGATTAAGTTCAAGTTTAGAGACTGTAATTGATAATAACAATAATTATCTAATTAATGATATATTAGAGTATTATATTGATATTTTTGACACTATAGAAAATATTGATGATTTAGATATATACGTAAATAAAATTAAAAAAATTATCTCAAATTTATATAAAACTAAAGATATTACTAATGATAATATAAGTGAATGCATTAACTTCTTGCGAGATATAATATCTTCTATAAAAAAGAAAAATAAAGAAAGTAGCAGTTTAAAAAGATTCAATTATTTAAAAAAAATAATATATGAAACTAAAGATATAGAAATTATAAAACGTATTGTTATAGATAGTAAAGATATATTAAAAATTAAAAATAATGAAAATTTAAATATATTAGAGTATTTATTCAAAGACTATGGAAATAGTACTAATAAAGATTATTTATATCAAGTAATAAATGTATTTATCTCTAATGACAGCATTAGAAATAATCTTATAGAAAATGAAGATAAATATCTACCCTTAATAGAAGAATATGATGAATTTAAAGATATAGTATATTTAATTAATGAAAAAGATAATAAAATAGATATAAATTTTTTAGAGCAAAGATATAATTTAAAATTAGAATTTCCTAGTATTATTACCAGTGAATTATTTACTTATGATATTAATTATAGTGGTTATATTGATATGACAGATAAGAAATTTCTCACCATTGATGATAGCGAAGCAAAGTGTTTAGATGACGCAATAGCAATAGAAGAAAATGATGATGGTAGTTATAATTTATATATTGCAATATCTTATGTACCAGGAATAATTCCTTATGACTCTGTTATAAATAGAACATCCATAGAATTAGGAGAAACTAAATATCTATGTGATAATGTTTATAGTTTATATGGAGATTATATTTCTAATTATTTAGGTTCTCTATTACCACTTAAGAAAAGATATGCTGAAGTAGGTATTTGGAAATTAGATAGCAATATGCAAATAGATTATGATAGTTTTAAATTAGTAAGAGCAATAATAGAATCTAAACATAAATTATCTTATGATATAAGTGATACTTTAATAAATGATGATTATTCTAATATTGGTAAGTGTTTATATCTATTAGGAACGTTTGCTTTAAAGCAAAGAAAAAATAATACTACAAAAGAAAAATATAGAGCAAAAGAAAATGAAATAAATCCTAATAAATTACATGAGTCTTTATTAGTAGATAGATTTGTAAGTGCTAATATAGTACAAGAGTGTGCACTACTTTTTGGTAAAAGTAAAGCAATGTTATATAATAAATTAAATCTTCCTTTTATCTATAGAGCATGTGATGCTAATAATAATTTTAACATAAATAGATTAGTGGAAAATAATATTGATGTAAGTAGTCTATCTGGTAGTGCTCAAGCTTATTATACTAGTACTCCAAAACCACATTTTGGCCTAGGTTATAATCTTTATAGTCATACTACATCACCATTAAGAAGAAGTGTTGATGGAGAGTTACAATACATCGGTAACGATTTATTATATGAAAGACAAAAAAATGATAGACGTTTATATTATTGGGAAGATAGAGTTAATAATTTATCTCAATATTATAATGATTTATCTAATAAAATATCAAATTTTTCATCTCATTATAATTATTTATCTAAAAAAAATTTAATAAAAAAATAATTTATTATATTAAATCTAACTCTAAAAGTATATTAATATTTATAGTTACGTATTGTAATGAAACAAAAAGAAAGGAAAAATCTTATTATGAAAAGCAGTAAAAGTAATAAAGATAAAACATGTACCCAAGATAGTTATACTATAAAAGATATATTTGATATTTTATATACTTTAATTGATACTAATTATAGTGCTAATGCCAAAGAAATAAATAGTATATTATCATACCTAGAAAACAGTATCAATAGCATGGATGATACAAATATGGAAATAACTTTCAATATTATATTAGAATTTAAATTAAAAATATATACATTCTTTGATAAAGAAAAACAAAATCAAATAAAAGAGTGTAGTACTAGATTAGATTATGTTTTAAACACTATATCATCTAATGATAGTATAAAAGATAATCTAAAAAATGATTATGTCAAATTATTTGAATATTTTCTATATAAAGAAAAAAATCTAAAAAGAATAAAAATACTCTTAGAATGTAATGATGCCCTTATCAAAGATCAAATATATTTCAAAGAAATATTTCTAAAACTAATCACAATGTTTAGTCAAATAGATTTCAAAAATAAAGATGTAGATTATTATTATCAAGTAATAATTCTAATAATTAGTATGATGGATATAAAAACAATTAATAAATATAAACAAGAAATAAGTAATATCTTATGTAATTCTAATAATAGAAAAGAAAAATATGTAAAAAATATAATCTCTATCTTAAAAGGAGAAATAAAAGATAACACCAGTAGTTTAGAAGAAAAATATAATGTCTCCCTAGATTATCCAAGTATCTTAGAAGAAACAAGTTTTTCATATTCACCCAAAACTGGTAATAGAAAAAAGATATATGATAAAAGTATTATCACTATTGATAGCGCTAATACCTCAAGAATTGATGATGGTATTAATATAATAAGAAATAATGATGGTTCTTTTAGCCTATATGTTTTTATAACAGATATTCCATCTATTATAGATAAAAATTCTATCCTAGATGAAGAAGCTTTAAAAAGAAGTGAAAATATATATTACAAAGATGGTGTTATTCCAATATATCCAGATTATATATCTAAAGGGATAGCATCACTCTTACCAAATAACAAAAGAAATGCTATAACATTCAAAATGGATTTTGATAATCAAATGAATTATATAGAAGACTCATTTGATATTAGTTTAAATGAAATAATAGTAAGTAAGAAAATGGATTATAACGAAGTTAACTCCAGACTAAAATATAATAATTCAAATAATGATTATTATGATATTTTAAAATATTTATTCTTATTTGCTATAAAAAACTTGAAAAATTCTGATATTGATGTAGAATATTATTTGTGTCATCCTAAAGAATTAAATTCATTAATTAAAAAATATAGTAAAAATTCTGAACTCGCCCTAGGTGGATTAATAGTTAAACAAGTTATGAAAAATATTGGATATAGAACAAGTAAGTTTATGAATGAACTAGAGCTGCCATTCTTATATAAAAGTTATAATTGTGATTTATTATCACTAGCGGAATATGAGAATTTTATAAGCACAATGCCTAGTTTAAAAGAAGACGAAAGATTAATGTTCAAACTAAAAAGAAATTATTCTAAATCATTTTATACAAGTACTCCCAAACCCTTTAATGGATTTGCTTCTTATGCAGGAGTAACAGATCCATTATGGAAATATGCTGATAGTTATAACTTATATATGATACATAACTATTTATTTGATAATAATAGTAATTATGAAATTGATTTTTATAGAACAAAAAATCTTGCTAAACACCTAAATCAAAGAATTTTACTAAATCAAGAATTTAAAATGAATTATGATATACATAAAACATTATTAGAAAAAAGCAAAAAATTAAGAAGAAAGAAGTGATAATATGAATTTACCAAATTTAAAAGACGCTAGAATTAGAACTAATAAAAAAACTGATATTATTAAATATGATGAAATAGTCCCTAAAGAAATGAAAGAATTTGGACTTGGGAAAAAATATCACATTCTAACATATGGTTGCCAAATGAATGTACATGATAGTGAAAATATGGCTGCAATTATGGAAGAAATGGGATATACTAAAGAAGATGATATGAAAAAATCTGACGTAATTATCTTAAATACCTGCGCTGTTAGAGAAAATGCTCATAATAAAGTTGATGGTATGTTAGGTAGAGTAAAGCATTTAAGAGAAAATAACCCTAACATAATAACAGTATTTGCAGGATGTATGGCCCAGGAAGAAAATGTTTGTAAAAAAATTAAAGACAAATATAAATGGATAGATGTCGTAATGGGAACTCATAACATCCATAAACTACCAGTCTATATAAAAGACGCTATTAAATATAAAAAACAACAAATGCAAGTATTTAGTATAGAAGGAGAAGTAATAGAAGGTATTCCAGTAAAAAGAGATTCAAAATATAAAGCTTGGGTAAACATTATGTATGGCTGTGATAAATTCTGTACTTATTGTATCGTTCCATATACTAGAGGTAAACAAAGAAGTAGAATGTATACTGATATTATAAAAGAAGTTAGTGATTTAGTTAAAGATGGCTATATGGAAGTAACATTACTAGGACAAAATGTTAATGCCTATGGTAAAGATCTAGATATTGATTATGATATGTCTAATCTTCTTGAAGATGTTGCCAAAACAGGTATTCCTAGAGTTAGATTTCTAACATCTCATCCATGGGATTTTACAGATGATATGATTAAAGTAATAGCAAAATATAAAAATATTATGCCATATATTCATCTTCCTATCCAAAGTGGATCTTCTAGAATTTTAAAATTAATGGGAAGAAGATATACTAAAGAAGAATACATTACTTTATTTAATAAAATCAAAGAAATGATACCTAATGTTTCAATAAGTACTGATATAATAGTAGGTTTCCCTGGAGAAACTGCTAGTGATTTCCAAGATACATTAGATGTAGTAAATGAATTAAAATATGACTTAGCCTATACATTCATATATTCTAAAAGAGAAGGAACACCTGCTGCTATCTTAAAAGATGATACACCTCTAGAAGAAAAGAAAGAAAGATTATACAAGTTAAATGAACTTGTTAATAAATATGCATTAGAAAATAATCAAAAATATCTAAACAAAGTAGTAGATGTCTTAATAGAAGGCCCAAGTGATAAAGAAGATAAATTAATGGGTTATACAGATACTATGAAACTAGTTAATATTAAAGCAGATAATAAATATATAGGTAAAATTGTTAAAGTAAAAATAACTGAAGTAAAAACTTGGAGTATGGATGGTGAGATTGTAGATAATGGATAATAAAATAGATGATTTATTTGCAGCAATAGAAAATTCTAAAGAATATAAAAACTATTTAAGTATTGGTAAGTCTTTAAAAAAAGATACTAAAATTAATGAATTAATTGAAGAAATAAAAAAACTACAAAAAGAATCTACTAGACTTGAATATAATAATGATGATTCTTATAAAGAAGTAGATGCTTTAATCGAAAGTAAAGTAAAAGAATTAAATAGCATTCCTGCATATATTGAATATTTAAATAAAATGAATGAATTTAATGACATATTAGCAATGTCTTCAAAAACTATAGAAGACTATGTTAATGAAAAAGCAAATTAAATTAATATAAAAATATTGGAGGTAATTATGATTAGTATAAAAAGCGAACACGAAATAAATTTAATGAAAGAAGCTGGAAGACTAGTAGGAGAAACTCACAAATACTTAAAACAATTCTTAAAACCAGGTATTACCACTTTTGAAATAAATAGATTAGCAGAAGAATTTATTATCAAAAATGGGGGAGTACCATCATGCAAAGGATATGAAGGATTCCCAGCAGGACTATGTATAAGTGTTAACGATGAAGTAGTACACGGAATTCCTGGTAAAAGAAAATTAAAAAATGGAGATATAGTAACATTAGATATGGTAATTGGTTATCACGGATATCAAGCAGACTCTGCATGGACTTATGCAGTAGGGGATATATCAGAAAAAAAACAATATCTAATGGAACACACAGAAAAAGCTTTATACGTTGGACTTAAACAAGTTAAACCAGGAAATAGAATAGGTGACATTTCCCACGCTGTAGAAGAATATGCAAAAAAACACCATTTAGGTGTTGTCAAAGAATTAGTAGGACACGGAATAGGTACTGAAATGCATGAAGACCCAGATATTCCTAATTATGGTAAGCCACATACAGGGCCTATCTTAAAAGAAGGAATGACAATCTGTATTGAACCAATGCTAAATTTAGGTACTGCCGATATTTATATGTTAGAAGATGGTTGGACTATAAAAACAGATGATGGTAAACCAGCCGCTCACTACGAACATACAGTAGCAGTTACAAAAGACGGATATGAAATAATCACTAAAAGATTAGATTAATTTAAAATTATTATTGAAATAGATAAAATAAAAGCAAATATATTCCATAATATATAAGGAATTAAGAAATAACTTTTATTTTTATCTATTTTTTTAATCTCTATAAATAACACTATAGATGTTACTAGAACTATTATAGAGTCAATTAATCCTAAAAAATTATTCTTAAGAACAAAAAAGAAAAAAGTATATAATTGATTAAAAATATAATTAAAAATTAATGATATAGTATAAATATTATTTCTATCTTTATAAGTCTTATAAATACTATATGCTATTAATATATATAAAATAGGCCATACTATAGCAAAAATAACAGGCGAAGGAGCAAAGAAAGGTAACCTTAAAGATAAATAATAATTCTTATCAACTCTAAACAATATACTAGAAATAAACCAAGGAAGTAAAAATAATAAATATGAAAAAAATTTTTTAAATTTCATATATTCACCTCAGTATTATTCTATGTTATAGTTAATAATTAATACTTTATTTTAATATAATTTAGGTGCTAAAGAATCTAATTTATCAATTATTTCCTTTGAAAAGTTAAAATTATTTATATAAGTTTGATCAGTATGATTATAAGTTGCAGAAAAAGCAGAACTTTCAAGTAATGTTATTATAAACATCTCATTATTCTTAAGAGTAACCCTTAAAGTAATAGTACTACAACTTTGTTTTACTGATTTCATACTATGACTAGCGTCCATCGTTTTCTTTTTTAGTACTACAATTCCATCTTCCATCAATTCATAATTTAAAATATCATCATATAGTACTTTATAATTTTTCTCTTTTCTATCATGAAATACTACATATCTATTATTATCAATACTAATACCAGAATTAATCTTATTTAATCTTTGATAAACAGGAACTATACCACATAAATATTTAGTTTTATTATTTATTAATTCATATCTATTAGTACTATCTTTAAAAAATCTCTCTACATTTTCAATATTATCTTTATTTGTATCTACGCCTAATATTATATTATTAAAGTTAATTATCTGAGTCATTAAAGACTTACTAATTATATCAAATAACTTTATATCCTGATAATTTAATATTGTATAAGTAGTTTTATCTATTACAAATATTCTATAGTTAGTAAATACCAATACATAATTCTTATTATCTTTCTTTTGGGTAGTATATAATATAAATAAAGCTGTTTCATATATAGGAACTATACTATCTAATATCATTGCATATTCCTTATTTAAATTAGGACACAACACCATATATTCCTCACATCTACCTTCATTACATACAGTATTATTCTTAGTATGATTATAAAAATTAGTAAAAACTAAAGAATTATTTACAAGTTCATTATATATTCTATTTTCTTCTTTTTTTGTATTTATATAACTACCAATTTTATTAAAAATATTGCCTATATTCATAATATACCTACCTTCTATTACTAAGTTAATCTTACTACAAGTTTATATAATTTGCAACTTATATTGCTTTTTTCTAAAAATATTTATATAATTAATTAGGAGGGTAGTTATTATGATTAAAAAGATAATAATTACAGTAACCATTATAGCAAGTATTTTTATTATTATATTACTTCTAAAAAGCAATAATAATTTAGATAATATTTATAAATATCCAATAAGTAAAAACAATTATTATGATGACTATGTATATGATGTATACTCAGATCATATCAATATAATTACTTATAATGGAAGTGATAAAAATATTATCATTCCAGCCTTAATAGACGACTTACCAGTATTAAGTATTGAAGATTCAGCCTTCTATGGAAATAGTGATATAGAAACAGTTGTAATACCTTATACAGTCATAAAAATAGGAAACCAATCTTTCATAGGATGTCTTAATTTAAAATCATTATACATTCCAAAATCAATTATTTTTGTAGGAGACAATGCTCTAGATAATTGTCCTAACTTGGAAAGTATATATATAAATAAAAATACAAAACAAAAAAATATATTTAAAAATTATAAAAAATATATAAAATACAAATAAGGAGAAGTTTTTTATGATAAACATTACAAAAAAAATTAAAGAAATAAATAATATCTATAACGATAATCTAAATAAAGCAAGGATTCTATCACTCTTAAGATTTATAGACTTTATCCTAGTAATAGCACTACTATGTTTTAAAGGTAAAATATTTATAAGTTTAGTCTTAATATTTATTATATTATTTGTAGTACTAGTATTTATATCAAATAAATATACCAAAAAAGTAGACTATTACGAAAGATATCTAAAAGTATTAGATACATACGATAAAAGAATTAAAAATAAATGGGATACATTCAAAGATAATGGTAGTAATTTCATCAATGATAAAAATCTTTACCTACAAGATTTAGATATTATAGGTAATCATTCACTATACCAATACCTTAATAGCGCCGTTACTATAGAAGGTAAGAATAATCTTTATAATGCTTTAAATAACCAAAAATTAGATAATGAAGAATTATTACAAAGACAAAATTTAATTAAACAATTAAAAGATAACCCAGATTTTATCTTTAATTTTCTTACATTGTTGTCATATCTTGATGAAGATGTTTCCCTAAATAATAATATTAAATGTTTAAAAGAAAAAATAAGAAATGACTTTTTTAAAAGTATAACAATCTTAGGAAATATCATATCTTTATTTACTTTATTATTAAGTCTTTTAAATAATAAATGGCTAACAATTTTTATCTCTATAGTAATTATAAAATATTGTTTTTCATATATATATGGACTATATTATAAAAATGAATTAAAAAATATCAGTATCATCTCTGATAGTGCTATTAAATTAACTAATATTTTAGAATATTTAAGTTCTAACAAAATAGATAATCCTGTTCTAAATAAAATAAAAAATAACTCATCTGATAGTTTAAAAATAATTAAAAGTTTAGATTCTATGGCAGGCTTTGCTAGACTTAAAGAAAACTTTATAGCAAATTTTATCTTCAATGGAATATTTACTATAGATCCTTATATATTATATAAATATTATCAAATATTAGAAAAAGATAAAACATCCCTTTATAAAAGTATTAAAGATTTAAGTTATCTAGAAATGATTATAAGTTTATCAAATATAGCAATACTAAAAAATAATGTTTGTATTCCTAATAGATGTGATAATATATCATTAGAATTTGAAAATATAAAACATCCTTTATTAGAAGAAGATAAATGTATTGCTAATGATTTCAAAAATAATTCGGGTGTTTTTATAATTACTGGTTCTAATATGAGTGGAAAAACATCATTTTTAAGAACTATAGGTATCAATTTAATATTAGCAAATGCAGGAACTTATACCTGTGCTACTAAGTTTTCATCATCATATTTAAAAATATTTACTTCAATGAGAGTACAAGATAATATAGAATTAGGAATATCAACCTTCTATGGAGAACTTCTAAGAATTAAAGATGCTATAGAATATCAAAAAACAAACAATAATATGATAGTACTAGTAGATGAAATATTTAAAGGTACTAATTATAACGACCGTATACTAGGAGCAACAAAAGTAATTGAAAAATTAAATAAAGATAATGTTATATTATTTATTACTACTCATGATTTTGAATTATGTGATGAAAAGAATGTATTAAATTATTATTTTACTGAAGAATATGATAAAGATAACATAAAATTTGATTATAAAATAAGAATAGGCAAATGTAAAACAACAAATGCTAAATATTTAATGAAAAGATTGCATATTATTGATTAATATGTTTTTTTCTATTTAATTATTCGCCATTATTTAACTATATTTAAAGGCGATACTTCTAATATATCCTTGATAAAACTATATAAATATGATATATTTAATAAAAGAATAGGAGAGAGAAGTATGATTGAAAATATGCCAGATAATTTAAAGCAAAAATACGAAAGCAAAGAAATTACTTTAGATGATATTATAGAAAATATAGAAAATCTTAAAAGTATTCAGATATCAAAATTAATAAGTGATGAAGAACTAAAGAAATTAGAAGATTTTTTAGGAAATGAAAAATTACATCAATTTATTGAAGCATTTCCAGAACTATTTAAAAATATAATAGAAAACAAACGAACAAAAGAATATTTATCTTATATTGAGTTAAATAAACTAATATTAAATGGAAATGAACTAAACGAAATACAAAGTGCTTTATTTAATATATATGAAGTTCTTCTTAACTCCGAAAATCCATTGGAATATAAAAGATTAAATTCAAAACAATTACAATTCTATATAGAAAATCCTGGATTATTAAATATAAATGCGAAAATAAATAACGCAATTAATATATTTGGAATAGAAAATATAAAGAAATTAAATTTCGAAATAGGACTTATAACTAATAATGATGAGACAAAGTTATTTGATGCCATAGTGTATTTTCTTAGATATAAAGATGAATATCCGAACTTTAAAAATGGACAATTACCATATGAAAAGTTCAAAAATGAATTTGCTAATCTCTTAGAAGAAATGAAACAAAGAAGTGTATTTGCTGATTATCCAAATTACGATTGGATCGAAGGAAAATTCAGAGAAGAACACCCAGAAATATTCATCGTCAAAGATGCTCCTGAAAATTTAAAAAAAGCATTTTATTGTAACAAAATAACACCAACTTTTTTATATACACATAAAGAATATATAGAATATTTAAAAGATAAAAACTTAGCAAATACAATAAGGGCTAATATAAAATTAAAAATACGCCCCAATATAAATGATAGAGTTTATCCTGATTCTAATAATACTTTTTATGCCGAAGCAGACTTTATTTCTGAATATATAAGAAGATTTGATAGTGTTTCATTATTAATATTATTAGCTAAATATGGAACCATATTAGAAAATATCAAAATAAACAATTTTAATGATGAAATTTCATCTATTGAAGAAATTGAAAAGTCTTTAAGGCAAGCAATTTACAAAAAAATACAAAACGAAGATATTAATTACCAATATTTATCTAATATAGATGAATTTGTTAAAGAATATCCTGAAATATTTATTGATTTATCAAATCAAAAAGATTTAACAAAAGAAGAAATAGATTATTTAACAAAAGCATTTTACTCAAGAGAATTACAATTTAAAGATATAAGAAAATATCCAATACTAGTATCATTATTAAAAGATAAAAAATTAGATATAGCATTCCAGGACAATTTTAATAAATGTTTATATGATAGTCAAGATAAAAATAAATTATTAAATAAACTAGGCAATGAAAACTTTTTAAAAATATGTTCCGAATACGGAGCGTATTTAAGCAGAATACTTAACAATCTTATATTGGAACTTGAAAAAGCACCCACAGATTTAAGCATCCAAGAAATAAAAGATAAAATAGAATATCTAATAGTTAAGAATATAAAAGAAGAAAATATGAAATATGGACCTAATTCAGCCCCAGACTTCTTAAAAGAAAAACATCCAGAGTTATTTTTGAGCGAAGATGCTGAAGAAGAATTAAAAAAGTATTTCTATAATAGTAGCAATAACTATAATATGTCCTTTGAAGTTTTACAAAAACATAAAGATTGGTTACCATTCTTAAAAGGCAAAGCAATAGCTACCTCATTGTTAATAAATAGTCCCATAAAACAAGATATGATTAAATTTTTTAAAGTATTTGGTGAAGAAAAAGCCATCAAGCTAGGAATTAATAGAGCTGAAACAGTAACAAAAATGTTAAAAACTCATCAAGTTGATTTAATGAAAAGTTGGTATGATAAAACAGGAGGCAAATTTATTCCAGACTTTGTAGTAATGGAAACCCTTAAACTTGAAGAAGCAGATAAATTTTTAGCATCAGGTTCTAATTGGAGTAATTTAATGAAAATTAAAACTTACTCAAAAGAGCCAGTTAAAAGAGAAGCAATGTTAAGACTAGCATATTCATTCGGTGCTTTTGATCAAGACCAAAGAGGATATAAAAAATTAATGGATTTATTAACAGGCATTCCTAGAAAAATAGATGATAAACATGTTGTTAAAAGGTTAGATGATGTAATAGAAGCAATACGAAAAGCGAATATTCAAAATAACGAAAAAGTTCCCATTACTATTAATATAAATAATCTAATTAAAGAATTACAAAATGAAAATATTAATATAGATTTTTCTAAGCCAATATTTTCACAAATATATAAGCAAAATGAAGATGGAACTTATACTTTAACTTTTAATGCTCAAAGTTATCCTAAAATATCAAGTATAGTAAGAGAAATTTTAGAATGCCAAAGAGATTTTCCAATACTTTCACCAGAAAAACTAAGTTATTACCTTGGAGATATTTCTTTAGAATATAATCCAGATTTTAGAGAATTCTTTTTAGAGAATTTTAATGAAATTATTAAAAGTGATATAAAATTATCTAAAATAGCAACTATACAACAAAGATTTAATGAAATAAAAGCAATATATTCAAATGTCAATTTAACATTAGATTTAGCAATGAGTTATATAGATAACAACAAATATACAAAAGTAAATGTAGGAAATGAGAAAGTAAGTCAAACTGCAGCCCTTATGAATTATACACAACAACAATTTGAAACATTACAACAAATATATAATTATGGTAAACAAAGAACATTTTCAAGTATACCTAGAATTGTATCAGACAGTAAAATTGAACTTCCAACAGGAAATTATTATTATGAAATGTTAAGATTAGATGACCCAAGAGCAATGTCTATAGGATTTGAAACAGATTGCTGCCAAAAATTAGGTGAAACAGCAGAAATATGCATGGAACATAGTATGGTAGATAAAAATGGTAGAGTATTTATAGTTACAAATGATAAAGGTGAAGTAGTCGCTCAAAGTTGGGTATGGAGAAATAAAAATGTATTATGTTTTGATAATATTGAAGTGCCAGACAAAAAAATGTGGGATAATGGAATACCTAAAGGGCATGAAGATGATGGTATAAGAAATCAATTTACTGATGATGTATTAGATATTTATAAAATAGCTTCAAAAAAACTAATAGAGGTAGATGAAACTAAATATAAACAATTATTAGAAAGTGGTAAAATAACTCAAGAAGAATATGAAAACTTAAAACTTAGTAAAATAACAACAGGACTAGGCTGGAGTAATATAAAAGGATCATACGTTACATTAAAATTAGATGAAGGTATATTATCAAGACCACATAAATTTAATGAACCTGTAAAATTAGAAGAATCATATAAAACTGGTCTTTATATAAAAGACTCCAATACCCAATATATTTTAGAAGAAAAAGAAGGCAGAAAAGATTATGAAGGAAAAACACTTCCAGTACATAGTGATTCTTACATAGAATATACAGATTCCAATTTTACCGAAAAATCACTACTTACTTTAAAGAAATTAGAATTAATTACTAAAGAAAATCCTAATGATTTGGATATAACAAGTAAAGAATTTGAAGGTAAAGAACATATGGTTACAGAAATAGCCAAAGAATATTATCTAAATCCAGAAACTACTAAAATAATAATGAATCCTAATTTTGCAATTATTTATGAAGAAGAAGATGATAAAGTTTATATTGCAGATTTATTATTCAATACCAAAATAGATAATGAAGAACAAAAAATGGATATAGAAAATATAGTAATAATGCAAATAAGATTAGCCTTAGAGCAAATAGGCATTCACAAAGAAATAGATATATCTAATCTAAATAATAAACAGCAAGAAATATACTATAAAGCTATTAACTTAGCTGATGAAATAGATATAGAAAGAGGTGTCGGTCATGCTAGATAATAATATTAATAAAATAATAGCAGATGCATTAACAGTTGATAAAAATAACTTAAATAATAACATAATTCCTATTATAAATCAAATTAAAATAGCTATTTCAAATAATAAAGAAACAATAATAGAAGCAAATAAAATAGATAAAAGTAATAACTTTGGTTTCACAATAGATTTCAATATTATTAATAATATATTTAATAACTTAGAACAAGAAACTTTATACTATGGAAATGTAACATTATCACAAAAAGATGATAAGAAGCAAATAATTTATGGCACCCAAATAATGGATTGTGGAAATGTTGTTGTTATAAATGACGGTAATACATATGTAATAATAGAAATGATTTTAAGAAATATAATGGCAGGTAATACTACAATATTATCTAATGATGGATACATGTATGGAACAAATCAATTGCTAATCCAAATAGTTCAAAGTGTTTTAGAGCAATTTAATATATCAAAATATTTAGTACAAATATATATATCAGAAAACTATGATGAAGTATTATCTAACTACGCTAATATCGATTTAGTTATTTGTATTGGTAATCATAATCTTCAAAGATTAATCTTAAACAAATCTAAAAACAAAACAATTATAAGTGGTTATGAAAATTTTGATTTATACATAGAAGATACAAAGCATATAGAATTTATAAATAAAATAATAGATACTGGTTTAAATATACAATTATACATAAATAATAATACTAAATTAGATTATCCTAACTCCATAATAGTTGATGACATTGATGAAGCAATTGGACAAATAAACTATAATGGAAGTAAATATGCAACTTCTATATTTACTAATTCAAATGAAAATGCTTCAAAATTTATTAAAGAAGTAAAATCTAAAATAGTTACTATTAATACTAGTCCTACTATTGAAAGAATAATTGATATAAAACAAAGAGATTTAATTAATGAAAAAACTATTATCTACCCATTAAATTATAAATTTGATAATAATACTATTAATATAAATATATAAATAAATTTAATATACATATTACCACCTAATATGTATATTTTTTTACAGAAATACTTCTAATTAATTTAATTGACATAAGTATTCAATATATGCTAATATATAAATTACAAGTGGGGGATTTTTATATGAGTAAATATTATGAAATTTCTATCAGTGATGGTAAAATTAATCATACAACCATAACTATAGAAGATAAAGAAAATAAGGAAGTAGTAAAAATATATGGCACTTTAAAAGAAAATGGCTATATCGAAGAAATGGTAAGTTGGATTAATCTAAAACAAACTTCTAAAGTTCCTGTCATAAGAGATAGAAGAGTAATTGATTATGTTGATGATAATATAGTAGTAACAGAAATATTACCTAAAGGAGAATATTTTAATTATCATCTAGAACCATGTTGTAATATAGTTAAAGAAGTAAATATAAAAGAAATTATTAATGAACTAAATAAATTAAGAAGTACACCAAATGGTCAAAAATTATATAGATCTATTGTAGAAGAATTAATCAATAAATCCGTTAAAAATTATCATTATATAAAAACTTTAGAACCACTATATGATGATATTGAAGAAGAGCATATTCCTATAGCAGATGAATTAGAAGAAGGTTTCTATAAACTAACTTTATCAGATACCAATAGATTATATAAATATATTCAAATTACTGATGATATTAAACTTCCTATTTTAGGTATTTATAAAGATGGTATTATGACATTATATGGTCTAGATATTGTTTTAAAAGATGTTAAAGATACAAGTATTATTAATATTAATAGCAATGATTATTACTACAGTAAAGAATGCTTTATAAAAGCAAATAAAATCTCTAATAATTCTGTTATAAAATGTTTATCCTTATTAAAAGATAATAAAGAATACGCTAATAATTATTTTACAGAAGTTCAAAGTATTATATATAATAGTACTCATAACACTAAAAAAGAAGAAACATCAGTAAAATCAAAAAAAGTAAGAGCAATTAATCCCTATAAAAATAATCCTAAAGTTAAAAATCCAAGCCAAAAACCATTATCTAGAAAAAAGAAGAAAGAATTAAAGAAAGCTAGCAATAGTTAATAATTAAAAGAGAGGGAGAACTCTCTTTAATTTTCTGCTTCTTCTAACATATTAGTTATAAATATTCCATATCCTTTAGTACAATCATCAACTACAACATGAGTAACTGCACCTATAATTTTATCATCTTGTATAATTGGACTACCACTCATTCCTTGAACTATACCGCCAGTCTTTTCTAATAATTTATTATCAGTAATAGAGAATAATATATTTTTAGTACTTTGCTCTTCACTAGAAACTTTCAATATTTCAATGTTAAATTCTTCTATATCATCATTTTGTATTACAGTTAATATAGAAGCACTACCAGTATGAATTTCATCATTAGAGGCCACTTTATATAGTTTTGTATCAGGTAAAGTTGTTGTATATTTACCAAATATTCCTGATGATGTATTTTCTTCTACCTTACCATAAATATTATCAGTATTATATCTTGCGTTTTTTTCTCCAGGTGTACCATCGGTTGAAGGATTTATTCCAGTAACAGTAGAAGAATATATTTTACCATCTTTCATTTCTAACTTTCTACCAGTTGATTTTTCTATTATCTCATGTCCTAGTGCACCAAAAATTTTAGTATTTGGATCGATGAATGTAAGAGTACCAACACCATTTATGCTATCTTTAACGTATAATCCTGTCTTGTAAACATCATTATCTTTAATCAATGGTAAAGTTGTTGTATATTTTGTATCTGACCTCATATAACCAATCTCAATAGATGTGATATTATTAGAATTATTTATTACATCAAGCATATCCTCAATTGTATCTACATCGGTATTATTAACAGAAATAATTTTATCTCCTATTTTCAATGATGCTGTAGAGGCAGGACTTTCACCATTTACTTCATAAGTACCAACTATCATAATACCATTAGATTTTAATTCTATACCAATATTTTCTCCACCTGCTAAAATGTAATCTGAATATGCAAAAGTTTGTATTGGAACTATAAAAATTGTTAGAAGAAGTAATAGTAATCTTTGTTTTTTAGGCTTAAAAAACATCTAGAATCATCTCCTTTAAATATAACAGACTACATTATTAGTATCAACACTAAAAAAAGTATTATAATTAATAATTATTCCCATGCAATAGTTACCATTTTAATTTAGTATATTTTTTTTAAATTTTTATATAATATAAATATTATCATTAATATTATTAACTTTTTTAAAAATTTTATTTAAATTTTTTTATAACTAATTGACAACTATATTAAATAATAATATAATAAATCTATATTATTTTTCTATATTGTTAAGTGACAAACAATTTTTAATTAGAAAACGTTAATTACGATATAATTTTAAAGTGCACAAAAGTGAAATAGGGTGGTACCGCGGTTAGTAATCGTCCCTAATTTATATTTTTTGTGTACTTTTTATTTAGAAAGGAATGATAATAATGAAAAAAATAGAAAATAATAGTATAAATTTAAATAATTTAAATGAGAAAGTAGAATTATATGGATGGGTCAATAAAAAAAGAGACTTAGGTGGAGTAATATTTATAGACTTAAGAGATAGAAGTGGTATTATCCAACTAATAGTAAAGCCAGATAACAGCTCTTATAGTAAGGCTATAGAACTAAAGAATGAAGCAGTTATACGTACTATAGGTATTGTAAAAGAAAGAGAAAACAAAAATAAAAACATACCTACCGGAGATATAGAAATAGAAGTAGAAGAAATAGAAATATTAAATAATTCAATAGATTTACCATTTGAAATATCTGATAACACTACAGCCTTAGAAGATACTAGATTAAAATATAGATATTTAGATCTAAGAAGACCACAATTAAAAAATAATCTTATCATTAGAAGTAATATAATGAAATCAGTAAGAGAATTTCTATCTAACAATGGTTTTATAGAAGTAGAAACACCAGTATTATGTAAATCAACTCCAGAAGGTGCTAGAGATTATTTAGTACCAAGTAGAGTAAACATTGGAAAATTCTATGCCCTACCTCAATCGCCACAATTATTTAAACAATTATTAATGATAGGAGGCATGGAAAAATATTACCAAATTGCTAAATGCTTTAGAGATGAAGATTTAAGAGCAGATAGACAACCGGAGTTTACTCAAATAGACGTAGAAATGAGTTTTGTAGATGAAAATGATGTCATGACTACATTAGAACAAATGATACAAAAAGTATTTAAGGATGTTAAAAATATTGATATCAAATTACCATTAATGAGAATGAAATACAATGATGCAATTAATTATTATGGTTCTGATAAACCAGATTTAAGATTTGATATGAAAATTAATGATATCACTAAAATATTCGAAAATACTACCATACCATTCTTTAAAAGTGTATTAGAAGATAATGGCATAATCAATTGCTTAGTAGTAAAAAATAATGCCTCAAATTATTCAAGAAAAGATCTAGACAAATTAACTGATTATGTTAAAACTTATAAAGCTAGTGGACTTGCTTACTTAAAAATAGAAGAATCTATTACTGGTAGTATTGCTAAAGCTTTATCCGAAGAAGAATTAAATAATTTAACTAGTGCATTAAAACTAGAAAATAATGACTTAGTATTAATAGTATGTGGTAAAAAGAACATAGTCAAAACATCACTAGGAGCTCTAAGATGTAAATTAGGTAATGATTTAAACTTAATAGATAATGATGATTATAAACTATTATTTGTTACAGATTTCCCAGTATTTGAATACAGTGAACTAGAAGGAAGATTTTTAGCATGCCACCATCCATTTACTGCACCAAAAGATGAAGATATAAATAAACTATTAACAGATAAAGCAAATTGCTATGCTAAAGCATACGATATTGTAATAAATGGTTACGAAGCAGGAGGTGGTTCTATTAGAATCCATGATGCTAAAACCCAAAAAATTATGTTTGAAGCATTAGGTTTTTCTGATGAAGAAGCATACGAAAAATTTGGTTTCTTTATAGATGCATTCAAATATGGAACTCCACCTCACGGAGGATTTGCCTGCGGTCTAGATAGATTAACAATGCTACTTTCTAAAACAGATAACATAAGAGATGTAATAGCATTTCCAAAAACTGCTACAGCTTCAGACCTTATGAGTGAAGCACCTAATATAGTAGATGATAAGCAATTAAAAGAATTAGGAATTAAAATAGAAAAATAATTATTAACAGGGGGATATTATGAAAGATAGTGAATTATATAATGAGACTGCTATAATCTTTAGAAGAACAACAGTAGATGGTTTATATGACCAAATACTATATAAACCAATCAAGTGTGTATATTGCGAAAAAGTAAATAATGAACTAGCTATAGTTGATAGTAAAAATACTTATTATAATCATTTAATATGTGGAAAATTAGGAGATGCCTATGCCCTTAGAACAAGCATTAAAGACATAATGAATATATATAATCTAAGTAATCCAGATGATGCAAAAAATGAATATTTTAATTACATAAATGATTTATTGTTTAAAATACTTTATACTGAAAAAGAAGGATTCTTTCTGTATGGGTTTAATAATAAAGATGAAATTATTACTGGAGATCAAGATTTTGAAGGTATAAAACTATCAATTCCAAATACTGATATTGAAGAAAAACAAGAAGAACAAAAAGACTTGAATGCCACAGAATTATCTTCAAAAATAAAAGAAAAAGTAATAGGTCAAGATAATGCTATAGATAAATTAGTAACAACCATATTAACAAACGATAAATTAAAAAGTATAGATGCTTTCGAAGATAATAAACTAAACATATTATTAATAGGTAATTCTGGAGTAGGAAAAACATTTATGATTAGAACTCTTGCCAAGCAATTAAATAAAGATGTATATTTTACAAGTGCTAATAATCTAAGTCAAACAGGATATGTAGGTAACAGTGTAACTGATATATTATCAGGTCTAATAGTAAAATGCCAAGGAGATATAAATAGAATAAATAATTCCATAGTATTTATAGATGAAATAGATAAAATATCTGCTAATAAAGGTGGACAAATTTCTACAGAAAGTGTCCAACAAGAACTTCTTACAATGTTAGAAGGTGGAGAATATTACATCAAAAGTGAAAGTTCAGATTCTCAACTAAATATTTCTACTAAAAACATTACGTTCATATGTGCTGGAGCCTTTGATGGAATTAGAAAAAAAGAAAACAAATCATTAGGTTTTAATAATGATATTAGTAATAAAACTATTGCAAAAATAACTCCCAACGATATTGAAAACTATGGATTTATTCCAGAATTAGTTGGTAGACTTCCAATTATTATTGAACTTAATAATCTAACCAAAGAAGATATAATTAATATATTAAAAAACAAAAATGGAATTTTAGAAAGTCTAAAAACTATAATAGAAAAAGAAGAAATAGAATTAATTATCGATGAAAGTACATATGAAGAAATTGCAAATAAAGTTATTGAATATAATCTAGGTGCTAGAGGAATAAGAGCAATAGTTATAAATACTTTAAGTTCTATCCTAAATAATATTTCTTCGGGTAATATTTCTAGTGGTAAAATAATCATTTCCAAAGAAACAGTAATAAATCCTAACAATTATGAATATATAGAAAGTAAAAAAGATATAAAAAAGAAAGTTAGGTCTTTAAATGAAAGCAATTAATCCAATCCAAGATAGTATTAAAACTTTAGATTTAATTAGCAATGGAATGAATAACGAATTATATCTCCGAGGATATCATCCAATATATTTATTTACTAATGAAAATGTTACTGGTATTATGAATAACATTGATTTAAGTAATAAAAGAATTCTATTACCTCAAGCAAGTGGAGATCAAGTATTTGACTTTTTACTAAAAAGTAATGCTAATATTACCACATTTGATATAAATATCCTATCATATTACTTCTTTGAATTAAAAAAAGCTGCAATTATATCTTTAACCAGAGATGAATTTATAGACTTCTTCTACATTGCCAAAATTGATTTCAAAAATAACTTTTTCAATTTAGAAACATACCAAAAGATAAGATTTAATTTACCTTTAGAAATCAGAAAATATTGGGATATAATATTTAAAAATTATAGTGGTAGAAAAATTAAAAATTCAAGCTTTTGTAGAAATAATTATTATTCTAAAGAAGTAATTATTAGCATTAATCCTTACTTAAAAGAAGAAAATTATAATAAATTAAAAGAACTATTAAAAGACTTTGAACCAGAATTCATTAACTGCGATATTAGAAATTTATATTTATATCTAAATAGTGAATATGATTTCATATATTTTTCAAATATTCTTTCAAAATGTTTTAAAGAAACTCATAATCAATCAGAAATAGTAAATAAAATATTAAAAGATATAAATAGTAATATTTCAAAAAATGGAGTAGTAGGGCTATTGTATCTATATAATTACCTAGCAGAAGAAAATATAGAAGCTAAAGAAGAATTATACAATTATAATTTTAGAAATAATTTCCTTTCTAATTCTAACAATAGCATTATAAATTTCTCTGATCCATTTTGTGAATCTAATAATAAATTTGGAGATTACATTGATAAAGATGCTTTAATACTAACCAAAAAAAGAATATAAAATTTCTCATTAGTTAATTTTGTAGATAGTTTAAAAAAATATGATATAATTAAAGTACCTGAGTAGTTCGAGATCAATTGTATAAAACCAACTAAAGATATATAAGGGAGCTAAAATATATTATGTGTTGAATACTTGAGCAAAAACAAGGATCCTAAGTAATATATTAGAGGCTTACCACCGTGTGATATACGCGTGTGGTTTTATCTTTAAAAAAACGGCTACTTGGGAATATATTTGATTTATAAAAGTAAGTATAATACTTGCTTTTTTCTTATATTAAGTTATAATTTTGTTAGGAGATGTTATTATGTATGAAAGAATTATAAAACTAATAGGTGAAGAAAATTTAAATAAAATTAAAAATAAGACTGTTTGTATAGTAGGACTAGGTGGAGTAGGTGGCTTTGCTACAGAAGCCATAGTTAGAAGTGGAGTAGATAATGTAATAATAGTAGATTATGATAGAATAGATATATCTAATTTAAATAGGCAAATAATTACAAATCAAAATAATATAGGAGAGTCTAAAGTACAAGAAATGAAAAAAAGAATTAAATCTATAAATCCTAATTGTAATATCACCATAATAGAAGAAAAGATAGATAGTAATAATATTAATTTAATATTCCAAAATAAAATAGACTATTTAATCGATGCCTGTGACACAATTACTACTAAAGAAGCACTAATAATAGAATGCACTAAAAGAAAAATTAAAATTATTTCTTCAATGGGAACTGGTAATAAATTAAATCCTACTTTGTTAGAAATATGTGACATTAGAAAGACATCTTATGATCCAATTGCTAAAAAAATAAGAAAATTTATTGCTGATAATAAAATCAAAGATAAAATACCAGTAGTATATTCAAAAGAACAAAATCCAAAATTCCAAGGAAGTATACCCTCTATGATATTTGTACCAGCTACCGCAGGATTATTACTTGCTAATTACGTTATTCGTGATATAATAAATAACTAAGCGGGTGGTGTTTGTGGAATTTATTATTAATAATTTTAACTTAATCTTATCATTTATAACATCATATATAATATCTATCGGTATTAATAAAATAACAAATAACAAAATGATAGAAATGATTATGGATAGAGGATATGGCGCTAAAGATGGAGATAGTGATAATTTAATAAATAATTAGAAAGACCAAACTTTAGATTTAGTCAAATACTTATGTATTTTCCCTATATAAATATTATTGTAACAACATTAGAAAGCATAACAAATCTAAATGAATTTAATATTATATTTGAAGAATTAAAAGAAATGAATGTTATATCTAAACTTGATAATGCTGAAAAAGAATTACATGATAAAGATTATTCAAGTAGCGCTACTAAAAGAATAAATCAAAATAGAAAAGAAGAAAAAATCAATAAAGAAAGATATAATATTTGTAAGTATAATTTTGAAAAAGATGTTAAAAATACCAAAGGTATAGAAGATTTACATAAAATTGCATCATCACCATTATATTATAGATATAAAATACAATTACTAGAAGTTTTAAAATTTAGTATATTAAATAATATTAATAATTACAACCTAGATAATATGATTATATCTATCCAAAATAATGATTATCTCTTTTTAGAATATTACTATAAAATATTTGAATTACAAGATAATTTTACAAACGAAGGATTAGCAAATATATTAAGTTTTTTAAACATACTACTAAATGACAAAAATGTTGACCGTTTCAAAAAAGTAGAATATTTTGAATTAATCTATTATAAATTAGAATACTATGCTAGCAAAAATAAAAAAGGATATAAACTTAATTGTAATGTATACATAAACAAAGAAAACTTTGATGAATGCACTATAAATATTAAAAAAGTAAAAGAATTAAAAAATGAACATATAAAATAGTTATATGTTCTTTAATTTTTCCATAATAGTTTTAAGTATTTGCTCATTCTTATTTTCTTTAGGAATATAATAATTAGCATCTTTAATTTCATTTGGTAAATATTGTTGTTTAACATAGTCATTTTTATAGTTATGAGGATATAAATAATCTTTTGAATTTGTTTTAATATGATTAGGAACATTGCCAATATTTTTAGAGTGAATGTCCGCTAAAGCTCTATCAATAGCAACTTCAGCCGAATTACTCTTAGGAGATAAAGCAAGTTCTATAACTATTTCCGCAAGCGGTATCCGTGCTTCAGGAAACCCCAATCTCTCTGCAGATGCTATAGCAGACATAACCTTAGGTCCCATAGCTGGATTAGCAAGCCCTATATCCTCATATACTATAACAGATAATCTCCTACATATTATTTCTAAGTCTTCTGCCTCTATTAATCTTGCTAAATAATGAAGACTTGCATTCACATCACTACCACGAATAGACTTTTGAAAAGCAGAAATAACATCATAATAGCCATCACCATTTTTATCCATAAAATAATTTATCTTAGGATTTATATTTTTTAATACATCCAATGTAATCTTACCATCTTTAGTAGAGTAATATGATATTTCAATAAGATTATATACATATCTTAAATCATTAGCTGATGTTCCAATCAAGTACTTTCTAGCAGTATCATCAATACTAATATTTTCAAGTATATTAGAAAGAATTACTTTATCAATAGCCGTACTAACATCTTCTTCACTTAAGGGATATAATTCAAATATTTGGCATCTACTCCTAATAGCAGGATTTATAGAATGATATGGATTAGATGTAGTCATACCTATCAAAGTAATCAACCCACTTTCCAAATATGGAAGTAACAAATCTTGCTTATCTTTATTCATTCTATGAATTTCATCCATAATTAAAACAATACCATTATACATTTTAGCTTCTTCCACAACCATGTCAAAATCCTTTTTATTATTAATAACAGCATTTAAACTTCTATATCTTACTCCTAATTCATTAACCATAGCATTAGCAATAGAAGTCTTTCCAATACCAGGATGTCCATATAATATCATTGAAAATAGTTTTTTATGTTTAATCATATTAGAAAGTATCTTTCCATCTCCAATTAAGTGTTGTTGACCTATAACATCAGATAACTTCTGTGGTCTTAATTTTATTGCTAATAACTCCTCCATATCAATCACCATACTAATTTTACTATATATTTTAACTTTAGTAAATAAAATTTATTGCAATTATTTATCAATTATTATATACTTTATCTATAATATAAATGTTTTAGTGGTGGTAGTATGAGTATTATAGAATATAATGAAAAACGAGATAATTTATTTAAAATAAACAAAGAAAACAAAAGAATTATTTATTTTTTCAAAAGAGTATCTAATATGAGTATATATATTTCTTTAATATATATAAGTATTAAACTATTTAATTTTAATATAATTCCTTCTTTAATTATTAATGGTATTATTTCTCCTATACCAACATTACCAATATACAATATCTTAATAAATAAAGAAGAAAAACAATTACAAGATAAATTAGAAATCATCTATAATGAATACAAAAATTCCCAATTAGAAACTACAAAAAAGAAAGAAAATAATAATATAACAAACATTACCCTCCTAAAACAATCTAGTTTAGAAACTATTAATCAAAAGTTAGTTAAAGCAAAAAGATATCCATATTGACTTTATAACAATATTAATATATAATACAAGGCATTAATGGAGGAAATATGGGAAAAAAGATAAAATTAGAAAAAGAGTTTATTGATGTAGAAACCTCTTTCTTAGAATTAAAAAATTCTAATGCCAGTGATAGTGAAAAAATAGATAGTATGAATTATTTTATTACTTGTATTTCAGAATATATAGAAAAAATAAATTTAGAAAATGAAAAATTAATAAGGAAATATAAAAAGACTGTAGAAAATTTGCTCACATTTTTTAAAATTGGTACTGCTACTAATATATTAGTCTTATTTTTAGGAATATTTAATCTTTATTCAGTAGGCAATACTTGTACCATAATGTGCTTTATTATTTTAATACTAAAATCCTTATCAAGTACCAAAAAGAATTTCTGTATCTATTTTAACAATGGTGTTATCGAGCAATATAACAAACTTTCTGAAGAATGTCAAAAAGAACTAGCAATTATAAAAGAAAAAATAAAAAAGAATGAAAAAGATAATAAAATAGCAAATAACTATGAATACAAAATAAGAAAAACAGAAATAAGTTATAAACCAACAATAGCGAAAAATAAATCTAGAATTAAGCACTAAACAAAAAATAACTGAAAGTTAAAACATATAGCAAATATGTTGACTTTCAGTTTATTTTATTGTATAATAAACAACCAGTTAAGGGAAAATTATATAATTTTAATTAATCAAACGAATTGTCATAAAATAAAATATAGTTATGTATTGTAAAAAAAGAAGAAAGGAATTGGTATTATGAACGATAAATATATAATTAAAGGAGGAACAGTTTGTATATCTACAGATAATAATGGCTATAAACCCAAAGATTATAAAACATATACAAACGAAATATTAACATTAGAAAACTTCATAGAAACTTGCAATAAAGAAATTCAAGAAAATAACAGTAAACAAAAGAAAGAAAAAAAAGAAAGAAAAAATAAAATACAACTATCTGCTATAATCAGTAGTATTTTGATTAGTTTAATCTCAATAAATATTAATAGTTATAGTGCTATAATACCTATAATATATTCAATTTGTTCTGGAACTATATTAGGTATCACAACTACAACCATTTTTAGTCTTTTAACTAAAAGTAAATATAATAAAAAAATAAAATCTCTAGAAGAAAATAATCTAAATATTGCAAATATAAAAGAAAAATATGAAAAGGATTTAAAAATATTCAATGAAAAGTCAGCAATTGTACCCGCTGAAGATTTATATAAAAGAGATAATAATCGCTATGAATATAACATTGAAACTGCAAAGCAAGAAAAAATTACCACTATATATTACTCAGTATCAGAAAAGCCATCACTATTTAAAGTAGTAACCAATCAACCTAAATCAAAAAAATTAACAAATAATAGATAAAATTATTATGGAGTTTTGGTATGAATAAAGAAGCAAAAGAACTTAAAAGATTCGAATTAATTAAAGCAGTTTCTAGCAATGAAAATATAAATATAGAAGATAATATCTTAGAAGAATTAATATTTGAAGGAAAAAGAATAGTCTTACCAAATAGAGTTTTAAGAAAATTAGATCTAAGTAGAATAAACTTTAATAATAAAGATTTATCCAATACTAATTTATCTAATACCAATTGCAATATAAATCCAACAAAAGTATATTGTAAAGATTTATCATCTACTTCATTAGAAAATGTTAATATGCAAGGAAAAAGTTTTGATGATGTAATTATCATTGAATGTAACTTAAAAGGAACACACGCTAACATAGATCCTCAAAAAGTAAAAAACAAAAGCTTGTGTTTTGCAAATCTAGAAGGATTAAATATGAAAGATAAACTATTTGATGGAGTTAATATAATTGGCTGCAATTTAAAAAATACCAATGCCAATATTGATCCTAATAAAGTTTATAACAAAAACTTAAGCTACGCTAATCTAGAAGGTATCAACATGGCTGATAAATGTTTTGATGGAGTAAATATAAATAATTGTAATTTAAAAAATACTAATTATTATATTAATTTTAACAAAACTATTTTTAATAGCAAAACTATCTTTAATAAGAATAATAATACAAAACATAATACAAATTTATTTCTTTTTAAAGACAATACTTATTATAAATATATAGACATTAATAAATTTTTTAATTAAAAACCTCATTTACAAATGAAGTTTTTTCTTTTATAATTAATATAGTTTAGAAGGTGAATAATATGGTAGAAGTAGAATGTTTCTCTTTAAATAACGATTACATTGATATATTAAAAAAATATAAATTATATTTACTTACTAATAAACATCTTTCTGATAATAGTGTAGATTCATACTTATTAGATATCTATAAGTATCTAGAATATATGGAAAAAAGCAAAATTAACAGTATTAAGAAAATTAAAAAAGAAGATATTTATAATTATTTAAAATCTTTAGATAATAATAAATATAGTATTTATAGTGTAGTAAGAAAAATATCTTCAATTAAAACCTTTCATAGATATCTAACATCTATGTACGAAATTAATGATGTATCTATAGATATAGATACTCCTAGATTCTATAAAAAATTGCCAAATATTCTAACTATAGAAGAAGTAGAAAATCTTCTTAATATTAAATTAGAAACTGCTTTTGATTATAGAAATAAAGCTATGTTAGAAGTAATGTACGCTACAGGACTAAGAGTAAGTGAACTTGTCAATTTAGAATTAAATAATGTAAATTTGGATGAAGGTTACGTAAGATGTTTTGGTAAAGGAAATAAAGAAAGAATTGTTCCCCTAGGAGAAATAGCCTTAAAATATCTAAAAATTTATATTGATGATTACAGAGATAGTTTAAAGAAAAGATGTCTCTGTGATAAAATATTTTTAAATAATCATGGTAAAGGTATTACTAGACAAGGTTTTTTTATAATATTAAAAGAAATAGCAGAAGAAAAAGGAATAAATAAAAATATCACTCCCCATATGCTTAGGCATAGTTTTGCCACTCATCTTCTTAATAATGGAGCAGATTTAAGAAGTATTCAAGTAATGTTAGGACACAGTAATTTATCTACAACTCAAATATATACAAATGTTTCTAATGAAGTTTTGAAAGAAAACTATGAATTATACCACCCCAGAGGACATAAATAATATTAATATATTATATAATATTTTAATAAAATATAAGGGGAGGGATATGTATGAATTTAATACCAAACATTTCTCCCAAAGCCTTCTCTTTCAGTGCTGTTGTTGTAGGATACTTACTTATCGATGATATGACTGCTAATGAACAAAATGCCCTAGGTAATTGGTTAATGTTAGTAGCTCAAGTTATATCAACTAATGCTTTTTATAAGCAAGTAATGGCAGAACGAGGGATGGATAATAATAATATAAATAATCAAAATAATTCTAATATAAATGAAATTATTATGTTAGAAAAAATGATAAAAGCTCTCAAACAAGAAATAGACAACTTAAAAAATAACACTAATTAATATTAAAAATAATAGTATTAGAACGACCGCCCAGACCTATATTATATCTGGCGAATAATCAAATAAATAAATTATTAATATAATGTAAAGAGAATGTTAATATACTTGTATTAAACTCTCTTTTTTGCTATAATCAAACTATAAGGAAGGTAGATAAACTATGGTTAATAAATTTATGTTTCGTGAATACGATATTAGAGGGGTATATGGAGTTGATATTAATGAAGAAGTATCTTATCTTATAGGTAAAGCATTTGGTACAAAATTAGCAAGTTTTGGCCTAAATAAAACTATAATAGGATATGACAACAGGAAAAGTTCTCCCATTATAGAAAAAAATGTAATAAAAGGAATAACAGAATGCGGTATAGATGTTGTTAGACTAGGACTTGTTACAACACCAATGTACTATTATTCATGGGATTTACTAAATATTAAATGTGGTATGATGATTACTGCATCTCATAATCCAAAAGATGATAATGGATTTAAATTCTCTTATAACGGAATACACAATGCCTATGGAGAACAAGTAAGAGAATTATATGATATCATTGTTAATAATAATTTTATAACTAGTGATAAAATAGGTAATATTGAAAATGTAAACATTAAAGATGATTATATTAAAATGATTACATCAGGAATTCATATGGGAGATAATAAAATTAAAGTAGTATATGATTGTGGTAATGGAACAACCTCTATTGTTGCTGATGACATATTTAATAGTTTTAAAGATAAAATAGATTTAGTTCCCTTATTTAACACATCTGATTCAGACTTTCCAAATCATCATCCAGATCCCGCTGTAGAAGAAAATCTAAAAAAATTAGAAGCAAAAGTATTAGAAACAAAAGCAACTGTTGGTATAGCGTTTGACGGTGATGGAGATAGAGTAGGGGTAGTCGATGAAAAAGGAAACATGGTTGATATAGATAAATATATGATTATTATTTGGAAATCATTAATTAATACAAATGTAGAAAAAAAAACATTTTTTGATGTAAAATGTTCCCTATGTTTAAAAGAAGAATTAGAAAAAATGAATGTAAATGCAGAATTCTATAGAACAGGAAATTCTTATACTAAAGCTAAAAGTGTTGAAGGAAATTATCCATTCGGTGGTGAACTATCAGGACATGTGTTTTTCAGAGACAGATTTGGTGGTTACGACGATGGAATCTATGCTGGATTACGATTAATAGAAATATTAACAAATAATGATAAAACAGTCAGTGAAATGTTAGAAGGTATCAATAAGTATTATAGTACACCGGAAATCAAAATTCATACAGAAGATAACATTAAATTTAATATAGTAAATAAAGTTAAAGAATATTGTAAAAACAAAAACTACAATATATTAGATATAGATGGAGTAAAAGTATTCTTTGATGACGGTTCAGCCCTAGTAAGAGCATCTAATACTGGACCTAACATTACTGCTAGATTTGAAGCTAAAAGTGAGAGTAGGTTAGAGGATATCAAAAACGAATTTTTAAACTTAGTTGACAACTTAAAGAATCAATAAAAATAGGGGAGAAGTCCCCTATTTTAATCATCTGTATATTCATCATCAATTTCTTCAGATTCTTCTTCATATTCGGAATCATCATCTGATGTATCTTCTTTTTCTTCAAAACTATCACATATAGTTTCCTCACTACAAGTACAATCATCATTAGCACAATTACAGCTAATTTTAATTTCATCTAATTCACATTCACAATTATCAGTATTATTGTATTTGCATGATTCAACATCACACTTAATAGTCTGATCCTTATTATTATTTTTTTTCATATCATTTCCTCCTAAAATATAGTATAAACATTTAAAATAAAATTATACTATAAAAGAAAATGTTTTTTATAACACAAGTAATCATCTATTATAATATTTTTCTCAAAAATAAGAACTTAACATAATATACATTATAGGAAGTTGTATATATTTTAATAATAAGGTTAATAACTCTATCACTTTTAAATAATTTAATTTTTTACCATTATTATAATTTAACTTTTCTTATCATTTTATTATTAAATATTATTTTCAAATTAAATAAAAATTATGATTAATATTACATAAATTTATTTATTATAAATATGATACTATCTTTATCAAAGATTATTACTAAAATAACTATATTATTTCATTATTATGAATATAACTTCAAAAAATTAAAATAACAATGACTACCTTCTACTACTCACCTACGAAAAAAATAAAAAAATAGATAGGGGAGTTGCAAATTTTTTTAAGACATAACTAATAATAAAATTATAATTAATCAATATAATTAAATTATCTCAAATAAAATTTTTTATACAAAATTTTTCCTAACTGGTTGAATTGATTCAGTAAAATAATATTAACTTATCTATTATAATTATCTATATTTTAATTATCTTATAATATTTTTTTAATAATAATTAATATATATCAAAAAAATAATAAATAGAAAAAAGGGTACCTCTCCCCTTCTCTATCAATATAGCTTACTCAAATTAAACATATCTAGATTGAATTTCTGCTATCTTATCAAATACTTCACTAGCATTCTTTTCATTAATTTCAGTATATCCTAATTCTTTCAAAGCTTGGACTTTAGCAGTATTTAATTCCTGAGTTCTACTCATTTTTTCTTCATTTTTTCTTTCTAATTCTAATTCCCATCTCTTATGAGATTCAACTAATTTAGATTTAGAAGCACCACCATTAGTATATAGTGTCATAGCAGAATACATAATACACTCAAAAGTAAATTGTTGTTCTTCATCAAATTCAAATACATTTGGCTTAGTATAACCAGCAGCTTTTGATACATAACCAAGCATATATCTTAATTCTTTAGTATTACCCATTGCCTGTAAAAAATGATATAGATACGTTAATATCATCAAACTATCTTTAGTCTTATCCTCATTAAGCATTTCTTTTAATAGGAATACAATATCACTTATAATTGTTTGTTCTTCACTTTTTAATCCAGATAATTCTATAATTTCATCTTTTTTAGTAGTAGCTTTTTTACTAACAAAAATCTTATTGGAAACACTTTGCAAATATTCTGGAGTTAATTCTTTTTGATCTATTTCTTCGCTACTTTTTACCTCTAGTAATTTAAATAGTAATTGACTTTTTTCTACTGGCATCTTTGATAGATTTTCACCATCAAGATAATTATATACCATTTGTCTAGATACACCTAAATATTTAGCCAAATTAACTTTAGATATATTAGTTTTCTTTAAAATTAAATTAATTTTTTCTACAGTACTCATTTTATCACCTATAATTATATTTTACCAAATCTACAAAATATGTCAAGTATTTGTCTAATAGATGTAAAATGTTTTTTTGTAATTTTATTACTTACTATATTTTTATATGTTTAAAGCAAACTTTTTAAAATCTTAATTGGTAATAACAAAAGTTGCAACATTAATTTAATAAATAAATTAGCCAAATAAGTACTAATCTTTATCAATGTTATCATTATACTCGCCTCACCTATTTTATCTAATTATAGCAAATAATTAGATAAAATAATAGACTTATTTAAAATTAGTTTGACATTATTGTCTTATTATGATATATTATTCACAACAGAAGTTGACTGCGGGATTTTACCCGTACTTGACTTCTTTTTTGTTCGTAGATTTTTGTGAATTCACTGTTTTTGTGTTATTGTTGTACATTACTAAAAATTCACAGGGTCCTGTAACAAAAATTAACTACGATATTATTTACATTAGGTTATACATTACTAAAAATTCACAGGGTCCTGTAACAGGCTATGAGGCTAATATAACTGGTGCTACGTTATACATTACTAAAAATTCACAGGGTCCTGTAACAGTATAATCTTCTTTTTTAACATATCCAGAGTTATACATTACTAAAAATTCACAGGGTCCTGTAACATCCCGAATCTGCTCCAGAAGATTGGATAGGTTATACATTACTAAAAATTCACAGGGTCCTGTAACCTCAAATTAATTATATCAATTTTCTTAATAGATTGCAAGAATAAATTTGAATAGATTTTTCATAATATTTTTGATATAATTTTATTATAAGGATGGTGAATAAATTGGAAATATTGCTAAAAATTGAAGAAACAAGCGAAATATTACTCAATTTAAATAAAAATATTATATTTATGGGAAAAAACACTACTTTTAAATCAGAAGTAATTAATAAACTAAAAAATGGACTTAATGGTAAAAATAAAAATATTTTTATAAATGGAGATAAAATAGAGCCAAAAAACTATAATGTCATAAGTATTGATGAAGATAACGATTTTTTAAGTGAATTTAAATTTACAAAAAATAATACTTTAAAACAAATGATATATAAAGATGTTATAGAAAAAATAAATGAAGAAAAAATGATTAATTATACAAACGAAATATTTGACATAATAGATAATAAAGTAAATAAATTACTCGATAGAAAAGTTAATAAAAATAATGAAAATAATTTATCCTTTCAAATAGAAGTACCTGATATTAATTCAATAATAGATAAATTTACAAATATTTATATTGATGATTTATTGTTAGATGAAACAGAAATAACAAAATCCATGAAAAGAAAACTACTATATCAATTATATTTTTGGGAAATAGAACTAAACAAAGAAAAAAACAATATAATAATCATAGATAATTTTGATGTATACTTAAGTCCAAATGAAATAATTGAAATACTAACAAAAATCAATAAATTATCCAATAAAAATTGTCATTTTATCTTAACAACATCAAGTAATATATTTGAATATCTTGATTTAAATTTGTTTAATATATATAAATTGAACAATAGCCTAATCCCCTTTAAAAATATTGAACTTGCAATAAAAAATTACATTATTAAAAGAGAATATAATAAATTAAATGATAAAACAATTGACTATGAAAACTTTTATAAAGAAAATGAAAATCTTATAAAATATGATGAAATAGTAAATATTAAAGAGGAAATTATCAATAAATATCCAGTTTCAATAGGAAAAATATTAAATTGTTCCTCAATAAAATTTGTTCCATCAAAACCTAAAAATATTACAAGTGAATATATAATTTGTAAAGACAAAGATTTACAAAATTTATTTTTTGAAATTTCATTAAAACTTGTTGATTAATTTTTAAGAATATTGTATAATTAAATTGTCCTTGAAAAAGGATATACATTACTAAAAGTTTACAGGTTTCTGTAATAAGGCATAATGCCTTAGGTTTAATCTAACCTTAAAGATTATAAAAACAGGCTTTTGCCTGTTTTTTATTTTATTCAAAGATTAACAAATTTTCAATTGATATATCTTCCTCTGTTTCTTTAGTACCAACAAACATTATCATATTATTATACTGGTTTTCTGTAACTTGTATTAATCTAATATTTCCTGACTTTGGAGCATTGATTTTCAATCTATTTATATGTTTTTGTAAATCATCATTATTTTTGCATATTCTAGAATACACAGAAAATTGCATCATTATAAAACCATCATCTAACAAAAATTTTCTAAATTTAGTAGCTATTTTTCTCTCTTTTTCCGTTACAACTGGTAAATCAAACATCACAATAATTCTCATAAATCTATTCATACATAATCATTGGTAAATCTAATATTATTTCACCAGTCGAAAAAGACTTAATATAGCTTTTAATCAATAAACTTATACTATACTCAACAGTATATTTTTTATTATTATGCAACACTTCTTTATTCAATAAATTAATTAACTTTTTTCTAAATTCAAAAGATAATGGAAATACTATTTCATCTTGATTATCAAATACATATTTATCAACAATACTTCTATATGGTTCCAAAAAATCATATGCCAAATTAAAATTATTTATCTTAGAATTATGATGAATCCCTAGATATGTATTTAATCCAAATACAGCCAAATTTCTGATAATAGCACTTGCAATTATTGTATAGCCATAATTTAATGCAGCATTTATTTTATCATCATAAAATCTAATAAAATCACTGCCAAAAATACTTCTAAAATAAATCTTTGCAGCTAGTCCTTCCCTATTTTTTATATCTCCATCAACAACTTCATTAATATATTCATTTAATTTAAATATTGGAAACTCCTCTTTTGAGGTCATTTCCAATACTATAACGCTATTTTCTATTTTTCTTTTTACTATTTGATTCCAAAATTCATTTTTAACATCTTCCGTTATCTCTAATTGACGTGAAAAAACTTCTAACTGTTTAAAATGGTAATTATATGGATACATTATAGAAGTTGGTTCAAAAGTTTCATCACATATTATTAGTGCAATAGCATTTTTCCCGAACTCTGCCAAAAGTCTAGTAGTTAATACAGTAGTAGAATCCTCTATTAAAACATAACTAATATCCTCAAGTGGTATTTTAGAAGATGCATTTTCTTTTTCAATTATCAATTGATTATCTTTAAAATGCATCTTATCACTCTTTTTAACAATAACTTGTCTATAGCCCACTTATTTCACCTAATACACTAATAGATAATTTTTTAATTTCTTTTATAGTAGAAACAGTAATATAAAACTGTGAACGTTGTTTACCAAATATATTATTAGGATTAAACTTATTAGATATAATATCATACCCATCGCCAATCTTACTTTTGACTTCAAACATTCCACTTGTAAACCCAACGACATAAGCAATTGATTCTCTATCATCATTAGTTATTACTTTAACTAAATCATTTTTATTCAACGATACATATAAATTATAATTATTAATAAGATCATAATAAGTTAAAAATTTATAATTATCTCCTCTTCCAAAATAAATTTTAATATTAAACTTCCCATCTATTATTCCAGTTTCTCTCATAGTATTAATTTTCTTTATTTCTAATATATCATAAGCCGCAAAATATAATTTATTATCTTCCCTATTTTTTGATTTAAATACATCTATTTTGTATATTCCACCTTTTTCAACATTGCTATTATTAATCATATGACCAGTATTTTTATAGTCTGTATATATTTTTAATTTCTTAATTTCCTTATGTTCTTTATCATTAGGAGAAATAGGATATTTACCACCATTAGATTTTAATACTTCTTCTCCATTCTCATAGTTACCAAACCATTCTACTAAAGTATTATATATATCCTTTGAACCACCATTTTTATCTGGTATATTTTCTAAATCTTTTCTCTTTACTTTTTCTATTGGAGTTCTAAGTGTCTTATATGTTACTTTCTCATCATCTTTTCCAATACTCTTAATGCCATAGTAAGTTTCTTCGTGCATTTTACCAGATATCTTTGTTTTCGCAATAGAAGGAATTAAAGTATGAATTTTGCTTAATTCTTCACTAGTATAAGTATGTAACTTTTCCAAATTCCATTTTAAAGTATCCAAATTCTGTTCATATACCCTCAATTTAGCCTCTTCTGCAAAATTTTCATAAGGTAAAGGGAAATTCAATCTGCTTATATTATGTTTATTAAATCTTATATTTTCTTCATTAGTTTGTTCCTTTAAATACTCTTTAAAACTAATATCATCTATTTCTCCAGTTTCATCATTATAATACTCACCAAGTATATCTTTACCATTTTCATTATTAACATTTTCAAGTGCGGTCTTAGTAAGACCATCTATATATCTACTAAATTTTTCATATAAAGTTATTTTTTGCTGTAATGACAGAGTAATAGATGCTATAACTAATGCATCCATAGCATGATGTAAATGATTATCTCTATCCTTCTTTATATCCTTTTTCATATCTTCAGGTAATATATATGTATCAGAAATATAACTATGTGTAAGTCTATTAAATCCCCATCTAGCTCTTAATTTTGAAGTAATAGCACCTGGATACATATTTACCTTTTCAACATTTAAATATGCCTTAATTAAAGATGCTAACTCCCTACTTATATATTTAGTATCATTTAAGTTTTGCTCTCTCATTTCTCTTTCCATATCAAAATCTAACTTTTTCAATAAATAGTTATCTTTTTTCTTTTGAGGTATAGCAAGACTATTAATATAACTTTCATAATCAGCCCATCTATCAGTCTTACCAAACCATTCAAATGGCGTTTTATTTCCTTTTTCTTGATTTTCCTTAGTATATACCAATGTTTTATTTAAATAATTATCATTGTATGTCCTAGAATATGGCAAAATATGATCAATTTGAACTGTATTATTTTCAAACAATTCATCTATTCTTATTTTCTTCATGCTATAACCACAAAATTCATTTTGCTCTTTCCATAGCCTATATTTTAATAAGTCATTCCCAGTTATTTTATCAATATCAGTAAATAAACCTAATTCTACTAATAATTCCTTATCTTTTTGATTTGCTTCTTGTTTTTCTTGATTACTTTTAGTAATTTCGTTTCTTTCCTGTCTAGATTTAGCAAGTTCTCTAGCAGTTTCAATATTAATAGTTTTAGGAAGACCATACTTTTTTATTATTGAATTAATAACCTTTCTCGTTTGAGTTAAAGATCTTATTACCCTTTGATTAGTAATATTTTCATCCACGTATATTGGAACCAATAAATCCTTCTTTTCTTGTTTTTTATTTTCATATACATCAGAATGATTATATTCTAAAATATTCATAGCCTTATCATAAGTATTACCATCTAACATAAGAGGAATTAATTTTCTTATAATATTAGTAGATAACATTAAATGATCCTTAAAATTAGGTAATTTCTCCACAAAGTTAATATCAGCGAACATATTATCTATAACATTTGATTCTTTTATTTTTCCAAGTATGTCATCATTAACCTTATAATTAGTGCAATAAAGAGCTAATTCATCTAAAAACTCAATATTATCACTAACTGATTGCCAAACTTCTTTATTATAACAAGAATTAATTGCACTCTTTAATGCATGATATCCTTTTAACTCAATAAATGTTTTTCCCAACAATTTATCATTATATAATTTATTATATACTTCTTTTTTAGCATCACTCAATTTTGAAATTTCTAATTTTATATCCTTACCTATATCAAGTTTTTTCTTAACTTCTTCAATTAATTTACCATATTCTTTTTTACTCAAAGACAAATCTTTAAAAGTAACATCATCCTTATTTATAACTTTAACAAGATCTTTATATGTAACTGTCTTTTTTTCTTTAGCAATTGTTATAATTTTATTAATCTCATCATTAGTTAAAGTTAAATATATACTATCATTTACTTTATATTTTAAATTTACTAACCTAGTAAGTGCTACAAATAGTTCAGAAGAAAACGCCCTTTTTGGTGCTCTTGGTAATTTATCAAATACACATTTACCTGTCATTTTTTCAATTAAATCACCACCATAAGGTGAATTGCCTCCAGGACCTTTAGCATAACTTCTTCTAGAATTATAAATATCTAAATACGCTTTTTTAAATTCTTCATCAATCAAACCAAATTCAATCTGTTTATCTAACACTTTATTTATTTCATCTAAATACATTTCATTAGTAACAGAAATTTTATAACTACCAGGACTATTCTTAATCTTATCCTTAAATTTTTCATCATTAACATACATTTCTGATATTGTACGATAACCTTTATCAGTCATTAATTTTGTATTTTCTTTTATAGCACTTAAAACTTTTCCAGATTCATTATCAGTTGCTTCTTCCCTATTAGACTTATATCCTCTTTTTTTAGCATAATGTACCAAAATAATAGATAGTTCATCATCAGATAATTTTCTATCCAAAGCATCTACTTTTAACTTATAGGGATTTGTATCTTTACTTTTATAATAACTATTTATCATACTATTATATATCTCAGACAATTGCTCATTTTTAACAGATACTATATTACTAGAAATATTTCCTTTTAAATAACCACTTTCATATAATAAATTTCTTACTCTATCTAATCTAAATTCTTTTCTTCGAGCAATCCTTCTAGCACCTCTTTTTTCTCTTCGTTCTTTAGCTCTACTATCTCCAGTTTTTTCCACTTCACCAGGAGTAAATATCCTACTTCCTACATCAATTATTTTATAAGGATTATTGTTATCATCCAATTCCAATAATCCCCAACCAACTGAAGATATACCAATATCTAACCCCAAAATATAATTTCTATCTTTCTTCATATCTTACTTCCTCCACTATTATAAGTATAACATATTTCGGCAAATATTGGTAATTTTTTTTACAAATTCTTTCTTTATTCTACAAATAATTTAATTATAATCTTTATAATATTAGGTAATACAAAAGTTTCTAACAAAGTTGCTATCAAAGTAAATATTATAGTGCCAATTAAAATTATTAAGTATTTTCTAACAACTCCAGTATTTTTTGCTTTTTTCTTACTACTTAATGTCTTTATTAACTGTATTGAAAAACTAAAACTATATATTCCTACTAACAATATTATTAATATATTAAATATTTGTCCAAACAATAAATATAATGTAGCAGACACAATACCTTTTATTTTAAATGATAGCATCATCGCAGATATTGTAAATCCAACTACAAATCCTTTTATGTATATTATAAATATATTAAATAATAAACCAATTAAAGATAGGCCTAAAACCCATATTGATATTATATATAAATAATTAATTATCAAATTATTCTTAAATGCTAGTCCACTATTAAAACTACCATCTTTTATTTCATTAAAATAATTAGTTACCTGATTAATAGTGCTAGTTTTATCATCATTACTTAACAATATTAAAAATATACAACCACACAAAAATCCCAAAATTAATATACTTACTGTAAAATAATTTATTTTCTTATTAGGAAGTACTAGTTTAGATATTTCTTTATTCATTATTATCACCACTTAAATATATTAATTATATCTTGAATTTATTACTAAAATTAGGTATAATTATTAAGAGGTGTAGAAATGAGTACAAAAAAGAAAACAACTGAAATACCAGTAATTGAAAAAGAAGAATTATCTGCTAAAGAATTATATGATAAGAAAAAGGAAGAAAAGTTGAAAGAGAAAGAAAAAAACAAACCAACTAAAAAGCCAAAAAACAAAAAGAAAAAAACTAGTACTTATGAAACTAGTTTAGCAGGTAGAATATTTGCAATAATAATGTTAGTATTAATGGCTTTTTCAGTACTTACTTACATTGTAGCGTATTTTAGATAAAAACAAAAGTGTAACATCATACACTTTTTTTATTTTACCCACATACCATTCTATAATAGCATATATAATATTACTAAAGTTATAACTATTCCAATAACTCCCAATAATACATATGATATAAATCCAGTACTATGAGACTCTTTTAAATTAGTTTGCGCTCCAGAAACCGAATTATTATCAGCACTTACTTTCTCTGTAGGAACAGAAATTATATTATCTGTATTAACTACTGGAATAATTGAAGTAAAATCTCCTAATAATTCCGAATATTGCTTAGTATCAACTCTACTAGAATATCTATCAGAAAACCAATTAATAAAATTAGCAAACTTATCATTTTTAACTATAACTATTTTAGAATTTACCTGAATATTATTCTCTACCAATACCTTATGAGCATTATTTATTATATAAGATAAACATTTATCTAAATAGCTAAATAATCCTTCTTTAGGTTCAGTTTTAATTCTCTGTAATATATCATTATAAAATATTGGTGTTATCAAAGTAATATTCTCACTATCTATATCTTGATAAATATTAGAAAGTTCATCTTTAACATAAACAATATCATTCTTATTTATATTAATCTTATCAAAATTATCTTTTAAATCAATAGAAATATTTACTGAATTAAACTCTGTAACTTTAGGTATTCCTATATAAAAGGCTATATTATTATCACTTAATAAATATATATCATGTTTATTCAACTCTAGTATTTTTCTTTGTTCCATATCTTCTCCCCTATCCTATTATTAAGTTCATTATAGCAAAAAAAAAGAAAAATGTCATCATTTTTCTAAAATTTTATTCAATTTGTATATTATTATTTTTTATTTTTTAATAAGTCTCTTATTTCTTCAAGTAATACTATATCATCAGGCTTTGCTTTTTTTACTTCTTGTTTCTTAAAAAACTTATTTGTAATCTTAACTATTATAAACACACAATAAGCAGTTATTAAAAACTGTATTACAGCGTTCATAATTTGACCTAAGCCAAACGAAAAAGTTCCTAATTTTAAAACTAATCCAGATTTAAAACCGATTAATTGACTTACACCATCAACTAATGGATTAATTAAATTTTCTGTAACTGATGTTACAACACTAGTAAATGCACTTCCTATTACAACACCTACTGCTAAATCTATTACATTCCCTCTTGCAATAAACTCTTTAAACTCTTTTATATATTTCATACTCTACTCCATTTCTACTAAATTTATTTCAACTTTAATATTTTATTTTTTTCTATTTTATAAATTATTCTAATACTTACTAGATAGTCCATAATACTCTTCCATTGTTATCCAATCACCATCATTATATAATTTCTTTGCTAATTCAACTCCAACATATCTTAAATGCCAAGATTCATATTGATATCCGGTTATGTCTTCTTTTCCCTTAGGATATCTTATAATAAATCCATATAAATAAGCATTTTTATTTATCCATATACCTTCATCAGTTTTAGCAAACGAATCATCAATAGTATTTAAATCATAACAATATCCTGTCTGATGTTCTGAATGTCCAGCCCTTGCCGAATACTTATCCGCAGCAGCCTCACCATCTCTTAAACTATAATTTTTAAATAAACTTTGTTGTGTATCATAAGATCTATATCCACTAGATATATATAAATTTAAACCTATACTTCTAGCATCTGCTTCCATTTGTTTAAAAGCTTCCATAGTAGTTTTATCTATACAATTTATGCAATGTCCTGAAGTAACACTTCCAGAATAAGGATCAACAGGTTTATAATTTCTAGGTAGAGAATATGTTTTATTTACTATTACATACCCATCAACATAAGCAACTCCATCTTTTATAGTTAATTTATAGCCCTTACTAGTAGAATACTCTCCATCCTTTAAATCTTTATATTCAGTATAACTAACTGGAGCAGCCTCTAAAGAAACTACTTTCAAAACAAAATCTTTTTCACTAGTATTTCCAGATGAATCTGTAGCAACATATTTTAAATTATATTCTCCTTCTTTATTTAGATCGTATTCTCCCTTGATAGATACCTTAATTTCTTCCTTAGAATTATCACTAGCACTAGCATTACTAAGTATTTCATCTTTACTACCTTTAGTAACAGTTATAGTATCTAATGCCTCAATAATAGGCTTAGTTGTGTCAACCACATTAATTTTAAAACTAATATCTTTATTTTTATACTTAATTTTAATAGTCTGTTCTCCAAGTTTTGAAGTATCTATCTTTTCATCTTTGCTCTCTACATTCTTTATTTCATCTTTTTTTATTAAATCATATAAAGAAACATCATCATTTACTTCAACTTTTAAATTATCATTAAATATATTAGGTTTTGAAAAATTAATCATCATTATCACTCCTAATATAATAATAATTAATAATAAAAATAATATAACTATTTTAACATTCTTTTTTACTTTCCTTTTTTTTCTTTTCATACTATCACCTACTAACTACATTATAGCATCTTAGAAAACATTTGTAAATTATAATATATATTGTATCAGCATAAATAATACTCCTAATGATAAAGAAATCATATATATCTTCTTTAAATTATATCCTTTTGATTCTGGTATCAATTCACAAAAAGATATTTGTAACATTATACCAGCAATTAAAGAAAATAACAATCCAAGTACAAAATCATTTATATAAGGAAATAAAAATATATAAGTAAGTAATGCTCCAAAAGGTTCAGATAGTGCCGATATTAATGTATATAAAAAAGCCTTTTTCTTACTCTTAGTAGAATAATATATAGGTACTCCTATAGATATACCTTCTGGTATATTATGAAGTGCTATAGCAGTTGTTAAAGATATACCTAAAGTAGTACTTTTAGTAGTTGATATAAATGTTGCTATTCCTTCTGGAATATTATGTAATATTATAGCAAGCATAGAAATAATTCCTACTTTATATAGACTACCGCTATTATTAATATCTGGTATAGATTTATCTATAAGCATAGAAATTATTACTCCTAAAATTATAAATATAAATGAAATAATAGGAATCATTATACCAGATAAACTATTTTTTAGCATATTTATTGACTCTGGTACTAAATCAGTTATAGATACACATATCATTACTCCTGCTGCAAAAGCTAAAGCAGAACATATTATCTTATCTTGATTTTGAATTTTAATATATATAGCAATAAGTCCTAACAAAGTTGATAATCCTGCTATTATAGTTAATACAAATCCCATAGTAACATTAGACATATTAATCACCAATAAATTATATAATAATATATTAAATTTATGATAATTATTAAAATTATAAAGTTACAATACATAGCTATATGTTTTTATATTTTCATAATTTATAAATTAAAAAAATAATTAGTTTATCTTCTAATTACCTTTTTTCATACATCTTCCATGACCTTTATTTCTACCGTCTAAAGATACAACATCATCATATTGTTCTTTCAAACCATAGTATTCTATAAAAATAGAAGTCATTTCTTCATAGCCTGCTACTACTTCTTCAATTTTCTTAGCTTTAATACATCTACATATTGGTAATAAACAATTAAAATATGCTAAAGATGCAATATATTCCCTATCATTATCACTATTAATACATCTTGCTATTTTAGGCCCTACTGTATCATATTGTTCTAATATAGCGTCATACTTAGGATCTTTTTGTAATACCTCATCTCTAAACTTTCTTAAAGTATTTAAAGTAGAACTATTGTCTTGAGCTCTTAATGCATTACAAACTATTGTAGTTAGATAACATCCACTAGACTCCTCATGTCTATATATAGGACATTCATCATAATAATAACCTTTACAATATCTATAATATGTATCAGAATTAACATAATCACCTTTTTTGTACAATAGTAATCATTTTGTCTAAAAGTATAATAAGAACAACTCATAAAATCACCCTTTCGTCTGAATATTCTAACACAATGACAATAATAAATCAAGAAAAAAATTATCTATTATTTAGATACTTTTTCATTACTCTTTAATAACTCTTTTCTAGAAAGATTTAACTTACCCTTTTTATCATATCCTAAAGCAACAGCCATTATCTCATCTCCTACTTTAACAACATCACTAACCTTATCAACTCTCTTACTATCAAGTTGAGATATATGAATAAGTCCCTCACAGCCAGGCCATAGCTCAACAAATGCTCCAAAATCAGTCTCACTAACAACCTTAACTTGATAAGTCTTACCAATCTCTACCTCTCTAGCAGCATTCTTTATAAGTTCAATGGTCTTATCAATAATATTCTTATCACTATGATATACAATAACTCTACCATCATCCTCGATATCAACCTTAACCGCATTTTTATCATTAACAGAACTAACTGCGGAAGCATCACAAATAATCTTAGTAATCATCTCTCCACCTCTACCAATTACATCCTTAATCTTATCAGGATTAATTTGAATTTGTTCTATCTTAGGAGCATACTTAGATAACTCACTTCTAGGTTTATCTATAACACTTTCCATTACATCAAGTATTTGCATTCTAGCCTTCTTAGCCTGAGCCATAGCCTCAGATAATATTTCTCTAGTAACCCCCTTAATCTTAATATCCATTTGCATAGCACATATACCATTTCTTGTACCCGCTACCTTAAAGTCCATATCTCCCATATGATCTTCTAATCCTTGAATATCAGTTAAAATAGTATACTTATCATCCTTAGTAATAAGCCCCATAGCAATACCAGCTACAGGTGCCTTAATAGGAACACCAGCAGCCATCAATGATAAACATCCAGCACAAATAGATGCTTGAGATGAAGAACCATTACTCTCTAATACTTCACTAACTACACGAATAGTATAAGGAAATTCTTCTTCGCTAGGTATTACTTGTGATAGTGCTCTCTCTCCTAAAGCTCCATGTCCAATTTCTCTTCTACCAGGAGCACCATATCTACCAGTTTCACCAACAGAATAAGCAGGAAAATTATAATGATGCATAAATCTCTTCTCTTCCTCAATACCAAGTCCATCTAATATTTGATGTTCTCCTAAAGCTCCCAAAGTAGTTGTAGATAACACTTGAGTTTGACCCCTAGTAAATAATGCTGAACCATGAGTTCTTGCTAAAATATCAATATCTGCAGACAATGGTCTTATTTCATCCATAGCCCTACCATCAGGTCTTACATGTTCTTCAGTTATTAATCTTCTAACTTCTTCCGCTTCTATATTAGAAACTATTTTACTAACATCTGCTAGTATTTTATCAATATTTTCATCATCTTTATATTTATCTTTAAAATATTCTACGCTATCATCCTTTACCTTATCAATAGCAGCATATTTTTCTAATTTATCCTTAATTTGAATAGCATTAAGCATCTTATCAGTAGCAAATTCTGATACCTCATTTACTAAATCTTCATCTAATTTAGCAAGTTCTACCTCTATTTTTGGCATTCCAACTTCACGTCTAATCTCTTCTTGAAATTTAACTAATTCTTTTATAGCCTCATGTCCAAACATTATAGCCTCTATCATATCTTCTTCAGATACTTCCTTACTTCCAGACTCTACCATATTTATAGCATCTTTAGTACCTGCTACATTAAGAATTATATCACATTCATCTATCTCTTTAGCATTAGGATTTATAACAAATTCACCATTTACTCTACCAACAACTACTCCTGCTACTGGGCCATCAAAAGGTATATTACTAATAGTAAGTGCTAAAGAAGAACCAAATAATGCTGTCATCTCTGGAGTACAATCTTGATCTACTGATAAAACAGTATTAATAACTTGTACTTCATTTCTAAATCCTTCAGCAAATAAAGGTCTAATAGGCCTATCAATTAATCTAGCAGCAAGTATTCCCTGATCAGTAGGTCTACCCTCTCTTTTTATAAATCCTCCAGGAATTTTACCAACTGAATATAACTTCTCTAAATAATTAATAGTTAAAGGAAAGAAATCTGCTGTTGTAGCATTATTACTCATAACACACGCTGTAAGTACTGCAGTATCTTCATATCTAACAAGAACAGCTGCATTAGCCTGTTTAGCAAGTTCACCATATTCTACAACTATTTTTCTTCCCCTAAAATCTAATTCAAATACTCTTTTTTCCATCATATCACTCCTAACTAAGTATTTATATTATCTAATTATTTTCAAAAATAAAGACACTCAAAAAAGAGTGCCTACTATTATTATTTATTTTCTTAAACCTAATCTACTTACGACATCACGATATCTCTTAACATCATTCTCAAGTAAATAGTTTAATAAACTTCTTCTCTTACCAACTTTCATTAATAGTCCACGTTTAGAATGTTTATCTTGTTTATTATTCTTTAAGTGTTCTGTTAATGCATTGATTTCTGCTGTTAGAATAGCAATTTGAACCTCTGGAGAACCAGTATCTTTTTCATCTCTTGCATATTCTTTAATAATCTTAGTTTTAACATCTTTCTTTAAAGCCATTACATTTTCCTCCTTTATATATTTTCACCAATTACATAGCCATCGTAAGAGGTACGAACAACCAAGTAATAGGAACAATATAATAATACTATATTTTTTTTAAAATGACAAGTGTTTTTTTATTTTTTAATTAAATCAGCCCAAATTTATTATAAATAAGGGCTGTACTTAATATATTTATTTAATATAAATATTACTCTTCATATTCTATTTCATACTTAATAGCCTTAGTCAAAGACAATTTTTCATTATTTTCTAATTGCCTTGAAATAATAATTGGATAATATTCTGAACCATCAAAAGTTATTATATCTTCGTAAAGTTCCTCATTACTTTCAGAAAGAAAAATTATTTTCAATTCTTTTATTTTTTTATTATTCTCACCAACTTTAGACAAATTAGCCATAAAAGAATAACCATTTCTATTTTGACTAATTCTCACATCATCAATTTCATAAGAATCAATTATTTGACTGTCAGAATTAAGTTCAATCTCTGGATACGAAACATTACCCGTAATATCAGAATCAAGTTGTTTATTCATACTCCGTTTATTCAAAGCAAGAAAAATACAATAAAACAATAAAATTAATACCAAAACAACTAATAATATTCTTAAAATTTTAACTTTCATAAACACACCTCAATTTTTAACAATTCTTAATGCAATAACATTGCCACTAAAACTACTAGAAGTAAAATATTTAACCGTATACCCAGAAGGAGATATGACTTTTTTATTAGTTATTAAACTTCCTATATCAACAGACTTATATACATCACCAGGTCCTTTATATGTTGGTTTATCCCAATCGCTTTGATACGTACCAGCCTTAAAATCAGAATAAATATCACCAGATCTAAAATAAATATTTTCACTAGCACTCAATACTGCCATACGATAAGCACTATTCGTCATATAATTATTACTTCTGGCCTGAGGATAATATGATGTAGCAGTTGTTTGTTTGTTATATACAGTACCAAAATAAATATTTTTACCTGCTATAGCATAACCATACTCTCCATGAATATAATTATAAACGCCACTAACAGAACTAGTATAACTAGATGATACACTAACATCAGCTTTAGAAGCTCTAATACCATAACAACGTCCATATAAATATATTCCACCGCTTGTAGCATTAACATTAATTGCATTAGATGAATTACTTTCTATTGCAGCACCACAACCATAATCAGACCAAAGATTAATTCTATTAATATCTTCTAAAACTATGTTTCCAGAATCATTTAAATAAACAGCATCCACATTACCACTACTACCTGTGGTTTCATAAGTACCACCTTGTATTTTCAAAGTACCAGAAACACTAAATACCCGAGAACTCGTATTTATTATTCTACCAGTTCCATTCATAGTCAAAGTATAACCACTATTAACATTAATTGTAGAAGTTCTAGTAACTGTTTTACCATTAGTATCTATAGTAACATTTTTTGATACAGTAGCACTACTACTATCAGTATTATCATTAATTATTTTTATTGTATTAGAAGAACTAACTAATTCTAAAGCTCTTTTTAATGTTTGCGTATATTTAACATCATTATTCACTTGATAATTAGAACATTTTGATAAACTATTATTTAAATTATTTCTAACTACAGTTCCAGTTGTTTTAGAATCATTTTTATACGTATAATTACAAATTCCGGTCCCTAAACCACAAGTAGTAATATAATATAAATCAGAACCAGAGCATCTATATCCATCAATAGTCTGTATATTTTCTATCCAAACAGCATACAGCGTAATAGAAGGAGAATTAGAATTAATCCAACCATCTGCAACACCACTATAAGTGCTATAAGTTGCTGAACTAGCATTACTGCTTGTAGACCAGCCTTTCAATGTATAACCACTTCTGTCCCAACTGCCAAACTGTCCAGAACTTCCCCATTTATAACTTCCATCTGTATTATATCCAAATCTATTACCACTAGCACCATAAGTAAAACTTTGAGAAGCAGTTTCACCCGAACCATCATTCTTATTAAAAGTTACATTAACTGTTTTAGCCTTCCAAACAGCATACAGCGTAATAGAAGGAGAATTAGAATTAATCCAACCATCTGCAACACCACTATAAGTGCTATAAGTTGCTGAACTAGCATTACTGCTTGTAGACCAGCCTTTCAATGTATAACCACTTCTGTCCCAACTGCCAAACTGTCCAGAACTTCCCCATTTATAACTTCCATCTGTATTATATCCAAATCTATTACCACTAGCACCATAAGTAAAACTTTGAGAAGCAGTTTCACCCGAACCATCATTCTTATTAAAAGTTACATTAACTGTTTTGGCACTACATCTTGCATATAAAGTTTGATCACTTTCGATATTATAAGTACTTGAAGATGTAATTTTTGTACCACCATTAGTAGCAGTATACCATCCAGAGAATTTATAACCAGTTTTATTTATAGTACATAATTCTCCATATTCTTCCCCATAAGTAACAGTCTTAGTTTTAGGATTACAATCATTACCACAACCATTGCTATTATAAGTAACTGTATATGTACTTGGTAAAACTTTAAAAGTATTACTATTTTTAGCAGAATTACCATTTCCAGCATTATCATAAATAATATTAGATTTTATTCCAATATATGAATTATTTCCAATAGTATCAGCTTTAATATTAATAGTATACTTATATCCATTATTAATCCTTTCAGGTGATGATATATTTACAATAGAAATATTTTTTAAATTAAAATTACTACTAGATAAATTCTTACTAACAACTCCACTCATAGTATCAATACAAGTAAATGTTATATCTTTAGTATTAGTTTTTCTAAAATCTTTAATATCATAAAACGTACACACAGGCTTTGTTTTATCCAAACTAGAAACGTAATTAACAGAATCACTAACATTTCCATTTTTACTTTTAGCCCTAAAATAATACGTCTTAGCTTTTTCTTCTGTACTCATACTTTTAGAAGTACCTGATATAGTATTGAAATTACTGTTATCAATACTATATTCATAAGTAACAGTCTTACATTTTAGATTTGCATTGCTATTCTCACTTTTAGATAAATTGATAGTATAATTATTTTTATGCCATTTTCCACTTTCAATCTTATCACTTATAATTAAAGTAGGAACATTTGGAACACTTTTATCAATCAAAGTAACCGCATTAGTTAATGAAGAAGAAAACTTAACACCACCATTATTACTGCTAGAATAAACATATATAGTACCATTATTATTTATATTAACTATAATACTTTCACTACTAACATTATACCAAGTATTAGCCTTTACATTAGTAACAATCTTTGAATTACAACTACTACTATCTGTTTTAGTACATTCTCTAGCTTTATACTTAGAATCAACACTACCACTAGAAGTTAGTTTAAAAAAATACTCACCTCCATCATTATAGTTAATAGTAATAGGTACAGCCTGAGATGTACACTCATCCTTTAATATTATTGTATTATTTTTACCAGTTTTTTGTTCAACATAACCAGTTTTACTAGCAGAATTATTATCCTTAGAACAAGTAACTTTTAATTTATAATTAGTATTAGGAGATAAACCAGTATAAGTAAAAACTTTTCCATCATTATCAGTTCCATATTGTTTAACACTATTTCCAGAAACTACAAAATATTTATAAACATACTTTGCATCTGACCCACAATCAGCTTCAACAGTTATAGTAGAAGGAGTATAACTCTTAACTTTTAAATTAGCATTATTAAATGAACCACTTGAACAATAATCTTTATCATCTATTTCACTAGAAATAATAACCTTACTATCCATATCTTTTTTTACAATAACAAAGGTTTCATCAGCAATCTTACCCTTCCTACTAAAATCATTATTAAAATCATCTTCCTTATAATATCCCTCATTTTTCATATCTTTAACTGATACACAAGATACATAATAATTCTTTTCTTTATCAATATCCCAGTAGTCTTCTGGCAACTCTTTAGACAAAGTAACCGCAGTTTCTTTTAAACTACTATAAGCAGTTTGTAAAGATTTTTCTCTAGTACTATTAATAAGAGATGTAACGCTAATAATAGCAATAGTAGATATTATTGCAATTATCGCTATAGTAGCAATTAATTCAATCAAAGTAAAACCTTTAGAACCAATATTAAATATAATATCTTTCTTTCTATTTACCTTTTTATTTATATCAAATTTTAATTTTTTTCTCAATCTTTGTTTTTCATCTTCATTTCTTTTAATTTTATCACTTGATTTTCTTTTTGCTTTTTTAACATTGCCGTTCATACTAATCAACCTCCATGTACTCAACACTATACTACAATACAAGTATAACAAAAAAACAAAAAAAATACAACGTTTAAAATAATAAAAGAACTAGACTTTTTTTCTAGTTCTAATCTATATTAAACGCAAGCTTGCACTTACGGCTTAAAAAAGAAACACAATAACTAAAATATACAAATATTTATTAATCTTTTATTATCATTCCCAAATACAAAAAACTTATACTTATTTATATTTCTAAATTATTATATTCATAACTATAATAAAAATTACCTATATAATTAAATTATTTATCATTTAATTGACTCATTTTCTTAGCATAATACTTATTTATTCTAAAATTTAACTCCTCCGCAGTTTCTAATCTATCATAATTTGGAGGATAAAATCCTAATTTTCCATTCAATATACTTATTATAGGTTTTATATGTTCAACTTGTAATCCACGGTACAAATCTAAAAAGACTTGATGATCTTGAAGTTCAAAATTAACTAATTCATCATCTACAATAACATAATCACTTACATTATGATCTAGTATATATTTTTTAATTTCTAAAGATCTATTACGTCCACACATAGGAGTCAAATCAAAAATTTGAATACCAAATTCATTTAATTCTTTAACATATGCATTATAAAAATTAGAACTATAATAATCAATTCCAGAATTACATTGTAAAACATATTTATTACTTGAAGTAACAACCACCATTGCTCCTGAAATATCAATAATTCTCTTCAATATTATAGCATTTTCTTTTGCAACGCCATCAAAATGATCCCAATTATTTATAACACCATCAAAATCTAAAAATATATATTTCATAATTTATTACTCCCAACATGATTTTTTAAACAAAGTTTATTATATCACATTTTTACTATTTCCTTAATTTATTAGTTTCTTTTTCTAATCATTTTAATTTTTCCTGTATATTTTTTTATTTTATTCATATGTAACCTTTATTTTTATGGATTACAAATACCAATTTTTAATTTATTATTTTTAATTTTAAGCATAATGCTACCATTTTGATCCGTTCTATATATTTTTGATTTATTTAAAACATCAAGTACATTCTTTTTAGGATGACCATATCTATTATTTTTCCCTACAGATATTAAACTATACTTAGGTTTAATGTTATCTATAAACCTATTACTTGTTGCTGTATCTGATCCATGATGCCCAACCTTAAGAAAATCTATACTACCTAAATTATAAATGTCTAATATATCTTTTTCTCTATTTGTACTTGCATCTCCCATAAAAAGAAATTTATAATTATTATAATTAAAATATATTACACTAGAATTATCATTCTCATTATTATAAATTTTAGTATTTAAAAAATTAAATTTATATTTACCAGCACTCAATTTTTTTATACAAGAATAATATCTAATACCTGCATCATCTAATTTTCTAATTAATTCTTGTTCTAAATCATTATAATCACCACAATTAAAAATAACTTTATCTACTTTAAAATTATTAACAAAATTTATTGCCTCGCCCATATGATCATAATCACCATGAGTAAGAATTAATGTATCCAATTTATTTATACCATTACTTTTTAAATAAGGAATTATTCTATCTTTTGCTATAGAATACCCTTTATTTTTTATTTTCCATTCTTCATTAGTATAATTAACTATTCCACCAGTATCAATTAAAACATTACTACTATTATTAGGTAATTTAACAAAAATAGAATCACCTTGTCCTACATCAATTACTGTAACTTTCAAAGAATTATCAAAATAAATAATATTTTTATGTAAAACTAAAACTGTTAAAAATAAATATATATATTTTCTATTAAAAATCATCATTATAATTAAAATATAATAGAAAAATATTAAAAGAAAACTTGGTTTTACAAACACAAATTTAAACATATCAATATTATTAATAAACAAATTAGACGACTCTAATAAATATATACAAAAAGAAAAAACAGGTTCTAAAAAATTAAATACAAAACACATTATACATAAAGGAAATACAATAATACTAACAAATGGTATATATATTATATTAATAATAATAGATATAAAATTAACTTCATTAAAATAATAAATACCAATAGGCAAAGTAATCATAAAACACAAATAAGAAATATATAAACTTCTCAAAAATTTACTAGAAACGCTTGCTATTTTTCTATTAAATATTACTATAAATAATGAAATAATATAAGAATATTGAAAAGATATTTGAAAAACAATATAAGGATTTATAATTAAAATGATATCAAAAGTAAACAATACTATATCTATCTTCTTTATTTTAAAATTATAGCACTCATTAATAGCATTTAAAATAAACATAATACTAGCCCTTAATATTGAAGGTGAATAATTAGTTAAAAATAAATAAAAAATCAAAAATATGCTAGCATATAAATATTTAACACGTTTATTATAAGTAATATTTTTTAAAAGTATAAATAAAATACCTATTAAAACGCCGATATGCATCCCAGACACTGCAAATAAATGTGATATTCCATTACTTTGATAAATATCTAATATTTCACTATTTACTCCACCTTTATCTCCCAAAAGAAACAGTCTTAAATAACCAGAACTATCTATATTATCAATTCTTTTAATTATTTTATTTTTAATTAAATAAAAAACATTATTATTTTTACTAACTATTTCAATAGACATAGCATTTAAAATATAATAAATCCCTTTATATTTTAAATATTTTTGATAATCAAAACCATTAAATATAGTATTAGTACTAGGATTTTTTAACTCACCATAAATCTTTATAGTATCCCCTAACTCAAGCTCAGAAACAAATTTTATTTTTTCTTTCTCATTATCAAAATAATAATTAACTATAATATCTTCTTTATCTTTAATTAACATAGTTAATTTGTTCCCATCTATATTAATTTGCTTAATAATTCCTACTATACTTGTTTCCAAGCCAATATATTTAGTATTTTTAGGAAATAAAATAATAAAAATAGAAACAATCAAAATAATAACTAAAGTTAAATATTTAAAAGTATATCTATACTGTAATATAGTCCTTAATTTTTTCATATAAAGCTTGTCCTATTCCTGATACTTTAGTTATATCCTCAATTTCGTTAAAATTACCATTTTCTTCGCGATAAGAAATTATACTCTTAGCCTTAGATTCCCCTATTCCTGATAATGTCATTAATTGTTCTAAAGATGCTGTATTAATATTTATTAAGTCAGATAAATTAGTACTATTCATGCCATAGTTATTACCACTATTATCATTTACAGAATTAATATTTATAACCATTTCATCTTCAATTATTTTAGCAAGATTAATATTTGAAGTATCACTATCACTAGTTAATCCACCAGCAAGTTCTATAACATCTTTAACTCTAGATCCTTTAACCAATTTATATACCCCTGGATTTTTTATACATCCTTTTATATCAACATAATAATATTCATCATCTAAATATTCTTCTTTAGATGTATCTAAATTTTCATCATCTTCTATTTCTACTTTATTACTGCTAATTATAATTAACTTTATAACAATTAATAATAATATAATTACTATAGGTATAATTACTATAATATATTTTTTATTGGTTCTTACAAATATTCTAATTTTTTTTAACATCAAAAATACCTCCTCAATATTATTATTCTACATAAAAACTAAAAATCCTTTTAAATATAAAAAAAATCGCTATAGATAATATAAATCTAAGCGATACTTCTAATTTAATAAATTAAATTAATTCATATTCTCTAGAAATAATTCTATTATCACTGCAATAGTCTATAACATATTGATTGTTTATTTTACAAATAATAATGCCTACAGTCTTATTATCATCTATGCCTTTGACGTTTTTATTAATATAGTTCATATAATTTTGAATTTGACCTGTATGATTATAGTTTAATTTTGTTATTTTTAGTTCTATTACTACATAACATTTAAATTTTATATTATAAAATAGTAGATCCATATAATTGTAAGTATTACCAATTTTTATTTTATATTCATTAGCAACAAAACAAAATCCATCACCTAACTCTTTCATAAACGATGTTAAATCTTCTAATATTAATTTCTGTAATATTTTTTCAGATATATTTTTAATATTTAAACTGTTTTTAATTAATATTGGATTTTTTACAAAATCTACAACTTCTCTTTTGTTATTATTAATTAGTTTAGTTTTAGTTTCATTATCTAATCTTTCATATTCATTAGATTTTATCCTGTCTCTTAATTTCCTTATTGATAAATTTTGCTCCTCTGTTATTTTTATATAATACTTTACCTTATTTATATCATCATATGGTAACAATTCAACATAATGTCCATAAGATAATTGTTGCGACACTGTCGCAAGTTTCTCTAGCAAAAGAAATAATTTTCTCATTCTAGTCAAAGAAGTAAATGTATAACCTTTTCCTAATTCAATTGTTAATCTTTTAGAATATTCTTTTATTATTCCTTCTCCATAATGCTTACCTGCTTCACTTAAAATTTTGCCTACATTATAGTACGTATTTAGATCACTTCTATTAACCAAATAATTTTTAACTTTCTTATTAATTTCATTGTTTATTAATTCATTTTTAATCTCATTATAATAATTCATATTTCTTTTTTTACTAAGTTGTAATTACTAGTAAATACCTCCTCAATATTATTATTCTACATAAAAATTAAAAATCCTTTTAAATAAAAAAATACCGCTATCAAAGCGATATTTTAATTAATATAATATATTTCTAAATCCATAATTACTACTAGTATTACTAATATTAAATAATTTATTTCTATAAATAACATCTGAATAGCTATCTAAAGTACTTCCTACTTCAGTAGTAGCACTACCAAGTAAATTACCATCATATAAAACCATTTCGTCAAAATCATCATCAATATTATATACTGAATATATATTTTTATCAGTATTATCCTTATAACTACCATATTTACTATATGATAAATAAACTACTGTTCCCCATTCCAAATTAGACAATAACTCTATCTTTTTATCCTTAACCCCATAATCTAATATTTTTAGAGAAGTATTGAGAGCAGATTCTCTTGTATAATTTATTAAATAATTATCATTTTCCTTTATAAGAGGGTTATTATCTGTACCACTTACTTTATACTTAGAAATCCAAAAACCTTTAATATCTTTATTAATAAATAAAGGATGAGTAACGTATTCATCATTGTTACCAATGCATTTATCTTTAGTACAAGTTATCTCTCCAGAATTACTCTTAGCATTTTCAAATACAATATCTATTCCATTATTATATAGAATATTTCTACTTTCTTCACTATCTATATTCCATACTTTATATTTATATCTAGGAATCCAAACATAAAATGCTACTATATCATCTGTATCTACTACAGTACCTAAAACTTTATCTTTATATTTATTATAATCTTTTACAATAACAGCATTAGCCCATCTCTTTTCATTATAATTATACCAATAATATTTACTATTACTATTATTTTTATCTGCTATATTCCAAGTAGAAGTATTATTATCATAATATACCGCTATCATACCATCACTAATACTAGGTTTATTAGCCCCACTATTATCTATATTATTAATACAAGTGCTAGTATCTATTGTATCAGATTTTTTTCTTTCTAACTTACTTTTACTACCTGTATATAGTTCTACTTCTATTTTACCTGAAATACTTTTATTAAGCAAATTACTTTGATCTTCATTATTTTGACATTTTTTTATATCATCTTCTTGGCAAGAATCAGATAGCCACATCCTAAATTCATAATCATCTGAAACAGTACTATAATCCTTCAAATCTTGTTGAATATCAGTAAGAACTAGTCTTCCTTTATTAATAGTATCAAAAGATGGTGAAAAATTACCAGTATTAATAATATTACCATTTTTTATAAGTTCCCACTTTAAATATTTACTTAATAAATCACAATCTACTTGTAAATTATTCAAAGCAATATCATAAATAATATTATTTACAACATTTTCTTTACTTCCTCTTACTTTAAATTTGATAGTAAGTACATTATCATTATTAGTATAGATATCTTTGTCATTAATAGGTATTAATTTTATAGAATCACTATCAACACTAGTATCACCATAGATATCTTCATCAATTCCTATTTTTTCTGTCTTAACATTAAAACTATTAGAGTAACTATATGCAGCATAAGTTATACCAATAACAATCAATATTATTAAAGCAAATTCTAATACTATAACAAAAGCATTTTGCTTTTTTAATTTATCTATCATAATAACACTCCTATTCTAACTAATAAAATGATACCACAAAATTATATAATTATCAATTTATTTAAAAAAATAATTCTTAAAATTAAGAACTATTTTTCTCCATCGACACTAAAATCTTCTAACTTGCCATTATCATTTAATATTTTATTTACTGTCTCTGTTACTTCATTTAATTTGTCAGAGCATTCTTTAGATAACTCCATAGCGCGACTATATTTTTTTATCGCATCATCCAAATTAACATTACCGTTTTCTAACTCTGTAACAATTGTTTCTAATTCCTTTATTTTTTCTTCAAAAGTTAATTCTTTCTTTTCCATACTATTCACACACCTTTACAACTTTAGTTTCTACTTTTCCATCTTTAAATTCTACTAACATTGTATCATTTTCTTTTATTTCTTTAATAGAAGATACAACATTATCTTTAATTCTTGTAATTGTATATCCCCTTTTTAATGTTTCCATAGGGTTTAATAAAACTACTCTAGAAGTTAAATTATTTAATTTATCTATATATTTTTGATATAGCAAACTTGGATTATTTAATATATAATGATTAGATAAATTAAATAGATTAATCTTATTATCACTTATTATTTTTAATATAGCTTGATCTAAAGATTTTATAATATACGATAAATTATCCTTTTTATTATCATACATTATACTTGGATTGTTAAGAACATAACTATTAGACAAAGTAAAAACTTTAACTTTATAATTTTCTATTATTTTCATTATATTATCATTAATTTTATCTATAATTAAATCTAAGGTTTGTTCTTTAGTTTCATATATATAATTAGGATTTTTTAATACATAACTAGTACTTAACTTATCTAATTTTAATTTATTAGAACTAATTATATTATCAACAGCATTAAAACTTCTTACTTTAGAATTTTCTAAATAATCAATTATATTTTTAATATCAGGAACTGCTAACTCTGCTGCTGCCGTTGGAGTTGGAGCTCTTAAATCCGCCACAAAATCACTAATAGTAAAATCTATTTCATGACCAACAGCACTAATTACTGGAACTTTAGAATTATATATTGCTCTAGCCACCACTTCTTCATTAAATGGCCATAAATCTTCAATAGAGCCACCACCTCTTCCAACAATCAAAGTATCAATATCATATGTATTAGCAAGTTCAATTTTTTTTACTATATCATCTTTAGCATTATCACCTTGTACTAAAGAAGGAAATAAAATTGTTTCACATATAGGATATCTTCTTTTAATAGTAGTAATTATATCTCTTATAGCAGCACCTGTAGAAGCGGTTACAATTCCAATTTTCTTAGGCATTTTAACAATTCTTCTTTTATGGGACTTATCAAATAATCCTTCACTAGCTAATTTCTTTTTTAATTGTTCAAATGCAACATAAAGATTACCAACACCATCTTCTAGCATATTAGACACATATATTTGATAGCCACCAGTTGGTTCATATACACTAACTTTTCCGGTTACTAATACTTTCATTCCATCAGTAGGAATAAATTTTAAATTCTTAGTACTAGTTGCAAACATAACAGCGTTAATTCTACTACCTTCATCTTTTAAAGTAAAATAATAATGGCCCCTAGTATGAGCCTTAAAATTAGATATTTCACCTTTTAAATATACCACTTTTAAATTATTATCTTCATCAAACTTATATTTTAAATATCTGCTTAATTGTGTAATAGTTAAATATTGTTCCTTCATAAATACCTCTATTATTTATCATCATTCATATGATATATTTTATCCAATACCCCATTAATCATTTTTACAATCTTTTCATCACAGTATTCTTTACTAATATTTATTGCTTCATCTATAGCAACTTTTCCATCAATATCTGTATATAATAATTCATATATAGCAATTCTAATAATTGCCTGATCAGTTAATCCTAATCTTCTTAACTCCCAGTTATCTAAATATTTATTAGCAAAATTATCTATATCACTTTTATTATCAATAACACCATGTACTAATTCTAATACAAAGTTATCAATACTATCTAAATTTTCTTTGATAACTTCATCAAAGTTATAATCAATCTTATTCTTTTCGTATAAAAATATTTGATACAATATAGTCATTGCTTTTTTTCTAGCATCTGTTCTACTTAAACTCATTTCTCATCACCAGTATTAATGATATCATATTTTTAAAATAAAAGAAAGTAAGAATATTAAATTTATGTATAATTATTAAACAATCACAATATATCTATATCTAACTCTATATAATTTTAAATAAAAAAATAGATAAAATTAAAATTGGTTCTTCCGAAAGTTTGAGTATGAACTGAAAAAATAGGTTAAAATGTGATTTAACATTTTTATCTGTTTTTGTGCTACAATCTTATTATAGTAAGAAGATAGATATAATGTTAGATAAATTGTTATTTGGTAAAAATTATCCTATTTATAAAGTTTAAAAAAATAGTAATAAAATTATTCTATATATAAAATCTAAACTTCATCAATGTGAATGTCCTCATTGTCATCAAATAAGTAATTCTTATCATTCAACATATATAAGAAAAATACAAGATACTCCAATTCATAATACTGAAATTTAATTATAGGTTAGTGCTTATAAATATAATTGTTTAAATTCTGAATGTAATTGTAAAATTTTTCGTTGAAACTTTACCATTTGCTAAATATTCACAAGTTAAAACAGATGCATTAATTTTATTTATTTTAGGTGTTTAAATTTTTTAAGTAATTCCGGCGCTAGTTTAATTCTATCTTTAAGCAGTGTTAAAGTAAGTTCAGATACTATCAAAAATATTTATGATAATATTAAAATTATCGATAATCATGATATTGAAGAAATAGGCATTGATGATGTTAACACTAGAAAAGGTATGAAATATGCAACTGCTATTTATAATTTAAAAACTCATCGGCTTATTGCTCTTTTAGAAGGAAGAGATTCTAAAACTTTAGAAGATTGGCTAAATAATCATAAAAAAGTAAAATTGGTAGCAAAAGATAAAGCCAGCGCTTATGCGTCGGCGATAAATAAAATTTTACCTGAATGTGCACAAGTTGCCGATAAATATCATTTGTTAGAAAATTTATTAGAAAAATTAAAAGATATATTTAAAAAGATATTCCAGATGAAATATTTATTCAAAATAGAAAGATATTGGATACATCACCAAAGAAAGTAAAAGATTTGTTTGTTGAAGAAGAAGTATTGCAAAAATTAAATTATGATAATTCTATTCATGTAGATGAAAAAAATAGTCCCATTAAATTCGATAATAAAAGTAGATATTTAAACTCTAAGCAATATAAAGAAGATAAAGATAATAAACTAAAAAAGAAAAACAAAGTTAGATGATTATGATAATATTATTTATAAAATGTTAAAAGATGAGCATGATTATAAGACTATATATGTATATGTACATTGCAAAAGATATGATGGTGGCGATAGTGCATTGGACCATCATATATATTCAATTAGTAAAAATAATTTCTCTGAATGTTATCCCAAAGCAATGAAATTTATTAAAAAGATTTATCCTAAAGATGTAATTATAATAACTAGAAGTCAATTATTAAAATATATTCTAACAGTTAATTCCAAAACTAAGAAAGATAATAAGATTAAAGAAAATATAAAATTAATCAAACAAAAATATCCACTTGTTGCTGCTGTTAAACAAGTATTCAATGATTTTCATTCTGTAATAATGAGTGATACTCCAGAATTGATAGATCAATTTATAGATATATATGAAGATACAGAACTTAGTGATTTTTGTCATAGTATTAAAAAAGATATTGCATCCGTTAAAAACGCAATATCTTATAATATAAGTTCAGGTTTTGTTGAAGACAACAACAACAAATTTAAACTTATCAAGAGAATTGTATATGGAAAATCTAAATTAGTCAACATTTTTCGAAAATGTTATGTTGCATTTTCGGCAACAAAAGAAGAATTTACATTATCTGAATTGTTATAAAAACAGGAATAAATCCTGTTTCTATAATTGCTTCATACCCAAACTTTCGAAAGAATCTTAAAATTTACCTATTTCTATTTAAATTAATTTCTTATCTCATCATTCTTACATTCAATTAATTATTTAGTTAATTTTATTAGAAAACTAAATATAAACATAAATAATATATTAAATGAAAATGAGTTTATTATATTTTGAGAATCAATTCCTGTTTGTGGTGGAAGTTCCTCTATAACATCTCCACCTTTAGCATTTTCAGCATTCATATAAATATATGTTACTACAATAGTACCATCAATATAATTGCCTTCAACCTCTCCCTCTACTTTATCAAATACATAACCATCAAACTCTTTTAATTCAGTAATATAGCTATTACCAACCATACCAGTATTAGTAATTTCATTTATTAGTTCATTTCCATCTTGATCTACATATCTTACTATTAGGTTACCTTTTAGAGCATTATATTTTAAATGCATATGGAAATTAAAATTATAATTTTGATATGCATTATTTGTATATCTACCATTAATCTTAAGAACAGTATTATTTAAACTTTTAGAGTCACCAGATAATAAAGTACCAACTTTTTCTTTGATAGCATCATCACCTTTATCTTCATCACGCATATATTCACCAATTGAAAAATTATCTGAAGTCTCATCATTTTTATTTTCATTTTTATAATCAAAACCATATGATAACAAATTATTATAAAATACATCATAACTTAATTTTATTAATTCAGCATTTGATTCTAATACACCTGTTGAACTTTCAGAACCATTATAAGAATAAAATACAGAACTAGCCTCATCATTTAATTCATTTAAATTAGAAGCATTAAAATTATAAGTCTTATTAAAATATTTTAATAAATAGTCTTGAATACTTTCATACCCTAAACTCTTTAAATAATTTTCAACATCATTCATAATTGATATATTATCATCTATAATATATTTTTTAGTATCTGCTACAAAAAGATTATTTAATTTTTTATTATTCATAGATTGAAAATTCTTTAATTCACTAGTTTTATTTCTCAAATTATAAATAGCATTCATTATAGGATCTCTATCCCCAAAAATTTCTCTTAATATTCCTTTAGAAAATTGATTTAAATTACTTTTATTAGTATTATACTTTTTGTTGTAAAAATCTAAATAATACTTATCCAAATCTTCTATTCCCTTATAATTCATTTCTTTTAAAGCACTATCTAATACTTCATCACTTAAATAACTATTAAATTCATCATTATTTTTAGAAGCTTTACAATATGGAAATATTGCTTGAATAGCAGTATTACAACTTCTATATATAGTATCAACATTATTTTTATTATCATTGTTTTTAATATCATTACCATTAAAAGTAGTTTCATTTTCTGTTGGTTCTACCTTTTTATATTCAGCTCCCTCATAACTATCAGGATATATTACAAAAGAAGAATCTTCATAGTTATATTGATATTTAGAATTATTTACAATTGTAATAGTTACCAAAAAAGTATCTCCTGGTCTACCCAAAATTTTATTAATATATTCATTATAATTTTCATAAATATATTTAGTAATTTCGGGAGAAATAACAAAACTCTCTTCACTATAATCCTCTGGAATAGTAAATGTTACTCTATAGTAATATGCCCATTCATCATAATCATAATTAAATTCAGAATCTACTATAATTCCTTCGCTAGTAGTAAGTTTTTCTGGTTGTTCAACCTCCCATTTATTCTCTTCAGCATTTACAAATAACATTGGTACTGCTATTAATAATGCCATTAACACTAATTTTATTTTTTTCATTATTTTACCCTCCTAGATATTATTAATAAATATTTCTTATCATAATCATTATAATTTTGATTATAACTACAAGTTTGTAATATAAGTACTTCATCATCATTTTCTACATCTACGCCAGTATCGTATAATGATTTATTCTTTAATTTTAATATGTGATTATACCAATCTGTAGCGCTATCAAATTTTAAATTCATATAAGACCAATCACTAGTTTCGACATATACAGAAAATATAGCGTATGTCCTAACCTCGTTTTCTAATGTTAAAGTTATGTTTTTGTGATTTTTATAATAATTTTTATCATAATACTTTTCTAAATTACTAAAAGGTGTCTTAATTTTTGAAGAATTATGACCAAATATTAATATTTTCTTTGAAGTATCAAAGTCTATTCTATAGTCTGCAAATACTTCACCATATTGATCATATTCCTTATAACCGTTATGATTTAAATAGTAAGAATTATTACTACTTTGAAAAACAACTTCATCTATATTAGTATCAGATATAGATATATTTCCTACTACATCATTATTATTATAAGCCTTCTTAATTTTATCAATTTCAGTAATTTCTACTTCATTTGACTCCTCACTATTTACTAATGCTACCTTCTCTATTTTTGGTTCTTCTTTATAAGTAAAATAATTATCAACATATAAAGAAACTAAAAAACTTAATGATGCCATCACAAATAATAGATAACTCAAACGCTTAGTTACTTTTTTATTCATACCAATACCCCCTTATTCAATTAGTATGATTAACTACACAATTAATTATTAAATTATACTTTACTTCAATAACAATATGTGCCATTTAATATTTTTTTATTCAATAAAAGAATAATTTTTTATTATATTGTCCTATAACGCAAAATACTTAACTTAAAATTACAAACTGTTTTAATTAAATTGATTCAAATACTTTTTTCTTCATATAAACCCTCCTACTTAGTTATGTAATGCAAGCATAATCTTCGTTAGTCGGTTATATATCCTAGTATAAAATTTAATTTTTGTCAAGAAAAAATTCAATTTTTTTAAAAAGTGAAGCTATAACAGCACAAAAATTATTTTTTTAACTTTTAATTAACCCTTTTTAAAGTACAATTTACTTTACAATAAATTTACAAAAAGGTATACAATTTTCATTGTATACCTGTAAAACTAGAATGGTAATTTAAAATTTCCATTTCCCATCATTTTCATCATTTTCTTCATTTCTTCAAATTGATTTAACAATTGATTTACCTCTGTTACCGTAGTTCCAGATCCTTTAGCAATTCTTTGCTTTCTTGACGCTTTTAATATAGCTGGATTTTTTCTTTCTTCTTTTGTCATAGATAGCACTATTGCTTCAGTATGGGCCATCTTCTTAGGATCAATCTTAACATTGTTTAATCCCATCTTTTTAGCACCTGGTAACAATTTTACTAGATTTTCTAGTGGTCCTAATTTTTTAATTTGTTTCAGTTGTTTTAAGAAATCTTCTAAATCAAAATTACCTTTTGTCATTTTCTTAACTAAATCTTCAGCATCTTTCTCATCAATTTCAGAAGATACTTTATCTACTATACTTAAAATATCTCCCATTCCTAGTATTCTAGATGCCATTCTATCTGGATAAAATTCTGACAATCCATCCATTTTTTCACTAACACCAATAAACTTTATTGGAACATTTGTTAAATGTCTTACAGAAAGTGCTACACCACCTCTTGTATCACCATCCATTTTTGTTAAAATTACTCCAGTTAAATGCAATTTGTCATTAAAACCATTTATTACATTTATTGCATCTTGTCCCATCATTGCATCTATAACTAAAATTGTTTCATCAGGTTTAGCAAAGTTTTCAATTTCAACTAATTCATCCATTAATCTTTCATCAATTTGTAATCTACCAGCAGTATCTATCAAAATATAATTAAAATTGTTTTCTTTAGCATACTCTAAAGCATTCTTTACTATCTCTAATGGTTCCTTCTTCCCTTCTTCATATACTTCAATATTTAATTCTTTTCCTAATTGTTTTAATTGTTCTATAGCAGCAGGTCTATATACATCACACGCTACCAAAAGGGGTTTCTTCTTATAATTCTTTCTCAAATAATTAGCAAGTTTACCAATAGTAGTAGTTTTACCAGAACCTTGTAAACCCACTAACATTGTTATAGTAGGATACTTATCAGTAACTAATTCTTCTTTTTCTCCACCTAACAACTCAGTCAATTCATCTCTAACTATTTTTACAAATTCCTCACCAGGAGATAATTTACTATTTACATCAGTACCTAATGCTTTTTCCTTTACTTTATTAGTAAACTCTTTTACAACTTTATAGTTTACATCGGCCTCTAATAAAGAAAGTCTTATCTCTCTCATCATTTCATTTATATTATCTTCTGTTATCTTTCCATAACCTTTTATTTTATGCATCGCATTTTGTAATCTATCACTTAAATTTTCAAACATTTTAATCACCTAACAATAATTATACTATAAAAAAATATTTTTTTTAATAAATTAACTAAAAAAGGTTGATTTTTTTTCTTTTTTTTCATATAATTAGTATGTATTGAAAACGCAGATGTGGTTCAACGACTAGAATTCGACCTTGCCAAGGTTGAGACGAGGGTTTGACTCCCTTCATCTGCTCCATAAGAAAATATAGCGCCAATTACTGGTGTTTTTTTTATGGAGCAATTTGAAGGGAACCCTCATCTCAACTAAAAAAATCAACATAAAATTCACTTACTACTAATAAAATTAATAATATCCGATTTTATAAAATTCCATCTCACACATACTATATATCTATCCCCTCTATTACTTGAATTTCCTTCAACATCTCTCTTTTTTGGACCTATAGTCATACAAAAAATATAGGATGATGTAAAATCTAAGCATCTTTTTGATAGAATAAAATCATATAAATCATATTTCATAATCCAAACGTAATCATCTATAGTGCCACATACCAATGCATCTATATCATAATTTGAATTACGACCTCTTACAATAAATCTATCTATCATATCAACAATTATTTTAGTTTTATTAATATACTTATTAAAAATATCTATTTCATTTTGATATTTTTTCTTATATTCCTCACTACTTAATCTTTTTGAAAAATCTTTTCTGCCCTTATCATCAATAGCATATCCTTAATGATAATCAACATATTTATCAACTATTTTATAAGGTATTCCAATCTCACCTAAATATTTTTTAAATTCTTGTAATTGTTCATGATGCATAGAATTACTATTTCCACATTTTAAACTAACACTTTTAACATAATTTTTATATTTAATAAAAATATCTGCTTTTTGTACCATGTGATTTTTCCAACACTTAATTGCCTCCTCATTATCAATATTTTCTCCAAATAATTCTTTTAAAAACTTAACCGTTCTTTCATCTAACTCATTTAAAAACTTATTGTTAAATAAATTAACAAAATCAAGTTCATTTTGATAACCATAATTCATTTACAATCCCACCTAAAAACAAAAGAGCACACTATTTTTTAGTGTACTCCGAATAGATATGTCTCCTTCTTACCTGAGGCATAAATTATCAATCAAATTTTCACACATCAACACACAGTAAGTAATTGATGTACCATCATTATAACAAAATAACTTATTAATATCAAGATTATCTTAATATTTTTTATTGCAACTTATCATGTATATAACCTAATAAACTCTCAAAATTATCTATAATAAATATCTGCATATTTTTATCATATACTACTAAATCATACTCAGACATATTAGTAATAACATGTTCTACAGAAATACCACTTTCTATTCCTAAGTCCGTTGGTCTTTTTCTTTTTTTACCATTATATTCTACTTCTTTTAATAAGCCAATACTAACTAACCAACTACAAATATCAGAACCCTTTAAATTTTTCATATTATCATTTGTCTTAAGTTCATTAATTCTACTAGCAACTTTGCTGATAGATAATTTTTCATCTGTAATTCTATATCCTTTGATAGTATCATTATCCATATAAAATGGAATACTACCACTAGTTCTCTTTTTATTATTATTTTTAATAACATCATCCAACACTTTACTAACATAAAATAAACACCTAGAAATTCTAACATTGTTTATCATATCATTGTCATTACACTTTTTATCAGTTAATGGATTAATACCATTAGCCATCTTTTCCATATAATTATTCGCGTGTTTTAATAATTCCAAATCCATATAATCCCATCCAATTTTAATTGCACTATAAATAATAATGTGATTAAATTAATATTTCTGTTTTTTTCTCACCTTTATTAATATTGGATTACTATTACTTATTTTATTAATTTTCTCACCACTAACCATTCTACTTTCTAATATCTCATAAGCATCACTTACAAAAACATGATTAGTTGTTTCAAATCCCTTCGAATTTTCCATATCCTTATTTGAAATATGAACTAATCCTATTTTTTCCATTTCCCTAATAAATTTTTGAAAATCAGGATCACTTTCTGTCATATAAAACTCTCCCAATAAAATTGGACCAAAATCTCTATAATTTTTAATATGTTCCAGTAATACTTTTAGCTCCTTAATTCTAGCCTTATTACTTTGAGGTTCTAATTTAGTATTAATAATAAAATCTTCATCAGTCTTTACTGTAGTCAATATTCTAGGAGCATTACCTTTACATACATTTGGTAATAATGTTAAATGTCTATTCTCAACCTCTAATGGCATATTTCTAGTTATTACAGGATTTATCTCACTATTACCAAAAAAAGACAATCTTCCATAATTACTATTTCCTGCTATATAATAAGTATCTCCTAACCTCTTTTGTAATTTCATCTTTCTAAACATCATTATTTCCTGTGCCCCAAAGTATGTTATATTATACTTCTTTATATAATTTGCTAATATTTTTAAATAATCATATCCATCCCAATCACTAGACCAAGATTTACTCTCTATATTCATACTAGCTATAGTTATTTTGCTATTCATAATATCACCCGTGCTATATATAATAGCACATTTTTATTGTTTTTACAACTAGTTAATTAACAATATTCCAATTATTACACATAATACCCCTATTGTTTGTTTGAGAGTAGGACGTCTTCTACTATCTTTTAAAAACATTGATATTACTAAAATAAACAAAATAGAAGCAGGTCTTTCATAAGAAGATAAAGTAACAGATCTTTCACTTATAAAATTTACTAAATATAATTCTGAAAATCCAAATATTTGTTGTATAAAACACCAATCAAATACTTTTTTATGTTCCCTATGATATTTAAATGTATAATCACCTGAAAATATTATCGTTAGTAGCACATTTAATATCAATATAAATACTGCATTTGATAAATAAATTAAAATATAATGAGTAACGTAACTTAAAAATAAAGTCGTAAGTACTCTTAAACATATTATTCCATTTACATTCTTTAGTCTTATCTTTGAATTAGATATTATAAATACACCAAATATTGTTAGAATTATTGATATAATTGATAGCACTCTCATCTTTTCTATTCCAAGTATTACATCTATTATAAATGCTATTATTATTCCCAATGCCAAATAAGAAGAATCCTCAAAAGTATTTAAATATTTTAAACAATTAACGGTAGTATTTTGTTTAAGATATCTAAGTATCATAGCGCACACCAGTAATATCACCACGTACACATTCATCTGAAATCTAAAATGTCCTGTTAAATACTCAATAATAGTCATTACCAATGAAAATGGTATCATAGTTACACACATATAATAAAAATAATCTTTATCACTTGATCCTATATCAGATAAATGTTTATCAATAAATTGTCCTATAGCACCTATTAAACCTGCTACAATAATCATAGTTATATACATATTACTTACTCCTTTGATATTATAAAAATACTTTCTAATCTAATTATAAACTACATTAATAATAATTGCAAAAGTTTTTGTTTAAATACAATACATCAGTATATATTTAATACTTACTTATACCACAAAAATAGTTAAATATATAAATATCAAAAAAAGATTATAAGTAAATATAATCAATCATTAGTTAATATTTTTATATAAACAATTATTCTTATAGTAATGCATAACTTCTATATTATCTCTTATTATTATCTCATTAAGTTCATCCTCATTAGCAATGGAATTAATCATTATATCATCAAAGTTATCAAGATCTACATACCTAAGTTCATAGTTTCCATCAATTTCTTCTTTATCATAATTAGTATTACTCAAATGATAAATTTCATCATTTGGAATATTGTAATAATATATCTCACTTAAAACATTTTTATTATCCTTACTTTTACTATAATACTTAATTACATAAAAGGGTTTTAATAAAGATGTATCTATATCAATACCAGTTTCCTCTAAAATTTCTCTATGTAAACACTGTTCTTTAGTCTCATTTATTTTTAAATGACCTCCAATAAATTGATATACCTTTTTATAATATCCCATCAATACTTTATTTTCATGATTTATCATTATAGCCTTTGTTCTAGTTTCTACTTCATCTATATTATTAATATCTATATTAGCTTCATTGTATATTTTCTCTTGCATAAAACTACTCTCCTTATCTTAGCCATTTAAATATATCATTTATTTTATAGATAGTCAAGATACCCTATCATAATAAAACAAAGCCTTTAATAAAGATAATTATATAATATGTATTGTTTTTTTATAAATACATCAAAAAGAAAAAGACTACATTAAAGTCCTTTTCTACTAATCTTCTTTTTTACTATACTTAATATAAATATCTTTAATTAATTCTACAGTACCATCTATTCCTAAAATACTAGAATCAATCAAATAATCATAATCTCTAGCATTTCCCCAAGAATTAGACTTATCCTGAGATTCATAATATCTTTTGCGCATCTTATCTACTTCTTTTAATCTAGAATATGCTTCCTCATAAGAAATATTTTCTATTTCCATTTTCCTACCAATTTTAAATTCTAAATTATTAGAATAAATAAATATATTTATAACATTCTTTCTACCTTTTAGTATTTTATTAGAATTTCTACCCAATATTACACAAGAACCAGTATCTGCTAAAGAAGTAATAGTACTACTTATTAAAGTTTGATATGTATCATCATTAAATGCCATTTCATTACTACCAGTACTAATTAAATTTAATAACTTTATTATACCATTTCTTTTAACCTCATCATATTCTTCTAATTTAGAATAATTACATCCATTTTTTTCATATGTCTTATTTATTATTTCCTTATCATAGAAAGGAATATTTAAAGCATCTGCTAATTTTTGTCCTATATACTTACCACCAGATCCATATTCTCTTCCTATTGTTATTACAATATTATTCATATTATTTTCCTTTCTATTCTATAACTCAAACTGTGAATTATATAGATCCGCATAAAATCCCTTCTGTTTCATAAGTTCATCATGTGATCCAGTCTCTATAATATTCCCATCTTTCATTACTAAAATTAAATCTGCATTTTTAATTGTAGACAATCTATGTGCAATAATAAATGAAGTTCTACCCTCAGTTAATTTATCCATTGCCTTTTGAACCAACTCCTCTGTTCTAGTATCAACATTAGAAGTAGCCTCATCCAAAATCAAAAATGGAGCATCTTTTATCATACCACGTGCTATTGTTAGCAATTGTCTCTGACCTGCTGAAACACTATCATTATCAGATATAACTGTATCATATCCCATTGGTAATGTTCTAATGAAATGATCTAATCCCACAGTTTTACATACTTCTTCTATTTTTTCATTGCTAACATCTTCTCTATTATAAACAATATTCTCCTTTAAAGTACCATTAAATAACCAAGTATCTTGAAGAACCATTGTAAATAAATCATGAATATTTTCTCTAGATAATTCTTTAGTAGAAATACCATCTATTTTAATATCACCATTAGATATATCATAAAACTTCATAAGTAAATTTACCATTGTCGTCTTACCAGCACCAGTAGGACCAACTATTGCAATCTTTTGGCCTGGCATTGCTTTTGCACTAAAGTTTTTAATAGTAGGTTTATCATTACCAGCATAAGTAAATTCTACATTCTTAAATTCAATCTTACCCTTAACATCTTTTAACTCTAATTTTTTGCAAACTTTTTCTTCACTTGGCATTTCAATTTCATCTAAAAACTCAAATACCCTCTCACTAGCAGCAGCCGTTGACTGTAATGATGTCATTGCTTGCGCTATTTGTGATAAAGGAGAAGTAAATAATCTTACATAAGTAATAAACGCTACTATTACCCCAAAACTTATAACATTATTTATAGTAAGTAATGCACCAACTATACATACACAAACATATCCAAAATTACCAATAAAACTCATCATAGGCATCATCAATCCTGATAAAAATTGACTCTTTCTATTAGCATTATATACTTTTTCATTATATTCATCAAATTTCTTATCTGCTAACTTTTGACCATTATAAGCTTTAACTACATTTAATCCTGAATATACTTCTTCAATATGTCCATTCAAATTTCCTAACTCAACTTGTCTAGACACAAAGTATTTTTGAGATTTTCCCAATACTGCAAACATAAAAATAAATCCAAATAAACTAGATAATATTGCAGTTATAGCCATTATCCAATTAGTAACAAACATCATTATTATTGTACCTATAAACAATGTTATAGCACTAACTAAAGTAGATAATGATTGATTCATTGATTGCGCTATAGTATCAACATCATTAGTAACCCTAGATAATGTATCACCTATAACATGAGTATCAAAATATTGTAGTGGTAATTTATTTATTTTATGAGAAATATTTCCTCTCAACTTATTAGCAAATTTATTGGATACTACTGTCATAGAAATAGATTCTATATAATTAAATAGTGCACTCAATAAATATAAACATACCAAAAATAACACTATAGATTTAATCTTTGACATATCCATATTTGGTTCAATTACTTTTCTTATACTCTTAGGTAAAGTATCCAATATTTTATACACATCAGTACTCTTAGTATTTTTTGACACACTACTCATTATAGTAGAAAACTTAGCCAAATCTTCACTAGATATATTAGTTTTATCTATTGTTATATCATTAAATAATACCTTAGAAATATTTTCTGGTATAATAATATTTCCCTTAACATCAGTATTATTCAACTCACCTAAAGTATTTAATAACTCTATTTTCTCTTTAGTAGATATTTCTACCCCATTATAAGTAGTAGTAGGTAAAATTATATCTAATATTTCTTCATTTAAACCAGTAAGTAAAGACATATTATCTGCATTAAAATTTGACATAATATTTTGAAATTCTTGTTTATCATTATCAGATATAGAAGAAGATGTCATAATTTTCATAGCAGATTCCTCATTTAAATCTAAACTTAATATTTCATTTATTCTTACCTTAAATTCATCTGATTTATAATAATCAGTTAAAGTTGTAGTAAGTTTCTCTAAATTCTTAGTATTAACAACTAATCCCTCTGATATTGTATCAGTTAATTTCGATAACTTATTAGGAGAAAAAATTGATAATACTGATGAAAATGCCGCTAAAAGAAGTGAAATTATTATCAAAATATGAAATGGTTTTAGCTCTTTTATAAGTCTTGTTATAGCCTGTTTAAAATTCTTTGCCTTCTCTATAGGAGCAGGACCCATACCTGGACCACGTCTTGGGGCTTTTTTACTATTATTCTCCATTCTCTAACTCCTCCTTTGATAATTGTGATAAAGCAATTTCTTTATAAACTTCGCAATTTTTTAATAATTCCTTATGGGTTCCAATTCCGGCAACCTCACCGTTATCTAACACTATTATAGTATCAGCATTCATTATTGTTCCTATTCTTTGCGCTACTATTATACTTGTAGCATTTTTTGTATATTTCTTTAATTCATGTCTTAAAACAGAATCAGTTTTATAGTCAAGTGCTGAAAATGAATCATCAAATATATATATTTCTGGATCTCTTGCTATTGCTCTAGCAATTGATAATCTTTGTTTCTGACCTCCAGAAACATTAGTACCACCAGAAGATATATGAGTATTATATTTATCATCCATTTTTAAAACAAACTCTTCTGCTTGTGCTACTTTTATTGCTTCTTTAATCTTTTTATCACTTATTTCTTTTCCATTATCACCATAACTTACATTTGATGAAACAGTACCATCAAAAATAACTGCCTTCTGAGGAACATACGCAATCTTATTATGTAAAAATTCTTCCTTATAATCTTTTACATTGATTCCATCTACTAATACCTCGCCATCAGTTACATCATAAAATCTTGGAATCAAATTAATTAAAGTAGACTTACCACTACCAGTAGAACCTATAAATGCCACAGTTTCACCCTTATTTGCTTTAAATGAAATATCTTTTAATAAATACTCTTCAGCATCAGGATATTTAAACGATACATTTTTAAATTCAACACAACCCTTTAATTTTGTCTTATTAGATGATATGTTTCCATCCTTAATACTTATCTCTGTATCTAATACTTCATTTATTCTTTTAGCAGATACTTGTGCTCTTGGTAACATCATAAATATCATAGCTAACATCAAAAATGCCATTATTATTTGCATTGCATAAGAAGAAAATACAACCATATTTCCAAATAATGTCAATTTATCAGCAAGCATCGCATCCTTAATTAATGTAGCACCAACAAAATATATTGATAAAGTCAAAAAATACATTACCAAATACATTACTGGTGACATTATAGAAAAACATTTCTGATTAAATAATTGTAAATTAGTTAAATCATTATTTACCTTATTAAACTTTTCTTCTTGATAATCTTCAGCATTAAATGCTCTCACAACTCTAATGCCAGTCAAATTCTCTCTAGTAACATTATTTAACTTATCAGTTAATTTTTGTACTATTTTAAATCTAGGCATTACTATTAACATTAAACATATTATTACAGTTAATAAAACCGCTACCGCTATAGCAGTAATAATACTCCATTCAACACTCTTATTTAATATTTTTGTTATAGCCCATATTGCAGTTATTGGAGCCTTTATTAATAATTGTAATCCCATTGCAATTAGCATTTCTACTTGAGTAATATCATTAGTAGTTCTTGTAATCAAACTAGATGTTTGAAACTTTTTAACCTCTTGCATAGGTAAACTTTCTACTTTAGTAAATAACTTTTTCCTAGTTTTAAGAGAAAAAGTAGCAGAAATATTAGCCGCTAAATATCCAACAAATATTGAAGATAATAAACTACCAAAAGCACATAGTAGCATATATCCCCCATTTATTAAGATATCCTTCATTTTACTACCTTCTGTTTGTACAAGTACTGTTATCTGCTGCATATAATCAGGCATTTTTAATTCTAACCATACTTGTATAAATATTAATACAAAACATATCATGGCATAACACCATTCTTTTTTTGTTATATTTTTTAATAGTTTTAACATAATTTTCTAGATATATTGGCAACTTATATATATCTATTCTCTCCTTTCTTTTTCTTCTTTTAGATTATTTATCATTTTATTTAATACGCTAGAAAATATAGATATATCTTCCGCACTAATATTTTTAGTAATAATACTTTCTAACTCTTTTACTTTATGCTCTCCAACATTAAATAGTCTTTCCGCATTTTTATTTAAAATAATTCTTTTAGCCCTTGCATCAGATGGATGAGTAATTCTTTCTAATATACCATTTTTTTCCATAGTCTGTAGCACTCCCGATACAGTAGCTCTCCTTAGATTTAATACATTTTCTAAATCCTTCTGGTATATTTCTTTATTTTCATTCTCTTTTATATACTCTATTATTTCCATTTGTGTTGGTGTCAATACAGAATTTATCTTTTCTTTTTTAACCTTAGTTATAAAGTCTTCATCTTTAGTAAAATACCTTACTACTAATTTATGTAATGTCTTTACTTGATATAATATTCTATTCTCTCTCATATCTACACCTCTATTTGTTAGTTGCCATACTAATATAATATGCTAATACCTAATTTTTGTCAATACCCTTACAATATTTTTAATAAAAAAATACTAAGGTCTTTTAACCCTAGTATTAGAACTTTCAAATTTAGGTATACTATCCACAAGGTTTGGAAAATAAACAGCAAGTTCTTCCTCACTACACTTTGCAAGAGTTTCTTTATAAAAACTATTTACATAGTCAACACCAAATACCTTCTCCTCTAAATCAGGAAATATAATTCTCTCATCTACTGGGATATCAGATATTCCTTGAATAGAATTATCACAATATTCATTAGAATTATTAATTGTAACTTTATTACTTAAAGTAAAATATTCACCCCTAGTATCTCTAGCTTTCATCTGAGTTACCTTAATTTCTGGCATACCACTATCTTTATATAATCTAGTATTTTCCTCACTAACCTCTATTCCATTCTTATCAAAAACCATATCACTATTAGAATTAGCACCATCAATATAAATATGATCAAAAATTTGATCTATAGAATTATCTTTAAATATCTTACCAGAGTTTTTAAAAGAATATCCTAACCCATTACGAGACACACGAAACATAACTGTATCATTAGTAAAAAAGAAATCTAAAAGTAATTTAGAAAATGGTGTCTCATAGCCAAGACTAATCAAACAAATTTTACCTTTATCTTCAACAATAACTTTATTAATATCATTAAAAGTATTATTAAAAAGAACATCTGCAAACAATCTAACAATTGTATAAAGGATACCTTCATTTTTAATACCACTATAGTTCAAAATCTTTCTAAATAATTCTACACTTAATTTTAATTTTTCATCATCAGATAATTGCACATTTTGATTATTAAGTTCCAAAATATTTTCAAGTGATTTTTTAATTTTCTCAATATCATTATTTACTTTCATTTTTGTCCTCCTTATTAAAACTAAGACAATGTTTTTTTATCTTATCTATTCTAACCTTTTCAAAACTATCCACTATAGGTAAAAAATATTTCTTAAGGTTTCGAGAATTAGAATATAACACTTTATAAAATAACTCATCATAATCATTGTTACCCTTAACATTTTCTTCTAAAGTTGGAAATACTATTAAATCATTTTCACTCAAATATTCATATTTTTTATCACTTGCAACTTCTTTACCATATACTGTAACTACGTTACTTATAGCACAAGAATATAATTCTCTAGACCAATAATTATCTAAATCATCTTCTAATCTAGAATATTTTCTATATAAATTAACGTAAGAAGCTTTAGTAAAAGATGGCTTCATTACAGATGATTCCCATACTTCAAAGCCAAAATCATCTAAATACATTTTTGTCTCTACATCATTATTATTTTTCATTGTTATTTTTGCAGACAACTCTAATGGTTTTTGACAAATATTTAAATTAACCTCTTTCTCTTGAGCTTGCTTATATGTTATTGACATTTCTCTAAATGCTTCACTTCCAAAATATATATTTAAATAACTAGTATTATTTTCATTTGTTATTTTTAATATTTTCCCATTAAATTCTATTCTTTTATCATCATCAAATGGAACACTTGCAAATAATCTAGTTAAAATATAAATCGTACCTACATTTGTTACACCACTTCTTAGTAAACAATCTCTAAATAATTGTATTGACATTGATAATTTTTCTTCATCTGATAACTCTATCTTATTAAATTTTAATTTGTTAATTATGTCAAATAATACACTAATTTCTAAAGATAAATATTCATTATTATTCATAACAGACCCCTCATTTCGTTAATTGCTTAATACTATAGCATAACCGTACCAATTTGTCTACATATTTAGTTTATAAATACCATAATTTTTTATTATTCTTTCTAACTTCTTTTATTATTCCTCCACCTAAACACTCTTCCCCTAAATAAAATACACAAGCCTGACCTGGAGTTACTGATTTTACTCCTTGTGAATAAGTTACTAAAATATTTCCATCATCCAACCAATTTAATTGAACATCATTATCTTGTTGACGATATCTAAATTTAGCACTACATTTTTCAATTTTTTTATCACCTAACCAATTAACTGTATCTACTATACAAGAATCAGTTATTAAATAATCATTATCTTCACCGATACAAACATACAAAATATTTTTATTTAAATCTTTTCCAACTACAAACATTCTATCTTTGTATCCACCAATATCCAAGCCCCTTCTTTGACCTATTGTATAGTTCATAAGTCCTATATGTTTACCAATTACTTCTTTAGTATCAATATTTACAATATCACCAGGTTGATTAGGTAAATAATTTTTCAAAAAGTTAGAAAAGTTTCTTTCTCCTATAAAACATATTCCAGTAGAGTCTTTCTTTTTAGCAGTTATAAGCCCGTATTCACTAGCCATCTTTCTTACATCAGGTTTTAACATATCGCCAATTGGAAATAAAACATTCTTTAATTGTTCCTTACTAACTTGAGACAAAAAGTAAGTTTGATCTTTATTATCATCTATTCCTCTTAATAATTTTCCATCTTTTATTCTAGCATAATGACCTGTAGCAATATAATCAGCTCCTAATTTAACAGCTTCTTTAGCAAACATATCAAACTTAATATATTTATTGCACATTATATCTGGGTTAGGAGTTCTTCCTTTTTTTAATTCATCAAGAAAATATGTAAAAACATAATCCCAATATTCTTTAACAAAATCTTTTCTATATAAAGGTATACCTAATTTATCACATACTTTTTTAGCATCATTATAATCTTCTTCTTGAGGACAAATACCAGAATCAGTAGTTGGAGCATCCATCTCTCCATCTGCTAAAGAATCCCAGTTTCTCATAAATAATCCAATAACCTCATATCCTTGTTGCTTTAGTAATAATGCCGAAACGCTACTATCTACTCCACCACTCATTCCTACTACTACTTTTTTCATATACTCTCCTCCAATACCACTTGATTATATCATTATTAATAAATAAATGCAAACAAAAAGAAAACAGATTACTCAAAATACTGTTCCTGCTGTTTTCTTTCTAATTTTCTTGTTTTAATCAATTTATTAGCACTGTCTTTAGACATCATACTTTGTAACACATCTTCAAAATCTTTTTTACTTGAATTAATTACATTATAGAAATTACTATCACTAGATCTATAACTAACTAATTCTAAATAATATTTTAACTGTTTATTATCTTTTAATTTTAAACTCAAGTTATCAATAGCACTATCGCATTCAATTAAACATTTAATTACCTCATCATATAAAGTAATTAAATCCGCATACATACACTCCATATCTATCTTATTATAATCAATATCAGGAACTACACATAAATCATGTAATAATTCATAACTAGGTAATGATTCAGGATCAAATAGTAAACTATTACAACAAATACTAATATCAAAATCATTAGTAGTACCTTTAGCAAATTTAATAACAAACTTAACATCTTTAGCATCATACGTATAAGTGTCTTCACCTAATTTACTATAATTATCTTTTTCTCCATCACATAAAGTACCAATAACCATATATCTTTGTTTCTTGTCTTTAAATTTATTAGTATTTTTAACAACACTTATAGCATAATTGCCATCTAAAATTAAACCTTCTTCAAAAAGCACTTTAAAAATACCACGTTTTTTTAAAGCAAATAAATTAAATATAATTTTAGATATTTGTTCTTCATCATCTATACTATTCAAATAATTAACAAAAGCAAAATAACTTGCACTATTGTTAAAAAATCCATTATTGCAATGAATAGTATGCAATAAATTATAGAATTTATCCTTATTTTTAAGCATTTCACTTAAAAATACCTTATGATGATTAATAAGACTAATATAATATATTTTTAAAGGTGATTTTATTTTAATATCTTTCATATTTTCTAATTTAATACTACAAAAACTTATAAAATCATCCATATTAAAAACATATTTATAATCTCTATTTAACATTTCATTTCTGGAATTTATAACGTCATAATAATATTGATATTCATTTTTGAAATCTAGAAAATCATCTCTTGCTTCTTTACTTAAACCTGCTATTCCTATAGCAGCATCAATATCTAATCTAAATCCAGTTTCATTTTCCATTTTTTCTCCCTCTTTCTAAAATTTTAACTTTTCTCCCTAACTTTTTTTAACACATTATTATTATCTTCACTTAAATTTCTATTTTCCAAATAACTTGTATATAAACATAAAGAAGATAGGCTATTATTTATTAAATCATTTAATTCTAAAACATCTTTATCAGATAAATATTTTTTGTCATAAGATGCAATATATTTCTTTAACTGTACCATTAAAAGTTTACTATACATAGAAATATCTTTAGTAGAAGTTAAAAATTCCCTTTCTTCATTTTTCTTTGCTATCTCTTCATAACCAATCTCTGGTAACACTCTAGAATCATATAATTCTTCCCTATTAGGTAAACTACTTGGATCAAATACTAAGCTTTTTACCATCATACTAACATTATCTCTAACCAATGTATTCTTTTTATATTCAATTAAAAAGTTAGCACCCTCTAAAAAGAATTCAAACTTACTATCTATTTCTTGTGGTAACCAAATTTTATTTCCATCACTAGCAATACCTCTAACACTATATATTCCAGATTCTGGACCTTGAAATATATGCATATCATACACATTATCCAAACTATTATCAGGAACATAATTAAAACTTTCTATTCCTAATTCTGACATTTTCGATAAATTCTCCATCATCACTGATTGATTACTTTCATTATTTAATATAGAATTAGTAAACTTTATAAATTGTCTTTTACTCTCTTCATCACTAATAATTCTATATATTGGTAATAATATTTCTAAATGTATTAATTTTCTAAGTATTTTGTCATATTTATTAATTATATCTTTATACTCTGCTTTTACATAATGTTTATGATATAAATATCCCTTATATTCTACTATTTTTAATTCACTAACAACTGAATCTACAAAAGACACCCAAGAAAATTTTTTATCTTGCTTTACTTTTGAAAACTCTCCTATAAATTCTTGTAATTTTTTTATTTCTTCATTATTTAATAGTAACATACTAGTTGCTAAATTTGTTTCTATATTCATATTTACCTCTCCCATATAATATATTTGCATCTATCCATAGATATTTTTATTATAGCAAATTATATCATAAAATCAATAATATTAACAATTAGTAAAAAAAGAATAACCATTACGGTTATCCTCTTCTCTTTCCTAATATTTTTGATTTCTCTTTCCTAATATTTTTGATAAAGGAAGCCTTTCACGCATTTCCTCTGCTGAAAGTAAATTATATGATGAAGTTGATTCTTTTTCTATTTTCCTTAATGTAGGTGCTGGACCTTTCTTATCAATCTCATATCTAGCAGTCCTATTTAAAAATTTAGTATTAATATTATTAATAGTTACAATCTTCTTTTTCTTACTCATACTATTATCCCCTCTCTGGAGTACATAGTATACTATATATAAACCATATTGTCAATAGTTTTTTAAAGCCTTTTTTTGCCTAATTAATTACTAGTTATCATCATCTCTAATAAAGTCCAAAACTTCATTTATGGTGATATTAAAATCTTCAAAATTTACAGAAAACCATTTAATATTTAACTGATGATTAAAAAATGTATATTGTCTTTTAGCGTAATGCCTAGAATTTTTCTTAATTTCTTCTATCGCAGTTTTTAAATCATAAACTCCATCTAAATATTTATATATTTCTTGATATCCTATACCCCCTAAAAGTGGTTTAGTTCTTATATTTTTATCATAGAAATACTTTACTTCATCAAGTAATCCATTATCAATCATTGCATCTACTCTTTTATTAATTCTATCATACAAGATATTTCTATCACAAGTAAGACCAATAAATATAGCGTCATATAATAGTTTATCTGTTTTATTTTCATTAATAGCTTTACCTGTTTCATTATAATAATTTAAAGCACTTACTAATCTTCTTCTATTATTTTTATCTATTTCTATATTCCCTAGTTTACTACATAAATAATTATATATTTCTTCGTTAGTCATATCTTCAAAATCAGATCTAGACTTATTCTCACTTAATTTATAATCATATAAACAAGCCTTTATATAAAGTCCTGTACCCCCAACCATTATAGGAGTTTTACCTCTCTTAATAATATCATCTATTATCTTTCTAGCATCAATCTGATAATTATAAATACTATATTCTTCATCTACATTCTTTATATCAAACAAATGATGAACTATACCCTCTTTTTCACTTTCTAATATTTTAGCAGTTCCAATATTCAAGCCCTTATATATCTGCATACTATCAGCATTTATTACCTCACCATTAAGTTTTTTAGCAAGTTCTACACTTAATTTAGTTTTACCTACTGCAGTTGGTCCTGTTATTACTATTACTTTATTCATAATGTCCCTCTCTTTTTAATGCTTTTGTTAAAAAAACTTTATTAGATACAATATCATCATTTTCAGACTCTATCCTTTTATTTTTAAATTTTAATCTTTTATAAGCATCATCTATATAATCATATAACTTATCATCTTGATTATTATTTATAAACTCAGAAACTTTAAGCAAATCATCAAGTATTCCTTTATTTTTTACTAAAATAATTAAATATGGTAGTTGTTTAGAGTTTGTAAAAGTATTATTCTCAGAATTATAATGAATAACTCTTTTTTCTAGTATCTTCGTTACAAGTAATATACTAATAAAATTATATTTTTGAAGTTCACTTTCATCAAATAATATATTAAAATAATCAATAATAATATTATTTTTATATAAAGATATATTTAATATTCTTTCATCAATTTCAATTTTTATCTTTAATTTATCATTTTCCCAAGCATAAGATTGATATAAAGTATATAAATTAAATAAATTATTAGTAAATTCTTTAATATCTATATCTTTTCCAAACATTTCTTCTTGCCTCCATATTTTTTAAAAGTAGAATTATAATAATTAAGTACTAACATAGTATCACTTATTGTATTAGATTTTAACCTATTTAAAGAAAATATCTTTCTATCAATAATTTCCTTTATACTATCATTATCATCTTTCTCTATAAAACCTAATATCTCTTCTATATCAAGAGAAAGTTTATCATCATTAATAATAATACTAATATCATTTTTTTCTGATGCTTTAACAATTAATATTAAAGACAAATATTCATATAAAAATCTTTCATTATTATCAAAATTAAGTTCTAAAGAATTAGAAATATCTTTTTCTTGAACTAAACTCAATTTTAAAACTGGACCCTCTATATATTCACTAGTTAAAGATAATAATATTTTATTATTTTCATTTAACAACATCTCATAATTACTATATAATTTTAAAATTTTATTTGTTAGTAATACTATTTGATTTTGCATAACTAGACGCTCCTTTTAAACATTTTTTCTAATTCATATATTCTAAATTCTATAATAGTAGGTCTACCATGAGGACAATTAAATGGATTCTTACAACCTCTTAATTGATTAATAATGCTTTCCATATCATCTTTTGTTATTCTAGTATTTCCTTTTATACTAGCCTTACATGCCATTGTAGCAGCAACATGATCTACAAATCTTTTTAAATCAAAATTTTCTTGCTCCTTAATTATTGTTTCAAAAATATTTCTAATAATTATCTCTTCTTTACCCTTCATAAACCAAGTAGGATGTGAATTTATTCTAATAGAAGATGAGCCAAAAGGCTCAGTCATAATATTTAAATTATCTAATATATCCTTATTCTTTTCTATAATTAAATAATCATTTAAAGGAAGTTCTATAACAATAGGAACTATAGTATCAATATTATCTTTTTTAGGATGCGATAACAAATAAGAATACTTTTCATAATTTATTCTTTCTTGAGCAGCATGTTGATCTATCAAATATAATCCTAATTCATTTTCACATACTATATAAGTACCATGCACTAATCCCACAGGATATAATTCTGGTAACTTTTTAACTTCATCTATTTTTTCTATATAAGTATTATTATTTTCTATAGTATCAAAATCCAATTCTTCATTATCACTACTACTATTAAAATTAATAGCGTCTTTCAAAGCATTTGTATATTCACTAGTACATTCAGAAACTTGTGATCTTTCCAAATTTAGAGATAAATTTTCATATTTTGGTAATTCTTCTGGTAATACAGTTTTAGCTTCAATTTTGGGTATTAATAATTTATCTTTTATAGCATTTATTACTAAATTATGCACAAGTATCTTTAAATCTTCAAAATTAGAAAATTTAATATCCAATTTTGAAGGATGAATATTTACATCAAGTAGACTAGGATCAGTAGTTATTTTTAATACTACTATTGGATATCTCGTATCTTCTTTATAACTACTATATGATTCATTTATAGTCTTATTTAATGAAGCATTTTTTACTACTCTACCGTTTACTAAAGTAGTCATATAATTTCTACTAGATCTATTTACTTCTGGCATAGATACATATCCTTCTACTTCATAATCATAATTAGCACCCATTACCTTTATCATTTTTTTAGTAACATCTGTCTTATATATAGAATGTATTACTTTTAATAAATTTCCAGAACCATCTGTATTAAGTAATTCTTTTTCATCATTTATAAGTTTAAATTTTATATTAGGATAAGACAAAGCCATCTTATTAACATAATCTACAATATTAGCAAGTTCAGCATAAATACTTGATAAATGTTTTAATCTTGCAGGTGTATTATAAAATAAATGACTAACTGTAATAGAAGTACCACCCCTTAAATCACATGATGTATTTTCTATAATATTACCTCCCTTAATATGTATTAAAGTTCCAACATCATCTTTAACAGTTTTAAGTACTACGTCGCTAACAGATGCTATAGAAGGAAGAGCCTCACCCCTAAATCCTAAAGAATGAATATTAAATAAGTCATCCTTAGTATAAAGTTTACTAGTAGCATGTCTTCTAAATGCTAACATTGCATCTTCTCTATCCATACCAGTTCCATTATCCATTACTTTTATTTCTCTTATACCAGCTTCTTTTAATTCTATTATAATACTGCTACTTTTAGCATCTACACTATTTTCTACTAACTCTTTTACTATACTTACACATTTTTCTACTACTTCTCCAGCAGCTATCTGATTCGCTAAAGTATCATCCATAACTTTTATCTTAGACATAAAATCACTTCTTCCACCTCCATTATATCAAAAAATATTTGTTTAGTAAATTGCAATATTTTCATATTTTACTAGTATTTGTAATAAAAAAAGAAAATAGTTTTACTACTCTCTAAAAGCTTTATTAATCAACTATAAAAATCAGTTATTCTTTTCTAAATTTAATAAAAATAATATTTTAATCATCAAAAATAAGAATAAAAATGCTGTAATATATGACTGCTTTGATAAAGCAAATATCAAAATACTCAAGGTATAAACAACTACTGAAATTAATTTTACATTCTTAAGTTTATTTTTCTTGTTATTAGCGCTAAAAATAATTTCTAACACCCCAACAATAAAACTAACAATAAGAAGTACCAAGTATGCTATATATAAAAGACTACTAAGAGGTTTTAATTCTATTAATGTCATAGCACTATTATTTTTAACATAAAAAGGCATAAATATAAAACTAATAGAAAGAATATCAAGTATCGCAAAAAACAAAGTAGTTTTTCTATCTAATTTATTATAATTATCACTTTCTGCTATAAAAATTAAGTCATCAAAAGAAGTTAAATCAGAAACATTAACATCTAATATTCTAGCAATATTCTTAATATCCTTAACACTAGGTAATATCTTACCATTTTCAATTCTAGCAACATAAATTTTAGATACCCCTAACCTTTCCGCTAACTGATCTTGAGTTAAATTATTTTCTTTTCTTAATTTTTGAATTTTCTTATTTACTTCCATACTACATTTCTCCTTCTATACAAATAATATTATCTCTAGCAATTCTATTATCTTCATAATCACTTATTCCTTCTCCACTATTAGGTTTAATAGTAGAAATAACAAAATCTACACTAAAAACAATTAAAAATATTATACAAAATATATGCTTAATATTAGAATTAATTTTAGAATATATATTGTCTAATACTGGAGCTAACAAATAAGTAAAACCACAGCCACCAAGTCCAAACACAAGTAATCCTTCTAAACAAATTCTACCTTGAATATTTAAAAAATATCCACTATAATCCCAATATTTAGCATGCATGAATACTTCTAAATACCATGCAGTAGTATACTCCAATACCCCACATACAATTACAGCCATTATAAATAACTTCCAAGGATTATCTCTAAATTTTTTTAGCAAAACTAAAATGAGGATTCCACCCCAACCATATATAGGTAACCAAGGTCCATACATAGTTCCTCTATTAACAAATACACCATCACTGACCAAATGTAACGATACCTCCCATAAAAAACCTATAAAAGAAAATGTAAAAAAGAATAATATATATGTTTGTAAAGAATAATCTTTATCATAGTCTACTTTCAACCAATCTCTTACTTTATTAGAGGATATACTAAACTCTTCAACTGGATAAATATCATCTTTTATATCTTTCCTATCAAGTAACTTATCATTAAGTAATTTACCATTATCTATTTTCTTTCTTTTTTTACCCCTAATACTCATATAAACAGATGCCTTTGTAGCCTCATAATATACATCAGAATAAAATATAGAAGATAGCTTAAATGTTAAAAGACTTAATATATGCCAACCTATAAAAGAAAGATCCAATTTAAATAAATTCCATTTTTCACCTTCTGTTAGTTGTTTAGATAATTTAAAAGCCTCTTTCTTACTAATATTAGGATTCTCTGCTAAAATATAAGGAACAAAATAATATTCATAGTTTTTTATAAACCCAAATACTATAGTTAAATTCCAAAAGAATTGATATAATGATTTCATAAATAATATATATGCAATATGTAATGTTTTCTTAGTTCTATACGGAAATAACAATTTATCTACTTTAGTATTTCTATATTTTCTTTGTTCTAAAAAATATCTATTTTCTCCTATAACTAATACATCAATAAATATAATATTAAAAGTATATATCAATATAGTTGATATTAATACTAATATACCAACACTTATTTTATCACCAAATAATAGCTTATTAAATCCATTCAGTATTCCAAATACAATTGATCTACTTGAATTTATTTCATTAGCAAATACTGATAATACACCTCTAGAAAATTTACTTTCAAATTTTTTATCTTCTTTTTTCTCTTTGCTTGTTTTTTCTAACAAATTATTAATTATTTCACTATTAGATATTTTTTGTTTTCTACTAACTAAACTCTCAATCTTTTCAGATGCTCTATCTGTTTCTAAAAAGTTTTTAGATGAATAAGTAAAACCACCTGCTAAAGCTACAGAACATATAAAAACAACTATGACATTTCTAAAATAATGATGAGCTATATTCTCTCTTGCTTCTTTTTTTATCTCTTTTCTATCAAACATACTACTCACACCCTATTAAAATAATTATAGCACAATACATCAAAATATAATTAAAATTAACTAATATAGTACTGTTACTTAATTTTATAATACCTTACTATCAATTCCATTTTAAATCTTCACCATTTAAATCATATATAAATTTCTTATTATTTTTATCGAAAGTAACACATATAGAGTTTTTATCATCAGTTAAATCTAATCTACTTTTTTTATCTTTAGGATTAACTATATAATCACCACTATCATCTGTACCAGAAGGTGATAAATATCCATTATCTAATAAACTTTTAATAGTTATTTTATTTTGTTTACATTCTTCAGAGTCACAAGAAGTACAATTAATGTTTACAGTATTACTATATCTATTATCATTAATATATTGTTCACATGATAATTTAATTGAATTTATTAAATCATTATAAGAATTTTCTTTACTCCTATTTAATAATCCACTTACACTAGGTACAATTAATAATGAAAGCACACTAAGAATAACTACAACTGCAATAACTTCAACTAAAGTAAATCCTTTATTACCTAATTTTTTCATATAATCACTATCCTATAATAAAATTATACAATAATTAAAATAATAAGACAAGAAAAAAAGAATCTATTTTGCAGATTCTAATTTTTTTAATACATCTTTAGTAACTTCAATTGCTTTTTGTCTTAAATCCTCAGCAATTCCTTCTAACACAGGAGTTCCTTTTTCTTTAGCAAGTTCTACTAACTCATCTGTTTTTGTTTTTAAAAGAGCACCTTTTTCTTTAGCAAGTTTTAAAGCCTTTTCTTTATCTAAATCTTCTAAATCATTTTTAATTTCATCAACTTTAGTATTGAATTCTTTTTTCACTTCTTCTACATCAATTTCTTTAACTTTATCAGTTAATTCATTAATTTTCTTTTTAAGATCCTCTCTTAATTCACTACCTTTTTTAGGTGCAAATAGCATTCCTAAACCTGCTCCAATACCTATTCCAGCAACTAACTTTCCTAAACCATTTTTCTTACTCATCAATATCCTCTTCCTTTCCTTTAGTATTATCTTTTTTAGCAAACAACTTTCTCAACATAAAACTAAGTCCGTCTACTATTTTATCACTTATTAAAGCTAATTTATCAGTAGTAACATCAATTATCTGGAAAACTCCATTCAATTTAGAAACCTTACCATTAATATCATCTACCATTGTGTCAATTTTATTAATGGTAATAATTAACTTTATACCTAATACTATTAAAACTACCAATAAAATAGAACCTAAAATGTATAACATCATTAACAAGAAAGTATTAACATCAATCATCTTTAATCATTCCTCTCATCATACATTGAATCAATTAAATTAAATAAATCATCTGTAAGTTCTAAATCTTTTTTAGAAGATTTATTAGTTTTTGTTTCCTGCTTTGGTTGTTCTTGATGTACTTCTTCACCCATACTCTTTTTCAAAGTAGATAAAAGATTAATACTACTTTTTACTGGTGGAACTTCTTTCTTATGAGGCTTGTCCATAATTTCTTCTCCACTAGAAACAATCTTTACTTCAGGCTTTTCTACTTTTTCTTCTTTTTCATCAAGATAATCATATTTCTTGTTTACTTTTGGTGCTTCATATGGAACACCATAATCATAATAATTCTCAGTAGCATCACCAAAAGTTATATCCTTCTTTTCTTCTTCTACTTCTTTTACTTCATCTTCCTTTAGCATATCATATACTAAATTATCTTCTGTCTTTTTCTTCCTTTGTTCTTCTTTAGCCTCTTTTAAAAGTTCACAATTTTCACACATTAAATTCTCTTTTATATCATCAACTAAACTACCATATGCTTTTTTTCTAACTGTTTCAAAATCAACATTTTTAGTAGTAGAACTTCTCTTTATTTCATAACTAGCTTCATCTACTTCTTTTATTTGATCCTTAGAATAATTTTTATCTAATACTCCATATATAGGTGAAATTATAGGCGTAGCCTTAAATTTATGTTCTTCTTCTTTAGGCTTCTTATCTTTATAAATATCTGCTACCTTCTTGTCTTTCTTCACAGGTTCTGTTCTTCTAACAGGAGGCTTTTCTAAAACTGTATTTGTCATCTTTTCATCATTAATAGAAGCAACCTTTTTAGTTCTAGAAGGAACAAAATCACTATCATCAAACTCTACAGGAAACTTAAAAGATTTTTCGTTAGTTCTTGGAATTTCTACAGTATCCTCAGTATAAAGATTATGACTGCTTCTTGAACTTACCCTAGAAGAAACATTAAAATCAGGTTTAACATCTGTATCATTTTCTAAGTTAAACTTTTCTTTTTCCTTTTCTTCCTCTTCAATTTTTTCCCTCATAAATGTAGGTAATTTTGATTCTTCTGGTTCTTTAGCTTCAACTTTAGTTGTCTCTTTAACCAAATTTTTATTAGGAGTCTCTTCCTTTTTAATCTCTTTTATTTTTACAGCTTCTTCTTTTTTATCCTCATATACTTCTTCTTCATCAGTGAACAAATCTTTTATCTTATCAAATAGTCCCACTATTTAGCACCTCTTTCTCATATTTTTATTCATCAGGTAACTTTTCACTGCCAGTATCTGCTTCTTCTTCAGTAATATACTCATTCAAATATTGAGTAAAATCGCTACTAGCATCTTCTGGTTTATCAATATTGTAAGTTATATCAGAACCAGAATTATGATTATCATCTAATAAATTCTCTATAATATTATCATTATATGAAATATTATTCAAAAGAATAGATGACAAAGTAATAATATCATTTAAATTATATTGATCAGTATATACTTCCACCTTAGCATAATTATATACAATTTCAACATAAAATTTATCATCATCAGTTTTAGTGATTTTTATAAAACCAGTTTTATCACCTGAACTAACTTTAGAAGAATAATAACTATCTTCAATTTCTTTATAATTAAGTGAGTTCTTATAATAATAACTAGTAATATCAACATACATATATATCTTTGTTCCCATACCCATAAATATTTGATTATTAGAATCATTTTCTATAAGTCTTACACCTTTAGGAACATAAAATCTATATCCATTAGCAACTTCATTAGTACCATTTGTTTTATTATTAATTACTTGAGAGACCAACTCTTTATAGTCTCCATTATTTATATCCGTCCTAACACACCCTGTTAACAACATTAAAAATAAGACAAGTAATATTTTCTTTTTCATATATTACCACCTACTCTTAAAATATTATATCAAAAAAGCCAAAAAATTAAAATACTTTATTAAACTTTTTTCATTTTTTTTATATAATACTTTGAAAGGAGAAAGAAAAATGTACAATAATCCTAACTATAATTTTTATAGAAGACAAATGATGCCAGGAAATAGATTCGTTGGTGGAGGATTTTTAGCACCATTCGTTCTTGGTGGAATAACCGGTGGACTCTTAGCGCCAGCATTCTATAATAACCCAAGACCAATTTATTATCCATATCCTCCAACTCCGCCAATATATTACTACTAAATCTTATGAACATGAATTAGTCCAGCATAAACTTCTTCTAATGCTCTTCCTATATTTTTAGAAGATTTATATTCATTTTCATTCATCTGATAAAATTTAGTTTTTGTCATTTGTTTACTTCTAGTAGAAACTATATATACTAATGCATACTTAGAGTCAACAATATTTAATATTTTATCAATTGATGGATAAATCATAATCTCACACTCCCTCTTACTATATAAATACTATATTACATATTTTTCTAAATTTCAAGCAAGTTGACACATTATATACATAATTTTTTTTGACAAAAATTTTAAAAAGAGTAGACTTAATGTCTACTCTTTGTTAATATTCATCTCTATCCCTTAAAAATGGAGGAACATCAAAATCACTCATATCATCTTCATCCATATTGTTTTTATATAGTTCTTCTCTCTTAGTAGAACTAAAACTATGGTATAAAGGTTCACTAGGTTTTTCAAAACCAGTAGCAATAACAGTTACAATAACTTCATCATTTAAATTTTCATTAATAACTGCACCAAAAATAGTATTAATATCAGTATTAGCAGCACTACGAATAACTTCAGCAGCTTCCTCTACTTCAAATAAAGTAAGTGAAGAACCACCAGTTACATTAATAATAGCATCTGTAGCACCATCAATAGAAGTCTCAAGTAATGGACTAGATACCGCTTGTTTAGCAGCCTCAACTGCTCTATCCTCTCCAGAACCAACACCAATACCAATCAAAGCATTACCTCTATCCTTCATAACAGTTTTAACATCAGCAAAATCTAGGTTTACAAGACCTGCTACTGCAATCAAATCAGAAATAGATTGGACACCTCTATGTAAAACATTATCAACTTCTCTAAATGCTGCAAGCATTGGAGTGCTCTTATCAATAAGTTCTCTTAATCTATCATTAGGTATAACAATTAAAGTATCAACATGTTTTTTCAACTCATCAAGTCCATTAACAGCCTGTTCCATTCTCTTTTTACCTTCAAAACTAAAAGGTTTAGTAACAATACCAACTGTTAAAGCACCTAAATCCTGAGCAATTTCAGCAACTACTGGAGCAGCACCTGTTCCAGTACCACCACCCATTCCACAAGTAACAAATACCATATCAGCACCTTTTAAAGCATCCTCAATAGCAGCCTTGCTTTCTAGTGCAGCCTCTCTTCCAACTTCAGGATTTGCCCCAGCACCTAAACCATCAGTAAGTTCACTACCAATTTGTAATTTAATAGGTGCCAAAGATTTATTTAATGCTTGAACATCAGTATTAGCAACAATAAAATCCACACCTTTTAAACCAGACTCTACCATTCTATTAACGGCATTACCACCGCCACCACCAATACCTATAACCTTTATTTTAGCTAATTGATCCATTTCTAATCCTAACATATTATCCATAATACTATTTTTCCTCCTTACCTGCTATAAAACCACCAAAAATTTTATTTATAATTGCATTATCTTTCTTTAATTTATTATTAGGAGTTACCAATGAAGTCTCATCTTCAACGCTAACCATAGAATATTCTCTTCCCCTGCTTTCCATTTTATCAATAAAGTACTTGATCATTCCTAAAGCAGTACAATATTTATTATCACGAACTCCTAAAGTAGTAACATTATATATTATAACATCTTTTCCAAATATTTCATAGGCCAAATTTTTAAAAGATTTAAATTCTGTTACTCCTCCAGTCAAAACTATATAACTAATATCTTGATTAGTTAAAGTTCTAATATCTTTTTTTGCCATATTCATAATCTCTACAAGTCTACTCATAGCAACCTCAGAAACTTCTAATTGATTAAGTTTGACCTTTTCACCAATTGTATTTTTAACTTCATAAATTTCATTTAATTGACAAAATCTTTTATGACTACTAGCAAATTTTTCTTTTAATATTCTACCATCAAAAATACTAACGCCAAATACATAGGCCAAATCTTTTTCTACATTTATACCACCAACTTGTAAAACATCATTAGCAATAAGTTTACCTCTATTAAATACACTAACATCAGTAGTTTCATGACCTATATTAATCACAACTCCAATTTTTTTATCCAAATTAGAATTTCTAACCTCATAATAATCTCCAATACCCGAAAAAGTAATATCGACTACTTCTAATCCTGCTCCTTCAATAACTGATAGGACAGAATAAATATTCTTCTTAGGCGTTGATACCATTATACCCTTTATTTCTAATTTTTGTCCACTTTTACCTACCGGTTTACTAATTCCTTCACTATCGTCTATAGAATACTCAATTGGTAACACTGTAACAAGTTCATAATCAGGCTCTAATTTATTATATACGGAAGTTTTTATAACACGATTGACATCATCACTAGTAACAAATCCATGTTCATTTTTTATATCTACCTCGCCATCTACTAGCAAGAATTTTGAATTATAACTAGGAACATTAACAATAACTTTTTTTATTTCAATACCAAGCATATCATTAATTTCTTTCATACCATCACGAATTGCATCCACTAGAATATTAGGTTCTACAATCAAACCTTTCTTCAGTCCTTTTGAAGGAACAGTATGTGCCGCTAAAATATTGATTTTATCATTAAAATATTCCCCAACAACAAATTTAATGGAGTAAGTTCCAATATCAATACTAGTATATATCTTCCTCACGCATATCAACTCTCCTAAAATAATACAAATTAATTATACACTAAAAAAAAGAAAAAGAAAAGATTTTATTATATATTTACTTTATTTTTTCTCCTCTTTTTCTTATTAGATACAATTAATACTACAATTAAAACTAAACTCAAAGCAATTAAACCACTAACTGCTATATATAAATACTTTTGTTCACTTTTATATTTACTAGTTAAATCTTTTAGCATATCTTCATCATATCTTTGAAGTGTACCTTCTTTTTCATCATATATATATAATGACTTTTCTCCATTTTCAACATTCATACCATATATTAAATCAAACTTACTACTTTGTGATAATCTATAACTTGTATAACTAACATCATTTACCTTAAATGAATACTTAGAATATCCTTTTGGTATATCATTTTTATCCATATTTTGAATATATAAAGTAAGATTTCCTACTTTTAACACCTTATATGGAGTATAACTTTTCTTTTTAGCATCATAAACATATAAACCTGTTTTACCTTGATTATTTTTTAGTACTACCAATGTAAGATTACTCTTCTTATTAACATAAGCAATAACATCTTGATCATCTATTTTAATAGTAGTTTCTTCAAAATTTTCTGGTTTAATAGTTTCATCGTGATTTTTCTTAACGATAGTATAATTAGCTTTATCAATAGTAACTTTGATAGGCTTTTGATCTTCTACTGTAATATTTAATTTATATACTTTCTCATTACCATTTTCTGCAGTTACTTTAATTTCTATTTTATTCTCACCAGGCGTCAAAGTAATTTCTCCAGCACCTGATACAGAAGCTTTACTATCATTAGCAGTTGCATTTATTTTGATTTTTTCAACACTTTCATCAACTTTTAATGAATATTCTAAAGTATCTTTATCAAATTTAGGACTTAATTCATATCCCTCTACTCCTAGTTCTTTCAAGTAATTATCGGATGAATATTCTTTTGGAGTAACCTTTGCAGGCTCTACTACTTTTATTGTTGCTGATGCATTATTAAGAGCATATTCAGATTCTTTAGCAAGTTCCCTAATTCTAACACCAGATGAAGAACAAGTAACTGTACCACTAGATGTAGGCTTTACATTGAAAGAATATGACTTAGAACTAGAAGATGTATTCATATCATCAAAACTCAAATCAATTCCTCCACTAGCACCAGCGCCACTACAAGAAACACTACCTATTATAGTATATATTCCACTATCAGCATTTACTGTAACTGTAACCTTAGCAGTATTGCCTTTCGTTACAGAAGAAGGAGTACTAATACTTACACTAGATGCAGATACACTCCCAACTCCTATAACAAAACTTAAAAATATCATTAAAATTTTATTTATTCTTTTTTTCATAATACCTCCAACTATCCGTTAAGATTTGTATAGCCGTTTAATTGTCTTAATATTGCTAAACAATCATCTTTATTTATCTTTCCATCTTTATTAGCATCAGCAGCCGTTTTATATGCTCCACTATAATTAGCATAACCATTAATTTGTCTTAATATTGCTAAGCAATCATCTTTATCTATCTTACCATCACCATTTATATCACCATAAATAACAACAGAATATTTCTTTGTCTCTTTAGAATTGCTTACAGTTACAACATCACCAGTTTTAAAGATATCATTTTTAATATTACCGTTTTTATCTCTTATAGTAGCACTTGCAAACATATTGGATTTTGTAACATTATTAATAAATCCACTAACACCAGTATTAGCACCTATTCCAAATATATAATCATTATTATATTTTACACCACTATTATTCATAATAGTAACAATATCTATTATATCTTCATCATTAGCAGATATTCTCTTAACATTTATTTTATAAGTTCTAGTCCTAGTATTTTGACCTGTTACAACAACATCAATTACTTGATTATCAGATGTTATTTCAATAGTACCAGTACCACTCACACTAGCACCACTATAGATTTTAGTAACATCTACACTAATTGTTTGGGTACCAGCAGGAACATTTATATCATATTCATATTTATCATAATTAAAATCGCTTAAAGTATTACCATTTACCTTCAAATCACTTAAATAATTATTAGGATTTCCCAATCTAGGTGAATCTACCGCATTAGCAGGCATATTGTTATATATTGGTATTACAAAAGTAAAATCATGAGATAAATAATCACCCATAGTAGCGTACGAAACAAATGCTGAACCGCCTTCACTAACAACTGCAGATAAATTTTGTTGATATTGATGAGTATAATTACCATCAGTAGTAGATACATCAAACTTTTGATAATAAACATTATCTTGATTTATATCAATATATTGACTTTTTACAAACTTACCTCCACCTAATATAGCATTATAAGGTGTATTCCAGCCATTATTTTTAGCATATTCCATACCTCTTACTATTTTATTTTCACCATATACACTTATATTAAAGAAATTATAATAGGAAGAATATGTATTTCCACCACTAGTCCAACTACCTCCAAGTCTTGGATCAGATGAACCAACTCCCTTAATTTCTTGTCTCATTCTAGATGCAATATATGTAGCAGAAACATCATTCTCTCTACAAGAATTAATTATATCATTAGCAACATTAGAAGACCCATTATAAACCTTATTCCAATCAACTATCGAACCTACTATATTATTAACAAGTTTCTGATCATATACCGAATTATAATTTAAAAGAGTAAATCCAAATATATACTTTTCATTTAAATAATTTCTAGGATCTAAATAAAATGCTATAGCTTCTTTTGAAGCATTATACCAACCTGTTTCTGTAGAATAATCATAAAAAGTATTAGTTAATATATTATAAGTATTTAAATCCATAGATATATAATTATCATCAAATCCATATTTTCCTTTTTGTAATAAACTTCTGCCATTATACGCTTGATTTTCAACTACCTCGCTAAAATCTAGATTAATTTTTTCAGGTACAAAACTCCAATTTGGATGTCTTGCATGAATCTCTGCTAAATATGGTAAATAACTATCAGGAAATCCCATATTTCTTAAAGTAGTATAATAACTCTCAACTCCACCATTACTATTATAATAACTTTGAGCCTTACTAGATAACTTAGTAGTATTTACATAGTAAGCACAAGTCCAACCTGTTTCATTGTTTTCAGTAGTAACATTATAATAATAACCGCAAGCTCCAGAACCTTCTTTTGTCTCGTTAATTTTAACTTTTTGCCCACAACTAAGAGTTCCAGTTCTAGAACCACTACCAGCAGCAGATTTTAAAGAAACATCACCAGTATTTTCATAACATGTTCCAACACCATCACTAGTTCTTGTATCATAATCTTCCTTTCGATAAATATTATCACCAGTAGTAGATTTACCAACATTAACGCCGCTACTTCCACTACCACTACTACTATTATTAGAAGTGTCAATATATTTACCGCAAGAATATCCAATAGTACCATTAAATTCTACCTTATACCAAGTACAGCCACCACTAGTACCAGCATTTTTATCTATAACATTTATACTATCGCCACAGTTTGCAGATGCAGCTTTACCACCAACTCTACCAGGATTATTCCATATACCTAAAGGATCATTATTTTCAATACAAATTACTTTTCCTTTTTCATAAGAACTAGAATCTAAAGTTACATATTTAGCAGCTACATACCCAGTCTTATTATCATATTTTATTTTATGCCATGTCATAGGACCACTAGAACTTGCAGAAGTAGCAGCATTTTGTTCTAATATTTCTATTTTAGCGCCACAAGGAGCACTTCCAATTCCTGATGCAGTAGGTGAACCCGCTTCTCTTATAGTTAAAGGCTCATTATCATCAGGACAGTATACAGTTCCTGTTAAGGCTTGTACTTCTATATTAAACATAAATATAAAAATCATACTTAAGAAAAAAATTATTTTCTTCTTCAATCTTACCACCTACTTTTTACTACCTACATTATAACAAAATATTTGATAATTTTCTACATTTTTTTAAATATTTACATTTATTTACAATACATAACTATTAATTACAATATACTAAAAAAGAAGATACAATAATATATCTCCTTAAATTCTAACTAATCTTTTTAACCTTACTCTTGCCTCTTAAATCTTTTAATATTTTCTTCATTTATTATTTGCTTTTTTTCGAATAAAAGATATAATAATATATCAAGAAAGTTGGTGTAAAATGCTTACAATAAATTGGAAACAAGTGTATGAGGTTGATAATAAATGGATTTTAATACTATATGATATATCTAAAAATCATTATGTTGGACTTCCTATTTATAACAAAGAACAAAAAAATTCAATTTTAATAAAATCTATAAACAAATATATAATATTAAACGAAATTACCGATTACAATAGAACGAACATTAAAAGATGTATTTATATAAAAGGAAAACCTTTAAAAATAAATAATAACGAATTTAATAATATATTAAATAAATCAAAAGAAATCTTCCTAAATTATGTAAAAAATAATACCGATAATACGACAGATGGAATTTCATATAATAAGTGGTATAAAGACAAATTGAAATTAATAAAAGAAGAAAAGAATAAAATAAACTTAAAAGTTGGAGCAATTTGTTGGGTTGATTTAGGCTATAACATAGGAAATGAACTTCGTAAACTAAGACCAGCTATACTTTGGAGAAGTTCATCTGATAAAAAAATGTGGACAATTATTCCCTTAACTTCTAAACATAAAGAAGATAATTATTATTTTCATTATGACTTAGAATCAAAAAATTTAGGAGTTGCAAGAATAGAAAATTTAATAAACATTAGTTCTAATAGAATAAGGGAACCATATTTTATAAAAAATAAAATAGCAACTATCACAAAAAAAGACAATGATACCATTCTTAATATCATAAAAAAATATTATGCCTTTGAAGAAATTGAAATAAAAACTACGATAAAATCAAAACAGATCAAGTACAAAGAAAATCATAAAAAAGTATTGACATAATCATTAAAAATGATATAATTAAGGTACTTTAGATTGTTGCAGGTGTATTTATACACTTGGTAGTAGTTTTTCAAAAAGGAAAGCAATGCTTTCCTTTTTGCTTTATTATCACAATATACTAAAAAAGAAGATACAATAATATATCTCCTTAAATTCTAACTAATCTTTTTAGTCCTACTCTTGCCTCTTAAATCTTTTAATATTTTCTTCATTTGAGGTGCTATAGTATAATAGAAACTTTTATAATATTTAATATCAATATTTTCTTGTAAATTCATATAATCATCACCATATATTACTGCTAATACATTTCTTCCTCTCAAACTAAGATTACCTATTGCATAATCTATTTCATCTTTAGTATAATTATCAAAGTATTCATATATAGAATCTACTTTATCTAAATCTTTATCAGTATCAATAACTTTATACATTAAATTACCAAGTTTAGCTTCTTCAATATCATAATATTCCATCAAACTAGTAATATATTTTGATAATCTAATCTTATTCAAAGCATTTCTCTCAGACTTTCTTACCCACTCCACAGAAATATCATACTTTAACGAAAGTTCTGCTAAAGTAGCAGGTCTATTATTCTTTAATTCAAATCTATTAATTAATATGCTATATTCTAAATCTGTTAAACTAGAATCTTTTAAAATTTTAGATATATCTTCTTCTAAAGCTTTAGCAATAACAATATCATCAAGACTATCATCATAACCTATAACAAATTCCTCCAACTCTGTATTACTATCATTACTAACTACTTCATTTAAATTTGCAGTATCCTTTTGCAGTAAACATAACTTTTCTACCTCTTTTATAGTAATACCCATATCATTTGCTATTTCACTAACAGTAGGAGTTCTACCAAGTAAAGTTTCTAATTTTAATACAACCATCCTATATTTGTTTATAGCGTCGTTTTTATAAACTGGTATTCTTATATTTCTTCCTTTATTAGCAATAGCTCTTTGAATATATAACATTATCCAATAATAAGCACAAGTTGAAAATCTATTAGGAGTATTAACATCATATTTATCTATAGCAATAATAAGCCCGATATTCCCTTCTTGTATTAAATCTAAAAAAGATAATCCTCTATTGATATACATTTTAGCAATACTAACAACTAATCTTAAATTGCTATTAATAAGTACCTCTCTAGCATTATTATCACCATTCTTTAATCTATAAAATAAACCTTGTTCTTCTTCCTTTGATAATATCGGATACTTACCAATTTCCCACAAATAAAAACCAACACTATCACTTATATTTACACAATCATTTTTCAAAACAACACACCCCATACAAACAAAAATATTGACTATATTGTAATAAAATATTTATAAAAAGTCAAATAAAAAGAATAAGCTACATAAACTTATTCATTTGTTTCATCATTTGATTAACTTGTTTTTGAGATGGAGTCCTACCCATTTGACTCATCATAACTTTAATCATTTGTTCGTTTATAGGAGGGTTTTTCTTAAGTTCCTTTTTCATAATGTTTCTTGCTACAAAGAAACCAATTACTCCTCCTGCAATCATACCAACTAATAAATATAATATATCTTTAAGCATTTTTATAACCTCCACAACTTCATTTTACTATAATTAAATCATTTTGTCTATTTTTTTTCATAACTTTATCTAACCAAAAATAATCTTTATTATCAAAATCACATATAAAAATATTTTTTTCATAAGAATATAAATCATTAAAGAAACAAGGAAAATTAAGATCACTAATAATCTTTATATAAATATTACTTATAACCATCTTTGTATGTTCATCTTTTTTTCTAATATAATGACAATTATTATCATATCCATATTCATAAGCAAGCCTATGATTTTTAGTAATATACCCATTACATAGCATCTTATTAATCCCGCTTACTACTTGTTTATATTGCATATAACTACTTATCTTACTATAATCTTTTTGATAATATATACCCTCTAAAATCTTATATAACCTATAAGAATTATCATAATACATATCTTTATAAATTTCATTAATAGTATAAACATAAAATATTCTCATAACTATTCACCCAAGAATAATTATATTATTATATTTTTTATAATTTTGTCGAATTATAGACTATTTTTTATTTTAATCACTAAATTTGGAATATCCAATTCTAATTCTTTTAATATATCATCACTCTTACCAGACATCCCAAAACTTTTAACCCCTATAAAATCACTAGAACTTTCTAAAAATTGATACCAAGTTGGATCATCAGAAAACTCTAAAACCATCTTTTTATATCCTTTAGGTAATACCTCATTTTGATAATCTTCATCTTGTGCTAAGAAATTCTTTATAGAAGGCATACTAACAATTCTAGCCTCAATATAATTTTTCATAAGTTCATCTTTTAACTTCATAGCAAGTTCTACCTCACTACCAGTAGCAATAATAATAACATCTAAACTTTTCTTAACTTCACTAATAATATAAGCTCCGTAAAATACTCCACTTGGATTAGTAAATTCTAAAGTCTCTGTATGATTTCTAGGAAGTACCAAAGCAGATGCAGTACCACTAGCAAGTATCTCATTCCAACTACCAATAAGTTCTTTATAATCACAAGGACGATATACATTAAAATCTGGAATCATTCTCAAACTACCCAATTGCTCCACCGGTTGATGAGTAGGTCCATCTTGACCAACTAATATAGAATCATGAGTAAATATATAAGTTACAGGCAACTTCATCATAGCGCTCATTCTAATCGCAGGTTTCAAATAATCACTAAACGCTAAATAAGTACTTCCAAAAACTCTAAAACCACACAATGCCATACCATTTAATATACTACCCATCGCATGTTCTCTAACACCAAACTCTATATTCTTTCCCTTATAAGTATCTACACTAAAATTACATTTTCCCTTTAAATAAGTTTTAGTACTTTTAACTACATCAGCACCTCCACCTACAAAATTTGGAACAAAAGCTGAAATAACATTCATTATTTGATAATTAATATCTCTTAAAGTTCTATCCTCAAATAACTTAGAAGTATCAATTACCTTATCAAGCCTTAAAGTAATATTTTCATTAGATAATATCATATTAAGTGAATCTTTTTCACTATCATCTGCATTTTTAATAAATGTTTCATATTCATTGTACCAATCTCTATACAAGCCATCACATCTATCTTTTATGTATTGTCTATACAAAGCTAAATTAACATTATCTATATTAAAATTACCATCACAACCAAGTTCATTCTTAATATTTTGATAATCCTCTTCCTCTAAATTTCCATGTATTTTATATGTACCCTCATATTTAGAATATTTTCCTATTGTAGTATTAACTGCTATAATACAAGGAGCATCTATCTTTTTAGCATAACTAATAGCCTTATTAATTTCTTTAACACTCTCTCCATTTTTAACTGTTATAACTTCCCAACCTAAAGAAGAATAAGTATCTAAGAAATAATTCTCTTCCTCCTCTGACACTTCACCATCTAAAGAAGTATGATTATCATCATATAAAACAATTAAATTATTCAAATCAAATTTTCCTGCTAAAGATGCTGCCTCATAACTAACACCCTCCATTAAATCTCCATCACCACAAAGAACATAAATATAATTATCAAATAAAATATTTTTCTTTCTATTATAGTTAGCAGCCATCATTTTCATAGCAACAGCCATACCTACACCATTAGCAATACCTTGACCTAAAGGACCTGTAGAACATTCTATCCTATTATTAATATTATATTCAGGATGTCCTGGAGTTTTTGAATAAACATTTCTATATTCAATTAAATCATTCAAATTATAATCTTCTGTAGTACAAAATAACATAGCATATAATAAAGCAGAACCATGTCCTGAAGATAATATAAATCTATCTCTATTATACCAATTCTTCTCAGTCAAATCAAAATTCATATGATATGTAAATAAAGTATACATAATAGGAGCAGCCCCTAAACATATACCAGGATGTCCACTACCAGACTTATGTATCATATCAAGACATAATCCTCTTATATCTGCTATCATTTTTTTATCATTATGTTTTCCCATATAAAACTATCCCTACCTTCACTATATAGAAATTATATCATAACAATAGAAAAATAGGAATATATTTTTTTAATTATTTTAAAGTATCGACCATAGATAGTATAAGTCTAGGTCGTACTTCCCTATTTATAAATATCTCTAATTATACTAATTGGTATATATTCATTATCCATAGTAATTAAATTATTTCTATTTCTAGCAACTATCCTTTTAGAGGAAGTACCAGTATCAGTAACTATCTTAACATCAGCCTTATAAATATAATCATCAGCAGAAAATATATCATTAATCTTTCTATCAATAGAAACATTATCATATTTTATACCTCTAATATCAGGATCTTCTCTTACTTCATTATTATTTTTATCCATTGTTGAATATACAAATTGAGTATTATCTAATTTCTTATTAATTCTATTTTTATACATAATATAACCACCCAATATAATATATTTAATTTTTTTAAAAATATTACTTTATAAAATCAAATATTTATGATAAAATTAAATATACAGAAAAGTGGTGATGAATATCAAAAATATTTCTAAATTTAAAGTAGAAAAATCAATATTAATTCCTATAATTCTCTTTGGAATAATAAGTGTAATAGCAATATATTGTACCAGAAGTTTATTAGGAAGTGAATTTCAAAACTATTATCTTAAACAAATAATATGGTATACATTAGGTATTGCTATAGCATATTTAATGATGCTATTAGGAAATAAATTTTTATATCAAAATGCTTGGTGGTTTTACATAATTGGAGTATTATCTTTATTCCTAGTATTAATATTTGGTAAAGAAATTAAAAATGCCACTTGCTGGTTCAAAATAGGTTCTCTATCTATTCAACCAAGTGAATTCATGAAAGTATTTTTAATAATAATGTTATCAAAATTAATAAATAATTTTAACGAAACTCACCCCAATCCCGAAATAATAGATGAATTCAAATTTCTAATAAAAATAATAATAATAGTTTCTATACCATCTATACTAACATTTATAGAACCAGATACTGGAGCCGTAATGATGTATCTAATAATAACAATAGTAATGCTTTTTATTGGAGGCATACGAAAAAGATGGTTTCTACTATTATTTCTCTTAATAGCAACAGTTCTCGGTGGTGGCGCCATAATATATATAACAAATCAAGATTTATTTACTAATATATTCGGTAGTACACTATTTTATAGAATAGACAGAATTGTCAACTGGTCTAACGAAAGTGGACTACAGCTTACTAAATCATTAACAGCAATAGGATCAGCTGGTATATTAGGTCATGGCTTTAATCATACCCCAATATATTTTCCAGAAATGCAAACAGACTTTATTTTTGCTGTTATTGCCTCTAATTTTGGACTATTAGGAGCATCATTATTAATCATATTAATTATATTCTTTGATATAAACATAATTAATACCGCAAACAAAACTACAGATATAACAGATAAATATGCCATAGCAGGTATATTAGCAATACTATTATTTCAACAAATACAAAATATTTCAATGACAATAGGATTACTTCCAATCATGGGTATAACATTACCATTTATAAGTTATGGAGGTTCTTCTCTATTATCATATATGTTATTAGTAGGAATTATATTTAATGTTTCTAACGAATCATTAAGATTTACTAATTAAATTCAAGTACTTTTTTACTTGAATTTTTTTATTAAAAAAATGATACTTAAAGTACCATTTATATTTTACATATTTAAAATAATTACTACTAATCTTACTATTTGTACTAAACTACTTATAAAAAAGATATTATTAACTTTATTAAAGGTATTCATTATTCCATTTACTTCTTTACTTACATCAATACTATCTAATGCTTCTGCATTAATTAGATTTAAAATATATTGGTATACCGCTATTAAAGAAACAAGCACTATACTAATTTTAGCATCACCCATATTAGTTGTTAATATAGATATTATTATACATATTATAGCGCTATAAGAAAACACTTTTAATTCTTTAAAGATTGTAGATAAAGTTTTTAGATACTTACTTTTACTTAATGCATATCCTGATAACATTGATGCTACAGAAACCCTAAAAATATTATCATTATCATAAGTATTTTCAGATAACTTTACCATTTTTCTTTTAATATTATATTTACTAAATGATGATTCTTTACTTTCTATTAAATTAATAGAACTCTCGTCATCTAATAGCTTTATTACCACTTCATAAGCCTTATTTTTATATTTTTTATCTCTATTTAAGATATATGTTATTAATAATTTTATATATCCATAAATAACTAATGATAATGATATCACTAAAATTATTGTATTAGCCATAAAAATCACCCACCTAATTATCTCATAGTTTAATTACTTTTGCAAATATTATTTATAATTATATTTACTAATATTTAAAATTATTCCCATTCCTAACATTGTTATTAGTAAACTAGATCCTCCATATGATAGAAATGGTAAGGTTACTCCAGTAACTGGAATTAATCCTACTACTACCAATATTCAAAGAAATAGAAAATAATTAATACTATATATAATATTATTATTTTATTTATATAAATTTAAATTTGCCATATCACTTTTCAATCCATAAATACATTCCAGTTATTTTATCTGGTTTATATTTAAAACCACTTCTCTCATAAAACTTCTCTTTACCAGAGATTGGAGTTAATTCTATTTGTATTTTTTCTCCCTTTGAAACATTTTCTTCAATCATCCTCTTTAATTCCATTACAATTTTTGTACCAATCCCACGCCCCTGAAACTTTGGTTTCACACAAATATCAGTTAAGATGCAAACAATACTATAGTCTCCTACAACACGACCTATACCAGCAATTTCACCATCAACTATTATTTTTACCATATACATTGTATTTTGTAATGCTTTTTCTATTTGCAAATGCGTATAAGATTTCCAACCAACAGAATTAACCATTTCTAAAAACTCATCTGCATCAATATTATATTCTATTTTTTCATTCATAAAAACTCCTTTATTATTCTAAACCATAGATACATTTATTATATAAAAATTCTATTATTTCACTATCCAAACCATTAGTATAATAATCTGTTAAAAGTTTATTAAACTCTAATAAATTCTCATCTTTTATTAAAATTATGCCTTTACCATTCATAATCATTATTTTATTAGCAATAATCATACTTGTTCTTTTATTTCCATCCCAAAACAATTGATTTCTCATTCCATAAAGCATATATTTAATACTTCTTAAAGTTATATTGGGAATTGTTAATATTTTTTCTATTTCCTGTCTTACCTCTTTTTCTTCTGGAATTTTTGGAATATAATCAGTTCCCAAAATTCCAACATTACCTGTTCTTAATACTCCCCAAGATAGTGACTCATTTCTACTAACATAAGAATTTATTTTTAATATAAAGTCTAAAGATACTTCTTCTTTTATATTATCTAATACATATTTCCAGACATCTCTTAAATTAAGTATTGTATTTATTTCATCTATTTTAACATTTGGAACATTTACTCCTTCTAAAATAGTTTGTACTTCATAGAATGTTACATTCAAACCTTCTATTTTGGTTCCCATATAAATACTTGAAATAAGTTGCTTTTTTGCTAAAAATACATTTTCTTCTAATGTTAAATTAAATTTATCTTTCATATAATCCACTTCTTCATATTAATTTTAACATTAATTTTTAAAAAAATAAATATAAACTTGTTTACATTCTATACATTAATAATAAAATTCCCCGTTATTTTAATATAAAAAATTTTAAATACTAATAAATATTATTTATAATTATATTTACTAATATTTAAAATTATTCCCATTCCTAACATTGTTATTAGTAAACTAGAACCTCCATATGATAGAAATGGTAGGGTTACTCCAGTAACTGGAATTAATCCTACTACTACCATTAAATTTAATAAACATTGAAAAGATAGGCCAAAAGTTATTCCAAAAGATAAGTACTTTCCAAATTTATCTTCACAATTTTTACTTATTCGAAATCCTCTATAAATTATTATTATAAATAATAAAGATACAATTAATATTCCCATAAATCCAAATTCTTCACTTATTATTGAAAAAATAAAATCAGTTTGAGGTTCTGGCAGATAAAAATGCTTTTGAATACTATTTCCAAATCCTAGTCCTAATAAACCTCCAGGTCCTATTGCATATAGACTTTGTATTATTTGAAATCCACTTCCTAACGGATCAGACCATGGATTTAAAAATGATACAATTCTTTTCATTCTATATGGCGCTACTATTATTAGAGCTACTACCCCTAATAATCCTAAGAAACCTATTTTTATAAAGAAAGACATATCTACTCCACTTACAAATAATAAAGAAATTATTGTTATTACAATTATTACTCCTGTTCCAAAATCAGGTTGTAACATTATTAAACCAAATACTATAAAGACAATTATTAATATTGGAAGCACATTACTTTTTATATTTTTTAATCCTTTTTCATTATTTGATAAATATTTTGAAGTAAAAATTATTAACGATAGTTTCATAAATTCACTTGGTTGAATACCTAATCCTCCAAAGCCAAACCAGCTTCTTGATCCATTTCTTACACTACCTATTCCTGGTATTAAAACTAATACCAAGAGTATCATGCAAGTAAAAAATAAAATATTAGAATATTTCTTATAATTTGTATATGGTATTTTTAAAATAAAATATATCATAATATAACTAATTATTAAAAATACTGCTTGTGATTTTAAGTATTTATATGCATCATTAAATTTATAACTAGCCCATACATAAGATGATGAATATATCATACATAAACCAAATAATGATATTATAATTATCGCTATTAACAAGATATAATCTATTTTTTTCATAATACCACCCTCTATTTAATTATATTTTTGAGCAATAAAAAAATACTTACACATGGTAAGTAATTATTTTAATATGCTATAAATCTTTCCCAATGTTCTGTAACACTATCAGAAACACAATCAAAATATGTAGTTAATTGCTGACTAATAATCTTAGCTTTTTCATTTATTGGATTATCTTTAGTATAGTATTCCTTTTTTAAACTTCTAAACATTAAATCTTCAAATATTACCGCCCTATCTTCTTTGTAATTTGATTTGGCATACGCTGATATAAAATAATATGGATTTGCATAATAATAAACATAATCATTATTTTGATTGCCATAAGTAAATCCAGACGGATTGATTTGCATCATACTATTTTCTAATGTACTAGCCCCAATTAAATTTGATAAATAACAATCAATGTAATGCATCATCTCATGATGAAGAGTACTTTCAAAAAGTAAACCTCCTGTATTTATTAGAATAACCACAGTGTTTGGATTTCTGTTATCTGTTAATCCAGCTGCACTACCATTTATATTTTTAACTAAATATATTGTTACCTGTTTCCATTTGTTCTTTATTTCATAGAAAAATGAACTAGGATATTTACTTAAAGCAACATTAATCTTATTCAAGTGATCATATATCTCATTATCATCATATAATTTAGTTGGAGTTACATAACTATTATAATAAATTCCATCTATCTCGTCTTTATATCCTACATTTACACCATAGTTTGTTTTAATTTGATTTCTCAACTCGTTATTAATTTGTTCTTGAGTATTTACTGAAGGAATGGATTCTTGATTCGCAGAAGAATTTTTATTAGAATTATCTTTCTTTACTTCAGAATTAGTAATGTTATTATCGCTTAAATTATCACTTTTAATTTCTCCATTTTCTTCTGTTTCTTCTGTTTTAGTCTTTTGCTCTTCATCTTCTTTTTTTTCTTCTTCTTTGTTAATTTCAATGTCTTTAGCATCATTTTTTTCTTTTTTAATTTCTATTTCATTATTATCAAAACTCTTGTTGTTTTCTAATTTGTTTTCATATTTTTTATTGTTTTCTAAAAAAATATTACTTTTATATAAAAATAATATTAATATAATTATTGCAATCGAAAATACAATTAAAACTTTTTTTAAATCAAACCTCATTTTCTACACCTCTACTATTATAAGTATATCTTATTTTATTTGATATGACAATATATTCTGAATTTTTAAAATAAAAAAACTTACACATGGTAAGTAATTATTTTTTCTTTATTATTATTGTACTATTATTACTTAAATCTAATGATTTAATAACTTTATCTAAATCTTTCATATTTAAGTTTTCTATCATTGAAATTACATCTTCTTCTATTTTATCTTCAAAAATTATATTATCAACTATCATATCGTTTATTATTTCTAGATTTTCAAAACTAAATATTTCATTGCTTATTAATACTTTCTTTTTTCTTTCTAAGTCACATTCTTTAATTGTTATATCATTTAACTCATCTTTAATTTTTTCTAATAACTTGTTATATTGATTAGTTTCATTTATCAATGATAAAAGCATATGAGTATCACAGTTTAATAAGTTAAAATATAGAGAGTTTGTTATAATGTTTTCACTTTTACAAATATTATCAAATTCACTTGAATCATCAAATAAAATAGAAAATATTATAAATAAATATAAATTAAATACTCTTGTTGGTAGTGATGTTTTATTTGCAATTTTTATATTATATGATACTTTAGGAATAACAGTATCTAAATATATTGTTTCTTCTTTTTTTACTACTTTATCTGGTTCTTTATATTCCTTTAATTCAATTTTTTTAAATTCCTTAAATTTCTTATGGGATTGATTTTCTATAATTGCATTTAAAATTTCTTCTTTATTAAAATTACCACATACTACTAAGAACATATTTGAAGGATGATAAAAAGTATTATAACATGTGTATAAAGTGTCCTTTGTAATCTTATTTATATCTTGAACAGTGCCAATAACACTATCTTTAAAATTATTATTATGAAATACATTTTTTCTTATATGTTCGTACATAACATCACTTATGTTATCATCACACATATGTATTTCTTGAGTAATTATACCTTTTTCACTTTCTACATTATCCTCAGTAAAATATGGACTTTGTACATAGTCTAATAAATAATTGATGTTCTTTTTTAATTCATTAGGACCAGAAAACAAATATGTGGTATTTTTGAATGTAGTATAAGCATTACAGATAGTACCACTAGAAGCAAAAAATGTTTCTGGTTGAGGATCTTCTTCTTGAGCAAATACTTTATGCTCTAAAAAATGGGCTACTCCATATGGAACTTTAATCATTTTATCCTTATCAATTGGTACAAATTCATTATATATTGATCCAAATCTTGTAGTAAAAGTAACATAGTTATTATTCCAGTTATCTTTAGAATATAAATAGACATCCATACCATTTTCTAATTTTTCATAATAGATTGTTTCATCTATTTTATTCATCACTATTTTCTTCATTACTATCCCCCTTTAATATGTATTCTGTATGTATATATACTTTTTTAGCAACATTCATTATATCTTCTTTTGTAACTTTTTTAATATTTTCTATTCTTTCATCAAAATCTTTAGAACCTACTAAAACTTTAGCAAAATAAGTATTAATTATTCCAGATTGACTATCTTTACTAGCATTAATACTTGCTATTATTGTTTCTTTAGCATTTTCTAAATCAGCATCAGTAAATTTTCCTTTAATGACATTATTTAATACTTTTTTAATTAATTTAAATACATCATCTACATTTCTGCTTTCAATTCCAGCATATATCATCATTATATTATCATAAGATTTCATATTTGAATTTACATAATATGCATATGAATTTTTCTCTCTTACTGTATCAAATAATAACGAATTAGAACTTCCTCCTAATAATTCACTATAAACTAATAATACATATTTTCTCTCAAAATCTGTTATACCTTTTAAATTACATAATATAGTTAATTGTGTTTGATTAGCATCTATTGTTTCTTCATATTTTTTAGGTTTAACAACAGATAGTTCATCTACTAATATATCAGTGCTTGCTTTCTTAAATGTTCTTGCCTTAAAATATTCTCTTAATATTTCTTTTATTTCTGTTGTATCTACATCTCCTACTACGAATATATCTATTAAATCTTCATCTAATATTTCTTTATAGTATTTGTATAAATTTGCCCCATCTATCTTTTCTAAGTCTTCTATATATCCATATGGATTATATGAATATGGCATATCTTCTGTTGTTTCTAATAATTTAAATAGAGTATATTTTAATTTATTATCTTTTATAGATTTTAAAGACTTCTCTAATTTATTTTTACATTTATCTAAATTATCACTTTTAAAAGCATTATCTTTTATATCTGGATTAAATAATACATCCATTAAGAAAGAAATAGATTCTTTATTCATTCCAGGTTCTGTATATTTTTCATTTAAAAATCTTATCTTAAACCCTAGATTTGAATAGTTACCTACTCTAGTATTTGAACTTATTAATTTTAAATCATATAAGTTTTCTGTTTGTTTTATTAATTCTCTTTCTTCTGGATATTCTTTAGTCGAATATAGTAAAAGAGACTTTAAAAGATTTCTTTTTGTAATATCTTGTTTGCATATTTTTCTTCTAAAGTCTACTTCCATAGTAATTGTTTTAAATTTTTTAGTATTTATAATATGTAGATTATATGCTCCCATATTTATACATTCATAGTTCATAAAATCTCTCCCCTCTGTCTTTATTATACCATTATTTTATATTTTTAAACTACTTTCTAATGCAAGTTTAATCATTTCATTTAAATTTCTTTCTCTTTCTTCACTTGTTAATTCTTCTTCAGTTGCAAAAGAGTTAGAAATAGTAAGTAAAGCAGTAGCTTTTTTGTTTAACATATCTGCTGTATGAAATAAAGCAAAGGTTTCCATTTCTACTCCAACAACATTATATTTACTTTCTAATTCTTTATAATCTGAATTGTCATAAAATACATCTGAGCATAAAACTCTACTTTCAAATAAATTTATATTATTATCTTTGGCAACATTATTAATAGTATTATTAAGATACATATTTGAATTTATCTCTTTTCTAATATCACCATTTTGGATCAAAGCATAATTTGAGGTTGTAACAGAAGTTTCTGCTAAAACAACATCTCCTACTTTTAAATCCTTACTATATCCACCAATTGTTCCAATTCTTATAATTGTATCTACATCATAATATTTAAATAATTCATAAGAATATATACCAATACTTGGATTTCCCATTCCTGATGGAAATATTGTAATTTTCTTACCTTTATAATATCCAGTATAAGCAGTCATTGCTCTTACTTGATTAACTAGTTTTACATTTTCCAAAAAATTATCTGCTATGTATTTAGCCCTTTTAGGATCCCCTGGCATTAATACAATATTTGCAATATCATTTTTTGAACTTTCAATATGGGCTGTTGGCATTTTATACTTCCTTTCTAAATCAATACTTATTCTACTATACTAGTATTTACACTACTTGTTATAGTTTCTTTAGTTAAATCACTTGTATCAGCACTATTTATACTACTATCTGTATTATTATCATCAGTAATAGTACTTTCTTCTTTTAATGGATTTGCTAAAGATATTGAATATATATTATTATTTATTGTTAATCCACTTTGATTTATTCCATTTAAAAACTCATCTATTTTATCATTAACATCATCAGTTAAATTTAATCTTGCTCTACAAGATAAAATCATTACTTTTAATATCTTTTTTTCTATTTCTTCATTACCTTCATTAAAAGTTGTAGATAGTAATCCTGTTTTAATATTATAACTATATATTACCTTTTCGTCAATTGTATCATTTTTATATGTTACTTCTATATCTAATTTATTAACACTAGCATATAACTCTAAATTTTCATCACTTTTATACTGAGTAACCAATGAAGATTTATTAAAACTTTCTGCTATAGTAGTTAATGCACTAGCAACTGATGATGGTACTTCATCTTTTTTTGTTTCTATATTATTATCAGTATTAGTAACATTGCTTGAGAAATTTTTTAAATACACTAATCCCCCAGTCATTCCAATTAAAATTAATAATGCTACCCAAGCAAAAACTATTTTTCCTTTACTTGGTAAGTCATTTTTTATATTATCTTTTTTCATATTTCCTCCTTTCTATTCTTCACTTTGATTTTCATTTTTTATTAATACTTCTCGTGGTTTCGAACCATTTGGTGGTCCAATTATTCCTCTTTCTTCTAATAAATCTATAATTCTAGCAGCACGGTTGTACCCTAATCTATATTTTCTTTGGATTAAAGAAGCACTTACTTTACCGGCACTTATTACATAATCTACTATTTCATTATATAATGGATCTTCGTATTCATCATCTGATTCATATCCATCATCTCTTGAAGATGAATCATTTTTCATCTCTGTTAGACTGTCATCATATTGAGCTTTTTGTTGTTCACATACATAATCTACTATTTTAATTATTTCTTCTTCACTTACGAAAGCTCCTTGAATTCTAGTAGGATGATTATCACCCATTGGTAAGAATAACATATCTCCTTTACCAAGTAACTTTTCTGCTCCTGTAGAATCCAATATTGTTCTTGAGTCTATTGAAGATGATACTGCAAATGATATACGAGAAGGAATGTTTGCTTTTACTACACCAGTGATTACATCTGTTGATGGTCTTTGAGTTGCTACAATTAAATGGATTCCTGCTGCACGAGCCATTTGCGTAATTCTCATAATTGAATCTTCTACTTCTTTAGCAGCTACTAACATTAGATCAGCAAGTTCATCTATTATAACTACAATATATGGCATCTTTGGATATTCGGGATTACTCTCACAAAATTCATTATATCCTTTGATATTCTTATTTTTTGTTCTTTCAAAAACATCATATCTTCTTTCCATTTCACATACTATATTTTTTAATGCTACACTAGCCTTTTTAGGATCTGTTACTACTGGTGCTAAAAGATGAGGTATTCCATTATACATAGTCAATTCTACTTTTTTTGGATCAACCATTACTAATTTAACTTGTTCTGGTTTTGTACGCATTAATATTGAAGTTATAATACAATTTATACATACTGATTTACCACTACCAGTAGCACCTGCAACCAATAAGTGAGGAGTGGTATTTATTTCCATCCATTTTACTTTACCCATAATATCTTTTCCTAAACCTACTGCTAATAAGTTTTTATCATTTACTTCAGGCATTTTACTTAATACTTCTTTAAATGATACAGAAGATAACACTTTATTTGGTAACTCTATTCCAATAGTATTTTTCCCTGGAATAGGTGCTTCTATTCTAATTTCTTTTGCAGCTAAGGCCAAAGCAATTTCTCTTTGAATAGATAATAATCTATTTACCTTAGTTCCTGCTTTTAATTCTAACTCATATTGTGTTACTGTTGGACCTATATTTACTTGAACTATATGTCCTGTTATGTCAAAATCTTGTAATACTTTTTCTAAGTTTGTAATATTTTGTTTTGCTTGATTTTCATTTTCTTTGTTACTTACACTTTTTACTTGTTTTAATAAATTGATAGGTGGTAATTGATAATTCTCGTTAACGCTATTAATTACTACTTCATCTTTTATATTTTCTTCAGTAGGTGCTACAATTTTTGGTGATGCTTTTGCAATAGGAATATCTGCATCCTGTGGTATTGCTTTTACTTCTTCTTTAACTATCTCTGGCTTTTTAACAATTACTTCTTCAGGTGGTTCTTCTAAAGTATTCATTTTTACTTTACTACTTTTATCTTCTTTAGTTTCTTCTTCATCATCAGTTTCATCTTTTTCTCTTGGAGCAAATACGTCTTTAAATACTGGTTTAATTTTATCTATTATATCTTTTAATCCATGATTTAAAAATAATATTAATCCTAGCAGCGCCATAGTAAATACTACTATCATAGCGCCATCACCAAAAGCACTTACAAATATCCAAGAAAATATTGCCCCTATTACTCCTCCACCCACATTATCTATACTATTAGGTGAAGTGAATGCTAACATTAAATTATCAAATGTTTCTGTTATTATTTTAAATCCTTGAGTTCCATTTACTTCTACATATTTAATATGTAGTGCTATTAATAATGATAGTATTATTGCATATAATCCTAATAATCTAGCAGAAAAAAGATTAGGTTTTTCTCTTTTAAATATTAAATATACTCCAAATACTAATAATACTAATAATAATCCTATATATATTGTTCCCACTAAAAAGATAGCAAAACTCTTAATTAGATTTCCTACTAATCCATAACCTCCTATACCTATTATGGATATTAAGATAATAATAAGTCCTACTATCTCATTACTATATTCAAATTTTTTATCTTTATTTTTTTTCTGTTTTTTCTTTGCCATCCTTATCACACCTTACATTAAGATTATAGCAAATATTAAAAAAAATGTAAATAAAGTTATATTTTATTTACATTTTAATTTAACAATTAACTTTCTACTAAACTATTTAGTATTTTAAATACCGACTCTATTCCCTTCTTTAAATATTTATTTATAGTTGTACTAACTTTTACTGTTGTCCTAGTTAGAGTATTTGAATAATCAACTGTTTTATCCTTCATATAATCTGTTATATCTACATCTTTCCCCTCTTTAACATCATTTTCAAATTGTTTTATTTCTTTTTCAGTTAAATTCTTTTTACTTTGTAAATTATATTCATAATAACCACTTTGACTTACAACATAACTACATATAAAAGTTACTGTTATTAACATAAATATTAAATATATTCCTTTTTTCTTTTTCATATTTTATCCCTTTATATATTCCTTTAATACCTCTGCTATAACATTCAATGTGTTTAATACTTCTTCTATAGTATTATCTGTTGCTCCTAACTCTATTAATAAACTATTATTACTTAAATCTTGATTATATACTCCATTAACATTCATTCCAGTCTTTTTAAGTATACCTCTAGAAATATTAGGTAAATTTTTTTCTAGTATGTTATTTACTTTAACTGCTTCTTGATAATTGGTTTCCCATCCTGTATAATCCTGACCTACTACAAATAATATCTTAGCATAACTTTTACCATTGATAGTAGCTGTTGACATATCTTTAGATACTGAATCTCTGTGAATATCTATAAAATATTTTAAACTTGGATATTCACTTTTTTTAGATAGAATTAATAATCTAGAAGCCTTATATGAATAAGTATAATCCCAACCATTTACACTTAACATCTCACTCATATTAGTATCTTCTACTATTGATGGTATACCTAAATTATTTAGTTTTTCTTTTAATAAATAAGATGCCATTAAAACATTTGGTGTAATACCATATATATCTAGATTCTCTGCTTTATAATTTTCTAATTGGTGAGAGTTATAAATGTATACTATTGGATTATCTATTTTATTATCATTTGGATCACTAATATATGAAGATACATCTTTTAATTCTTCCATATTGCTATAATCATCCATATAATCTAGACTTATTGAAGAAGTATTATCTTTTTCCTTATTATTTTTAAATATTGTATTATTTAATATTGTATTTGGATTTTTAAGATCAATACTAAAAAATATTTTCATAGTCTCATTAACTAAATTAACTGTTTTATATTTTTTTAAGTATGAATAATCATTACCACTTAATAACATTTTAATAAATTCAGTATTACTTATTTTTTTATTATCTTTCATACTATAATAAAATCCATAGCAAAATCCAAAATAGATTATTACTAATATTATAAATATTTTAAATCTAGTTTTTCTCTTCTTTTTAATAGGATTTTTCAAGTTCATCTTAGTCATATCACTCACCATAATTATTATATATAACTACTACTAATTATTATGTCGAAGATGATTTATTATGAATTATTTTATATAAAAAACATCCATATATAACTATGAATGCTTAATTTATACTATTATTAATCTAATCTTCATACATCAATTCTATTAAAGAAATATCTTTTCCTAACTCTTCTACATAATTACTGCCTAATTTAGTTTTTAATTTTTCAAATTGATCTATAAAATTATCTGATGGTAATAGGAATAAATCTAATGACGATATAAATAAATCTTTAGCATAATATACTCCATTATCTTTTAAATATTTCATGATTTTAGATACATTTTCACTATCAATTTCACTTATAGTTTCATCATCAAAATTTTCTTTTAATATTTTAATATCTATCTCATCTAATTCCATTTCTTTTTATACCTCCTATATTATTTTCATACGGATATTTTTTCATTAATTCTTTTATATCTATTCCATATTTTTTCTTTAAAACAATTGGTTGTTTACCAAATATTGTATTTAATTTATTATCTATCACTAAAGGAAGATTATTATCTAGCAAATAATTTATTAAGGCATAATTTTGACTTGGTGAAAGTGACAAAAACGATGTATTAATATAATTTTCTATTTGATATTCTTCAGCCATTTCAAATAAAATAGGTAATTTTTTTAACATTTGTTTTGATCTGGCAACAATTGTAGATGTTAATAATTTTTTATATCTCTCATCACTCCAACATGGCATTTTTAGTAATTCAGAAATATCTTCTATTTTAGCGTGAGCCAAAACCTGTGAAGTAAATAATTCTGGATATTTTTTAAATTCTTCACTATTGATTATTGCTTGAATTTTTTCTACATTTGATTGAGCTAATGTCGTTGAAGTAAATAATTTCGGATATTTTTTAAATTCTTCACTATTTAACATTTCTCTTATTTTTTCTACATTTGAGTGAGATAATGTTTGCGAAGTAAACAAGTTTGGATATTTTTTAAATTCAGTGCTATTTAACATTTCTCTTATTTTTTCTACATTTGATTGAGCTAATGTCGTTGAAGTAAATAATTTTGGATATTTTTTAAATTCTTCACTATTTAACATTTCTCTTATTTTTTCTACATTTGATTTGG
>CAKPDF010000003.1 GCA_934148535.1 uncultured Bacilli bacterium
AAAAATCCTTCCTTGGTTATATATTTCTATATTACCACAGAAAGGATTCATCTTTACACAAAATTATTTACAGACTCTAAAAAAGGTGACGAATAAAGTCATCTTTTTAGTTTATCTTCTTCTATTTTTAGGTCTTTTTTCTTCAAATAAATTCTCCATACTTATACCCATACCGTATTCGGAAGAAAAGTCTTTCTTTTCTATATTTGCTTTCATATAAGTATTTCTAATATCTTCTATAATATTTTGATTATATACAAAACCATTTTCAGTCATATAAGATTCTAAATAAACAGCATATTCATTATTACTAATAAATCCATTCTCTTTAGCTTCTTTACAAGGGTCTTGTCCATTTTTTAAAATACAAGCAATATGAAAAGAATATCTAGCACTATATAATTTTTTAATTTCATCTTTTGCTATAGCAATTCTACTTTCAGCAAGTTTAATTTCATCTCCAAATCTTTCTTTTGCAATAAGTTTCTTAATTAAAATCTCATCTTTTTGTATTGAATACTCAAACTCCTTTATATTTTTATAACTATCATTAACAAATCTAGCATAAATATTTTTCTCTAACATAAAATTACACTCCTTAATCTTTCATTCTAATAATTAATTCCCCTTCTTTAGAATACAAATATTTTTCTCTAACATACTTAGCAATATAATCAGGATCTGATAATCTTTCAACATCCGCTTCCAATGCTTCTTTTTCATCATTTAAAGAGACTAATTTTTCTTCTAATTGTTTCTTTTCTTTTTGCATCTTATTTATTTGACATAAATTAGTAAAAAGATGATATCCCAAAGTTGAAATCACAGCGCCAAATAAAAGAAAAATAACAAACATCCTACTTTTAGTTTTAACAGTATATTTTCTTTTTTTATGAGCTTTCTTCATCTTAGATATCACCTTCCTTACCCCAATTATAGCACACTTCCCTAAACTTTACAAAAAAACTTAGCTCTCACTTTACACATTAGTGTATATCCCAAAATAATACATAAGAAAAAATAAATATGCAAAACACCATAATTAATTTTAAATAAAATAATAAAATACAATAAAGAAGAAAATAGCGAAAATAAAAAACTTCCAATAATTTTAACAAATAATTTAGAAGAATATAATATTCTACTGCTAAAATTTAATAATATCTCAAATAATACTCCATAAATAAAAGAAAATAAAAAAGACATAATTTGAATATTTAAACTCATTTATTTAAATAACTTACTTAAAATTGAATTTTCCTTGTCTTTTTTTGAAATATTATTATCAGAATAATTAATACTATCAACCTTACCCTTTATAGAAACATTTCCTTGATAAGTATCTAGTTTTATTATCTCTAAAGATTCACCCTTAATAGTAAGAAAACCTAAAGTAGTATCCATTAAAAATTCATTATCATCAAAACTCTCTATTTTTTTAACCCCACTAACAACAATATTCTTTCTCTCAGCAACACTAATACCATGATTAAAACTACTTTCCATTTCTTTTACCTTATCCATAACATTTCCTCCTATAAAATATTATGTTTAACATAAAAAAAAAGAACAATTAAATTGTTCCATATATACAAAGATTATTCTTCTGTATTATTGTAAGCTTCAATAATAGCATCTTCAAACATCTTACGAGTTTCTTTATTAATAGGATGTGCTATATCTGAATGCTCACCAGTAGCAGTAGTCTTACTAGGCATAGCAATGAATAATCCATTATCACCATCAATAATTCTAATACCCTTAACTACAAAACAATCATCAAGAGTAACAACTGCGATTCCTTTCATACGAGAATTTTCTTTTTCAATTTTGTGTACATTAACTGAAGTTATCTTCATTATGCATCGACTCTCCTTCTAGAAAATTAATTTCTAACTACATTGTATATATTTTATACAAAAAAGTCAATATATTTGCTAAAATTTAACAAATATTTTACTACATACCTAATTATTAAATTTTATTTCAATAGTCCTAGTAAGAATATCACTATACCTAAAGCACATTCTACTATTATCATCCAACAAAACAATAAATACATTAGGATAACACTCTATTATTTTAGCATTATATTCAAAAACCTTATTTCTACCTTCATTATGAACAATATTAATATAATTACCAATATTATCTTTAATAGTGTTTCTTATTTTATCTATTATATATATTACCTCCTATTCTCTAGGATAACCAACATACATAGTACCCTTAGTAATAATTCCACCCATTCCATCAGCACCATATTTTGTTTTACCCAAAATATTAATCAAATCAATATTATTATTTTTATCAGAAAAAGCCAAAGAAGTAGCAATAACTGCAGGATCTAATGCATGAATATTAATTCTTTTAGGACTACTAGCAAAATTAGCGCCAGCTTTTATAAGTTCCTCATAATTAGATTGACAAGCTCCCGCTATAATCAAAAGTTTTTCATGAGATTTCTCAAATTTTCTAGCCTCTCTAACTGCCTTAACAAAGTTATATGTATTCTTATAGTCACCACTACTTCTTCTTTTTCTATATAAAGCATCATGTCCAGTAATCACTAAAATATCAGGACTGTATTTTTCCAAAAACCCTTTAATATTATCTTCTAATTCATCTTCCTTAGAAAAAACACCATATGCCTTAATTTTATTTTTTTTATAGAAATTCATACACTTTTCCAAATAATCCTTATCACCATCTATATGTAAGATTTTTCCTGGAAGATAAAAATACTCATTTCTATCCATAGTTTTATAATTATCAATAACAGCATTAAAATCATCATCTATTTTATCATTATACTTCTTCAAATCATTAATATCACTATCAGCATACAATCTAATACATACACCCTTTAAAATACATATACCATTATCAATTTTAACTATTTCAAATACAATATCATTTCCATAAGAATTCCTAGTAACATAATCTCCTATAGCAAACATTACCCTCACCCAATTAATAATATGAGGATTTTAATTATTTATGAATAAAATCCACCATAGATAATATCTATAATGGTGGTACTTAATACATATACATAATAAAAAAGAAAGATTATTTTCTAGTATAACCTTTCTTACTACACCTATATTCAGTTTCCATTTTACATAAAACATTTACAACTAATTGCTTCTCACCAGGCTTTATTAATCTAACCATTTCCATTTTAATTAATAATGCATTTAAATATACAGCCTCTTTATTAGTTATAAACTTTTTCTTAAGAGCATATATTTCTTTAAAAATAATTATTTTATAACCATCATCAAAACTATTAATCATATCTTCTAAAGACAAACCTCTATTAGCAAAACAAGGTAATAATGCTTCCTCAGCCATATTAATAGCAAAAAACTTATCGCTATATAATTTAGTTGAAAATCCATCAAAACTTTCTCTATAACCCTTATTTTCATTACCTTTAACATAATCTAAAGCACTCTTTTCTAACAAAACATCAGAAAAAGTTACATCCTTACTACACCAATTTCTAGCCTTTTCCTTATAATCAACAAGTAATTTACTAACATTACCATTAACTTTAGCGTATTCCAAAAATTTAAGAGAATTAAATTTAGGATCAGAAAAATAAATAGTATTGAACTCAAGAGTAGTCATATTATCACATATTGAAATATTATTCTCAGAAATATACTTATTTAACATATTACATAACATTTCCAAAAACTCATCACAATTATTTAAATACAAATTACAAAAAGTAGTTATATTTTCTTTAATATATTTAGAAATTTCTTCAACATAGTAATTATAATCAAAATCATAATTAGAAATATTTAATTTTCTTAATTCTTCTAAAGAATAATCCCTTTTATTAATAACATCATAAAACAACTCATTTCGAACAAAATTAAATCTTCCATTAGAGAAACATTTTAATTTTTTAGAAACTAAACTCAATATAATATTATATAAATCATTTTTATCTATAGTAACATCGAAATAATCTAAATTAACTAATACTTTAGGTAACCAATTAGCTAAAACTTCTTTAGTAACAGTTTTACCATCTTTTGAACATAATAACAAACTCTTAACAATATTATCATCACAAGTAATATCATTAAAATTATCTTCAACTAATTTAAATAATTCTATAAAGTCCTTAGATGTAACAGAAAATCCAATTCTATTTCTAGTATCAACCTTACCATTTTTATTAATAGTCATATTAGAATAATTATCAAAAATAGTCTTATAATCATCCTTAGAAATTACTTTAAAAGCAATACAATATCTACCATCATAACTATGAGCATTTATTGCTTCACAAGTTCTCTTAGCAGTAACATATCCTAAACTATCAAAAACAGTTCTATATTTTTTGGAAAAACAAGGACTACAATCGTTCCTTCGTGATAAATTATCATATAAATTTTCTAAAAATTTATTCATAAGCTCAGTTCTATAATCATTTAACCTAAACAAATAAATTGAAGTATCCCTTCTACCAACAGCGTGTCCCAATCGAAAACATAAATCATTAATCTCATCTTCTGATAAAGACTTAATATTATCTTCACTAGTTGCTTCCAATAACCAATACATATTTTTCATACCATTTCCCCCATTTCGGACATATACTATACAACAAAATTAACTAAAAGTAAAGTATTTTAATAAAAAAAAAGACCAAAAAGTCTTATTTATTAATATAATTACATATTTCTACAAAAATATCTAAAGGAATATTTTCTGCTCTACAAGATAAATCAAAATTATGTTTCTTAAGTACAATCTCTATTTTATATAAATCATATTTTTTTAAATTATTGCGTAAATTTTTTCTCTTAAATTGAAAACTATCTCTAACCAAGTTATTAAATAATTCCATATTATCAACTTGCAATCTATCTTTTTTCAAATCCATACCTACAACAGCACTATCAACATTAGGCTTAGGAGTAAAACAATTTCTACTAACATCAAATAATTTTTTTATATCATAGTAATAATTAAGCATCACTGTTAAAGATCCATAATCCCTACTTCCAACTTTAGCGGATAATCTATCTGCTACTTCCTTTTGAACCATAATAACAATTTTATCAGGTAAAATATTATCATTTATTAATTTAGATATTATTGGAGTAGTAATATAGTAAGGCAAATTAGCAACTAAATACAGTTTTTTATAATCAAACTGTGATATTTTCTTTTTCACATTTTCTTTTAAAAAATCATTAAAAATAATCTCATAATTATCATACTCTTTAAGTACATTTTCCAAAATAGGTTTCAATCTAGTATCAATTTCATATAAAATCGAATATTTACTATTAGCAACCAAAGAACTAGACAAACTTCCAGCACCTGGACCAATTTCAATAACTAAAGTATCCTTATCAATCATAGAATTTTTAATAATTTTATCTATAATATTACTATCATGTATAAAATTCTGCCCAAAAGACTTTTTAAATTCAAAATCATTAAACATAATTATCCCTCAAATCTCTACTAAGTATAACATAAAATAAAAATAAAAAAAAGACCATAAAATCGAGTAAATTTTATAATCTTATCTAAACCCATTACCATTATCAACAATTTTAACACCTAAGCCATCATTGTTGAAACCATGATAATTATTATTTCTGATACCATTCAAAGCATCACTAACAACAGAAGCATATCTATTAGGATCACCAGGATGATTATAACAACTAAATTGTCCTGCTTGAGCTACAACACCAACTGGACTTAATCCTCTAGCATCTGCCCTATTTAAAATTACTGACATAACAGCTAAAGCATCATCTTTACCAGCTGCTTCACAAGCAACAACACCAGCAACAATATTAAAATCTCCATCTCCCAATGAATAGGTTCTATTATCAGTAGTAACTACAAAACCTAATCCAGGTTTAGAAATATAACCACTAGCATGTTCAATAACAGCATTTTTCCTTGCTTCTTCTTCAGCAGCAATCCTAGCAGCTTCCTCTTCTTCTGCCTTTCTTCTTGCTTCTTCCTCTTCTTGAGCTTTTTTAGCAGCCTCTTCTACACTAGTAAGCTCTACAACACTACTATCAACTACTTGAGTAGTAACTGTTGTATCCTCTTTAAAAAGCTCACCTGTAGCATCTGCCATCCTATTCAAATTGTCATTATTTATGACTACAAATTTACTATTCTCTTGTTTATCAGAAAATATAAGCCATAAAAATAGTCCACCAACTATTAATTGTACTCCAACAATTAATATATCCGACACTATTTTTTTCATTAAATCACCTCTTCATATTTTCTAGGCAATTATAATTTTAGCATAAATCAACTCAAATGTCAAATAGACGCCTTGCATTATCCGTAGTAGTCCTCTCAATCTCTTTAATATCAAGGCCTTTTATATCTGCAACACGTTTTGCAACAATAGGAATATACATAGGTTCATTTCTTTTTCCTCTATAAGGTTCAGGAGTCAAATAAGGACTATCAGTCTCCAATATAATATATTCAAGAGGAATATATTTGATTACATCAACAATATTTTTAGCATTTTTAAAAGTTGATACTCCACCTATTCCAATCAAAAAACCAATTTTTATAAATTCTAAAGCCATTTCTTTACTACCACTATAACAATGCATAGTTCCCTTAACTTTAGACTCTTTTAAGATATTATATGTTTCTTGAATACAATCTCTACTATGAATAATAACAGGTTTATTATATTTATAAGCAATTTCCAATTGTCTCTTAAATAATTCTTTTTGCAATTCCTTATCAGTATCATAATGATAATCAAGTCCTATCTCACCAACTGCAATGATCTTTTCATCATTGATATGCTCCTCTATAAATTTTAAACTATCATCATTATAATCATATAATTCTTCCGGTTGAATACCCAAAGCACCATAAACAATATCATATTTCTTAACAAGTTCTAATACTTCTCTATTACTCTGCATATTATAACCATTAATGATAATTTTTAGAACACCATTATCAATCGCATTCTTAACAACCTCATCTATATCATCATAATATTCAGACACAATATGACAATGTGTATCAATAAACATACCATACCTCCTAATTTTTTCTAAATCTAACAACCAAAAATTTAATAAAATAAATGACTATTACATGTAAATAAATAATATCTACCATTTTTTTATTAATAACTACATAAATACTAAGTACAAACAAAGTTACTACAAAAACCAACATTATTAAATTCTCTTGACTATTAATTTTAAGCATTGCACTCCCTCTATCCTTTCTATATACTGCAATACTACTGACTAAATAATATCAAAAATATATAAGTATGTAAATAAAAACCACAAAATTAATTTTGTTTTACAAATACATGTAAAATAAAAAGAAAACATATAAGAAATACATCTTCCTAATTTTTTTTATCAACATAGTAATACTTACTAACATCAATTCCTTCTAATTCTAACAATTTAATCTTATTATTTATACCTCCACCATAACCAACTAAATTGTTATTAGCACCTACTACTCTATGACAAGGAATAATTATACATATAGGATTCCATCCCACAGCCCCACCTACAGCCTGAGCAGACATTCTCTTAATATTTCTTTTAGCGGCTATTTCTTTAGCAATATCATTATAAGTAATAACCTTACCATAAGGAATATTTTTAATAATATTATTAACTTCTAATCTAAAATCAGTTCCATCAACTTTATATTTAGGCGTAAAATCAGGAATATTACCGCTAAAATAAATATCTAACCATCTCTTAGTATCATTAAATATATCTAATTCCTTATATTCACAATTAAAATCAAATTTTAAATAATCTTTAGAATTTTTAAATATCAATCCTCTTAAATATTCACCATCACTATACATAATCATTTCTCCCAAAGGAGAACTATAATTTTTTTTATACATAAACATCACAAAATATATTATAAAATAAAATAAGTATCCAATCAAGAAAATATTTTTACAATTTTTCTAAAATATATGTTAAAATTATAATAGGAAGGAGAAAAATATGGAAAATAAAAATAATAAAATTATAATAGTAATAATGGGAGTTATTATAATAATACTAGCAATTTTATGTATATTATTTGCAACAAATACAATTACTTTCAATACTAAAGTAAATTCTAACGCAAAAGAAAATTTAAATAACGGATCAAACAACAATAATGATAATATCACTAATGAAAATAACAATAATAATACAACTACAAATAATGATACTTTAACAAATTGCGATGAAATAATAGGAAATTATGAATTTGAAGAAGCAATTCCAAGTGGGGCAGATGCAGGAGGAATGGTCTCTGCCGTATGGACTTATGATCTAGATATTGTAAATTCTAATAATGAATGTCAAGCAACATTAGAAATTAATGGCTTTCAAACAATGGAAAAATATAACCTTAAAATTAGAAAAAATGACAACAAATATAGTTTTATTTATGATAGCGATGCTCTTGAAAAAGATTATCACAGATATAAATCTGAAGATGTACTATTTTATATGTACAATAAAGAAAATTCCCTATATACAAGCTGGAATTTATTAAAACCAAATGTTGATTCAAATAAAGAAGATGGTATATACTTCAATAAAAAATAAAGTACTGGTAAAACAAATTACCAATACTTTTTTTATTTTTCTTCAATTCTTTGAAACAATACCTTAGCCTCACCAACTTTAGTACCACTTACATACTTTCCAAACTCTCCAATTGTATCATATGATGTAATATCTGTATTAATTTGACTAAAAATACTAGAAGCAGTATCAGGTAAATATGCTTGTAATAATACAGCGCCGATTCTAATAGATTCAATTAAATTATACATTACTGTTGAAAGTCTATCTAACTTACTCTCATCTTTAGCAAGTATCCAAGGAGTAGTTTCATCAATATATTTATTACATCTTTTAAATATTTCAAAAACTTCATCTAAACTATCTGCAATACGAAGATTATCCATCTTCTCATTTACCCTATCTTTTGCAGACAATACTATATCTTTAAGATCCTTATCAATATCCTCATTAACATTTTTGTTAACAACAACACCATCAAAATATTTATTAATCATACCAATAGTACGATTTACCAAATTACCCAAATTATTAGCAAGATTAGTATTAATACTATTAATAAGTAATTCAAAAGTAAAAGTACCATCACTAGCAAAAGGCATCTCATGTATCATATAATATCTAACAGCATCTACTCCATATTTAGAAACTAAATCATCAGCATAAACAATATTACCCTTACTCTTACTCATCTTATCATTTCCAAATAAAAGCCAAGGATGACCAAATATTCTTTTTGGCATTTCTAAACCTAAAACATGTAACATAATAGGCCAATATATAGTATGAAATCTTAAAATATCTTTACCAATTAAATGAATATCACAAGGCCAATATTTCTTAAATTCTAAACTACTCTCACCATTAACTTGATATCCTAAGAAAGTAATATAATTTGATAAAGCATCTATCCATACATATACTATATGACCTTCATCAAAAGTAACAGGAATACCCCAATCAAAACTAGTACGAGAAACACATAAATCTTGTAACCCAGGTTTGATAAAATTATTCATAATTTCATTTTTTCTTGCCTCAGGCTCAATAAAACCAGGATGACTTTCAATATATTCTTCTAACCATTTAGCGTATTTGCTCATTCTAAAGAAATAAGCTTCTTCCCTTGCTTCCTTAACTTCTCTACCACAATCAGGACATTTACCATCCACAAGTTGGCTTTCAGTCCAGAAAGATTCGCAAGGAGTACAATAAAGTCCCTTATATTCTCCTTTATAAATATCACCTTGATCATAAAACTTCTTAAAAATATCTTGTACAACTTTCATATGTTTAGGATCAGTAGTTCTAACAAACTTATCATAACTAGTATTCATAACATCCCAAATTGCTTTTATAGAAGCAGCAATATTATCAACATATTCTAAAGGTGTAACTCCAGCCTCCTTAGCTTTTATTTCAATCTTCTCCCCATGTTCATCAGTTCCAGTTTGAAAATATACATCATATCCCAATAATCTTTTATACCTAGCAATAACATCTGCTAAAACTATCTCATAAGTATTACCAATATGAGGTTTAGCAGAAGTATATGCAATAGCAGTACTTATATAAAATTTCTTTTTTTCCATAATTATCAATCTCCTTTATTTGTACTTCCTAATCCACCAATACGTTCTTCTTCTGGATTATCACCGCAAGTTAAAAATTTTATAAATATTCCTTGAGCGTAAGCATCACCTTTATTGATAATATAATCCTTATCACCCTCATTTTGTAATGCCACCCACATATGACCCTCATTAGAAATATTATTATAGTAATCACTTTCAATTACTCCAACTTGATTGCACATCCGTACATTATACTTAAATCCCATACTACTTCTAACAACAATCATAAGCATTTCATCACTCAAAAACTTTGCTTTATATCCAGTAGGTATCTTCTTTATTTCACCAGGATGAATAATATAGTCTTCCATAGCCAAAAAGTCATAGCCGCAACTATTTTTACTAGCTCTTCTAGGAAGTTTATATTCATCATATAATTTTCTATCATTCTTAACATCTAAAGAAAATCTCTCAAAACTAATCTTTTCAAAATATCTATCCATCCATGACACCTCTCATAACATTTAGTATTGTATCAAATTTTAGTTCAAAAATAAAGGTCTTTTCTAAAATTAATTTTTAAATGTCTATCCACTTAGACTTGTTATCTATCTAAGTGGTACCTCAGTACAAAAATAAACTATAAATAATTAGAATACTTATTCATAAGATTATTTCTAATATGTAAAACTTATTTACACTTATTTAATTTTTTTTATAAAAACTTTACAATAAACTATAATATATAAAAATAAATGTTATAATATTTAATATTGAAGAAAGAAGGAATAATATTGAAAAAAAATGATAAATTAAAAGACATTATATCTATAATAATATACATAATAACATTTCTAGTTATATACATATTTCTAACTAAAAACAATAATCTTTTCGCATCAAATACAGATTTTAGAATACAACACTATTTAATACCAGAATATTTTAGAACCCTTTTCTATAGTACTCATAATTTACTCCCAAATTTAGCATTAAATCTTGGTTCAGGACAAAACATATATAATTTTTCATACTATGGATTATTAAACCCAATAATAATGATATCGTATTTATTTCCAAAAATAAAAATGATTGACTATATCATAATATCTACATCATTATTAATTTTATCAAGCGTAATATTATTCTATTTCTTTCTAAAAAAGAAAAACTACAACTATAAAACAAGATTTATTGTAGCCTTTCTATTTCTATGTGCAACCCCATTAACCTTTCATATTCATAGACACATAATGTTTATAAATTACTTTCCATTTCTAATATTAGGACTTTTTGGAATAGATAAATATCTCGAAAAAAAAGATTCATCTTTATTAATTATATCAGTAGTATTAATAATACTATCAAGTTATTACTTTAGTATATCAGCAATAATGGTACTAATAATATATTATACCTATAGATATATTGGTCTAAAAAGAAAAAATTATATAAAAGATACAATAAAATTATCTATTCCGTTTATTATAAGTATAATGATAACAGCAATATTATTACTTCCTACAGCGTATTCCTTATTAAATGGAAGATCATCTACAACAAAAAATATAAGTATACTATCGCTATTAAAGCCAACAAACAACATATTATATGATAAATATAGTATGGGACTAACCCTAATTTCTGTAATATCTATTATATATTGGTTATTTAAAAATAACAATGAAAATAAGTTTTTAACAAGAATATGTGCATTAATAAGTGTATTTCCAATATTTAATTATATATTAAATGGAACATTATATATAAATGCCAAGGCATTAATTCCCTTTATACCATTAGTATTAATACTAACAGCAGATTTCTTAAATATAATATTTAAAAAAGAAAAAAATATTAAACAGACCATGCTATTAACATATTTAATAATTTCATCATTTGTTGTTTGTCTCTATACTAATACAACTGATACCTTAATGAAAAAAGAAGACATAGAAAGTAGTGATTATAAAAATACAGAATACCTAATTAATTATATAACTAATAAAGATAAATCATTTTATAGAATAAATAATCAAGTATACACAAAAGACATGATTAATAAAGTTAATAATATAAAAGAATATAAAACAACAATGTATTCTTCATCTTATAATAAACTATATAAAGATTTTTATTACAATACATTAAAAAACAATATTGAATATAGAAATTCATTTATGATATCATCATCAAGTAATATATTATCACAAATGTTTTTAGGAGAAAAATACATAATAACTAAAGATAATATTGATTATCTAAAATTAGTTAATGAAAAAGAAGGAATAAAAATATACGAAAATGATAATGTACTACCCTTAGGATACGCAAATAATCATAAATTAAATATAGATGTATTTAATAAATTAGATTATCCTACTAATGTAATTAGTTTACTTTCTAACATAGTAACATCAGATGATAATAATAATCAAAGTATAAATATAATAAACGAAAATAACATAGATTATGAAACGATAAGTAGTGAAAACATAAATATAAATAACGATAATAATATTTATGAAATAACAGCAGACAGATTAGCTAACATGAAAATAAAATTAAACAATATCCCCAAAAATAAATTAGTATTATTACAATTTACAAATAAAAATAATCCTGAATATGATTTAAGAATAACAATTAACAATCAAACGAATACTTTAACAAATAAAAGTTGGAAATATCATAATAACAATTATACATTCCACTACTTTCTATATAACACTGATACTTTAGATATAAATTTTGAAAAAGGTAAATATAAACTATCTAATTTTAAAATATATATATTAGATATTCCAAATATAAGTAATATAGACAAATTTGAAGTAGATACAAATAAAACAAAAGGTGATATTATTGAAGGAGACATAAATGTAACAAATAATTCATATTTCAATCTCCAAATACCTTATGATAAAGGTTATAAAATATATGTAGATGGTATTGAAACAAAATACGAAAAATCTAACTTAAGTTTTATAGGCTTTAACATAAGTAAAGGTAATCATCATATAAAAATAATATACACTTCGCCTTATAAAAATATATCAATAATTATAAGTATATTAGGAATATTATTATTTATAATAAACAAGATTATATACATAAATATCTCTAATAATACAAATAATAAAAATGGTGATAAGAATGAAATACCTAAAAAAAATAGACATAAAAGAAATAAATAATACCATAAAAAAAGAAGAATTAAAAGAAATTTATGAAAAAGGTAAAGAATACTATAAACATATAGAAAAAAATAATTAATTAAAAATATGAAAGTTTACAGATTTTCATATTTTTTTTACTAATTTTTTCACCATATTTTTTTTAACAAACACATCTAATGAATTGATAGTAACAAACTCTAAACTTTTTTCTTTAGCAAATTTTATTCCTATTCCACCTTCATTTTTCCAACTAAATAAGTTTTTCGAAAAATCATCCACTAAAATAGAATCTGAAGCCTTAACAACTTTACTTTTATCAATACCACTAGGAACAGATATAATACTAATATTACTATTTCTTTCTCTAATATAATTTATTTTAGCGGACATTTCATCAAGAGAATTAACTGTAGTTAATATCTTAGGATTAAATATATGCTCTCTACATATAATATCAATATAATAAAATGCATTAGATAATTCAGGACTAATAGTAAGTAAATAATTCCAATCTAATTTACTATAAAATTCACATACTTTTTTAAAATCATTCAAATCAATCCCCAAATCTTCAATCATTTTATAAGATACACTAATTGTATCTACAAGCACCCCATCAAAATCAATATATAAATCCATATTTCCTCCTTATGTGTATTTAATACACTTATAATCTTATTTTAAAATGTATTCTTTAAAATACATTTTTTTCTATTATTTCATTCTTAAACCTATATAATTTAGCAGGCTTCCTACCTTCAAATATTTTAGTTCTATTAGTATCTTCTATTATATTTAAACTCAACATCTTCTTTCTAAAATTTCTACGATCAATTTTTTTACCTAACAGTGCTTCATATACCTTATGTAATTCAGGTAAAGAAAACTCTTCAGGAAATAATTCTTTCAATATCGTTGATTTAACAATCTTTTTCTTCAATACCTCTAACGAATTGTTAATTATTTCATTATGATCATAAGCCAAATTTGGAATACTATCTATCGGAAAATAATCTGCCGACGAAGTTTTTAATGTTTTTCTATGTAATTTTACCTTATTTATGTCAATAACTCCCAAGAAAGATATCCCAATCATTCTTGCAATATTACTCCGCCCTAAATCATCAAATACACCAACCATTTCCAAATTAACATTATCTATCCCAGTTTTTTCTTTTAATTCTCTTTTAACACCATCTAACAACAATTCGTTATTATATAATGCACCACTAGGAAGAGCCCAATAACCATTATAAGGATTATTTGTACGCTTAACCAAAAGTACTTTTACTACTCCCTTATCTACAGTAAATAAAGTAGATAATACATGAATACCGATATTTTTATATAATTCATTTTTTAATTCCATCCTATTGCTCCTTACAATTACATTATATGTGTATTTTTTACACTTGTCAATAGATAAATAAAAATTTTTTTAATTTTAATAGAAAAAAGATTAATCGAAAAATAATTAATCTTTTAAATTAGGTTTAAATATAATTTTAACAGCAGCATCTTTTCCACTAGTAAGTCTATCAAAAGATTTTTGAGCTTCATCTAAAGATACTTTAGCATCTATATATTTTAAAACATTAATTTTTTTATTTGCTATTAATTCTATACAAGTATCAAACTCTTTTTCAGTATATGCTATAGCGCCAAGCATTTTAACTTCACCCATAACACCTACTACAGTAGGAATAGTAACTGCACCTAAAGATACTCCAACTAAAACAACTGTACCACCAGGTTTTACTAACATTAGTGCCTCACTAACAGCAGCCGAATTACCACAACATTCAATAACAACATCAAATCCACCGTTAGTTTTAGTTTTTAATGTACCAATTGTATTTGTATCCATTGCATCATAATATTCATCAACTTTACCAAAACCTACAGCCTTTCTACCTCTTTTAGCATTTGTTTCTAACATTGCAATATAAGTAGCACCATTTAATTTAGCAAACTCTGCAGCCATAAGTCCTATAATACCACCACCAATTATAAGTACACGACTACCAATTTTAATATCTGCCAAATTTACTGCATGTAATGATACAGCAGAAGGTTCAACCATAGCAGCCTCATCATCACTAACATTATTGGGTAATTTTCTAACCATATCAGGTCTACAACTAGTATATTCTGCATAAGCACCTGGATTAGTAAGTGAAAGTCCCACAGCCTTTAACCATGTTTTAGCACAATATTGAGGATTTCCAGTTTTACACGCTTCACATTCTCCACAAGGAGAAATAGGAAGTCCAGTAACTCTATCCCCTATTTTTAAGTCTTTTCTACTACCTGGATCAACTACTTCACCAGAAAATTCATGTCCCATAACCAATCCTTTAGGTTCTCCTGATACAAAGTAGTGAATATCAGAACCACAAATACCACAAGAATTAACCTTTATAACAACTGAACCATCTCTTGATACAGGTTTATTTATTGTAGAACTTTCAACCATTTTAGCCCCAACAATTTTAACACACTTCATTTTTACCTCCATATTCTATCATATACATTATAGCACACTCAAACAATTAACTGCAATATAAATTAAGAATTAAATTAAAAATCGGCCATAGATAATATAAATCTAGGCCGTGCTTAATTAGTAATAAACATATTATTCATCAATAAAATTTTTAGATAATAATTTAGATAATATTATAGCCATTTTCTCTTCACTTTCTAATATTGGAACTTCATTAGAAATAATAATAACACTACCTATTGCATCACCATTATTAACAACAGAACTAAAAGAATAATAGCCGAATTCTTCTATATCCTTAACAAAAGAAAAAGATTTTTTTTGTCTTTCAACAAAACTATCTCTTCTTTCAATAGACCTAATAGTAAAGTCACTTATTTCCTTGCCAGAATATTTCTTTTTTAATGGTCCACTTACCGCAATAACTTTATCTCTGTCTGTTACAACAATATTATGTTTTATAACCTGATTAAATGTTTCAACATACTTAAGTGCAGCATCCTCTACACTCTCAATAGGTGAATACTTTTTTAATATAACACTATCATCATCAACAAATATTTCTAAACTATCTCCATTTTTAATACGCATATTTTTTCTAATTTCTTTAGGTATAACAATTCTTCCTAAATCATCAATTCTTCTAATGACACCTGTAGTTTTCAAAATATCACTCCATTCTAGTAATATTTTGGATATTTTTAGAAAAATTATAACTTAAAAAAGAAAATATTTCTATTTTCCTTTAAAAACATTTTTTAAATAATTTAATAAAATCTTCCTTAGTAACTTCTCTTGGATTTCCACCAGTACAAGGATCATTTAAAGCTTTTTCTGCAAGAATTTCTATATCCTCTTCCTTACCTCCAACATCTTTAATATGTTGTGGAATATTTAATCTTAAAGCTAAATTTCTAATAGCATTTACTACCATAGAAATTGCTTCTTCTTCTGTAGTCCCTTCCATAGGAAGACCAAAAGCAAGTCCCATATCTCTAAATCTTTCAGGACATACTTCACCATTCCATTCCATAATATATGGAAGAAGTAAAGCATTAGCAACACCATGTGGAGTATCATAAAGAGCACCTAATTGATGTGCCATAGAATGAACTATTCCAAGGCCAACATTAGAAAATCCCATACCAGCAATGTATTGAGCTAATCCCATATTATTAATAGCATCTTTATCACCATTATATGCTGCTTCCAAATTATGATAAATAATTTCCATTGCTTTTAAATGAAACATATCTGTCATAGTCCAATGAGCCTTAGTAATATAACCTTCCATAGCATGAGTAAGAGCATCCATACCAGTAGCAGCAATAGTGCCTTTAGGCATTCCAGCCATTAATTCAGTATCAATAATTGCCATAACTGGAATATCATTAGGATCAACACAAACTAATTTAACAACTGCATCAGTATCAGTAATAACATAATTAATAGTTACTTCAGCAGCAGTACCAGCAGTAGTAGGCATTGCAATTATAGGCATAGCCTTATTTTTTGTATCAGCAACACCAACTAAAGACTTAACATCATCAAATTCTGGATTATTCATTATAATACCAATAGCCTTAGCAGTATCAATAACTGAACCACCACCAACAGCGATTAAATAATCAGCACCAACCTTCTTACATTTTTCTAGTCCTTCCTTTACATTAGAAATAGTAGGATTAGGTTTAATATCACTATAAATTTCATAAGGAATATTATTACTATCCAATACTTCCAATACCTTATTAGTAACACCACAATTAAGTAAAGTATTATCTGTTACTAATAATGCTTTTTTAAATTTTCTTCTTTTAATTTCATTAGGAAGTTCACTTCTAGCGCCCCATCCAAAATAAGAAGTTTCATTTAATATAATTCTATTAGTCATTTTATATCAACTCTCCTTACTACTAATTGAATCTAAAATAATTATAGCAATCCAATTTTTTAAAGTAAAGAATAGTAAAATAACTTTACACTAATTAATTTACTTAATGTCTATCAAAAAAATTTCCATACAAATTTCTAATATTTTTACATTCTTCATTATAAAAAGTATTCATAACATTTTCTATAGCGCCAAATCTATTCTCATAAGAATAATCAAGTACCTTAGAAACACTTCTCTTTAATTCTTTAAAATCAGATTTATTTTTTATAATATCCTCAACTTTTTCCTCTCCATTTATATACTTTTTTTGTATATCTAAATTAGATAATATACCATTATAATACCCATAAATTTTCAAAAAATTTACAACTTTCATTCTAAAATCTTCATCAATAACTAAATTTTCACATTTTTTCATTTATACCACCTCTATACCAATATATCAACCATACTACCATTATTACTTTTAGTAACAACAATCTTTTTATCTATTCTATCCTTAAGTTCATTTACATGACTAATAATACCAATTAATTTATTATTACTATTAAGCATCATTATAGCATTCATAGCCTGCTCTAAACTATCACTATCTAAACTACCAAATCCCTCATCTATAAACATAGTATCAAGAACAATTCCCCCAGAATAACTCTGAATAACATCACTCATTCCTAATGCCAAAGATAAAGAAGCCTTAAATGATTCTCCACCTGATAAAGAAGTAATATCTCGCTTCTTACCAGTATAGTAATCCATAACCTCTAATTCTAAACCTAACTTATCACTAATTTTAGAAGAAGATTTCTTTCTAAGTAATAAATATCTAGAATCAGTCATATAAGAAAACCTCTTATTAGCGCTCTCTAACACATCATCAAAGTATTTAGCTTGAACAAATTGCTCAAACTCCAATTTATTCTTACCTTTAATATTTCCATTAGCAGTATCAGACAAATCACTTAATATAGTTAAATCTTCTTCAATATTTTTTGAGCTTTTACTTAAACTAATCAATTTTTCTAAAATAATCTTATTATGATTAATGTTATTATTATAATCTCTTATAGATAATTCATATTCTCTAAATCTATCATCTAATTCCTTCTTTTTATCCTCTAAATCAGATAAATCAACCTTTTCTTTATCTTTAATAACGTCCTTCAAAGTATCAATTTTGCTCCTAATTTCAAGCAAACTATTATCATAATTAATTATTTTTCTCTCCTCTATATCCAATTCTTTTTTATCAATTAAAATATTCAAATAATCTTCTTCATTCTTATAACCTAATTCAAAATAAGCAGAAATATAATTTTTCTCTTTTATAGCAGTTTCTTTCTCATAAAGAACAATATCATTATTAAGTAATTTAATAGAGGTCTCAATCTCTACTTTTTCCTGTGTTAATTTATTATAATCTTCTACTATCTTCTTTATTTCTTTATCATTCTTTTCAATTTTCTTACTTAATTTATCTATTTTTTTAACTATACTCTCCTCATCTTCATCCGAAATAATACTTTTACTCTTTTCTAATATTGTTACATTCAAATAATTTATATCTTTTTCTATATCACTCTTATTATAGCTCTCAATATCACATTCAAAATCATTAAGTTCTAACTTTATTCTATCATTTTCTTTTAAAATATAATCAATATCATAATCATCAATTTTAATTTTTATTTCATCTTTTTTATTTTTAACTTCACTTACTACATCAGTTACTTCTATTATTGATTGCCAAACCTTATTTAAATCATCCTTATACTTATCAATTATCTCCTTAGACACATCTGAAGTTGTATATTCAAATTTTTTAGGATGTTCCCTACTTCCACATACAGGACAAGGCTCTCCCTTTCTTAAATAAGATGCCAAAATTCCAGCCTGACTATTAATAAACTTATCAAATAACTTTTGATATTCATCATTCTTTTTATCATATTCACTTTTTAAATCAAGTAATTTATTTTGATTATTCTTATATTTAACAACCAATTTTTGATATTCATCAAAATCATTAATTATTTTATCATTATCTCTTAAAGTAAATAAATTTAATATATTTTGCTTAAAAGCTAATTCTTTTTTCAAAGTATTTATTTCATCAAATATTGGTAACTTACCTCGCAAATCCTCTCTCTTTTTGTCTAAACTATTTAAATTTCCTCTCAAATTATCTATGTTATTATAAACTTCTAACATATTATCATATGCCTTATTTATTTTCATTAATCTTTTATCTTCATCTTTTAATTTATTCTTCTTTTCATCTAACTTTTTCTTTGAAAGTAAAAATTCTTTTTTTATAGGCTCAATAATTTCATATATTTTTTTATTCTTACCAACCACTAGCCTAATTTTATCAATACTATCTTTTCTTTTAATTAAATCATCATAATCAGTAATACTCTTCTCATAACTAGAAAAATATTCATTAATATTTTTACCCTCATTTATTTTATTATTAGCTTCATATAATTCCTTTTTTACATCATTCTGAATTTTAACAATATCTTTTAATTTAGAATTATATTTTTCATTTTCTTCCTTGATAATGTCAATTATTTCAGAAGGCATTTTATTATTAATATCAGTTATCTCAATATCTACACTAGATAGTAAATTATTAAAAGACATTGTAACATCTTCATATTGTCTCTTTTTATCAAGAAATTTTCTTTTTATATTATCACTAATATTCTTATATAAATACGTATCAAAAATACGCCTAAAAATCAAAGCTCTATCACTAGGTTTAGCAAGTAATAATTTTAAAAATTCTCCTTGTGCAATCATAGAAATTTGTTTAAATTGAGAAGAATCTATTCCTAATATTTCCTTACATTTATCAGTAACATTTTTATCACCAACAATAACAGTATCAAGATACTCTAAAGTTGCATCACCTGTAACTAAAGTTTCTCCCTCACCTCTTAATTTTTTTCTTAAATAACTAGGAGTTCTATACACCTTATATAAAATATTTTTATGAATAAAAGAAAGCTCTACAAAAGTTTTAACATCATCTTTAGCAAAATCACTTCTAAATGAACCCTTATCTCTATTACTACCACTAGCACAACCATATAAAGCAAAACTAATAGCATCAAAAATAGTTGTTTTACCACTACCAGTATCACCAGTAATTAAAAATATACCACTATCATAAAACTTAGTAAAATCAATCGAAACTAAATCACTATAAGGACCAAAAGCACTAATCTTTAAACTAATTGGCTTCATCACTTACCTCCTTTATAACTTCTTCAATTATTTTCTTCTTTTTCGCTGGTAATTCAATACCATTTTGCATCTTATAAAATTCAGAAAATAAATCTATTGGAGACATATTACTTTTATCAATATCAATATTATCTAATACATCATTACTACTTATCTTATTTTCATATTCCAATTTTAAAATATTAGGATAAAATTTTCTTAATTTCCCTATAGCGTTTATTATATAATCATCATCTGTTAATACTACATCAAGATAATCATTTTTATTTTCAAGATTAACAATTTCTTTAGAAATTAATTTATCAAAAGGACCTTTAATAACCCTCATATCTCTAATTGGAATTAATGGAATTTTAGAAATATTAATATCTTCTTTTGAATTGAATTCAATAATACAAACACTCTTTTTTTGATTAACCTCACTAAAAGAATATTTTAAAGGACTACCAGAATATCTAGCAGTTTCCCTCCCTACCTTTTGTGGACCATGAATATGCCCCATAGCAACATAATCAAAATCTTTAAATAAAGTTACATCAATATTATCTATACCACCTAAAGATATAGACTCTGAATCACTTCTAATTACATCTTCCCCTAAAGAAGTAACAAATTGATGAACCATAATTATATTTCTTTCGTTTTTATTAATAGAACTATGTTTCAAAATACATTTAATAGCGTCCTCATAAGTGTCAATTATCTCATCAGGATAAAATCTTTTAATTTCAACAAGCTTAATAAAAGGAAGCATATAAATATTTAATTTTCCATATTTATCATTTGTAGTTTCACATCTAAGATTACCATTAAATATACCCTCTATATATATGCCGTTATCAACAAATAATTCATTACCAAAAGACAATCTATCTTTTGAATCATGATTACCAGAAATAACAAAAACAAGAACCTTTAATTTATATAATTTAGTTAAAAAATTTGAAAATAAATTAACAGCTTCAATTGTAGGAATACTCTTATCATAAACATCACCTGCTATTAAAACTATATCAACTTTTTCTTTTTTTACAATATCAATAATCTGATTTAAAATATATTTCTGATCATCAATCATTGATTGTTCTAAAACCAATTTACCTAAATGTAAATCAGATAAATGCATTAACTTCATTGTATTCCTCCTTTTATTTAAAGTAATCGCCAGAGATAATATAAATCTGAGCGATACTCCTAAATTCAACTCTATCCAAGCAAAATTATAGCATCATTTGATACTATATGTCAACAATAAAAAAGAACGAATTACATCGCTCTAAAAAATTTATCAAAAAACTTAATTGCAATTATAAGTATTACACAAGAAATTCCTAAATACAAATAATTCCAAAGATTTTTACTATTATCAACATAACAATTACTAGGACTCTTAGGATTATATCTTATAACAGCAGTTTCACCAACTTTATATTTATCAACATCATCAGTAAGTTCTGAATTGCAACTATAAGAAGTGTTATCAATACTAAATGAATATACTGCAGTATAATAAGATTTACCATCAACAAAACTTGATTGTACCACAGAAATAGTACCTTCTATATTTTTATAAGCAATATTTTTTAAATCAGTATTATAAACAATAACTGCATTATAAACAACTGCAAAAACACTAACAACTATAACTATAGCAGAAATAATAACCCCAATTAATTTACTCTTCTTCATTTCTATTTCCTCCTAACATAATTATGCACCAAAATTAATATAAAATCAAGTCTTTTTTAACGGAAGCCTCCGCCTCCGCCTCCACCGCCGAAGGAACCTCCACCTCCGCCGCCAGAAGAAAAGCCTCCACCACCAGAACTATAAGATTCAGCTCTACTTCTAGCTGTACTAGCGCCTTGTATACCACTAGCACTCATCATATTAATAAGAATTATATCATCATAATCAAATCCCATAGAATCCATATTTTGAACAATTTCCGGATATAATTTTTTAAACTGTTTAGCAACCTCATCAGCAATTCCAAATATTTGAGCATACATCAAATATTCATCCCATAAATTAACTTCTATTGGTTCTCTAGTATTAATTAATGTAAAATCTTTCAAGAAGTTTTTAAGACCCATTAATTGCTCTGCTTCATCCATCATAGAATCATCTACATCATAATAATGATAAGTTAAAAATTTATTTTTTTGTTCATACACTTCTTTTATCTTTCCCTCATTAATTAGCATTCTCTCTTCATAAGTAGATAAAGAATCAAACCAATCAAAAATTTTAGTATAATTATCCTCACACCATTTTTTAAACTCATTATTTTCTAAAATTCCATCTTTACTAGCAGTATACATCCAATCATATAATTTTTTCTCATACTCATTAGTATCAACAGGAGCACTTATAAATATAATGTTAGCTTCTGACTTTTTCTTAAGTATTCCAGTCTTTTCTACTTTTTTTACATTTACATTACCATTTCTTAACCATTTAAGTAAAATAGCACCTAAAATATTTTCCTTTTTAAAGAAAATATTATATTTTAATCCTACCCAATAAGCCCTATAAATATCCTTATTGCAAGGAATATCTCTAAAATTAGGTACATCTTTTCTTACTCTATTTCCTCTAGTACCATATCTATATCTAATATTCTTAGCATTAGCGCACACAATAATAAATACCAAAACAGCAAATCCAAGTACAGGCAATAAAATAGCCCTTATAAAAACAAATATTTTACTTAATAAAGAAGTTTTAGTACCACTATAAGTTGTAGAGCCATCTTGAGCCATATCATAATAATAATCAAAATCATTATCTAAAACATTACTAGTTTCAAAAGTACCCTTATCAAATTTAACTAAAATTGTTAAATACTCAGATGAAGAAAGAGAACCATCACTAGTCATTTCAATTCTACCATCATATACATAACATGGAGCACCATACTTACCATATCCCCATACATCTAAAGTATCAGAAAATTCAAAATCACTACGAATAACTATACTCACATTAGATGGATTAGCACTAAAATCTTTAGGAAATAAATTCCAATATATAATATCAGCATCACTAGTAGTAGAAACAAAATTACTAATAGTATATTTAATAGTGTATACGTGATTTCCATAACTAGTAATACCAAAAACAACATCAACCTCATCACTAGATGGATAATATAAAGAAGTCTTATTAGCTTTCTCTGACAAACTAGAATTAACATCCCAATCGTCTACTGTTTCAAAATCTTTACCATCCATTGAAGCAGAAACATCACTAATAACAGAATTGCCTAAATTATAATATGGATGCCACCCTTCAGTACCAGATGTTACATAAGCATTCCATGTCTCAGTAACTAAAGCATTACCTTGTTTATCAATGAAAATATCCATATCTATATTAGATATTTCATTTGCATAAACTCCACCAATAAATGTTAAAAATAAAATAACTCCAAAAATTAATTTTTTCATATTCACCTCTAAAGAAAAAGGATTAATAAATAATCCTAAAATTTTACAGAAACGTTTTCTCTTTCCTTTTCACTAGCCTCAAAAAATGATTCCTTAGTAAAATGGAACATTCCTGCAATTATATTACTAGGAAACATTTCAATTTTATTATTAAGCATTAATACAGAATCATTATAAAATTGTCTAGCATAAGAAATCTTATCTTCTAAATCTTTTAACTGTTTTTGTAATTCTTCAAAATTAGTATTAGCCTTTAAATCAGGATAAGACTCTGCTAAAGCAAATAACCTAGATAACTGTCCACTAAGTTCAGAACTTGATTTAACCTTAGAATCCATATCAGTAGCAGTTAAATAAGTATTTCTAGCCTTAATAACAGCCTCTAAAGTTTCACTTTCATGCTTAGTATAACCCTTAACAGTTTCAACTAAATTAGGTATTAAATCAGCCCTCTTTTTTAATTGAACGTCTATTTGACTAAATTGATCTTTAACTTTATTGCGTAATGTTACTAATGAATTATATTGAGAAATTACAAATAAAACTAATAAGATTACAATAACAATTAATACTATAGCCCATGTTGGCATAAGCATCCCTTCCTTTCTATCATAAATATATCATTAAAATTAAAATTTTACAAGGAAAATAATTAAAATTACAAGACAATTTAACTCCATAAATATATTTAAATTGCTTCAAAGCTATCAATAATAAATGAATTTGAATTTAATTGTCTAAATAAAGTAATTTTAAAAGAAGAAGTACTTCTATAACTTGACATAGAAACCCTCTTATCAATAAATTGTATAGTAGGTTCTGTAGTTTTCAAATAAACTATAACTTTTTCAATACCTCCGTCAATTTTAATATCAGAAGTACCCAAATATTCAATATTGATATCAACTTTAGAATTAAAAGGTATAATAATATCAAGAATTTTAAACTCATTTTCAATAGAATTTACAATTTCATAATTACAAACTTTTTTTAATACATCAAGATTTAAAGAAGTATAAGCATTTCGATAAATAGAATACAAATTAACAACAATATCGTTAATTAATTTATTATTTAAAGTGCAATCAAAATTACTTATTTCACTATCTGATAAAAACTTAGTTTTTTGAATCTTAGAAGAAGTACTAATTTTTTTTATAAGTACAGGAACAAATTCTAAAATCAATATTAAAGTACACATTCCCCCAAAAAATATAAAAAACATTTCCATATAAATCAAACTCCTAACTTTTCTTTATCTTCTATAACATTTTTCATTATAAACTAACTATTCACTATTCTTAACATTTAAACTCTCAATAATTTTAGTTAATAGTTCAATAAAATATAGTAAGAAATGTTTATCTAAATTAACCAAATCTAAAATAATATGAATCTTGTTATCTTTATAATTTAATCTAAATCTCTTACAAACTTCATAAGACATAATAAATAAATTTTCACCATTAATTTTACTACTAATATTTTCAGATAATTCTAAATCAATACTAGTTTTAGTTTGTTTAACCTTTTTAATTTCTAATTTATTAGCAAGTTTTTCAAACCATTCCTCATACATATAAATCTCAAGGTTACGACTAACCTTACCAAATCTATCCTCTAATTCACCCTTAACCTCATTTAATTTATCCATAGAGTCAACTTTATTAATCATTTTATGAATTTCTATCTTCAAATCTTCATCATTTATATAAGAATCACTAATGTGTGTTTCTACATCAATCAAAGTCTTATTATCTAAATTTTCATCTACTTCTTCTTCTACATACTCACCTTTCATCTTATCCACAGCATCTTTAAGCATTTTCAAATATAATTCTATACCTATAGTATCAATAAAGCCAGACTGTTCACTACCCAAAATATCACCAGCACCACGAATAGATAAATCTCTCATAGCAATCTTAAAACCACTACCAAGTTCAGTAAATTCTTTTATAACATTCAATCTCTTAATAGCAATATCATTAAGCATTTTATGACTATCATACATCAAATATGCATATCCAATTTTATCACTTCTACCAATACGACCCCTAATCTGATAAAGTTGAGACAATCCAAATCTATCAGCATCCATAATAATCAAAGTATTTACATTAGGAATATCTATACCTGTTTCAATAATAGTAGTACATAGCAATACATCAAATTTATGAGATATAAAATCTTGCATTTTATTTTCTAGTTCAGTCTTAGTCATCCTACCATGTGCAAAATCAATTTTAGCATCTGGTACCAACTTATTTATTTCTAATACCTTACTCTCTAAACTATCAACATGATTATATAAAATAAAACATTGACCATTTCTAGATAATTCTTTATATATAGCGTCCTTTATAACATTTTTATTTTCACCCAAAACATAAGTTTGAACTGGCAATCTTTGAGCAGGAGCAGTTTCTATCAAAGCTAAACTTCTAATTCCAGACATAGACATTTGTAAAGTACGCGGTATTGGAGTAGCAGATAAAGTTAAAACATCAATATTAGCCTTATATTGTTTAATCTTTTCCTTATGAGTTACCCCAAATCTTTGTTCCTCATCAACTACTAATAGTCCTAAATCCTTAAATTCTACATCATTACTTAAAATTCTATGAGTACCAAACAAAATATCAATTTTACCCTCTTTTAACATAGAAAGTATCTCTTCCTGTTTTTTCTTATCAACAAATCTATTCAAAATTCCAATAGAAATAGGAAAATCTTTAAACCTATCTAAAGCACTACTATATTGTTGATTAGATAAAATAGTAGTAGGACATAAATAAGCTACCTGCTTTCCATCATTTACAGCCTTAAACATAGCTCTAAAAGCAACTTCAGTCTTTCCAAAACCAACATCTCCACATAAAAGCATATCCATTGGTTTTGATTTTTCCATCTCCAATTTTATAGCGTCACTAGCCTTAATTTGGTCACTAGTCTCCTCATATGGGAATTCACTTTCAAATAAAACCTGATTTTCATCATCGACAGAAAAAGCAAAACCTTTCATAGCTTCTCTTTCAGCAGATACCTTAAGAAGATTTTTAGCAATTTCCTCTAATCTTCCCCTTACCTTAGCCTTCTTTTTTTGCCATTTATCACTACCAAGACTATCTAATTTAACTGAAACTCCCTCTTTGCCAGAAAATTTACTTATTCTATCAATTTTTTCCACAGGAATGTACAACACATCTCCACCTGCATAAATCAACTTAATAAAGTCTTTCTTATACCCATTTTTTACAATTGTACACAATTCATCATAAATACCTATACCATGAGCCTCATGAACTATATAATCTCCCCTAGATATATTATTTAAATTTCCTATTTTTGTACCTAATTTAAACTTATTATGATATTTTTTCTTACTCTCACTACTTTTAAACAAATCATTAGAAGAAATAACAACATAATTATTAAAAATAAATCCAGTATCAATAGGTTTAACAATAATATTAATCTCACCCTCAACAATATTATCATCTATAGTCTTAATAATATGAATATCATCTAAATATTGAAGTATTCTATTCATACTATTTTCATTATCCACAGAAAGTATTACAGTCTTATGAGCTAAATTATATTTTGTTAAATCTTTCTTAATAATATCAACCTTTCCCTGATAATTATCAATATTATTTGAATTATACTTATCTTCAAAATTAAGTTTAACATTACTAAGAATATTATCAAAATTCATTAAAAATACAGATTTATTAAATTTAATATCATATAAGTCAAACATATAATCAGTCTTAATACCAGAATCACTAATATTATCCTTATCATAATTAAAAATACTTTCCCTAAGTAATCTATACCCCTCTTCTATTTGATTATAATCATAATAAAAACACATATAAGAAGAAATATAATCACTAATACTACAAACTTCCTTAGCATAATGTTTTAAATACTTTTGCTTTCTATCAATACTATCATTATATTCTGGAAGTAAAAATTCACTATAAGGGTAAATATCGATTGAATCTATTACCTCTTTAGATAACTGAGATTCCACATCAAAATACTTTATACTATCAATCTCATCACCCCAAAACTCAATACGAACAGGATTTTCTTCACCAATAGGAAAAACATCTAATAAATAACCTCTAACACCTAACTTACCAGTTTCAGTAACAATAGTTTCTCTTTCATACCCAATATTATAAAGCATATTCTGTAAATATTCTCTACCTATAGACATTCCTTTTTTTAAAGTTATAATAGATTTCTTCCACATATCCTTACTAGGTAAATAACGTAATATTCCCATTAAATTAGTAACAACTATATATTTTTCATCCTTAACCAATTTATTAATAGTATTAATTCTCTCACTCTTAAATTCAGGACTAATAGCAATAGCCTCACTAGTAATAAAATCATCCATTGGAAAAAACAAAACAGAATCAGTATAATTAGATAATTTTAAATACATTCTATTAGCCTCATACAAAGAGTTAGTAACTACAATCATACCCTTATTATATTTACAAAAAGTATCATATACATATATTGCAGATAATTCAGAATTTAAACCTGAAACACCATAATAATCATCATCTTTTATATCAAATAAATTTTCAAAAAATTTCATATTATCACCTTTAATCACCAAAAGATACTCATAAAAGTATCTACTTGTTATTATATTTATTCATAATTCTATCCAAAGACATTTCACAAAAATCATCTGCAATAGATGCTAACTTAATAAAATCTTCTTTTAAAATATTCTTTTCCACAGAATTAAAGTTTCCCAATACATAATCCTTAGTGTCAACACTCTTATCATGAGAAATTCCAATCTTCAATCTAGCATATTCCTTAGAACCTAAATTTCTTTCTATATCTTTAATTCCATTATGCCCACCACTACTACTATTATAAACAATTTTAATTTTTCCAAACGTCATATCTAAATCATCTTGAATAATTAAAATATCTTTTAAATCAATTTTAAAGTAACTTACAAATTGTCTAACTACTCCACCAGATAAATTCATATAAGAAAGTGGCTTAAGTAAAATAACCTTTTCACCATTATACTCATATATCTCATAATTACCATTAAATTTTTTCTTGGAAACAGAAATATTCTTCTTACTAGCAATATAATCTATTAAAGAAAATCCAATATTATGCCTAGTATTTTCATACTCCTTACCAGGATTACCTAATCCAACTATCAATTTCATTACTTACTCTCCTTATGATACATAGAATATACATCACTCTTTTTCATTTTTCTTTCCTTAGATACTCTTTTAATTGCAGACATAGTATCCATACCATCATCTATATATGAATTAATTTTACTTACAATATCAATTTCATCATCATTATTTTCAAAATAAGTACCATCATTACCAGATACAACAATAACAAATTCACCCTTAATATTTTCTAAAGTTGGAATTAAATCAGATATTTTACCACGATAAACACTTTCAAATTTTTTAGAAATCTCTCTAGAAAGACTAACCTCTCTATCACCAAAAATTTCTAACATCATCCCCATTGTTTTTAATATTCTATGAGGTGCCTCATAAAAAATAATAGTATTAGAAACATCCTTTAAACTCCTAAGCTCTTTTTCCTTTTTACTATCTTTACTATCAAGAAACCCATAAAAAGTAAATGGTTGTGGTGCAATACCAGAAACTATTAAAGCAGGAACAAATGCATTAGCACCAGGTAATCCAACAACATTAAAACCATTTTCACTAACATATTTAACAGTTTTATAACCAGGATCACTAATAATAGGTGTTCCTCTATCAGTAACAATACCAACACTCATACCATTTTTTAAATATTCTAACACCTTATCCTTAACAATATCTTCATTATGATCATGTAGCGCAATTAATTTCTTATGAATATTAAAGTGTTGTAATAATTGCAAAGTAACTCTAGTATCTTCACTAAATAAAATATCAACATTTTCTAATGTCTTCACTGCTCTATATGTCATATCATCCATATTACCAATCGGAGTAGGAATTAAATATAAACAAGGACTACCATCATAATTTTTTTGCCACATACTCACCACCATACTTTCTAAGAAAACATAAGTTTAATATTATCACAATAACTACCATCTTTATTATGAATAACAATAGCAGGCATCACTTTTAATCCAGGTTTCCCATTTTTAGTAGCTTCAATCAAAAATAAATCACTTTCTCTACCATCTTTAGGATAAATAAACTGTACTTTTTTAGGTTCTAAATGATATTCTTTCATTTTTTCAACAATTGAAATAAACCTAGAAATCCGATGAACCATAGCAAAATTACCACCATTTTTAAGTAAGTAAAAAGCACTATTTAAAACATCATCTAATTTCAAAGTTACCTCATGTCTAGCAAGCATCTTAACGCTATTTTCATTAAAATAACCATCACTATTAGTAGAAAAATATGGTGGATTACATAAAACAGTATCAAAAGAATCCTGATCATAATAATCAGATATATTTCTAACATCACCACATATTAAATTAATTCTATCATTAAGATTATTTTCATTAATAGATTGAATACCTAAATCATAAACACATTTCTGTAATTCTATAGCATCTATTTTAGCATTTGTTTTAGTAGTAAGAAGCATTGGAATAGGTGCATTACCACTAGCTAAATCCATTATATGCTTGCATTTTAAATTTAAAGTTACAAAATTAACCAATAAAACTGAATCCAACGAAAACTTAAAATAATCGTTATCTTGATAAATAACCATATCAAAATCAAGCAATCTATTTTTTTGCTTCATCTACACACACTTCCATAACAGATCTATCATCAAAAGAAACAAAATATTTTCTCTTTAAAACATCAACAGAAATAACCTTACCATTCTTATTATCAATTTTAACTTTATCACCAACACTAGGAACACCCTTATGATACTCAGAATAAACATCATTTTCATATTTTAAGCAACATAAAAGTCTACCACAAACACCATTAATTTTAGAAGGATTTAAAAGTAAACTTTGATTTTTAGCCATATTAATAGAAATACTATCAAATGAAGTCAAAAAACTACTACAACACAATCTTCTTCCACAAGGACCTATACCACCAATTTCTTTAGCCTTATCCCTAATACCAATCTGCCTTAACTCAATTCTAGTTTTAAAAACTGAACCCAATTCTTTAGCAAGAGTTCTAAAATCAACCCTCTCATCAGCAACAAATCTAAATAAAAGTTGACTTCTATCAAAATTATATGAAGAATCAATAATATTCATATTAAGTTCATACTTACTTATAAGCTCCTTACATTTACTAATTGCGTTTTTAGCGTCTTTTAAATTTTTAATATGCTGAGAAAAATCCTTTTTAGAAGAAATTCTAACGACACTTCCCATATTATCAATATCAAAACCTAAAGTATCTTCAATTATGTTTACAACAGTACCAAACATAAGTCCCCTATCAGAAGAAACAATAACTGTTAAATTTTTCTTTAATTTAAAACCATTATCAACATAATAAGAAGTATTCTTTGCATTATCAAAACTAATTTCTACAATATTCACAAAATCTACTCTCCTAACTCGATAACTAAACTATCCATAAGTAAATTCAAATTCAAATTATACTTAATTAATTCCATATATTTTATTAAAACATTAATCCTATTAATTACATCATCAGTTTTCAACATATTAGCAATTTTAATAACCTTTACTTCATAATCAACATAAAACTCCAATTTGTCATATAACTTATACTTTAATATATCATAATATAAAGAAATAAGCAATTGAAAGCCAATAATAAAAGAAATTCTATCACTAAATATATCTAACCATAATTTCTTCATATACACTATAGTACCATTTTTATGCTCCTCAAAATATAAAGAGAATTTTAAAATAGAATTAACATAATTATCAACCTCTATTTCTTCTATTTTACTATCTTTAGTAATTTCAAAAATCAAGTTTTTAGCATAATCTAAAGTATTATTAAATTTACTATTATTAACAAGTTTAATATATTGACATCTTGAAACAATAGTAGGCAATATTGAATCAATATTAGAAGTAACTAAAATAGCAACAATATTAGAAACAGGTTCCTCTAAAAATTTCAAAATAGAATTAGAAGCTTGTACATTCATTTTTTCGCAATTCCAAATAACATAAACCCTTCTATTTCCTTCAATACTAGATAAGTTAAACTCTTCCTGTAAATCTTTTAATTGCTCCTTTTTAATATAAAGACCATCAGGATAAACATATCTAACCTCTGGATCATTACCATTTTCTATTCTCATACACCTACTACATTCACCACAGTTTGAATTATTTGAATAACCATAAGGACAAAGTAATAACTTAACAAAAGATGAAATAAAACCATTAATATCAGTAAAATTATTACTATCAATTAAATACGCATGAAATACCCTATTCATAAGTATTGAATTTTTTATCATTCTATATGCAACACATTGACTATCCTTATAATCATCAAACATAAACTTCACCACCTATATCAAAAAAGAAAAAAGTATTAAACAAAACAAAGCTGGAATACCAAATAAAGTAACTAAAAATAAAGTAATAAAATTAATAGGTACAACCCCACCAGAAAAGACATTAATAGAATTATAAGCATATAAAAGCAAACCTGCCAAAACAAATTTTTTACAAATATTAAAAACTCTTTTCAACATAAATATCACCACTAAATATTATGCTAAATCTACCTATTAATTCACACTCTTTCTTTGCTCTAAAGCCATTTCTAAAGTTAAAGAATCTATATATTCTAAATCGGTGCCCATAGGAACCCCTGTAGCAAGTTTAGACACTTTAACATCATAAGAACTTAAAATCTTAGTAATATATTGCATAGTTGTCTCGCCCTCAAGACTAGGTTTAAGAGCCAAAATCACTTCTTTAATATTATTATTTTTAATTCTTGCTACCAAAGATGAAATATTTATATCCTCAGGACCTATTCCATCCATTGGAGAAATAACCCCATCTAATATATGATATACACCATCATAAATACCTAATTTTTCAAAAGAAATAACATCTTTTGCCTTTTCAACAACAAATACAGTATCTTGTCTCCTCATCTTATCAGCACAAATACTACAAATATCAGATTCAGAAATATTATTACAAACAGAACATTTAACAATTTTATCTCTTACTCCTATTATAGCATCAGAAAAATCAGTAAGAACATCATCATCAAAATTGAGCATAGAAAAAGCCAACCTTTCAGCAGTCTTTTCTCCTATACCAGGTAAATATTTAAATGAATCTATTAATTTTCTAACAGAATTAGGTAACATTATTACATCAACCCATTTAAAGCAGAACCATATTTACTCATTTTCTTTTCTTTATCAGCATCAGCTTTCTTAATAGCATCATTTACAGCAACTAAAATCATATCTTCTAACATTTCAACATCATCTTTTGTAATATCGTCATCAATATTAATCTTTATACTTTTAAGTTTCTTATTACCATCAACAACTACAGATACTATAGAAGATTCCCCAGTATACTCAGTTTTATTTAACTCCTCTTGAGTCTTCATTAAATCTTTTTGCATTTTTTGAGCTTCTCTCATTAAATTTTGAATATTCATAACTATCATCCTCTCCTTATTTTATATATATTCAATCTTATCACTACCAATGATATCAATAATTTTATCAATATCGCTATCACTCTTAGATAATGATTTATCTAATTCATCATCTTTTTCTTCTACATAAACATACTTATACCCTTTTTGAATATTTTCAATATATTTACTTTTTTCATATTTCCACTCATCATTAGCAAGAAATACAACCCTATACTCCTTATTTAGAAGATTATAGATTAATTTTTCAATCGCTAATATATTGGTATATAATCTATCTAATAAAGTATCATATTTAGCAAGTAACATTAAATTATTATCCCCTGCAACAATAATATCAACATCTTTTAACATTCCAGCTATAGCACCATATTCCGCATCTAACAACAAATTATCTAAATTTTTCCAAGATTTTTTTACTTCTAACAATCTTTCTTTAGAAGCACTAGAAAAAGTATTATTAATTCTAATTTGCCTTTTCTTTTCATCAAAAAAATTATTATTATCAACAATTTTTGTTAAATTAGAACTTACAATACAACTTGAATTATCAGTATCTTTTGTATCAGTAGCATTTTTTTTAACCTCTTTATTATTATCATTATTATCCTTTTTGACATCTACAGACAAATTTTCAGATATTTTAATCAAAGATACACCTAACAATACATATGGAACAGTTGATCCTTTAATATTAGTAAGTAAATCATTTAAATAAAGCATTAAATCATAAAACTTAGAAACACTATATAAATTAGAAATCTTTTCAATATTTTCATTTTCTATATTATTATAAGTACCAGTAGTTTTAAAATAAATAACATCTCTAATATAATATAAAAATTCTTCCAAAAACTTAGAAACATTTTTACCAGTAGTATTAACATTTTCAGAAAATGAAATAATATTATCATATTCCTTATTAAATAAATAACTTACCAACTTATATAATTCTTCATAAGAATATGTACCACTCAACTTATAAATATCATCTAAAACAATTTTTCCATTACCAAAAGAAGACAACTGATCCAACATATTTATAGCATCTCTCATTCCACCATCAGATAATCTTGCAATCTCAAATAAAGAATCATCATCTACATCAATATTTTCCAATTTAGCAATTGTTTTAAGCCTAGAAACAATTGCATCATTTGAAACTCTAGTAAATTGAAATTTCTGACATCTAGAAACAACAGTAACAGGAATCTTAAAAAATTCAGTAGTTGCCAATATAAAAATAACATGACTAGGCGGTTCTTCTAATGTTTTTAATAAAGCATTAAATGCTTGAGTAGTAAGCATATGTACTTCATCTATTATATAAACCTTATATTTGTTGCCAGAAGGAACTAAATTAACCTTATCCCTAAGCTCCCTAATTTCATCCACTCCATTATTAGAAGCAGCATCAATTTCAACAATATCACTACTAGAATCAAAATTTTTACAAGATTCACAAACACCACAAGGCATACCATCAGAACCTAAATTTTCACAATTAACCATTCTAGCCATTATTTTAGCAGTAGTTGTCTTCCCAGTACCCCTAGGGCCAGCAAATAAATATGCATGAGATACTTTATTATTAAGAATTTCCCTCTTAATAACTTCAATCACCTCATTTTGATCAACCATATCTTCAAAATTATGTGGTCTATATTTTCGATATAAAGCCAAGTATGACATATTATCACCTCAAATTGCACACTAAATATTATAGCATAAAATTAAAATAAATGTATAATAATTTACTAAAAATTAAGCAAACAAACGTTTGCAATATATTTTCAAAAAAAGACGCACACAATAAGAGGTTGTTAAAGCTGCTATCTTCCAATCCTGACTTGGTTCCAACATTATTATTGCGTCAATAAAATAATACAATAATAGTAAAAAAAAAGCAAGTAATTATTAATAAAAAATAAGTTTTTTTTAGTTTTTAAAAATTTAATTATTTCCCAACATCAATTTTAATTTTTCGATTATTTCCCAATAGTATTTTTAATTTTTTTAATATTTCCCAAGGCAAATTTTTAAAATTCAAAAAAATATTTTATGTTTCACGTGAAACATCACTTTAACATTCTCTAAATTAAATAAAAGAATAAAAAAATATATATATTTATAAGCAAAAAAATATGTAAAAATACAATTAAAATAAAATAACATATTAGAATATAGAATACAACATTTTTTTTAGTTTCACGTGAAACATAACAAAAAATATAGATTAAAGCAAAAATAATTATAAAATATATTATATAAAAATATTAAACATAAAATATAACATAAAAGAACCATGTTTCACGTGGAACTTAGGGATAAATAATATCATTAAAATACAAAATTGCATGACAAAAAAGTTAAAAACAATTACTCTTAGCATCAAATAACTATGAAAATGTTTAGTAATAAGAAAAATGCAAATATTTTTTTTATTTTTGAAGCAAATACAAATATACAGAAAACGTTCCACGTGAAACATAAATTAATATTGAAATAACTATTAACTATAATATTAATAGATTTTATTCTCTGAGAAATAATAATTTTATTATAATTTTATAATTATTTTCAAGCTAATTTTTTCAAATTTAATTATTTTCCGACACTGATTTTAAATATTTAAATACTAAAAAAATAGAATTAGTCAAAAAAACTATATTTACTTTGAACTAAATATATATAATTTAAAAATAATAAAATATTAAAAGTTCCACGTGGAACATAACTACATAAAAATACATACTATTATAATAAATAATTAAAATATTAAATATTATTTTTAGATTTAAAAAGTATAATAAAAAATATATTACTAAATTGAAAAATATAACTTAAATCAAGATAATTAATTTTAAATATTAATTATCAACAGATTTTTTAATCTATTTTATTTCCCAGGAAATAATAATTTTGAATTTTAAATTATTTCCCGAACTATTTTTTTAAAATTCGATTATTTCCCGACATTAATTTTTAATATCTAATTAAATTAAATAAATATATATATTTTAAAAATAATGAAATGTTTAATGTTTCACGTGAAACATACTACATAAAACATATAATATTTTAATAGATAATTAAAATATTAAATATTTATTTTAGATTTAAAAAATATAATAAAAAATTATATTACTAAATTGAAAAATATAACTTAAATTAAAATAATTAATTTTAAATATTAATTATCAACAGATTTTTTAATCTACTTTATTTCCCGGGAAATAGTAATTTTGAATTTTTGATTATTTCCCAAGCTAATTTTTTAAAATTCGATTATTTCCCGACATCAATTTTAAAAAATCAAATTATTTTCCAAACAAATTTTTAAAATAAAAATTAGTTATCAACAAAAATAATAACTAATTTAAAAATAAATTTATTTATCTTTTATTTAAAAAAGAGTTTTCCACAGAAAAATAAGAAAAATAAAAAAGACTATTCATTAGTCTCTTCTATTATATCAACCTTTGGTTCATTATCACCAATATTTTTTAATTCCTCATCTTCGTTTTCTTCCTTATCAATAATGGCAGTAGAACTTACAATTTGATTTTCTCTAAGATTTATTAACCTAACTCCCTGAGTAACTCTACTCATAGTAGAAATTTGATTAACATCTAAACGAATTATTACACCCTCATTAGTAATAATCATCAAATCTTTATCATTATCAACAGTTTTAAATGAAACTATTGAACCATTCTTCTCTGTAATATTTATAGTTTTTACACCTTTTCCACCACGATTAGTAATTCTATATTCAGCTACAGGTGTCTTTTTACCATAACCATTCTCAGTTACTACTAAAACATCTTGTCCCTCTTCAACAACTTCCATACCAACTAAAGAACTTCCATCACTTAAATTAATACCTCTAACACCACTAGCACCTCTACCCATAACTCTAATAGCATCTTCATTAAATCTAACCATTCTGCCATTTGATGAAGCCATAAGTATTTCATTAGTACCAGTAGTCTTTTTAACAGATATCAACTCATCATCCTCTTTTAAAGTTAAAGCTTTTTTACCATTATTTCTAATACTATCAAACTCAGTAATCTCTGTTCTCTTTATTAATCCTTGTTTTGTAGCAAATACTAAGTACTTAAATTCATCATCATTTGAAGTTTTCAACAGAGAAGTAACTTTTTCATCTTTATCTAATTTAAGTAAGTTAACTATAGGTAATCCTTTTGATTGTCTAGCATATTCTGGAATTTCATATCCTTTTATTCTAAATACTCTTCCCTTACTAGTAAAGAATAAAATATAATCATGACTCTTAGCATTTATTAAATGCTCCACAAAATCTTCCTCGTTAGTAGACATACCTTTAATTCCAACGCCACCACGATTTTGAATTCTATAAGTATCACTAGGAACTCTCTTAATATATCCTTTATTAGTCAAAGTCAAAACCACATTTTCCACAGGAATTAAAGATTCATCCTCAATATAATCTACCGCAGTCATATCAATATGTGTTCTTCTAGGATCTGCATATTTATCCTTGATTTCAAGCATTTCCTTTTTAATTATTCCGTAAATCTTTTCTTCACTACCCAAAATTTCTTCTAACTCTTTTACTAATTTCTCAAGTTCAGCGATTTCATCCTCAATCTTAGATTTTTCTAATCCAGTTAATCTCTTCAATCTCATTTCCAATATAGCCTGAGCCTGAACTTCACTAAGACCAAATTCATCAATTAAACCTTTTTTAGCAACATCATCATCAGCAGATTCCCTAATTATTTGAATTACTCTATCAATATTATCCAAAGCAATTTTCAATCCATCTAAAATATGTAATCTATCTTTATATTGTTTCAAATCAAATTGACACCTACGATAAATAACATTTCTTTGATGTTCAACATATTTTTCTAATATTTTTCTCAAACTCATAGTACGAGGAGTACCATCAACAAGCATTAAAAAATTAATACCATAAGTAGTCTGCAATTGCGTATGCTTATATAAATTATTTAATACAACATTAGCATTAGCTTCTTTCTTAACATCAATAACAATTTTTATTCCCTCTAAAGCAGATTCATCATTTAAATTAGAAATACCATCAATAACCTTATCTCTTACCAATTCACCAATTCTTGTAATTAATGCCTTTTTATTAACTTGATAAGGTATTTCAGTAATAATTATTCTATCCTTACCATGATGTTCTTCTATTTTTGCCATACCTCTAATAGTAATAGTTCCACGACCTGTTTCATAAGCCTTCTTAATACCACTATTACCTAAAATAACACCAGCTGTTGGAAAATCAGGTCCCTTAATATATTGCATTAACTCAGTAACAGAAATATCATTATTATCAATATAAGCAACACAACCATCAATAACTTCTCCTAAATTATGTGGTGGTATATTAGTAGCCATACCAACAGCAATTCCCATATTACCATTAACTAATATATTAGGAAATCTACTAGGTAAAACAGTAGGCTCTTTTCTCTGATTATCATAGTTAGCATCAAAATCAACAGTATCCTTCTTTATATCTCTCAATAATTCCATAGATATCTTAGCAAGCCTAGCTTCTGTATAACGAGAAGCAGCTGCCCCAAAACCATCTATAGAACCAAAATTACCATGACCATCAACTAAACAATGACGATAAGTAAAATCTTGTGCCATACGAACCATTGAATCATATATAGCAGAATCACCATGTGGATGATAATGACCCATAACCGCTCCAACAGCATTAGCGCTTTTTTGATATTTTTTATCAGGTGTCATACCTTCTTCATATAAAGTATATAAAATTCTTCTATGAACAGGTTTAAGACCATCTCTAACATCAGGTAACGCACGAGCAACAATAACACTCATAGAATATTCTAGAAAAGATTGACGCATTTCACCAACAATATTAACTGCAACTCTTCTATCCTTCTCTGTACTATTATCTTCACCCATATTCTCTATTTCAATATCTTTATCAAACTTATTTGTTTCCATATAAACCTCCTATATATCCAAATTATCAACAAGTAAAGCATTATCTTCAATAAATTTTCTTCTAGGCTCTACTTCTTCACCCATAAGTAATTGGAAAGTTTCATCAGCAGCTATAGCATCATCCATAGTAATTTGCTTCAAAATTCTTCTATCAATACCCATAGTTGTCTCCCTTAACTCCTCAGGATCCATTTCACCTAAACCTTTCATACGACCTACTTCATACTTAGTAGTTTCAGGCAAAGTAGAAACATATTCTGAAAGCTCATCATCATTTAAAACATATTTGACCATTTTACCATGTTTCACAGCATATAAAGGAGGTTGGGCAGCATATATATGTCCATTTTCAACAAGTGGCTTAAAATACCTATAAAACAGCGTTAAAAGCAATGTTCTAATATGAGCACCATCAACATCGGCATCAGTCATAATAATTATTTTATAATATCTTAATTTAGAAATATCAAATTCATCACCAATACCAGTACCCAAAGCTGTAATCATAGTTCTAATTTCTTCATTAGCAAGAATTCTATCTAATCTAGCCTTTTCAACATTCAAAATTTTTCCTCTAATAGGCAATATTGCTTGAGTAATAGGATCTCTACCACTAACAGCACTTCCTGCTGCAGAATCACCCTCAACTATAAACATTTCTGATATAGTAGCATCTTTAGAAGAACAATCAGTTAGTTTTCCCCAATAATTAGTAATCTCAAGACCACCTTTTCTTCTAGTAAGTTCTCTTGCTCTTTTAGCAGCAACCCTTGCTCTAGCAGCAGTCATAGACTTTTCAACAATTATCTTTGCATCATTAGGATGTTCCATTAAAAATCTTTCAAATTCTTTACCAAAAATACTAGCAGCAACTTTTCTAACTTCACTATTTCCAAGTTTAGTTTTTGTTTGACCTTCAAATTGAGGTTCAGGAACCTTAGCGGATATTACCATAGCAATTCCCTCTCTAACATCATCACCATTTAAAGGATCATCATTATCTTTAAGTATTTTATTATTTCTAGCATAATTATTAATAATCCTAGTTAAAGCATTTTTAACACCATCCTCATGAGTACCACCTTCAGGAGTAATAATATTATTAACAAATGAATAAACAGTAGGATTATATCCATCATTATATTGTAAAGCTACCTCTATAGAAATATCATTTTCCATACCTTCAACGTAAACTACATCATTATGAATAGGTGTTCTTTTTTCATTTATCCAATCAACAAACTCTTTAATACCACCTTCATAAATAAAAGTTTCTTTTTTACCATCTCTGTCATCCATTAAAATAATTCTAAGTCCTTTATTCAAAAAAGCCAATTCACGAACTCTATTCCTTAGTGTTTCATAGTCAAAAACAGTAGTTTCTCTAAAAATTTCTTCATCTGGAGTAAAAGTTACTGTTGTACCAGTTCTATCTTCACTACAATCACCAATCACAGTAAGAGGTTGAACTGTTTTTCCACCATTAGCAAACTTAATATTATAAATTTTACCTTCTTTATAAACAGTGACTTCAACCTTTTTACTTAAAGCATTAACCACAGATGCACCTACTCCATGTAGTCCTCCAGATACCTTATATCCTCCACCGCCAAACTTACCACCAGCATGAAGTACAGTATAAACAGTCTCAACTGTAGATAATCCTGTTTTTGGATGAATTCCAACAGGTATTCCCCTACCATCATCTTTAACAGTTACAGAACCATCTTTATTAATAATGATCTCAATATCATCGCAATAACCTGCTAATGCCTCATCTATAGCATTATCAACAATTTCCCATACCAAATGATGTAATCCTTTTGAACTAGTAGATCCTATATACATACCAGGTCTTTTCCTAACAGCCTCTAAACCCTCTAATACTTGAATGTCCGAAGCATCATAATGTTCATTATTTGCCATTTTGTATCACTTTCCTCTCAACTTCTTTAACTATTTTTCCACTCTCAACCTCAAAAATTTTAGCCTTATTAACTAAAACTTCATCAATCATATGTAAGTCAGTAGTAGTAATAATAGTTTGAACATCATCAATAATATATTTAATCAACCTATTCTTCTTTTTTAAATCTAATTCACTAAAAATATCATCCAAAAGTAAAATAGGTTCATCATCAGTGTTTTTTCTAAAAATTTCAATCTCAGATAGTTTTAATGCTAAAACTGCTGCCCTCAATTGTCCTTGAGAAGCATACACTCCCATCTCTTTATCTCCTATAAAAAACTTAAAGTCATCTCTATGAGGTCCTATTAAAGTAAGGCCATACAATACATCTTTATCAATATTTTCATTTAAATACTTATTAAAGTCTTGTATCATTTCTTGCTCTTCATTTTTCCACAATATTGTGGAAACATACTTTACTTGACAATTGTCAACATCCATAATTTCACTATAAATTTCACTTAAATACTCATTAACTAAAGAAATAAACTTATATCTTTCTCTAATTACACTTACAGCAAATAAAGAAAATTTTTCATTAATTATTTCCAAATAGTCATAATTAATTTTCTTAGACATCCTACAAATCTTCAAAAATTCATTTCGTTGTTTTAATAGCGCATTATAATTCTGCAAACTTCTAACATATCCATTATTAATTTGACCTATTTCAACATTTAAGAATTTTCTCCTAACATTAGGACTATCCTTAATCATTCCAATATTATCAGGACTAAATAAAATAACTCTAAAATGAGAAAAATAATCAACTAACTTCCTTATATCTTTTCCATTAATTTTAACATGTTTCTCTTTTTCTGTAATCAAAATATTAAGTTTAAAATTACCCTCATTAGAGGATATTTTAGATTCTAATAAGCAGCAATCATTCCCATCCTTAATTAAATTTTTATCTTTTACACTTAAATAAGATTTTGTAACAGCAAGTACATAAATTGATTCTAAGATATTTGATTTACCTTGAGCATTATCACCAATAAAAATATTTAATTTATCATCTAAATTAATATTCAAATTGTTATAATTTCTGTAACTTTTTAATTTTAAATTTTTAATTTTCATAAATAGTCTTTTTTTTCATAATCATCACCAAAAATCAATTCACGTATCCCTATATACATATAAAATTATACCATAAAAACGCCCAAAAAAAAAGACTATACAGCCTTTTTTCTCTTATTAAATTCAAGTTTTAACCTATTACATCTAATAATTTGATTGCTCAAAACAAATATACTTACATCAACTGAAACAATACTACCATTTTTAAACTTTATAGTACTTGTTCTACTATCATTTTTTTCATGATATTCATAATTATTATAAGAAATCCAAATACAATTATTACAAATATTAGACGTAGTAGGAAAGAAAATTAATTGAGTAATTTCTTCAATAATAATTGGCAATTTATAATTAGCATTTAATAAATCAACACTAAATTTCTTTCTCCCATCAAAAGTGCTTCCAAAAAACAAACAACTTCTTTTAATAATATCTGAAGATGACATATTTACCTCAAAACAATCTTCAAATTCATAAACAAAAGATCTATTTTTATCAATTGGAACAATACACAAAGTAGAAGCATTAATCTCATAACAATCCATAATATTTTCCCCCATTTCTATACATTAAAAAATGTATGACAAATATTAAAACACTGCAGACTGTCGAATTTAATCGTTTTATGTCGAGAATATAAAAAAAATAAAAAATCATACCATTTTTTGGTACAATTTCTTGATTTTAATATGTTTTTATTGGTAAAACTAACTCTACAAGAGATTCATCATCAATAGATTTAACTATTATAGGAGCACTATCACTATTCATATACAATGTAATATTAGAAGTTCCAAAACTCTTTATACAATCTAACATATACTTAGAACTAAATGAAATAGATATAGCATCATCACTATCTACAGCCATCTTTTCTTCTACCTTACCTATTTCTGGAGAATTTGAAGAAATTATCATCTCTTTATTAACAAGTTCTAACTTAATAGTATTCTTATCTCTATCAGAAGTAAGTAATGAAGCTCTATCAATCATATCATAAAATGTATTACAATTACATTCTACTTCAATTTTAAATTCATTAGGAATAATAGATGATGTAGCAGGATAAGTACCAGCAAGTAATCTAGATAAGAATAATATATTTTTATATTTAAATAATATCTTATTTTCAAATATATGTAACTCTAAATTTTCTTTATCATCATCAATAATTTTAGCAAGTTCCATCAAATTCTTTCCTGGAATAACTATATTTACTATATTTTCTAACTTTTTATCAATAGTAATACTCTTTTTAGCAAGTCTATAACTATCAGTAGCAATTACTTCTAACATATTACCTTCTATTCTAAAATTAATACCTGTTAAAAGTGGTCTTGATTCATTTTGAGAAGTAGCAAAGAATGTTTGAGATATAATAGTTTTAAACATATCTGTTTGTAATATAATTGGTTCACTAGTTTCTTCCAAATCCAAATTAGGGAATTCATTAGGATTAATACCATTTAAGTTAAATTCAGTATTATTAGTACTAATAATCATTTTATACCCATCTAATACTTCAATAGTAATATCTGTATTCGGTAACTTTCTAACTATCTCTACTATATACTTACCTCCAATAACAATACTTCCTAACTCTCCTACTTCAGTTATTTTTTCTCTTGGTATAAAACATCTTATAGATATATCAGTATCACTAGCGGATAAGTATAATCCTTCATCTTTTAAATCAAATTTAATTCCTGTTAATATTGGAATTAGATTTCTTGGTGATATAGCTTTTGATGCATGTGTTAAACTTTCTAATAATATATCTTGTTTAATTATAAATTTCATTTTTATTTCCTTCTTTCTTTTATTATATATATTATTGTTATTATTATACTGTGGATATTGTGGAAAACTGCCTCAATACCATATATTATATACGTTTTTATTTCCACAGCCATGTGGAAAACTTTCAATTTTATCAACAGTTATCAACTTTTTAAGTGGATAATTGTTTTTTTAGGTCGTTAATAACTACTTTCAACTGTTCATTTTTTTCTAAATCTTTCTCAATTTTTTGATATGAACTAATAATTGTTGAGTGATCTCTACCTCCAAAATAAGTTCCTATCTTTGGAAAAGATTCATTAGTAAGTTGTCTGCATAAATATATAGCAACTTGTCTAGGGTAATTGATATTTTGACTTCTCTTTTTCCCTTTTAAATCATCAATTGTTATTTTAAAGTAATCGCATACTACTGTCTGTATTCTATGAACATCATTCTTATAGCCACCTTTATCAATTAATTGATCTTTTAAAGCATCTACTGCAGTATCTAAATCCACCTTCCCCCTATTCATCATAAGAGAATAAGCAAAAACTCTAGTAATAGCGCCTTCAAGTTTTCTAACATCGCTAGCAAAATTATTAGCTATATATTCAATAACCTCGTTTGGAACATCATTAGCAGATTCTTGATGTGCAATTTTTTTTCTTATTATATTAACCCTAAGTTCAAAATCAGGAGGAGTTATATTAGCAGTAAGGCCCCAATTAAATCTAGTTAAAAGTCTATTTTCTAATGTTTTCAAGTCATCAACAGACCTGTCGGAAGCAATAACTATTTGCTTATTTTCATTATATAGTTCGTTAAAAGTATGAAAAAACTCTTCTTGTCCCTTAGTAGCATTCCCTAAAAATTGAATATCATCAATCATAAGTACATCAATATTTCTATACTTATTTTTAAATGTATCAATTTTGTCATAGTTATCTTTATCGTTTCTAACAGCGTTAATAAAATCATTTACAAACTTATCACTAGATATATATAGAACTCTTAAATTAGAGTTTTTGATAATATAATTTCCAATGGAATGCATTAAATGTGTTTTACCAAGTCCACTTTTACCATATAAAAATAAAGGATTATAAGCCTTACCAGGTTTTTCAGCAACAGCCATTGAAGTAGTATAAGCAAATTTATTAGAATCACCAACTATAAATGAATCAAAGGTGTACTCAGGATTTAAATTAGCCTCCAATGGTGATTGAGCTAAATTTTCCTTTTGATGTTCATTTCTATCTTCTTCATCATAAGGTTCTTCAAATATATCCTCATTTTTTTCATCTTCCCATTCTTCTTCAACTACAAATTTAAAAGTAAAGTTAGAACCGTTCACTTCTTTTAAAGTATTCTCCATAATTTCTTGATAATTTTCCATTAAATGTTTTTTATGAAGTTCCATTGGGACAATAACAATAGCGCAATTATCACGAATTGATACCAGTTTAGTATCCTGAAACCAAGTTTCATAAGACAATGCCGACACATATTCTTTAATTTTCTTGAGGAAATTGTTCCATAGCATATCTAAATTCATTATCTACTCCTCCCAACGTCTTAATTTCATTTTAACACAATAAAAAAAAAAGTCTACAAATTTCATTACAGAGTAACAAAAACTTTTTCTGTGGAAAACTATTGTTGGAAATACAAAAAATTGCAATTTATCAACAGAGTTATCAACAAATACATACATATAAAAATCCCTTATATTATAAGGGATTAAAATACTTATCAACAAAATTCAACAGAAAAGTTATAAACAGCCCTGTGGAAAACTCGAAAATTGTGGATAAAAAAACTGTGGAAATCTGTGGAAAGTGTGGAAAAAAAGACCAAAGCATTATAAACTTTGGTCTTAGCATTCTAACTTTTCCACTCCACCATCCACTTGTTATACACAGATGCATTTGAACTCTGTGGTTCTGGGTTAGGTAATTCCATTTTTACAATCATTGGTATCTTCATCATTCTACCAAAAGCAACACAAGTACCAGATTGTAATGATTTTTGTTTTTCAATAACATCAGCACTGATATTAGGAACCATCTTTCTAATATATTCCAAATCAGTAGGATGTGTAATTTTAAATATTAAAAAGTTACTACACTGAGATATAACCGATTCTGATAATTCAGTAGGTCTTTGAGTAATTAAATCTAATACTACTCCAAACTTACGCCCCTCTTTAGCAATTCTTTCAAATATATTATATCCCAAAATATTAATATCGTTATCTCTTTGAACATATCTATGAGCTTCTTCTAACATAAGATGAATAGGCATAGCACCTCTTTCTTGAAGTCCTTTACTAAATTTAAATATTAATCTACAATATACCTTAACAATAGCTTTAGCAAACCTATCATCAATATCCTCAAGAACAAAATTAATTATTTGAGCTCTCTTTGTTTGGCCAACCATAACTATATCTGTGATAAATTCAGAAATAGAAATAAATCTACCATAATCAAAATATTTCTTATTAGAACTATTATTTAAAGAATGTAATTTTACTTTTAAAGCAGTAGCCTCACTATAAGATTTTTCATTTAATAAAAGTCCCTCTGAAATTAAAGCAAAATTTAAAGCAACTTCCAAATCATCTAAAGTAAAATATATAGGAACATAGTCTTCATTCCATTTAGTATTGTTATCAACGAACTGTTGAATATATCCAGTAATTAAAATTCTTTCTACAAACTCTCCCTTACTATCTATATCAAAACATTTTCTAAATTGTCTAGTATAACCAACACCAGGAACATCAACATCTAAGTTTAATTCTGGACTATTACAATTAGTAAGTATAGAAAATATCTGATCTCTTATTCTAGAAGGAGTTTGGTTAGTATATAATACAGATATAATAGCAGAAGCAATTAGATGATTTTTATATTTAGCGGATTCCTCATCTTTTCTAGCAAATACTGAAACTAAACTAAGCATTTTTTCAATAATAGATAATTGGGTATATTCAGTAGCATCTAATAAATTAGCATAATCATCAACTGATAATAGCCATAATGGTAATTTTATTATCTCACTATTTCCCTCACCACTTGTTGAATACATCTTGTAATTAAAATTAGGATTATATTGATTAATACTCTTGAAAGCATTATCATATTCATTTGTATTGTTAAAAATAAATATATTACTGTTAAAAGGAATTTTTCCTTTCATAACAAATAAATTTTGAACTAATCTTGCAACACCATAGGTTTTACCACTACCAGTATTACCAAATATTGCACTATGATTACTCCACATATCATCAATATTAATTTTAATAGGAAAATTATTATAAAGAGGAGATAAACCTAACATCATAGATTTATCGTCATTAGCACCTGTTAATTCTGATAATTCATCTTCGTTGATAAGTCTAATTTTAGTATTTAAACTAGGTTTTCTAATAATACCTCCAAAAAATTTTCCTTCATGAAACTCTCCAAGAAAACTAATTTTTACCTCATCCCCATCGATTTCCTCAATTTCACCTAATATTTTTTTATTATCTTCAAAAATAACATTCATATTAAGTAAATCATCTGTAGTAGTATTTTCAATTTTAACCATTGCAAAATTCTTACTAACCGCGGTTATTTCTTTAAACATAAATATCCCTCCATATCTTTATCTAATTATATCAAAAAAGTTAAATCTTTAAAATAGTTTTTTACTTTTTTTGTTTACAATACATAATTATTTAGAAAGATTAACTAACAATTAAAAGTACTTATAAATAGTAATTTTCTAACTTTTTGTATAAAATTTCCTTGACATTAACTAAAATACCATATATAATAAAATAGCAATTTGATTCGGAGGTGTTATTTATGGCAAAGACTCAAGGTCCAACTTATCAACCAAATAAAGAGAAAAAAGCTAAAAAATGTGGATTCCGTGCTCGTAAAAATGGTAAAGGTAATATCTTAAACAAAAGAAGAGCTAAGGAAAGAAAAAAATTATGTGCTTAATAGAACTACAGAAGTAGTTTTTTTTTAAATTATTAATTAATTTTTTCTTTCCTATATTATATATATAAATTTATAGGAGGCTATCACAGTGAAAAAAATAAACATAATAAAATCATCAAGAGAATATACTGAAATAATTAAACAATGTCCCTATGTAAAAAATAAAGATTTTATTATTTATTATAGAGAAAACAAAGATAAAAATAGATATGGAATTTCAGTTCCAACCAAAATAGGCAAAGCTAATATTCGTAATAAACTTAAAAGAAGAACAAAAAATATAATAGATAATCAAGATTTAACTATACAAAGAACCTATGATTATGTTATAATAATTAGGAAGAGTTTATTAGAGGCAACTTATCAAGATATGAGTTTAAGTTTAACTAGCCTACTAAAAAAGATTGGAGCACAAAATGAAAAAAAATAGAAAATTTAAACAGATATTAATAATCTTACTATGTGTATTCTGTTTAACAGGTTGTACAAAAACTTTAAAAGATAAAGATAAGCAAATAGTAAGAAATGAAGAGACAGGACAAGCAGTAACTGAAAATATTATTTGTAGACCAACAAATAAAAATATGATAAAAATATACGAGGATAATGATGTAGATATATCTAAATTACCAGAGTGTAAAAACTTTACACCATTGTCAAATTATGAAGGATTATGGACAAGTTTGTTTGTAAAACCTTTAGCGTGGGTAATAATTAAAATATCTAATTTATTTAATTCTTCAGGTATAGCGCTAATATTTACTTGTATCTTAATCAGATTAATTTTATTTCCAATAACGAAGAAAACAGCAATGCAATCAGAATTAATGAAAAAGGCTCAACCAGAATTAGCAAAATTAGAGAAAAAATATGCCGGTAAAGATTCACAAGAAGATCAAACAAGAAAAGCGCAAGAAATGATGATGATATATCAAAAGTATAAAATTAATCCAGTTTCAGGATGCTTATTATCATTTATTCAAATACCTTTATTATTTGCTTTTTATGAAGCAATAAACAGAACTCCTTCAATATTTGAAGAAAAATTCTTAAAAGTATTTGAAATGGGAACTACTCCATTAAAAGGTATAACAGAAAATGGTAATTATTGGTATATTTTATTAGTATTATTAATTATAGGTACAACTTACCTATCATTTAGAAAAACCTTAAAAGACCAATCAGGACAAATGGCAACAGGAATGCAAATGAAATATACAATATATTTTATGATGGCCTTAATAGGAATTTCATCATTTACCCTACCTTCTGCTTTAGGTGTTTATTGGATATCATCTAGTTTATTTACAATATTCCAAAATATATATGTAGAAAGAAAGAAGGCAAAGTAGTATGAATAAATATATTTATGAAGGAAAAACATTAGAAGAAGCTAAAAATAAGGCTTTAACAGAATTAAATTTAACAGAAGAAAATGTTATAATTAATATCTTAGAAGAGAAAAATGGTTTACTTAAAAAAAGTGTAAAAATAGAATTAGTTGACATAAATGCTATAATTACAGAAATAAAAGATACTATAAATGAAATAATATCATTAATGGGATTGACTTCGAATTTAGAAGTTAGAAGAAGAGAAAATAATATAACAATTACTATATTTTCAAATAATAATTCTATTTTAATTGGAAAAAATGGCAGAACCATTTCTGCAATTCAAACAATTATCAGACAAATTATTCATTCCCAAGTAAAAAGTAACCTACAAATAATTATAGATGTAGAAAATTACAAAGAAAAAAGAATAAAAAATCTAGAATATTTAGCAAAAAAAGTAGCAAAAGAAGTAGCGCATACTAAAGTAGAAACTAAACTAGACCCAATGAATTCTTACGAAAGAAGAACAATACATAATGTTTTATCCCAAAATAAATATGTTTATACGGAGTCAGAGGGTATTGAACCTAATAGATATGTAGTAATAAAACCAAAAGAAGCTGAGTAGCTTCTTTTCTTTACAATTAAATATGTAAAATTATGTAAATTTAAATTATTTAATTGCATATACTAAAGCAGTGTGTTATAATCTTTGTTCCACCAAAAGGAAGTGATGAAATGAAGTATTTAAATGAAATAAGTAGCATTTTAAATATAGAAGAGATTTACATAATTTTAAGTATTAAAACATTATTTTATATATTAATAATAACAATAATAGAAAAAATTGGAATAAAATTACTAAAGAAAAATAAAGATACAAAAAAAGAATATATATATACTCAAAAGTTCAAACTATGTATGAATCTTTTAAAAGTATGTATACTATTTTTATTTTGGGGACAGTATATTAAAAATCTTCTAACTTTTATAAGTGTAATATCAGCAGCCTTTACAATAGCACTAAGAGATTTAGTTTTCAACTTTTTCTGTGGATTATACATAAAGATAGCAAAGCCATTTGAAATAGAAGACCGAATAGAAATAGATGAATATAAAGGTGATGTAATTAATATAAAATCAATGAATTTCGAGGTATTAGAAGTTAAAAATAATGATTTTACAGGTCAAAGTACCGGGATAATAATACATCTACCTAATTCAATAATTTTTAAAAGTCCCCTAAAAAATTATAATAAAGCATTTAAATATATATGGGATGAAATAACAATTAAAGTACCTCTTGATTGTAATTTACCAAAAACAAAAAGTACATTATATAAAATAGTAAATTCTAATGATATAATAAAAAATATCCCTCCTAAAATGAAAAATCAGATTAACAATATCTCTAATAACTATAGAATATATTACAATAAATATGAACCAATTATATATACTAAAATAAAAGATGAACATATAGAATTAGAAATAAGATACTTAATACATCCTAAAAAGGCTAGATTTGTTGAGTCAACTATATGGAATAAAATAATTGAAGCCTATAAAAATAATGAAATAGAATTATATAAGTAAATATAAACTTTTTTTTTAAATAAATTTATGATAAAATAAACACATAAAGGACGTGATATATATGGATGATACAATAGCAGCAATATCTACAGCCCTAGGAATAGGCGCTATATCAATAATAAGAGTTAGTGGAGATGAAAGTATTAATATAGTTAATAGTATTTTTAAAGGAAAAGACTTAACTAAAGTAGAAACTCATACAATTCACTATGGACATATAGTAGATAACGAAAATATAATAGATGAAGTATTAGTAACAATAATGAGATCTCCAAAAACATTTACTAAAGAAGATATAGTAGAAATAAATTGTCATGGAGGAATAGCAACGACAAATAAAGTATTAGAATTACTCCTCCTAAAAGGAGCTCGTTTAGCAGAACCTGGTGAATTTACAAAAAGAGCATTTTTAAATGGAAGAATAGATTTAGTAGAAGCTGATGGAATAATGAATTTAATAAATTCTAAAAGTGAGCAAACAAGAAAAATGTCAATAAATCAATTAAACGGAACTGTATCTAATAAAATAAAAGAATTAAGAGATGACTTAATTCAAATGATTTCAAATATAGAAGTAAACATAGATTACCCAGAATACATAGATATAGAAGAACTTACTAATGAAAAAATATTACCAAGTATTTTAGATTTTAAAAGTAAATTAGAAAAAATAATTAAAGATTCTAGTGATGGAAAGTTATTAAATGAAGGAATAAATGTAGGTATTATTGGGAAACCAAATGTAGGAAAAAGTAGTCTCTTAAATGCTTTATTAGAAGAAGAAAAAGCAATAGTAACAGATATAGAAGGAACAACAAGAGACATAGTAGAAGGAAAAATAAACCTAGGAGGCTTAATACTTAATATAATAGATACTGCAGGAATAAGAAATACAGATAACATAGTAGAACAAATAGGAGTAGAAAAAAGTAAAGATATAATAAATACTTCAGATTTAGTAATATTTATGTTAAATAACAATCAAGAATTAACAGAAGAAGAAGAAAAAATCTTAAAACAAATAGAAAATAAACCAAGTATTATAGTAATAAATAAAATAGATCTAGATTGTAAACTAATCTTACCTAAAATAAATAAAGATATAATTAAAATAAGTATAAAAGAAGGTACAGGAATAGATAAATTAAAAGATACTATTAAAAAAATATATAATCTAGAAGAAATAGAAGTAAAAGATTTAACTTATTTAAGTGATGCTAGAAGTATATCATTATTAAAGAAATCTCTAGAAAAAATAGAAGATGCAATTAATAATATAAAAGATAATAGCCCAATTGATATGGTAGAATTAGATCTTAAAAATTCTTGGGAATTATTAGGAGAAATCATAGGAGAAACATATACAGATGAATTAATAGATGAATTATTCTCTAGATTCTGTCTAGGAAAATAACTATTAGAACCAAAACTAATAGTTTTAATTTATTTTTATTATTTTAAGTAACGCCTATTCCCTATCTTATCTATGGCGTATTAACCAATAACGTTAACTAATACTTTCTTTTTTTTAAATTATATGATAAAATATAAAACGATTAAGAAAAGAAGTGATATTTATGAATAAAGAATATGAAATAATAGTTGTAGGAGGAGGACATGCTGGATGCGAAGCAGCTTTAGCATCAGCTCGTATAGGTCATTCTGCCCTATTAGTAACAGGTAACATAAACAATATAGCAACAATGCCATGTAATCCATCTATTGGAGGATCTGCCAAAGGTATAATAGTAAGAGAAATAGATGCCTTAGGAGGAGAAATGGGAATTAACGCTGACAAAACATTAATTCAAATGAAAATGCTAAACTCCTCAAAAGGCCCATCAGTTCACTCTTTAAGAGCCCAAGCCGATAAAATAACATATCCCAAAGAAATGTTAAAAACCCTAAAAAATCAAGAAAATCTAGAAATATTAGAATCAATGGTAGAAGATCTAATAGTAGAAAATAATAAAGTATTAGGTATAGTACTTTCAGATGGTACAAAAATAAATTCCAAATGTGTAATATTAACAACAGGAACATACTTAAAAGCAGATATATTAAGAGGGTCAACAAGAACTAGAAGTGGTCCTCATGGAGAAAAGCCTTCAATGCATTTAAGCGATAATCTAAAAAAATATGGCTTTGAGATTTTAAGACTAAAAACAGGGACTCCACCTAGAATAGAAAGATCTTCAATAGATTATAGTAAAACTCAAAGAGAAGATGGAGATAAAACACCATACACATTCTCACATGATATAGAACCACTTTACGACGTTAATAATCAAGAACCATGTTATCTAATTTATACTAATAAAAAAACTCATGAAATTATATTAAATAATCTATCAAAATCAAGTATGTATGGAGGATTAAATGATATAACTGGAGTAGGACCAAGATATTGTCCATCTATAGAAGACAAATTAGTAAGATTTAAAGATAAAGAAAGACATCAATTATTCTTAGAACCAGAAAGTCTATATTATGATGATATATACTTACAAGGATTTTCAACTAGTATGCCAGAAGATATTCAAGAGCAAATGGTTCATTCCCTAGAAGGATTAGAACATGCTAAAATATTAAAATATGCCTATGCTATAGAATATGATGCTATCTACCCTACCCAAATAAAAGCTTCTTTAGAAACAAAAGTACTAGAAAATTTATTTACTGCAGGTCAAATCAATGGAACCAGTGGCTATGAAGAAGCTGCTTGTCAAGGATTAATCGCAGGAATAAATGCTTCTTTAAAAATAGAAAATAAGAAACCATTAGTATTAAAAAGAAATGAAGCATACATTGGAGTATTAATAGATGATTTAATAACAAAAGGAACAATAGAGCCTTATAGAATGTTAACTTCTCGTGCTGAATATAGATTATTACTAAGACACGATAATGCTGATTTAAGATTAAGAGAATATGGATATAAAGTAGGATTAATAGATGAAGAAAGACATAATAAATTAATAGAAAAAATAAATGATATAGACAAATTAAAAAATGAATTAAAAAATAAAAAAATAACTCCAACTAAACAAATAAATGAATTATTTCAAAAATTGAATACACCTATTTTAAAAGATGGAATTACTTTATATGATTTATTAAAAAGAAATGAAATTACAATAAATACCTTAAAAGAAAATAATCTTTTTACATCTAGTTATTCTAAAGAAGTAGAAAACCAAGTAGAAATACAAATAAAATATGAAGGATATATAGCAAAAACACAAAGAGAAGCAGAAAAAATGCTAAAAAATGAAGAAAAACAAATACCAGAAAATATTGATTATTCCAAAGTAACAAATCTAGCAAGTGAAGCAAGACAAAAACTAGATAAAGTTAGACCAACATCAATAGGTCAAGCCTTAAGAATAAGTGGTGTAAACCCTGCTGATATTTCTATATTAATGGTATATTTAAGGAAGAATTACAATGAATAAAGAATTATTTATAAATAGTTTAAAAGAGTTAAATATAAATATTACTGATGATGCTCTTAATAAATTAGAAGAATATTATAATATATTAATAGAAGAAAATAAAAAATATAATCTAACAAATATTACAGATAAAGAACAAGTATATTTAAAACACTTTTATGATAGCCTAACCATTACTAAAATAATTAATATAGAAAATATGTATATATGCGATATAGGATCAGGAGCAGGATTCCCAGGTATAGTTTTAAAAATAGTATTTCCAAAAATAAAAATAGATTTAGTAGAAGCAACAGAAAAAAGATGTAATTTTCTAAAATTAGTAATAGAAAAATTAAATTTAAAAGATATATCAGTCATAAACGAAAGGGCAGAAATATATTCTAAAGAAGTAAGAGAAAAATATGACTTAGTAACATCACGTGCAGTAGCGCCATTAAAACATTTACTAGAGTACTCTATCCCACTAGTTAAAGTTAATGGTTATTATGTAGCAATGAAAGGCATAGTAGATAAAGAACTAGATAATATAGATAATTATTATAAAAAATTAAATATTAATTTAATAAAAGAAATAAAATTTTTATTACCACAAGAATTAAGTAATAGAACTTTATTATTATATAAAAAAAATAATATCACTAATTTAAAATATCCAAGAAGATATAATGAAATAAAGAAAAAAGATATTTAAAAAAAATTTCTTGACAATGCTAAACGGTTAATGTTAAAATTACATTGTAAGAATAGCAAAGATTATTTTTAACAATTCTTAGAAAAAAGGAGCACAAAATATTATGAAAAAAAATAATAATACAATAATATTAATAATAATACTAATAATATTATTAATAGCAACCTCTATATTAATTTACGTTAAAAGTAATAACAATAACAAAGCATCATCAACTATTTCAAGTAAAATTACAGTTTCAAGTTTAATAAAAAATTCCAAAGTATTCAAAGCAAATAGCGAAGAAACTAATGATGAAATAGGATTATATAAGTTTAATGATGATGGAACATTCGAATATTCAAATGCCCAAACAATTACAAAAGAAAATCAAATTTTAACTATGAAAGGTAAATATAAAATAGAAAATAATACTCTAATACTTACAATAGAAGATAAAAGAATAACGGCACAAGGTTATTTAAAAACAAACGAAGATAGTAGTAATTTATGTGAGTATAAAATTGAAACAGATAATACTGTAGAAGAACAAAAATATAATTTAAAAGTAATAGATAATAATTATCTAAAAGGTGACAACTTGACTTTATATCCTTCTTCAAATAATAATGAAGATAACTTAGATAATAATACTTTGAACATTCCAAGATGTTTTGAAAATTACACAATAGAAGAAATAAAGACCAAAGCATTAGATTATTTCAAAAAAAATCAATTGGAAAAATCGGGATTAGATCAAGAAACAGAATTTACTATAGGAGTTTCTTTAAATAAAAATGATATTCCAGAAGAATATAATAACTATGATATGTATATAGAAATAAGGCATATTTATAAAGGACACGACACTGTTGACGCAAGATATTTCATAAATGCAGAAAATTTAACAGGTATAGATGTAAATAATCAAGAAATAAATTTAAATAACTAAAAATAAATCAATGCTAAAATAATGCATTGATTTTTTCAATTTCTAAAAAAATTAATTCTAACTACTTGAAAAAATAAAATATTTATAGTATCATTAAAGAGAATAAAGAGAATTGAGAGGGATTGTTATGCAAGAGAATAATGAAATTAAGTATATTGATCTTGTTGATATTATTCCAAATAGACTACAACCTCGAACAGAATTTGATGAAGAAAAACTTAATGAATTAGCAACTTCTATCAAGCAATATGGAATAATAAATCCATTATTAGTGCGCAAAGTTGGAAATAAGTATGAAATTATAGCAGGTGAAAGAAGATTTAAAGCTGCTAAAATAGTAGGACTAGAAAGAGTACCAGTAATTATTTCTAATATGGATGAAAAGACAAGTGCTGAAGTAGCAGTAATAGAAAATATTCAAAGGCAAGATTTATCTGCTCTAGAAGAGGCAAGGTCATATCGCAAATTATTAGATCAAGGTAATATTACTCAAGAGCAATTAGCAACCAAAATGGGAAAGAGTCAATCTACTATCGCTAATAAAATGCGTTTGTTAAACCTATGTGATGAAGTTCAAGAAGCATTAGATAATAATCAAATATCAGAAAGACATGCTAGAAGTTTGTTACAACTAAAAAATATAGATGATCAAAGAAATGCTTTAGAGAAAATAATAAAAGAAAGATTAACTGTAAAAGCAACAGAAAATCTTATAAAAGAAATATTGCAATCAAAAACCCTTAACTCTCAAGAAAATATGCAACAAAATAAAACATCTTTACCAGGTAAAGAAGAAAATTTTACTGATACAATATATGGTAGTGATGTAGTAAATATTGCAGATTTAAATAAAAAAGAATTAGAAAAGGAAAATGATAATATGAATAACGAACAAAATACACAAATGAATAATAATATGCCTAATCCAGGAATAGTCAACCAGCAACCTAACGAACAAGTACAACAACCTGCTTTTGGTGGAAGATTCTTCCCATCATTAGAAGATAGTGAAGTAAATGTAAATTTAGCAAATCCATTTGCACAACAACAACCAGCTCAAGCTCAACCAATGATGGCAAATTTAGTTGATACACCACAACAAACTCCAGTAGCCCCAACAATTCCATCATTCGTAACAGACAGCACAACTGTTCCAAGTAGTAATACAGTATCTCTAGATAGTTTAAATAAAGAACCAGTTATGCCTACTATTAACCCATTACAACAAAATTTTGAAAGTCCAATATCAGAACCTGTTAATAATATAGTAGCAGAACCAATTATTAACCCAATTGCTTCTTCTGCACCAACACCAGGACCAATTCCAGAAAGCCAACCAAATCCATTATTTGGAAATAATGTTCCAGAACCACAACCAGAGCCAACTACCCCAACAATTCCAAATTTACCAAATGTGGAAAGTAATTCTTTTGGACAAATGACACCTAATATGGAAACACCAGTACAACCTACAATACCAACTCCAGAACCAATTATTCCAGAGCCTGCTGTTGCACCACAACCTATAATGGAACCATCAGCACCACAACCTATAGTAGAACCAACCTCACCAATAACTCCTGATCCAGTTATACCAGATATTCAAATGCCACAAAATAACTTTACAGTGCCATCTCCAGAAGTTCCTACGCCAGAACCAGCTCCAATAGTTGAAAAAACACCAGAAGTAGCACCAACAATAAAAACTACTGATAATATTATAAATGCAATAAATGCTATAAAAAATTTAGGATTAAGTATAGAGTCAATTGGATATAAAATAAATATCAGCGAAGAAGATACCCCTACTTCTTATAAAATAACAATTGAATTAGAAAAGTAAAAAATAAATAATATGTATTGTAAAAACGATAAAAGACCAAAAATCTAATATCGTTTTTTTAATTACCATCTTCATTCGAAGAATTATCATCTGTAATAACTTCACTACTATTCTCTTCTTTAAAAACAGACTCAAAATTATAAGAATCATTATAACCAGGCTCAGTTCCCTTTAAATAGTAAAAAATTTTCTTCTTCTCACTATCATCAGTAGCAATCTCTCCATTAATAGGATTAACTAAAACCCCAACAACATTATCAGGAATATCATACCAACTATTATCCTTATCCTTACAATATTCTTCCATAGTATCTATCCAAATATCCTTATGAATACCACTATCACTCTTACTTAATTTTCTATTATCATCATACCCACTCCAAATAGATAAAACAGCATTTTTATTATATCCCATAATCCACATATCACAATCTGTAGTCCCAGTTTTAATTGCATATTTATTAGTAATTTTAGGAAGAAGCCCAATTACCGTAGGATAATTATAATCAATAAAGTCTTTATCATAAGTATAAGTAAGCATTTCACTAAGTATATAAGTTAAACTCTGATTAAGTACCATATTCTTTTCATTTTTAAACTCATATAAAACATTATCATCCTTATCACAAACCTTTGTAATAAAATGACTCTTAACCTCATAACCACTATTAGCAAAAGTAGAATACGCAGAAACCATCTCCAACATACCAATTTCCCCAGTACCAAGTGCTAAAGAAGGAACAGCATCAAGCTTACTAGATATCCCCAATCTATTAGCCATATTCACAAGACCATCTTCTCCCAAAAATATATCAGTTTTAACAGCATAAATATTATCTGAATATGATATAGCGGCTCCCATAGTAATAGGTCCATTAGCATAATTATTATTATAGTTATTAGGCGTATAAGTCTTATTAGAAGAAAAATTAAAAGTAGTTCTCTCACTAGTAAAAGTAGAAGAAGAAGTAAAACCATTCTCCAAAGCATAATAATATAATATTGGCTTCATAATAGAACCAACCTGTCTTTTAGACTTCACAGCCCTATTATATTGACTCTTAGAATAATCAAATCCCCCAATTAAAGCCATTACTCCCCCATCATTAGGATTCATCATTATTCCAGAAACCTGCAACTCACTATCACTATTTTCTTTGCTCTTAACAGCACTCTCTAAATCCTTCTGTGCTTCACTATCCAAAGTAGTATATACCTTTAACTCTCCAGTATCAATCATAGATTTAGGAATAGAATCTATTGAATATAATTCCTCTACCACTGCATCCCTAAAATATAAAATATTCTGTAATTCACCTTCTTTAATCTTTCCAATATAACTTAAAGTAGTATTATAAGCCTCATTAACATCATTCTCTGTTATTTTTTTATTATTTTTCATAGCAATAAGAACAACTTTCTGCCTTTTTTTAGCAAGACTTTCATTTACTAAAGGAGAATAATTAGAAGGTGATTGTGGAATACCTGCTAGCATAGAAGCCTCAGCAAGATTAAGATCCTTAGCACTCTTCCCAAAATAATACCAACTAGCATTCCCTATTCCATATATACCTCCATAATTTATAGTATTTAAATATCCCTCCAATATCTCTTCCTTAGAATAATGTGTCTCTATCTCAGCAGCCAGAATAGCCTCATCAAATTTTCTAGACCAAGTCTTATCATAATTTAAAAATAAATTTCTAGCATATTGTTGCGTAATAGTAGAAGCACCCTCATTCAAACTACCACTCTTAATATTATTAACCATAGCCTTCAGTATTCTAAAATAGTCAAATCCCAAATGTTTATAAAAATTCTTATCCTCAACACTTATAGTAGCGTCTATTAAATATTTACTAATATCATCAAGCTTAGCCCAATCATCCTTACTATCTATAAGTATCTGCCCCTTATTATCATATAAATAATAAGATTTATTCTTAGCTAAAGATATTCTAGGAGTAATATAACAATATAAATAAAGTCCAACATGAAATAAAATAAAAACTCCAATAAATATCAAAACTATATTTCTAAAAACCTTTAATTTCTTCATAAATTTCACTCTTTTCTATCAAATAAAAGACTAATTTATCTCATATTTATATTATTAGTAAAAAAAATTAAAATATAAGTTTTATTTTTTAAAAACTTATGGTATAATGTCTACTGAATTATTTATAAGTTTGGAGGAGATATTACGAGAATAAAATTAGATGGATATTTGCACAATTTAACAGAAAATACTAAAGATAATTTTAATGTTAAAGGAATTAAAAATAAAAACAATATATCCTATATTCAAGATGATACAAAATTCAAAATAAAAATAATTAATCAAAACAAATTAATACTTACAAGAGAAAATAAAGAAATGATGCATACTTTTATCTTTGATAAAAATAACCATACTCTATCTACTTATACCTTAAAAGAAAATATGATTAGTGTAGATATAGAAGTAATTGTAGATTTATTAGATATAAAAGAAGAAGAAATTAAAGTACGCTACCAAATACCAGATACACAAACTCTTTATGAATATAAAATAGAAATGAGGAATAACTTATGAGTATAAAACAAACTATAGTACATATTATAAAATGTAGTTTAGATAAATTAAATATAGACACTATAGAAGATAACATTGTAATTAATATTCCATCCAATAAAGAAAATGGAGATTACTCTTCAAATATTGCCCTAATTTTAGCATCAAAACTACATAAAAATCCAATTGATATAGCGCAAACTATTGTAGAAAATATTGAAGATAATGAAGTAATTGATAGTATAGCTATAGCAAAACCTGGATTTATTAATATCTTTATAAAAAAAGATTATTTATTAAAAGGTATAAAAGAAATATTAACCTTACAAAATCATTATGGTGACAGCACTATTGGTAATAATGAAAAAATAAATGTAGAATTCGTAAGTGCTAATCCTACAGGTATCCTACACATAGGTCATGGAAGAGGTGCAGCTTATGGAGATAATCTAAGTAGAATATTATTAAAAAATGGCTTTGATGTAACCAAAGAATACTATATCAATGATGCTGGAAATCAAATGAATAACCTAGGTATATCTATAAAAGAAAGATATAGAGAATTATGTGGCTTAGAATGTAACTTACCAGAAAATGGTTATCATGGAAAAGAAATAATAGAACTAGCCAAAAAATTACATGATGAATATGGAAATACCTTATTAGATAAAGATATAGAATACTTTAAAAAACAAGGATTAAACGTATTATTAGAGCAAATAAAAAAAGACTTAGACAGATTTAGAGTAAATTTCAACGTATTTACAAGTGAACAATCATTATATGATAGAAATGCTGTAGAAGAAGTATTAACAGAATTAAAAAATACTGATCATTGCTATATAAAAGATGATGCCCTATGGTTAAAAACAACAGAATACGGAGATGAAAAAGACAGAGTCTTAGTTAAAAATGATGGTGATTATACATACTTCTTACCAGATATAGCATATCATAAATATAAATATGAAAGAAACTTTGATAAATTAATAGATGTATTAGGTTCAGATCATCATGGCTATATTAACAGATTAAAAGCTGCTATGAAAATATTAGGAGAAGATAGTGATAAACTAGAAATAAAAATACTACAAATGGTAAGGCTTATCAAAGATGGAGCAGAATTCAAATTAAGTAAAAGAACTGGAAAATCAGTAACCCTAATGGAATTATTAGATGATATAGGAATAAATGCTACAAGATATTTCTTTGCATCTCATAGTCTTGATACAAGTATGGATCTAGATTTAGATTTAGCATTAAAACAATCAAATGAAAATCCAGTATATTATATAGAATATGCCAATGCAAGAATATGCTCTATCATTAAAAATAGTAAATTTAGAATATCAGAACTTCAAAATATAGATAAATTTGTAACATTAACTAGTGATATGACATATAGTATTTTGAATAAACTATATGAGTATCCTGACTTAGTAATAAGTGCTGGAATAAAAGAACAACCACATATTATAGCAAATTACGCTTATTCTTTAGCAGCGCTATTCCATTCTTATTATCAACAAGAAAAAATAATTACTAGTGATACTCAAAAAACAAAAGAAAGAGTTGCCTTATTAATGGCTATAAAAATAGTACTTAATAATGCCTTAGATTTAATAGGTATTATACCAAGAGAGGAAATGTAGGAGAGGATAAATATGAAATTAGATAAAATGACAAAAGAAGAATTAGAATTAATGCCTTATACAGAGTTAGCAGCCCTTTATTTAAAAGAACATGGTAAGACTATGAATACAGCAGATTTATTTAAAGCAATATGTAATTTATTAGAATTACCAGAATCAGTATATGTAGATAAAATAGCAGATTTTTTTGCATCACTTACAACTAATAAAGATTTTATTCTTTTAGAAGATGGAACTTGGGATTTAAAATCTAATCATTCAGTAAAACTAAATATGGATGATATCTATGAAGAAAAAGAAGATTTAGAAGAAGAAAATACTGACAATGAAGATGAAGTAGAAGATGCAGAAGAACCAGATGATATAGATTCATTAGATGATGAAAATTATATAGATGACGATGATGATGACTTAGCAGAGTTAACAATAGTTAATGATGATGAATTAGAAGAATAGCACATTTATGTGTTATTTTTTTAAAGTACAATACATAATATTTATATTAAAATCTTAATATATGTAAAATTCGGAATACAATTCCGAATTTTCTAAAGAGCCTTGCTCTTTTTTCTTATGTTCTAATAATTTTATTACTACATATATTTAAACGAAGGGAGAATAAATATGAGTAATAATAAAATAACAATAGGAATTCCCAAAGGACTTTTGTATTATAGATATAATACTTTATGGACAACTTATCTAAAAAAATTAAATTGTAATATAATATACTCTAGTGATACCACTAAAAATACTATAGAATTAGGAAAAAAATATTTAGTAGATGAAACCTGTCTACCATCTAAAATATATTTGGGACATGTAAAAGAATTAGTAGGTAAATGTGACTATATTCTAGTACCAAGAATATCAGACTATGGAAGAAAAGAAAAAGTATGTGTTAGATTTAATGCAACTTATGACATAATACACAATGCCTTTCCCAATCAGAAAATACTTGATTATAACATAGAGTATACTCACCATCACAAAGAATCTTTATCCTTAATATTATTAGGACTAAAAATAAATAAAAATATCTTTAAAGTAATATTTTCGTATTACCAAGCAAAATTAGAAGAAAAGAAATATAATAAAATACGTTTACTAAATCAAAATAAATTACTAAATAACAATTCTATTAAAATATTAATAGTCTCCCATCCCTATAATATATATGACAAATATATAGGATATCCAATCAAAAATTTCCTAAAAAGCCAAAATGTAGATTTAATATATGCAGATGTTTTAGATAAGAAAATAGCAAAAGCGTATTCAGAAAAATTATCCCCTACTCTTTATTGGACTTATTCTAAAGAATTAATAGGAGCAATAGAATATTACAAACATTCTGTAGATGGCATAATATTTATAACCTCATTCCCCTGTGGTCCAGATTCCTTAGTAAATGAATTAATGTTAAGAAAAATAACTGATATCCCCAAAACCAACATCTTAATAGATGAATCGTCAGCAGAAGCAGGAATCCAAACAAGGTTAGAAAGTTTTATAGACATAATAAAAGGAAAGAAGGAAAAAGATGACTAAAACAATAACATTTCCCCATCTAGGAGATTATTATATACCAATTTCCTACCTATTAAAAAATATAACTAAACAAAATATTTTAATTCCGCCAAAAATAACAAAAAAGACAATAGAATTAGGAAGTGCTAACTCTCCTGACTATGTCTGTGTACCATTTAAATATAATTTAGGTAATTTTATAGAAGCATTAGACTTAGGAGCGGATACGATTCTTCAAGCAGGTGGAGGATGTAGATATGGATATTATGCAGAACTTCAAGAACAAATCTTGAAATCATTAAACTACAAATTTACACTTATAAATTTCATTAAAGATAATCATGTCTCCATAAATAATATATATAAATTTGCCAAAGAAAATAATAAATCATTGACTAGAATAAAGTTTTATTATTATTTATTAAACACTGTATTAATGGTAATTATAATGGATAAATTGGGAAAATATCCCAGAGAGAATATGGGATTTGAATTAGAAAAAAATTCATATATAAACACCGAAAAAAAATTATTTCTAGAATTACAAAATAAAATTAATCCCTTCAAACTATTAAAAATATATAAAAAGTATAAAAGAAAGTATAAAAATATTAAAATAAATAAACCCAAAAATTGTATAAAAATAGGAATAGTAGGAGAATTATACTCTATTATGGAACCATATTGCAGTAGTAATGTAGAAAGAAAACTAGCATCACTTGGAATAGAAGTTCATAGATTTACTACCCTAACCTATCTTTTATTTATTAAAAAATATAAATTAAAATATTATCTCCATAAAGGTAAAAAATATCTAAAGTACCACCTCGGCGCGGACGCAACAGAATCGGTAGTATTATCTAATATCTTAGCAAAAAAGCATTATGATGGAATAGTACACATAAAGTCATTTGGTTGTACCCCAGAATTAAATGCTATGCCAATATTAGAAAAAATAAGTCTAGATTACAACATCCCAATAATATATTTTAGTTTTGATGCTAATGATAATGAAACAGGATATAATACCAGAATAGAAGCATTTTATGACATGTTAGTCCAAAAGAAAAATAAACAAAAGTAAGTAAATACAAAACATAATTATAATTACAATAAGTTAAATATTTATCATATAAAAAATAATTAACAAAAGTTAATTGTTTTTTTAAATATTAAAATAATGACTTTTTAAGAAAAATTTGCTACAATTAATAAGTAATAATAACAAACGAAGAAAGTAGTTTTATTTAAGGAGGCATTATGAAAAATATAATTAAAAATTATCACTTACTTTATAGTATTTTAATAATATTATGCATTTGCTTTTTAAGTATAGGATTTTCAGCTTTTCAAAACAAATTATATATCGATGATATAGGATTAACAGTAAAAGTCGATAAAGATATTAGAATTATGGGAGTACAAATTGACTCAGTTAATAATGCTATTAGTACATATGAAGATTATAATGTATCTAATATTAATTCAAATATAAAATTAGAAAGTGAAGATTCTTATATAATATATAATGTTGACATATATAATTTAGGTAACGTAGAAATGGGATTAAAAGAAATAAATATTAATAATGAAAATTTAAAAGTAGAAATTATTAACTATAATTTAAAAACAAAACTATGTGAAGATAACGATAAATGTAGCTCAGGAGCTAAAATAAAATTAAAAGTAAAAGTATCATATCAAAATGGGAAATATGATAATACAGCAACAATGTATAATATTAAAATAGACTTTTCTTTTGGAAGAATTTATAACATTAATTATAATGATATTGACTCCACTAATTTACCAAAGGAAATAATAGAAGGAGAAACATTAAATGTAAATATTACTAATCAAATTGATTATTTTTTAAAAGTATTTATGAATAACAAAAAATTATCCAGTGAAAGTGATTATCAATATGAAAATGATAATTTGATTGTTCCAAACGTTAATGGAGATATCAATATTTATTTTAAAATGCCAATTTGTCAAAGAGCAACTACACTACATACTGAAGAATGTATGGGAAATTATTGCGCTGGAATGGGATATAAAGTTGATGGTAGTATGGGAACAAAAACAATTACATTTGGTTCCTTAGGAACATCAGGAACATTATCATCTGGGGATGCCTTTGATTGCGATGTAAATGGAGATGGAATATATGATTCTACAACCGAAAGATTTTATTATGTTACCGATATGGAAAAAGATATTGCTGTTTTAATATATTATAACAATGTTAGCGAGGGAAAACCTGACAATAGTAAATTTTATCCATATGATGCTTCAAAAGAAAACTGGCATGGACCAAGAAGTGCAATAGAACAACTCCCAACGAAAAGTCAATGGAGCAATGTAAAATTGTACAATACCGAAAAAATTATAAAAAATGAATATGATACTACAAGTAATAAAGACGGAAATACTTATCCAGAAGTATTTAGTTATTCAAAGTATGCAGCAAGGATTTTAACACTAAAAGAATTAAAAGGCATTGTTGATTTCTATATCCCATCATGGAAAACTGGAGAATTTGACAAACATCTTTACCTAGTTGAGAATACTAATTTTTCTAAAAAAAATAATTCAAACTTCGATGGTTATTGGTTAGAGACTCCTAGAAATACTATGTCAACTTATGCTTGGATGGTTTATGCTACAACAAGACGTGTTCATAGCGTAGAAGTTAATAGAGATGATATTTTAGGAGTACGTCCCGTAATAGAAGTTCAAAAAAGTGATATATCATATTAAAAAATATCAATTATTTAATTCACTAAATAAAAAAATAAAATAAATAATAAAATTACTTTTGTATCCTAAATATTTATGATATAATATTAATGAATAAAAAGGAGAATGCAATATGAATATATTAATTTATTTTTGTATCCTATTATTATCTTTATTAACAATATATATAGCAAATAAAAATAAAGATAAAATAGGACTAATAGTATCATTTGTTATAATGAACTTATTATCATTTATACTAGCATTTAAATATATAACAATATCAAACCTAACTATTAATGCTAACTCTATAACATATATAACTTTGCTAAGTATATTATATCTATATCTAGAAAAAACAAACAAAAAAGAAACAAAAAAACTAATAAACATAAATACAACTATAAATATATTTATTGTCTCTCTATTAGCATTAATGTCTCTTTATATTCAGTCATTAGATGATACAATAGGAATTAATATGAAAAATGTATTTTTAGATAACTATAGACTTTTAATAGCATATCCCCTATCAACAACATTAAGCTTTTATGGAATATTATGGATATATGAAAAAGTTAAAAATATATATGATAATATGTTTATAACAAACACTGTAACATTTTTACTAATAGGCTTAATAGATCTAATAATATTTGCATCTATTGGATACTTATTTACACTTAGTATTAAAACAATAATAAAATTAATATTATCCACATATATGTTGAAAATATTATTAACAGTAATATATTCTATCTTCTTAATGTTAATTCAAAATAAAAAGAAGGTGAAAAAATGAATATAGTATATCTAATAATAGAATTATTAATATGTTTCAGTGTCATAACATACCTATATAAAAAATATTCTTACAATGGATTATATGTATATGCAACCACTTCATTAGTTTTATCAAATTTGATGTCATTAAAAACAATAGATATATTTGATTTTACATTAAATCTAGGATTAATCCCATTTGTCTCTTTATTTATAGTAGCAAATATTATTGTCCAAAAAAAAGGAATAGAAGAAATAAAGAATTTAATAATAATATTATTAATTACCTCTGTTCTATCCTACATAATATTACTATTAGTAAGTAAAATGGATTCTAGTATTATTAATCAATGGACAAGCGCATCATATGATAATATATTTATTAATAGTCCAAGAATATATTTTGCAAATATTGTAACAATGCTATATATGTTATATTTAAATTCAATATTATATTACTACTTAAAAAAAGAAAAAAATAAAATATGGATAAGTAATATAGTATCAACAGTAATAATTCATTTTTTTGCCACTATAGTATTTATTTCACTAGCGTATGCTATAACAACAAAAATAGATAAAATAATAGGAATGTTATTAATAAGATACATATTAAGTATTGTAATAGGTTTATTTGGCACTATAATAATTTATATAAATAATAATATAAAAGAAAAGTAAGGAAGTATGTATTATGAGAACAAGAAAACAAGAACTAATAAGTGATGAACTAAAACCACTAGTAAGCAAACTAATAAAAGAAAACAGAGTTAAATATAATTACTCCCTAGAAGATTTAGCAAAAGCCCTAAATTACCAAAAAAATAGACAAACACTACATAAATATGAAACTGGAAAATTAAATATACCATATGATATTTTATTTGAAACATGCAGAATATTTAATATAAGTAATTTAGAATTTCAAAATGCTCCAATCACAGAAGAAGAACAAAAAAAATTAGAAAAGAAGATGGTCAAAGAATATGTAACTAGTCTAAGACCAGATAAAAATCTAACTCCTCAAATAGAAAAAATAATTAACACTTACAAAAATGCTAATTATGATGCCGTAACTAATAGAAGTGAATTATATGTAAAAGTATCAGATGACTCTATGTCTCCAGTATACTTAAAAAATGATAGAGTTTATTTTGAAAAAAAAGAAGATTATCAAAATGGTGATGACGTTGTAATAGCAGTTAAAAATAATACTTTATCAATTAGAAGACTATATAGATACCCAAAAGGTATAATATTACAAGCTCTAAATCCTAAATATCCAACAATAAATGTTAATGTAGTAGCAAATAACATGATATTAGGATGTGTTACATCAATATATAGAGAAATGAAATAGTTATCCACACTTTTGTTGATAACTATTTTTAATATAAAAAAATAACTCTTACGAGTTATTAGTTTAAAGCGTCTTTTAATTTAGCTCCAGCCTTAAATCCAGGAACTGTACGAGCAGCAATTTCAACAGCTTCTCCAGTTTGAGGATTACGACCAGTACGTGCTTCTCTTTCTTTAGCAGTGAAAGTTCCGAATCCAACTAAAGTAACTTTACCTTTAGTCTTTAATCCTTCAGTAACTCCTTCAATCATAGCGTCTAATGCTCTTCCAGCATCAGCCTTTGTTAAATCTGCATTTTCAGCAATAAATTCTACTAATTCAGCTTTTGTCATATTTTTTTACCTCTCAATCTATAATAAGCATCTCTATGCTTACAACATAAAGATACCACGAATAATACTTTAAATCAAGACCTTTAAAATAAAAAATAAAGAAAATCACCATTTTTTAACTATGTGTTTTCATTAAAAAATATTATTAAAAGTCTAAAAAACTATAAGTAAACAAATTAACTAACAAGATACTAAAATTTTAAAAAAACTATTGCATAGTACAATATTCTATGATACAATATAATTGCTTAGATAGAAAGAGTATGTAAAATAAGTGAATTTTATGAAATGTTTATCATTTCCTATATTCTCTAAATATTATAAATTAATTATTTATTTAATATTTTAAATAAAATTAATTAATATAAATAATCATTTAGTTTATATAGTTATTATAAAATATTATTTATTTCATATTAGTTCTTATGGAAGAAAAATCATTAGAGATGATTCTTATCTCCACTAAGTAAAGCAATTGTTTTAAGAAAGAAAAACTTATAAGATAAGAAAATTGAACTAGATACTGATAATATCTAAATAATTTAATCAATTTTTACTCATCAAGTTATTATATCCAAACGATAATATATTTAAATAATATATTATGATTAGGGTTTGATATAATGACTTGTAATATAAAGATTGATTAAAATCAATTTTTTTCAAAACTCGGACCAGTTAGTTTTATCAGAACTAATTGGTTTTTGTGTATAATAATATATAATAATAAGAGATATCAACACATTTGTGGATATCTCTTTTATAATTATAAAACTATTGCAATCATGTTATTAGAGCCTTTATTAATTACCTTAGTTAAAGTTTGACCAAGTTTATATCTGATATTATCAGGCATCATAGATAATTTAGCTTGTATTCCCTCTTGAACAATAACATCTAAACTTCTACCAAATATTTCACTCTTCCAAATATCATTATTATCATCCTTAGTAAGATAATCGATAAGTTCCTTGCTCTGAAGTTCACTACCAATAATAGGTTCAAAAGTAGATTCAACTTCGACTTTAATCATATGTATAGAAGGAGCTTTAGCTTTCAATTTAACACCATACCTAGAACCTTGTTTAATTATCTCTGGCGTTTCTAACTTCATATCTGCTAAAGTAGGAGTAGCAATACCATATCCAGTCTGTTTAACCATTTTCAAAGCACCCTTAATTTGATCATATTCCTGTTTTGTTTCATTAAACTCTTGGAATAACGCTAACATTTTAGCACGTGATCCAATATCTGTCCCAATTACTTCATTAAGAATCTGATTATATAACCCATTAGGAGCTTCTAATTGAATAGTAACCTCACCCAAAGATGCATCAACATTTGATATGTATGCCTTAGAAATAACTTCACAATTTCTAAATCCTTCCGTAATACTATCTATATCCTTTAATTTATTAACCTCTACTACACTCTCTTTAATCTTACTAATATATTCTTTTTTCAAATAATGATTAGGACTTAAAATAGTAATCCATTCAGGCATATTAACTTTAACCTCTTCGATAGGAAATTCATATAAAGCTTCCTTTAAAATTCCATACATATCTCTTTCTTGCATATTTTCAACACTAATAGGAATAACAGGAACCCCATACTTTTCTTTTAAATTAGAAGCCAACTTTTCAGTTTCAGGAAGCATAGGATGAACAGAATTTAAAATAACAATAAAAGGTTTATTAATACTCTTTAATTCTTCAATTACACTTTCCTCAGCACTGACATAATCAGATCTATCAAATTCTCCAATAGAACCATCAGTAGTCATCACAATTCCTATAGTAGAATGATCACGAATAACCTTTTCAGTACCAATTTCCGCAGCTTCAACAAAAGGAATAGCCTCTGAAAACCATGGAGTCATAACTAATCTAGGACCATTTTCATCTTCATATCCTTTAGCAGAATCTATAACATACCCAACACAATCAATCATCCTTATATTAGCGCTAAAATCATCTATTTGAATTTTAGCAGCAGTAGCAGGAATAAATTTAGGCTCAGTAGTCATAATAGTCTTACCACCAGCAGATTGAGGAAGTTCATCTAATGCCCTTTTTCTTTCAGATTCATCACTTATATTTGGGATAACTAAACTCTCCATAAATTTCTTAATAAAAGTACTCTTACCACATCTCACAGCGCCTACTACCCCTAAATATATATCACCACCACATCTAGAAGCAATACTCTTCATAACGTCTATTTTTTCCATAATAACCTCACTCTCTATTCATTAAATACTATGTAATCGCTAATTTAATATTACTAAATAAGATAATATTTTTATAACTATTTAATCATTAGACTTACAATACATCATACTAATTTTATGACTTACTAATATAAAAATATCTCCAAATAGCGCTAAAAAAATAACCTTATTAAAATCATCAGCTAAAATGTAAAATAAAAATGAGCCAAAATGTAAAATGAAATTCAGCCAAAATGTAAAATAATATATTAACAAAATTAAAAGAGTATTCTTAATGGTACTAAAATAGTGCAAATAACTCATATAAACGAGATGACAGAATATATGTAGTATCAATTGGAAATTTAAAAAATTAGTTGTAAATTAATAAAATAAAATATAATATAAGACTCTTAAGTTATATCGAATCAAGCACTTTATATGCAAATGTTCTAATCGTATGTTAAGTACGAGATTCCTTAGGCAGAAAAGTAATCCAAAAGGGTTACTTTTTTCATATAGAAAAAACCTCAGATTAACTGGGGTTCGATTTATCTTAACATAATAATCCTTTCAAAATAAAATCTCTTTTATATACTACTAATTACTTCCTAAATCCATTGCTTTAATTCATCATCACATAAACTAGCCTTACAGCCTCTAATAGCAAGCCCATCTTTTATGATAGCGCCTTTACATAACTTATTAACATCACTAATAACACTACCTAAACCAGATCCTTCATGAGTAGAAAAAGGTTTAACTATCTTACCATTAAAATCTATTTTTTCTAATAAAGTAAACATAGCCATTGGATAATGTCCCCACCAAACAGGCCCACCAATATAAATAGTATCATACTCATCAATATTATCAAGAACATTTTTAATCATAGGTCTTGCATCATTATTAAGTTCCTCTTTAGCAACATCACAGCACTCCCTATATCCGAATGGATAATCATTAACAGGGATAACCTTAAACATATCAGCTCCAGTTAAATCCCTTATCTTTTCAGCAACAATTTCAGTATTTCCCTTATCAATATTTCTAATACCATTTTCCATATAATTTTCTCCAGTATGAGAAAAATAAATAACTAAACTTTTCATAATCTTATCCTCTTTTCTAAATATAAAATAAAAATAAATGTTGATAATTTGTTTAATTCTTTAAAACTAGATACATTCTATTTATTTTTCATCTTTAATCTTAATATAATTAATAGTCCAATCTTCACCAAGTATATTTTTTTCAGTTACAGTTTTAGTTACTACAATTTTACCTATATTTTTTAAATAATCAATTCTACTTTTATAACATACATCCATATCAAAATTTAAAAAATGAGTTACCATACAGTTTACGACCAAAGACCATTCTTTCATTTCTCCTAAAGAAGATAATTTATTAAGAATTGCATTATCAAAAAACTCATAAGATTCACTTATTATTTCATTGTTATTTAAAAATCGTACTTCTGAATTTTCATCATAAATTTTATTCCACTTTAAAATATATTCTTGTATTTCTTCTTTTGTTAAAGTTTTACTTTCCTTAACTAAATCTTTTATCTCCTCATCTGCATAACCCGAAACACCAGTTCTTTGATAGCCATCAACAACTTCAATATTCTTATCACTACATAAATAAACTACATACATCATTGATAAATATTCCTCATTAACATTACTCGCATACCATATTCTAATATTTTCATAATCTTTAATTTTATTTTTTAATTTACTTATTTCACTCGGAACATTTGCTTCCATATCACCAATAATTCTTTTTATTTGATGTTCAAAGTCATCAAGTTTTCCCATAGATAAAAGAAATGTTAAACTCAAAATATCATCTTTATTAAATAAATTACTCCTTTCTAATAATAATTTTTCTGAATCACTAAAAACTATTTCTAACATTTTACATTCACCTCAAAAACATTATATCATCAAAAAAAGATATTATAAATACTTCTTTTGAAACGTCAATTCCAAGTTTCTCTTTTCTATCTATATTATAAACTATCTATCCATCTTGAAATTTCATTATCACTAGTAATAAGTCTATTACTCTTATAATCAGTATCAAATACAATATTCATTCCATCATCAACCATACCAGAAGAACACATCTTTTTCATATCATTAAAAGTATGACCTAACCATCCTGCGTTAGTAGCAAACAATCTAATCTCTTTGCCACTTAAATCATTCATTTTATTATATATTTCTTTCATCACACTATTTTTTAAATTTTATTATTCTATTTCATTAATAGATAATTTTACTGTATTAAAAAACGAACTTTGCTTTAATAGTATATTTGTGTTTTTTCTTATTGTTAATTCGTTCGAAACAGCAAAAGGATATATTTTTGTATCATAAAAATTAAAATTAATTGCAAAAATATTTGTTTGATTACTTTGAGAGGTTAATTTAATTGTTTCTCCATTCTTAATTGGATATATTGGAATTTGGCTAATTATAGTATTATATTTTTTAAAAATGTATTCCTTTTCAGAAGTATCTTTGCAATTATTAATTTCAATATTTAAATTTTTAATTAGTTCAATTAGTTTTTCTTTTTCATAGTCAACTACTATACCAAAAGGAACTAAAATGCTTGCAAACTGTTTTTTTCTATAAACATTTATTTCCATATTTTCCTCCTATACTATTATCAACTATATTTTGTTATATTTTTTGTAATTATTTTCTTCTTAACCTAAATGCTTTGTTATTTCTTGTATCATTTCCAATATAAGGTCTTTTTCTTGAGCGCAAATAATTCCTTTTTCCCTATACGCTTTGTCCATAGTATCAAATTCTTTTGTAGATATACCAAGTTCTCTACAGTCTGACATTATATTACCAGAATATTCGTCAGCTATAAACTCCCAAAAATTAAATAATGATTCTAAAATATCTTCTATTACTATATCAGGTTTATTTAATCTGCCTATAATATTATTTTTTAATATTTTTCTTCTTGAATTCATAATGAAATTTTCGTCTCTTTCAAAATTATAAATTGAAATTTCATTTTCTAAAAATAAAAGTAAGTCTTTTATTTCTTGTATTGTCATCGACTTTGACCATAATTTGTTACTATCTACTGAATTTATAAAATCAGTTCTCTTTAAATAGTTTTTTTTCTTAAATCCAAACATATTTATCATTCACCCTAAATAAATTATAAACTATTTTTCAAAAAAATGATACATTAACAAAAAAATATTGTTAATTTTTATTTAATTTTAAAATTAATCCATCAATAAGTTCTGTATAGATACCTTGTTTTAATTTATCATTTTTAAATTGTATTAAGGCATTTAAAATTATGTTAGTTTCTATATCTTTAATAGGTAGTTTTATTTTTTTCGTTATAACCACACTTCCTCTGTTTGTTATCTATATTATATAGGAATATGGTTAATAAGTTAATTATGCGATTAGTTTATGAAGGATTTAATGAATAAAAAATAGTTAATAGTCGTTTTTATTAAGCATTTATGGGGTTCCCATATCGCATTGTACCCCACCAAACAGGACTACCAATAATAATCTCATCATAATTATCTAAATTAATACCTATATCTTGAATTTCAATAATCTTATCAGCGCTATTACTATTTTGTTCCTCATCAACAACTTTTTGATAATCATCACTATATGCTATCTTAGGTTTTAATTCCAAAGTGTCACAATTTAATCTTTCTGAAATTTTCGTAGCAATCATTTTAGCATGACCAGTATAAGAATAAAATACAACTAATTTTCTTTTATTATTCATAAACATCCTCCGTAAAATTTTTTCTTTTACCACTTAATATCTCATCATAAATATTAATCTTGTAATCTAATCTATCTATAGTAGAATTAATATTATCTAATTTCTCTTGTAGCTTTTCTCTTTGTTCTACAAGTAAATTTCTTCTAGCAAGAGCAGTTTCTTTTCCACTCTCAAATAAATTCATATATTCTATTAATATTTCTATTTCTACACCAGCACTACGCATACATTTAATAAATTCTATCCTTTTACAAGATTCATCATCATAATTTATAATTCCATTTTTATTCCTAGGAACATTTTTAATAAGGCCTATTCTTTCATAATATCTTAAAGTATCAGCACTTATATCATATTTTTTAGAAACTTCTGCTATAGTCATAATATCACTTTCCTAACTTATTATATTCACTATCACTAACAGGTTCTAACCAAACATTAGATGTATTTTCACCAGGAACTTCAATTGCTAAGTGACTAAACCAACTATCCTTGCTAGCGCCATGCCAATGTTTAACATTAGGTTTAATTACCACAACATCGCCCTCTTTCAAACTAACAGGTTCACATCCTTCTTCCTGATACCAACCATGTCCTGCAACTACTATTAAAATCTGTCCACCATCTTTAGAAGATTTATGAATATGCCAATTATTTCTACATCCTAGTTCAAAAGTAACATTAGCAATAAATACACTAGAGTCACTACCAGTCAAAGGATTTAGATAAGATTTTCCAATAAAATATTTAGAATATTTTACATTTTCCTCACCTAATCCAAACATACCCCCTCTTAAATCATTAGAGATATCATCTTGATATACCTCTTTAGCCATATTGAATGCAGCCCAAGCATTAGGCCATCCACAATAAAATGCTAAATGAGTAATCATCTCAGAGATTTCTTCCCTAGTTATTCCATTCTTCTTTCCTTCCAACAAATGATACTTTAAAGAACTATCAACTATCCCCTTTCCAATAAGAGCAGAAATAGTTATCATACTTCTATTCTTTAAAGATAACTTATCTTCTCTAGACCAAACACTTCCAAATAAAACATCATCATTTAATTCTGCAAACTTTGGAGCAAATTCTCCTAGACTATCTCGTCCTGCAGTTTGTTTAACCATAATTTATTCCACCTTTCTTTCTTAAACCTAACTATATTAATATCACTTAGAGTTTACTCAAAGTCAAGGCTTTTTTAATAATTTTTTTAGAAAATTACAATACATCGTATAAATCTTTATATTACTTATGAAACAAAAATTAAAATTTATGTATTTAATATTCTAAAATATAAAAGAAAGATTAATCACTTGTCATGACTAATCTTTCTTTTAATAACTTCCTTTAAAAAATAATCATATATACTACTCATATTATCCATATCCTCAGGATGCCATTGAACTCCTAATACGAAATGATCATTATCTATATATTCTATTCCCTCTATTGTTCCATCTTCTGCTATAGCAGAAATTTTATAATTATTGCCAACTTCTTTATTAGCATACATATGTCTACTATTAACCTCTATTTCACTACCTAATAAATTATATAGTAAACTACCATTTATTAAAGTATTTTTATGATGAATATCAGCACCACAATGATTATTAACTTTAGTTAAATATTCATCACTATTCTTATTAATACTATAAAGTCCAATTATCTCACATCCCATACATATCCCTAGTACTGGAATATTATTTCTAATAGCAAAGTCTAAAATTTTAAAATGATATGGATAAATATCACGACCACCAGGAATAATAATTCCATCAACTAACTCTAATACATTAGGATCAAATTCATTATTATAATTCATAACTCCAATATAACTGCACTTATTATATAAATACTTCATATTATTATTAGGAATTGCTTTATATTTAGTATCATTAATTTCCTCTTCTCTTAAAACAATACCAATAACAATATTATTCATTAAAATATTTATCAATATCTTTAGGTACTTGATTATTTAATACTGTATCAATAATTTTCTGTTCCTTTTCCTTAGATACTTCCCTTCCTGTAATTCTAGATATATCAGAAATAACTTCTTTTAAAGTCCCCTCATCTTTCATATTGCCAGCCTGTAATTTATTTGCTAAAGATAAAATAGTTTGTTTATCTACTTTAGTTTTCTTTTCTATTTTATCAAAAAAACTATCAGAAAAAGCCATAAATTTACCTCCTACATTAATATATGTATAATATAAGGTTATGTTTCGTAACAAAATTTATTTTAGGTTATTTGTTGATATTTTTATCAAAATAATGTACAATTATATTAAAATAGTAAACCTATAATTATCAGTTGATAAAAAAGAAAGAAGTGAAAAAATGATAGAAGTTAAAAATAATATAACAGAGCAAGAGTTAAATCATAGTATAGAAATAATAAATTCTATAACAAAATACTATTCAAAAAGAATTGTAGGACAATTAAATTTAGAAAAGTCTTTATTAATATCATTAATAGCAAATGGACATATTCTACTTGAATCAGTACCTGGTTTAGCTAAAACAACAGCAGCAAAAGTATTGACAGAAGCAGTAAATGGTAAATTTTCAAGGATACAATGTACCCCAGATTTATTACCAAGCGATATAATTGGAACGCAAATATTTAATTATTCAACAAATAATTTTGAAACAAAAATTGGACCTATATACTCAAATTTCGTATTATTAGATGAAATAAATCGTTCAAGTGCTAAAACCCAAAGTGCAACCTTAGAAGCAATGCAAGAAAAACAAATAACAATAGATGGAAAAAATTACAAATTACCATCAATTTTCATTGTAATAGCAACTCAAAATCCAATTGAACAAGAAGGTACATACTTATTAGCAGAAGCGCAATTAGACAGATTTTTATTAAAAGAAAAATTAGAATATCCAACAGCTAATGAAGAAGTAGAAATTATGAATAGAATTGAAGGTAAGGTATTTGATAATAAAGAAAATATCTTGAATTTAAGTGATTTAGAATATTTACAATCTTTGGCAGAAAAAGTATATATAGATGAATCAATAAAAAAATATATATCTCAAATAATTCTAGCTACTAGATATCCTCAAAACTATATAGATAAATCCCTTGCGGAGTATGTTGAATTAGGATCAAGTACTAGAGGTTCAATTGCATTTTTAAAATGCTCTAAAGCATTAGCGTTATTAAATGGAAGAACTCATGTAATTCCTGAAGATATTAAGGAATTAAGATATACAGTATTAAGACACAGAATCTCTCTAAATTTCTCAGCTTTAGCAGATAATATAGAAGTAGAACAAATAATTGATGCAATATTTGGAGCAATACCTACACCATGAAATTAAATTATATAAATAAAATTAAAAAAAATATTACAATAAGTTCTACAAAAAAAACTAGCAACATATTAGACGGAGTATATAAATCTGTATATAAGGGAAAAAGTATGAATTTTGAAAATTTAAGAGAATATGTCATAAATGATGACATAAAAGATATAGATTGGAAGGCATCAGCACGAAGTGGGAATCTATATGTAAAACAATTTATAGCAGAAAAAAAACATAATATACTCTTAATAATGGACACTGGTAAGAAAATGGATGCAGTAACTGATATGCATGAATCCAAAAAAAATATAGCTTTATTTACAGCGGGTACATTAGGCTATATAGCAATAAAGAATAACGATTACATAGGAATGATATATTCTAATCAAAATAAGATAGAATATAAATCATTTAAATACAATTTATATAATCTAGAAGAATATCTTTGTGATTACGAAAAAAATGCCATTGTAAAAAATATAGACATAAATGAACTAATAGAATATAGTTTGAAAACAGTATTAAAAAAAACAATTACTTTTATAATAACTGATATTAAAGGATTAAATGATATCAAAAGTAATAATATTAAAAAAATGTCAATAAGGCATGATGTTATGATAATAGTAATTAAAGATAATTATATGACAGGAGAAAATATATATGATTTAGAAGAAATGCAATACATTCCCAAATTTTTGTTAAATGATCCAAAAATTTATGAAACAGAAAAAGAAGCAAAGGAGAAAATATATAAAACTAAAAAAGCAAAATTAAAAAAATATAATGTTAATGTAGTAACAATAAGTTCAATAAAAGAAATAAATAATCAAATAATAAATTTATTGGAGGAACATAGATATGCAAGTAAAAACTGAATTAAGACCAATGTTTTCATATAATATAATATTAATAATAATAGCAATTTTATTAATAATAATAGCAGTATTTTTAAAATTATTTTTAGAAAGAAAGTCAAAAACAAAAAATATTAAAGAGATTATAAATACACCAACTAAGGCAGAGCTAACTACAATAAAATCAAAGTATTTAAAAGAAATAGAAGAATTATCAAAAACATATGAAGAAGGTCACATTACCAGTAGAAAAGCATATCAAAAATTAAGTAGTATTATAAGAAATTTTATTTTTGAATCAACAAATATAAAAGTTCAAAATTATACCTTAAAAGAAATAAAAAAAATTAATATACCCATTTTATATGAATTAGTCAGCGAGTATTATAATCCAAAATTTGCCTCATCATCAAATGGTAATATAATATTATCAATTAATAAAACAAAGGTTGTGATTGAAAAATGGAATTAAGATATCAATATGCAATTATTGTTATATTAATAATAATAATTTTATGGTTATTTATTTTTAAAAATAAAAAGAATATATTTAAAAATGGATTAAAAATAGCTAATACACAGTATTTAAAAAATACAGAATATTATCAAAAACAAATTAAAAAATACCAGATGTTAAGAAAAACAATTATATTTTTCTTCATAATTGCCATTATATGTTCTACAGTATTAATATCAAGATTAACAAAAGTAGAAACTAAAAATATCAATAAATATAATAGAGATATCTACTTATGCATGGATGTCTCTAGATCGGTTGATGATTTAAATATGGAATTAATAGAAAGTTTAAAAACTACAGTAAGTAATCTAAAAGAAGAAAGATTTGGAATTTCAATTTTTAATTCTTCATCAGTAATTGTAGTGCCACTTACTGATGATTATGATTACATTATAAGTATGTTAAATGACTTAAAAAAAGCAATTCAAATTTTTAATCCTCAAAAATATGGTACATACTCAGGAGATGATAGATTATATTTAAGAGGATTAGTCATGAGTGGTACATTAGAAGGAAATAATAATGGTAGTTCTCTGATTGGAGATGGTTTAGCCTCTTGTGCATATTCATTTTCAAATTCTAGTGAAGGAAGAACAAAAATAATAATTTTTTCAACTGATAATCAACTAGAAGGAACTCCATTAGTTTCAATAGATAAAGCAGCAAAAATATGTAAAAGTAAAGATATTAAAGTATTTGGAATTGGAACAGAGAAAATCACAAACAAAAACAAAAATGAGTTAAAAAATGCAATAGAATATACAGGTGGAAATTTTTATGAACATTCCTTGAAAACGGCAAACGAGATTGTTAAGGATATTGAAAGCACTTCAAAGTCATTATTAAAAGATCAAATAAAAACAACTAAAGTAGATATCCCACAAGTACCATTTATAGTATTGTTACTATCGATAGTAGGAATTATCACAATAGGTAAGAAGGTGTAAAGATGAAATGTTTTCCAATTATTCCAATATGGATTATGATTATTATTTGTATTTTTTTAATTATAGTAATATTAAAAACTAACAAAAAAGATATTATAAAAATATTAATTATTATTTTACTATTTTTAATTAATTTAAGAATAATGATACCTTCAAAAAATTCACAAACTTTATCAAACAACTTAGATGTTTTGTTTGTAATAGATAATACGCTTAGCATGAACACAGAAGATTATGATGGTAATAAAACTAGAATGTATGCTTTAAAAAAAGATTGCAAATATATTATGAAACGATTAAATGGTGCAAAGTTTTCGATAATAACATTTAATAATAATGCTAGAATATTACTTCCATATACTAATGATATAAATTTATCTATTGAAGCAATAGATTCAATAACATTTCCAAGTACAAATTATGCACTTGGTTCTTCATTAAATACGCCAAAAGAGACAATAATTACTACTTTAAAATCATCAATGAAAAAAGATAATAGAATTAGAATTATATTTTTTATCAGCGACGGAGAAATAACCGATGATACAAAATTAGAAAGTTATAGTGAGATTTCTAAATATATAGATAATGGAGCAGTTTTAGGATATGGTACCACAAAAGGTGGTTATATACAAGACCCCAAATCTTATAGTGATAAAACAGAATACATTAAAGATTATTATAATGCAACTTATCAAGAAAAATATAAGGCAATCTCAAAAATGGATGAAGAAAATTTAAAAAAAATAGCTTCTGATATAGGTATTAAATATATAAATATGAAATATCAAAGTAAAATTAATAAAAAATTACAAGAAATTAAAAATTTAATTTCTGAAGACATTGAATTAAACAATATAAGTGATTATGAAGATACGTATTATATTCTAATAATACCTCTTTTAATATTATTATTAATAGAATTTAATAAAATCAGGAGGCAAAATTTATGAAAGCAAAAATAAAAATAACATGCATAATTTTAATATCCATAGTAGTAATGAGATTAATATTATCATTTTTTATAAATAAATTAATTATTTCAAATTATAACAAAGAAATATATAATCATAATTTAGTAAAAAGTCTTTATGTATTAAACATTAATCAACCATATATTGCCTATTATAATGATGCAAACATATTATACAAAAAAGAAAAATATAGCGATTCAATAATTAAATATAAAAAAGCTTTAAAAAAGAATCCACCACAAGACAAGGTATGCGACATAAGAATTAACTTGTCTTTAGCAATGATAAAAAATATTAAATTAGATTCTTCGAAAGAAGATATTTACAATGATTTAGAAGAAGCCAAACAAAATCTATATGAAAATAATTGTGCCAATTCCAATGATGATAGTGGATATAGTAAAGAAGCAGAGCAATTAGAAAAAGAAATAATAGAATTGCAAAAACAAATTACCAATAGTAATAGTAATCAATCTCAAGAAGAGCAAGATGAAAGTAAAGAGGATTATTCAAATATTGAAGAAAAATTAAAAGAACAACAACAAGAAACAAATTCATCTAGACAAGAATATTTAAATGATACTTACTCAGAATCAGCATATATAAATAAAGGAGAAATATACAAAGGTAAAAAGTGGTAAAAGAGTTATCAACAAATTTGTTGATAACTCTTTTAATATTCTTCACTTTTATTTTTAAATTGAATAATAATAGGTGTTCCCTCTAAATCGAAATTTTCTCTAATTTTATTTTCCAAGTATCTTTGATATGAAAAATGAACTAAATTTTTACTATTAACATGCATAGTGAATTTTGGAGGCTGAGTACCAGATTGATTAACAAAATATATTTTCAATCTTTTACCCTTGTAAGAAGGTGGTTGATTTAACATAACAGCGTCTCTAATAACGTCATTTAATAAACTAGTTTTAATCTCTTTTTTAGAATTTTCATAAACTCTACACACCTCTGGCATTAAAGTATGAATTCTTTTCTTAGTTAAAGCAGATAAAAATACAATAGGAACATAACTTAAAAATTGAAATTCATTTCTAACTAAAGTAGTAAATGATTTTATATCGTTTTTATCATTAACAGTATCCCATTTATTAACAACTAACACAACAGGCTTTCCTGCCTCTATAGCATATCCTGCAATATGCTTATCATGTTCAATAATTCCCTCTTCAGCATTAATTACCACAACACACACATCACTGCGTTCTATTGCCTTCATACTTCTAAGAACACTATATTTTTCTATATTTTCATAAACTTTTCCACTTTTTCTAATACCAGCAGTATCAATAGCAACAAAATCTTTTCCTTCATATCTAAATTCAGTATCAACAGCATCTCTAGTAGTACCAGCAACATCACTCACTATAGCCTTATCTTCATTTAATATAGCATTTACTAAACTACTCTTACCAACGTTAGGTCTACCAATGATACAAAATTTTATTTTATCATCGCTATATTCATTATCCTCTACTGGCTTAAAGTAAGAAACAATTTTATCTTCCAAATCTCTAATACCAATATTATGTTCACCACTAATTCCAATAACATCTCCAAAACCTAATTCATAAAAATTATAAATATTGTCTTCTCTTTTTTTACTATCAATCTTATTAACGGCAACTATAACTTCCTTATTAGCTTTTCTAAGCATATCCCTAATAACAAAATCATTTCTATTTAATTCTTCCTTACCATCGACAATAAATACAACAATATCAGCTTCGTCTATAGCAATACTAGTCTGAATTTTAATCTCATCATTAAACAACTCTTTACTAACATCAATTCCACCAGTATCAATCAAGTGAAATTTATAATTTAAATAACTAACATCACCATAAATTCTATCTCTAGTAACACCAGGAGTATCTTCAATAATTGATATTCTCTCTCCAACTAATCTATTAAATATTGTACTTTTTCCAACATTAGGCCTTCCAACTAAAGCAACTGTAGGCATCTTCATAATTATCACCTCTTATGTATATAAACTAATTCCATTATCTATAATTTCTTCTACATTATAAATAATCTCTCCATCATAAATACTATCATTATCATAAACCTTATAAAACTTATTTTTATAATAATATAAATGAGTATTCTTTTTACAATTAAAATAATCAACTTCTATTAAAAAGTTACAATCTAAATGGAATATTATTTTAGTATTAATATTATTACCATATAAATTTTTATTATAAACATCCATTATAATCCCGTACATTGGATCTAAATAAAAATTAATTATAACATCTCCTCTAATTTTGTATTTTTTAATTAGTTTACCAAATACAACCTTAAAGAAATCTAACATATTATCTTCATCAAGGGAAAAATATTCACTGACATTAGGTATCTTAACTAAATAATTATTCTCTCCTATCCTAGATAAAATCATCAAACCACCTAGAATAATTTATGATAAAAATAAAATTATGTTAAACACCTATAATATTTTCTATTTTTTGATAAACATCTTGTTTTCCAAGTTTACTAACAGAAGAAAACAAAATAATATCATCATTTTCATCTAAATTTAAAGTTTCTCTAATAATTTTTTCATTCTTCACATAACTATTTTTACTTACCTTATCACTCTTTGTAGCAATAATAGTAACTGGTATTTTATAATATTTCAAATAATCGTACATTAATACATCATCATTAGTAGGTTTATGTCTAAAATCTACCAACATAAATACCATCTTTAAATTTTCTCTATCTTTTAAATAATCTTCTATAATTACTCCAAATTTATTCTTAAGACTTTTACTAACTTTAGCAAATCCATATCCAGGAACATCAACTAAATAAAAATTATCATTTATCAAAAAGAAATTTAAAGTTTGAGTTTTACCTGGAATAGAACTAATTCTAGCAATATTTTTTCTATTAACTAAAGTATTAATAAAACTACTCTTTCCAACATTACTTCTACCAATCATTAAAAATTCTGCCTTTTTATCTTCAGGATATTGACTCTTCCTAACAGCAGAAGTAACAAAATCAACACCAGTAATTTTCATGAGCATATCTCCTCCTCATTTCAACTATTATAACAAAAAAATAAAAAATAAGCAAATATGCTCATTTTAACTATTAAATTTACTTTTTCTTTCTACGATTAAAATTTTGATTTATTTTACATAAATAACGATTATCTCTTTCAAAACGATCAAAAACACCTATAGCACTATTAACGACATCAGAATTGTATTTCTTAGCATTTCTTAAAATATTATAAGCTTCATGTAAAGCAAGCACCTGATTTTCAGAAACATTACATTTAATCTTATTATTTAAAAGAGCTTTATAATACTTTAAACATCTAATAACCTTATTATAACTATACCCTAAATTACCATTATCACTCATATTTTATCTTCCCCTAGGCTTAACTTCTTCTTCTGCAAAAGAGTCACCAGGTTTCTTCTTGTTATAAATATTATACTTATCTGCTAATTCCATGATTTTTTTAGTAGCAGCAAATCTATCTATTCCTTCAGCATCTCTATCAATTAATATACTAGCAGCACGTAAAATATAAATTTTATCTTCATCACTAGTAGGAAAATTTATTAATATTCTAGTATCCTTTAAAGTTTTTAATCTCTTTGGATAAGCATCATGATACTCAAGATTACTAAAATCTCTCTTATGACTCTCTATTTCTCTACTTAAAAAAGCTGTTTCTTCATCAATTTGTTTTACTAAATCCATATTATTATTTTCCATATATTCATTTCCTCCTCATTTACCCCAATTATAGCATATTTAATCCTTTATTTCAATTCCAAGCAAACTAAGAAGCATAATTCCTTGATTAGGATTAACAATTATCCCTTTTACATCCTTAGTATTTATCCTAATATCATCAATAATAGAATTACTAAAATCAACGCCATTTAAAGAAATATCAAAAAATTCTGACTTACTAAAATCACAGTTATCAAAATAATAATCATTTCCCTCAATATCAATAAATCTCCCTTCATTAATAACAGAATTACTTATTTTAAAATGTTTTATATTACTACTAGCAAAATTGATATAACTACACTTAGATTCATCTATAGTAACATCACTAATTCCACTATTAATAAAATTAGTAAGAGTCATATTACATTTATTAAATGATACCCTATGAACTGAACTATTAGAAAAGTCCTTATTAGACAAATCACAATGTTCAAAAATACAATCCAAAAAATTGATATTATCAAATTTGCACTTACTAAAATCAATATTTTTAAATATACATCCATTAAATTCTATATTACTAATATCAAAATCAATATCTTGACTTTCTATTAAAGCATCTATTATGTCGTCATTAATCATATCTTTTGTTAATGTAATACTATCAATATATTTACTAACTTTAGGTTTAATAATTTTAATTTTTTCTTTCATCCCTACTACCTCTAATAAAATTTTATCACATATTATTTGTTTAATCAATTTACAACTTCTAATATAAATGCTATAATAGCCCTAATTTGACAAGGAGAAAACTATGAAAAAAATTAAAGAATTATTTAGAAATAATCCCATGTTAATATCTGGTATATTAATAGTTATTATTTTAACAACATATTATATTTATTCAAAAAATACATATTATAAAGTTAAAAAAATAAATTCTAAAAAAGATATATTTGAAAATACTACTATAAAAGTAGAAAAAAAAGACCTAGATAAAGCATCAAATAGCACAAAGGAAGGTGAAGAATATTTAATAGAAGGAGATTTTTTAAGTGATAATATCGTAACAGATGAAGAACTAAAAGCTATGGAACATAATACAAAAGTATTACAATTATTAGTGGATTCAGCAGAAGAAAATGAAGTAATTACCCTAAAAGAAGGAGTATATTATTTTACCAAAGGAGGAAGTAATACCAAAGGTAATGAAGACTACGTAATTAAGCTTTCAAACAACGTAAATATAACAGGAGCAGGAACTTCCAAAGAAATATCAACAATATTAAAACCATATGCTAAAGAAAATACAATTGAATATGGTTTAGATATGTTTTATTATAATGAACTAATTGACTCACAAGGAACTAATCCGCAATATTTAGAAAATGTAAGTTTTAGCAATTTCATAATAGATGGTATTAGTGTTAGAGGTAAAAATTACAATACATCAGGAAAAGGATTTATGATAAACTTATGTAGAAATTGTTTTTGGAACAATATTACTATTCAAAATACCGACGCCACAGGCTTTGGTATGGATAATATTATAAACGGAAAAATTTCTAACAGTACTGCAATTAATTGCGGGAAAAATGCTAGTGCTAATTCTGAAGGGGCATCTGGATTTGGAATAGGTACTGGATATAGTAATGAAGAGTCAGTAATAATAGAAAACTGTAAATCAATCGGAAATAAAAAATATGGGTACTTTTTTGAACATCAAGGAATATTCAATAGATATTATCAAGCAAATTCATCGAAAGGATTTATCGTAAGAAATAGCACCGCTACAGGTAATTTATATAATTTTGGAGGAAGAAGAGCCAATGATACAAGTTACATAAATTGTACTTCTACCACAGATACTACAGACCAAGATGGTACTCCAATTAATTATACTAAACAAGACATATATTTTGATGATCAATCAAGAAGAACTTTAATTCAAAATTTTCAGATAGACAAAATTCCATTTAATGATGTAAACCAGAATAGCTATTATTATAAAGCTATAGAATGGGCTTATAAAAATAGTATTACATATGGAACTGATAAAAATAATTTTGGAATTGGAAAAGAAATATCTAGAGCAGAAGCAATAACTTTACTATGGCGTTATTCCAATAGACCTGGTGATGTTCTTGTAGACAATTTAGTTAGTACTAACAGTCTAAAACAATCAAATATAGATACTGGATTTATAGATGTATCAAAAGATGCATGGTATGCACAGGCAATTAAATGGGGAAAAGAACAAGGAATAACTAATGGAACAACAGTAGAAAATTTTAGTCCAAATTCATCAATTACTAGAGCACAATTTGTTACAATGTTATATAGGTATGCAGGAAGTCCAAAAGTAAATTCCACAAATAATTTTGCTGATGTTAAATCAAATTCATCATATTATGATGCCATAAATTGGGCTGCTAATAAAGGAATAACTAATGGAACAACTACAACTACCTTCTCACCAGATAAAAACTGTACTAGAGAAGAAGTAATAACTATGTTATATAGATATAATAATATTATAAAGTAAAAAAGTATTTTTTCTGTAATTTAAAAAATTAGTCTTAAAAATTAATCAAAAATTTAAGAACCTCTAAATAGAAATTTAAAATCTAATTCCCAAAGTATATCAATATATTAATAACTAATATTAATGAGTATTAAAAATTAAAAAACATCAATTTGTATAATTAAATTAAATATGGTATTATTCAAAACGAAAGAGGCAATTATTCATATATTTAAACATTAATTATAATTGCTACTCCCCAATATTCGTTTGTACTTCTTTTAAAAATATGCCTCTTTCATAAATATTATTAAAATATCACCTTGACTAATTTACAAGTATTAAAATATTTGCTATACTTAAATAGAGCCGCTGGTTCTCGTATGAGAGTTGAGGTGTTTTTTTATTATTATGACAAAATATGTATTTGTAACAGGAGGTGTAGTTTCAGGATTAGGAAAAGGAATAACAGCATCATCCTTAGCATTACTACTAAAACAAAGAGGATACAAAATCTTTATGCAAAAATTTGATCCATATATTAATGTAGATCCTGGAACTATGTCTCCATACCAACATGGAGAAGTATTTGTAACAGCAGACGGAACAGAAACAGACCTAGATTTAGGTCATTATGAAAGATTTATTGATGAAGAATTAAATTATACTTCAAATATAACTACTGGAAAAATCTATAAATCAGTAATAGATAAAGAAAGAAAAGGAGACTATTTAGGAGCAACAGTTCAAATAGTACCACACATAACAAACGAAATTAAAAATAAAGTATATGAAGCTGGATTATCATCTAAAGCAGATATCGTTATAACAGAAATTGGAGGAACTATAGGAGATATAGAATCACAAGCATTTATAGAATCATTAAGACAAATTAGAAATGAACTAGGAAAAAATAATACTTTGTTCATTCATACAACATTAATACCATATATCTATGGTTCAAATGAATTAAAGACAAAGCCAACACAACACAGTGTAATAGAACTAAGAGGTATGGGAATCCAACCAGATATTATAGTAACCAGAAGTCCTATTCCTCTAGAAAATTCTCAAAAAGAAAAAATCTCATTATTCTGTAGTATTCCTAAAGAAAATGTAATAGAAAGTTTAGATGTTAAAAATATATATCAAATTCCAATAAATTATTATAATCAAAAAATGGATGAAATAGTTTTAAAACAATTGGAACTACCACTTAAAGAAAGTGATTTAACAGTTTGGAAAAAATTAATAGAGACAACAGATAACTTAAAAGATGAAGTAGAAATATCATTAGTAGGAAAATATGTAGAACTACATGATGCTTATATATCAGTAGCGGAATCTCTTCATCATGCAGGATATAAATATAAAACAAAAGTAAATATTAATTGGGTAGATTCTGAAGAATTAGAAGAACCTAATGTAGACTTAAAAGAAGTATTTAAAAATTCGAAAGGAATTTTAGTTCCAGGAGGATTTGGTAATCGCGGAATAGAAGGAAAAATAAAAGCCATAACCTATGCTAGAACTAATAATATCCCATACTTAGGAATATGCCTAGGAATGCAATTAGCAGTAATAGAATTTGCAAGAAATGTATGTGGTTTAAAAGAAGCCTCATCCACAGAATTTGATGAGTTATGTAATGAACCTATAATTGATTTAATGCAAGATCAGAAAACTATTATTAATATGGGAGGAACCTTAAGATTAGGTAACTATGAATGTACATTAAAAAAAGGTACTAAAGCTTATGAATGTTACAAACAAGATAAAATATTAGAAAGACATAGACATAGATATGAATTTAATAATAAGTATAAAGAACTATTAACTAGTAATGGTATGGTATTTTCAGGAATTAATGAACAAGCAAACTTGACAGAAATAGTAGAACTACCAACAAATACATTTTTTATAGGATGTCAATTCCATCCAGAATTTAAATCACGTCCAACAAGACCACATCCATTATTTGATAACTTTGTAGATTCTTGCATTAAATATAAGAAAAAGAAAAAATAGAGCAATAAATCATAGCATTTATTGCTCTATTCTTTAATTTACCTCATAAACAGTTCCTTCTCTAGTATCTTTAATAACTATTCCCTTTTGCAAAAGTTCATCTCTTACTTTATCAGCGCTAACAAAATCTTTATTTTTTTTGTATTCATTTCTTTTATTAATCATATTTTCAATATATATTTTTAGTTCATCATCTATAATATTTTCATCTTCTTTTAGCAAGTCTAAACTAAGAACACTATCAAAAGACTTAATTAATTCTATTTTAGTAGTACCAGACATATCACTATCTTTTAGCACATCATACATTATAGTAATACAAGAAGAAGTATTTAAATCATTGCTTAGTGCATCTTTAAATCTATCATTGTACATATTAAACTTATCAATCTCAAGTTTCCCTTCATTTTTTATTGCTTGCACTCTATTTTTTAACTTTTTATATTCATTCATAGCGCCATCTAATATATCATAACTAAAAGTCAAAGCATTATGATAATAACTATTTAAACATAAATAACGATAAGCCAAAGGATTATATCCTTTTTCCTCCAATAAAGAAACAGTTAAGAACTCTCCCCTACTCTTACTCATCTTACCATTTTTATCGTTTAAAAATCCCATATGAACCCAAAAATTACACCATTTATGTCCTAAATAACATTCACTTTGTGCAATCTCATTAGTATGATGTGGAAATATAGCATCTTCAGCACCACAATGAATATCCAAATATTCACCAAGATATTTAATACTAATACCAGAGCACTCAATATGCCAACCAGGGTATCCTCTACCCCAAGGACTATCCCATTGTAATTCTTGATTATTAAATTTAGAATTAGTAAACCAAAGACCAAAATCAAAAGGATTCTTTTTAGAAGTATCTTCTTTAATATCTTCTCTAACTGCTACCATTAAATCTTCTGGATTTCTACCAGATAAATGATAATAGTCATCATATTTAGAAGTATCAAAATAAACATTACCATCACTAATATAAGCATATCCATCCTCAAGTAATTTAGAAATAATTTTAATATATTCATCTATATTATCAGTAGCAGGACTAACAGTATCAGGCCATCTTATATTTAATTTTTCACAATCACTCTTAAATGCATCAGTATAGAATTTAGCAATATCCATAGAACTCTTATGTTCTCTTTTAGAGGCAACAAGCATCTTATCTTCTCCAGAGTCCCCATCACCTACTAAATGACCAACATCAGTAATATTCATAACTCTATCAACATCGTATCCTAAATATTTTAAACCTTTTTCTAAAATATCTTCAGATATATAAGTCCTTAAATTACCAATATGAGCATAATGATATACAGTTGGACCACAAGTATACATTCTAACCTTTTTACCATCTCTAGGTTTAAATTCTTCTACTCCTTTATTCATTGTATTATATAATTTCATACGTATCCCTCCAATAAAACTTATCAAAATTATACTCCAAAAATACTAAAAAATCAATTGCACTCTAAATAAAACTATAGTATAATAAAACTGTAGAGTAGAAAGTGAGGTAAAATTATGAATAAAAAATCATCAATATTAAATTTAGATGCCAATATAGTTGTATTAATCGCATATTTAGGAGGATTAGTTTTCAGATGGCTCCATATATTATGCTATTTAGCATGGATAATTCCATTAATAATATATTTATGTGAATCAAAAAATGAATTTGTAAAAAAACAATCAGCTCAAGCAACATTATTATATTTAGTAAGTTCATTATTATCAGTAGCAGTATATATGCTTTTAATAATATTTGCGCCTAGCAAATCTCAAGATATATATAATATGATAATAACAGGATCATTATTTTTAGTAGGAGTAATATCAATTTTAGCAACTATAATAGCAATAACAATAACAATATTTGGAATAGTAGCAATAGTAAAAACATATAACTATGAAGATTATGAAATACCATATTTATCTAAATATCTATCTAAATTTAGAAGTTATTTAGAAATATTAGAAGGTAAAAATAAACAAAAAGCAGAACCATGTCATTGTGAAGAATGTCATTGCACTGAAGAACAACCAAAGGAAGATATTAAAACAATAAAGATAAGACCACATAAAATAAGAAACAGAAAAGAAAGTAATACTACATCAAGATCAAGAACAAAAGTTCAAAAAATTCATAAAGAAAAATAGATTTATATTATATTCTTTGCGAAAGTTTACAAATAATATTAAAAACTTTCGCAAATTTTAAATAAACATAATAGAAAAAAGGGTGATAGTGTGAAAATAACATTGTTTTTAAATGATAGACTTATAAATTTTGAATTACCACAAGAAATTTCTGGAAATTACACTTTTGATGAAAATCCAAATGAAGAATCAAAACTAATAAATATAGAAGCAAGAGATAATAAATGGTATATTTATTCGACTGAAGATACAAAAATAGTAGATAATAATATAGAAAAAAAAGAAAAAGAAATTTCTGATAATATGTATATAAATCTTAAAAGATTTGATAAAGTATATTTAATATATATTAATATAACTAAAAATGATAAAATGATGACATATAAATTTAGTCAAGAATTAAATATGTTAATAGGAAATGATAATTCATGTAATATTGTATATAACAATCAATTTATAAATTCATTAGTAGCAAAAATTTCTTACAAAGAAAATAAGTTAGTCTTAGAAGCATCAACAAATACACTTATATATATAAATAACAAAAGATTAGAAAATCAAGAATATAATATAAATGTAGGTGATAAATTAAGTATATTCAACTTGAATATAACATTTTTAAATGGATTATTATTAATTAATAATCCCAATAAGAGAGTTAAGATTAATGACAAAATTGCTCATATAGAGCTATTTAAATATATTCAGCAAAGAATAAGACCAACAGAAGAAATAAAAGATAAAGATTTATATACAGAAGATATGTATTTTTCTAAAGCACCAATATTGAGAAGATTCATAGAAGAAAAAGAAATTAAAATAGATGCTCCCCCACAAAATAATGATAATGATGAAATGCCATTGATTATGACAATAGCACCTATGTTAACAATGGGAATCACATCATTAACAACTCTTTTGAATACAATATTAAAATTAAATTCAGGTCAAACAGATATTGAAAGTTCATGGCCTCAGTTAGTATCTGGAGTTGCTATGTTACTTTCATCTATGCTATGGCCTATTATAACAAATATATATAATAAACATAGAAAAAAAGTAAAAGAGAAAGAAACAAAAGAAAAATATCATCAATTTCTTCAGGAAAAAGAACTTGAGTTTGCAAATGAAAAAAAATTACAGCATGATATACTAGTAGAAAATTTAATTCCTTTAAAAGATTGTTTAGAACAAATAAAAACAAGAGGAATGTTATTTTGGAATAGAAGATCAGATCAATCAGATTTCTTAACAGTAAGATTAGGAATAGGAAATGAAAAACTTAAAGTAGAAGTAGATTATCAAGAAGAAGGATTTACTGTAGAAGTAAATGAATTAAGAAAAGATGCAGAAGCCTTAGTAAAAAAATATGAATATATCCCTAATGTTCCTATAGGTTATTCTTTATATGAAGATAATATTGTAGCAATTATGGGTGAAAGAGCCAAAACAGTAGCGTTCACAAACAACTTATTATTACAATTATTAACTTTTTATAGTTATGAAGATATAAAAATAGTATTTTTTACAATGAAAGAATATGAAAATGATTGGGAGTATATAAAATATTTAAATCATACATTTTCAAATAATAAACAAATTAGATTTTTTGCAGTTGAAGATCAAAGTAAAAAGAACTTAGCAGAATATTTAAATATTGAAGTAATGAACAGGCAAAATAGTAAGTCTGAGGATGTACCAAAGCCATATTACATAATAATAACAGATGATTATAATAGTATAAAAAGATATGACTTTATAAAAACAATTAGTGAAAGTGAAGATAATTTAGGATTTTCTCTAGTAATGATAGAAAATAAATTATCTAGATTACCAAGTAAATGTAGTAATTTTATTTCTCTAAGTGGAAGTCAATTTGTAGTTCTAAAAAATAAAACAGATAAACAAGAACAATATACATTTACAAATGAAATAGATTATAACATCAACATGATGAATATAGCTAAAATTCTAGCAAATATACCAATTGAATTTGAAGAAGGAGTATCACAATTGCCAGAATCAGTTTCATTCATGGAAATGGAACAAGTAGGTAAGGTATCACAATTAAATATTTTAAATAGATGGAATACAAATGATCCAATATCTTCATTAAAAGCAGAAGTTGGGGTAGATAATAATAACAATTTGATGTATCTAGATTTACATGAAAAATATCATGGACCACATGGCTTAATTGCAGGAACAACAGGATCAGGTAAATCGGAATTTATAATAACATATATATTATCTATGGCAATGAATTATTCTCCAGAGTATGTAAGTTTTATACTAATAGACTATAAAGGTGGAGGATTAGCAGGAGCATTTGAAAATAAAATGACAGGAGTATATTTACCTCATTTAGCAGGTACTATTACAAACCTAGATAAGGCAGAAATGGATAGAACCCTTGTTAGTATAGATAGCGAAGTAAAAAGAAGACAAGCTAAATTTAATGAAGCAAGAGATAAACTTGGAGAAAGTACAATAGATATTTACAAATATGAAAACTTTTATCGCGAAGGTAAATTAACAGAGCCAATACCACATTTATTTATAATATGTGATGAATTTGCTGAATTAAAAGCACAACAACCAGAATTTATGGATAATCTAATAAGTGTTGCCCGTATAGGTAGATCATTAGGAGTACATTTAATACTAGCAACCCAAAAACCAAGTGGTGTTGTAAATGATCAAATATGGTCAAACACAAAATTTAGAGTTTGCTTAAAAGTTGCTAGTGAAGCAGATAGTAAAGAAATGTTAAAAAGACCAGAAGCAGCTCATATAAAACAAGCAGGTAGATTCTATTTGCAAGTAGGTATGGATGAAATATTTGAATTAGGACAATCAGGCTATTGTGGTGCCAAATATTTTCCATCAGATAAAGTTATTAAAACAGTTGATAAATCGGTAAATTTTATAAACGACTGTGGACAAATTCTAAAGAGTGTAAAGCCATCATCAGGTAATTCTAAACAAGCTCAAGGAGAACAAATAGCAGCTATAATGAAAGAAATAATAGCAATTTCTAAACAAACAAATAAAAAAGCAGATCGTCTATGGTTAGAAAATATTCCACCAGTTATTTTAATTGATGAAATAATTAAAAAATATAATATAAAAAGAAAAGAAAATTCACTAGATGTAGAAGCAATAATAGGAGAGTATGATATTCCAGAAAACCAAGAGCAAGGTTTATTAAAATATAATTACTTAGCAGATGGTAATGCTATTATATATGGATTAGATAGTACAGAAAAAGAATTACTTCTTAAATCTATAATATATTCAACAACATTGTATTATAAACCTGAAGAAATAAATCATTATATTATTGATTATGGATCAGAATCTTTAAAAATATTTGAAGGAATACCTCATGTAGGAGGAGTTGTATTATCTGCAGATGAAGAAAAGTTTAATAATCTAATAAAATTAATTAAAGAAGAAATTAATAGCAGAAAGAAAATATTATCAAATTATGGTGGAGAATTTGAAAACTATCAAAAATCTACAAATAACAAATTACCTATAATTTCGATTATAATAAATAATTATCCAGGAATAATTGAAGCCCATGATTCGTTTAACTATGATGAATTTCCTGCTTTAACAAGAGATTCAGAAAGATATGGAATTGTCTTTATTGTAACAACAACAGGATCTTCTTCTATCTCACAAAAAATAGTTCAAAACTTTAAAAAGATGTTTGCATTCAAACTAAAAGATATATATGAATACTTATCAATATTTAATACTAAGAAAAAATTAACTCCAAGAGATAATGAAGGAAGAGGAATATTTAAGTCAGATAATACTCATGAATTTCAAACTGCATATATAATTAATCCTGATGAAAATTTAAATGATTATTTATTAAAATATAGAGATAGTCTTAAAGAAAAATACAAAGAAACTGCTAAAAAAATTCCTGAGTTACCATTGATAGTAAGATTTGAAAATATTAAAAATGAAATTAGTACTATTGAAGATATACCTATTGGAATATCTAAAAATGATATGGAAGTAGTTAAATATAACTTTAAAGAATATAATGGAACATTAATAAGTGCTTATAAATTAGGTAATACAGATAAATTTATAATAAGCCTTATCCAAACATTATCTTGTATAAAAAATAATGTTGTACTAACAATAGATGGAACAAAGAAGTTTGAATTGCTACATAATTATGTAAAAAATTTATACAATGATAAATTAAAAGAAAGCTTTGAAGCAATAGATAAATATTTTGACAAAGTATTAGAAAATAATAATCAATCTTTAAATTATATAATAGTAATATATGGATTTGGAAAATTCTTAAACGAAGTAGAAACTAAAAAATTTGATGATTTCTTCAAAAAAGTTAAAAATGCAGAAAATATTAGATTTATTGTTGTAGAAACACCAGATAAAGTAAAAGACTATATTTATGAGCAGTGGTTTAAAAGTTTATTTAACTTACAATATGGAATTTGGGTAGGTAAAGGAATAACAGATCAAAGCGCATTCAGAGTTAATACAATGAGTAAAGAATTAAAGCTTCCATTAAATAATAATATGGGCTATAAAATAGAAGGTGGAGAAAATACTTGTATTAAATTAATAGATTATGTTACTAAAGATGGTGAAGAAAATGAATAATAAAGTTTTAATAAAATTAAATATACCCGAAATAGATAAAACATATAATTTCTTTATTCCGGTAAATGAAAGAGTTTATGCAATAGAAAAATTATTAGCAAATATTGTTGGCAATATAAGTAATGGCAATTTTAGCGGTACAAGTGAATATATCCTAATAAATAGTAGCACTGGTAAAATATATGATCAAAATGAAATAGTAATTAATACAGATATAAGAAATGGAACAGAATTATACATAATTATAACTGGTAAAAAAATTGCAATAAAAAATAGAGCAACAATAAATAAAATTTATAAAAGTATTAATTTATTGCAAAAGTAAGCAAAAAAATACAAACATCATTAACTTGTTGTAAAAATAAGCAATAAAACAAAAAAACAACAAAAAACGCTTGAAAAAAAGTTAGAATAATGCAATAATTAAATAAACAGTAGATGCCATGCTATTGTTTATAAGAAGGAGATGATATAAATGGCAACAATAGATCCAGATATAATTAAAAGACAATTGTTTGAATTCGAATGCAATTCAAAAAAATTAGGACAACTATTTCCACAATTAGGATCAAATTTTATAAATGCAATTACACCATATTGGTCATCACAAAAAGCCCATACGTTCATGTTGCAAATTTGTGTACCAATAAATGATTGCATTAAACAAGTCAACGAGAAGATACCAACGGCACTTGAAGAATTTACAAGAGGTGTAAATCAAGTTCTAGTAGGTCAAGATGAAGAAACAGTCCCTGAACCAAGTTATACACCAATAAGTAATGTTAATGTTACTTGGACACCAGCCACAGTATTTAAAACTCCAGATGCTTCTGAAGTAGAAGACTTATATAAAACAGGATATTTACCTGTTGCAAACTCAATCAACGAAACATTGATAGATATGAAAAGTAATATATCAACCGTTATTGTTTCCGGAATGAGCGGGAAGTATTTGGCAAACATGACTGCTGATTTTACAGCACTATTAGAGAGTGCTAAAGATGTATTAGATGCATATGCAAATGAAATCCAATCAAATTCAGAAGCAGCAGATGAGCTTTCTAAAGCACAACAAAGTGCAAACTAATGACTCAAAAAGAAAGATAATAATGTCTTATTATTTTTCTTTAGATAAATTAATTATATGTAATTTTTCTAAAAAAGAATAATAAAGCAAAAGAGGTGTGATTATGGAAACCATCAGACGGGTAAAAATTAATAAGCTCAATATAAACCATGACGAAATATATCCAAATAAATTAAGTACTCAAAATAACGCTGACATCAAAATAGAAAGCCAAAACTCAGAGCAAACGGACAAAGAACTATCAGCATTAATATATGCTGATGGAACAGCATTAATATATGAAGGTGATACTCCAATTGGTTGGACAACAATAGAAACATTAGACTTAGATACAAAAAAATGAGTTAACGACGGAATTCGATAATAAAAAAATAATAATTCAAACAATAAAAAAATTTAAATATTACTGATAACCAAAAGAGAAAGAGTGACATATTGAGAGTAGTTATATGTTATTTTTTTTCATATATGAGTAAGAAAGAGCAATAGTATTCTCAATATTTTCATATAAAGCTTCTTTAACAGGTTCAAATCCAGCAATATAATTTTTATCCATGATATTCCTCCTCTATCTATATAAATTATATATTGAATATAAAATAAGTTCAACGATTTACATAAATTTTTACAATAATTTTACAACAAAGTTAGTATTTATAAAACTAGATGTAAAATAGTCAAATATACACTAATTCATCATCAGTGATTATTAATACACTTGTATGCTATAATCTATTATAATATTTAATTATATAAAAATTAAAAAAAGATTGAAAAAATCAATCTTAAATTAACATAATAAAATTACACGTTTTGCCATGTAGTCATATCTACGTTATCCCAAATGCTCATTAGATCATCTACTGCAGCATTTAGTTTCTCATATGCTGAATTAGCAGCTAATTCGTATTGAGATATTTTCTTCAATAAATAATTTTCTGAAGCAGTAAGAGCACCATAACAAATATTTTGAATTTTTTGAATTTGTGTTTTAGTATTCAATGCTGTACCATAAATATCACCATATGAAGTACCTTCCAATGCACCAATAACTGTACCAAGTGTATTTTTTATATCACTAAGTAATTCACCATATGATGTTCCATTTTCATGTATCTCGTCTTTTAAATCTTTCATTTCAGATAATTCTATTTTTGTAGCCATAACACCACTCCTTCCTTTAACGCAACTTTAGTCACGTAAATTGTTCCAATTATCAATATTTTGTGCTAAAGCACGCAATATATTAGATAAAGAATAAATTCCAGGAGATAATTTAGTTTCAATCTCCCCAGTAACATTTTCCATTTTTTGAACATATGCTTCTCTAGCAGCATTAGAGTCGTCTTGCCAAATTTCTCTCATTTGTGACATGTTATTTTGAATTTTTTTATTAATATCATTCAATCCTTCATGTTGTTCCTCCAAGTCATCAGCGGCCCCTCTAAGAACTGTAGTATCTACATTAATACGTCCAGCCATAATAACACTCCTTTCGTAAAAAGTAAATTAATTTTCAATATCTAAAGAATTTAATAAATCTAAACTATCATTCGCCTCAGCATTTGCATTATCAACAATTTGTTGCATTTCGGTTATTTTATAGTCTAGATAACTAGATAATTGACTCATTCCTTCGGTAATATGACCAATAACCTCTTCAATATTACTATTAAAAAATTCTACAACTTCACTTAGGTCATAACCATCAATGTTTTCAGAAATACCTTTCAAATAAGATTCAAGCTGAGTCAAATTTGAATCTAGTTCAGATATAATTATTTGATCAATATCTGAGCGCGCCTGAATTAAGGTATCCAAATCTACATTTGTGCCATTCATATATTTTCACCTCTTTCTTAGTTACTAGTATCATCACTAATATTATCCAAATCATCCATAAAAGCGCTCATATCATCACTAAATTCAACTACCTTAGGTAATATACTTGTACTCAAACCTCTTATAGAGGCTAACATAGGATTTACAAATTCTTCCCTAGCAGCAGTATTATCTGCAACCCAAGCTTCTATTACAGAATCAGTCACACTATTCATAGTGTCTATTAACGGTTTCCACGCAGAATCATTATCATTTCTTATATTATTACAAAATGTCCTAACTTCTTCTTTGTTAGCAGTAATAGTATCATTAGCCATATTTAACACTCCTCTCTAAATAAATTTAATAACAACTGCAACTACCATCAAGCTATGATACAATTATATCATAAAATTTAGGGAAAATAACAATTTTAACTATAAAGTTACATTTTTCGGTGTAATTTTACACCGATATTGTATAAATTAATATTAATTTTAAAATAGCAAAATATATTTTTTGCTATTTTACTGTTCGAAAATAATAAAATTATGATATAATAAAACTATGAATAAATACTAAGGGTTGTGATGATTAATGAAAATAACATTATATTTAGAAAATAAAATAATTGAATTTATGCTACCTGAAGAAATATCTGGAAGCTACAGTTTCGATGAAAATACAAAATCAGATTCAAAATTAATAAACATAGAAGCATATAATGATAACTGGTACATATATTCAACAACGACATCTAAAATAATGAATGGTAATACAGAAGTTGACAAATTACCATTAACTACAAACACTTTTTATTTTTTAAAAAAAGAAAATAAGATACACGTAATATATATATCAAATTCGAAAGAAAGCAATGTTTTAGCATACTCATACAATAATAATTCAATAAATTTAATGGTAGGAAACACGGATAAAAGCACAGTAAAATGTAATAATAGTATTTCACAGGATTATTTTTCTATTACATGCAAAGAAAATAAACTAATATTAACACCATTTCCAAAAAATTATGTATATATTAACAATAAAAGAATATTATCAGAAACAATAATAAAATTAGGAGATAAAATCAGCAGTTATGGAATTGATATTTTAATTATTAATAACCTTTTATTTATAGTAAGTTCAAAAAATAATATAAAAGTTAAGGAAAGAGAATCAAACATTAAATTAAAAAGTTTTACACCATCAAAAGAAAATTTGAATTTAGAAATAAAAGATAGAGATTTATATGAAGAAAAATCATATTTCTCTAAGTCACCAAGATTAAGAAGGTTTATAGAAAAAAAAGAATTGCAATTAGAAGCTCCACCTCAAAATAACAAAATGGAAGATATGCCAATGCTACTAACAGTAGGTCCAATGTTAACAATGGGAGCAAGTTCATCAATGATGTTAGTAAATACTATAATGAGAGTAAATAATGGTCAAACAACATATCAAGAATCGTGGCCTCAATTAGTAATGAGCGGTGGTATGCTGATGTCTACATTATTATGGCCAACGCTAACAAAATTATATCAAAAACATAGAGAAGATAAATTAGCAAAAAATACCTTAGAAAAATATAATAAATATTTAGCTGAAAAAGAACAAGAATTAATAAAAATTAATAGTGAACAAAGCGCTATAACCAAAGAAAATTTAGTATCTTTAGATGAATGTTTAAATATGATAAAAAACAAAATAACATTATTCTGGAATAAAAGAACAGATGAAAATGATTTTTTATTAATAAGAGTAGGAACAGGAAATAAAGAATTAGAAATTGATATAAAATATCCAGAGCAAAATTTTACAATCGAAGAAAATCAATCTAGAAAACAAATGGAAAACTTAATTAATAAATATAAATATATAAATAATATTCCAATCGGATATTCATTATACGATAACACAATAACTGCTATTATGGGAAATGAAAATAAAAGTTATAATTTTGTAAATAATATAATATTACAACTTATAACATTTTATAGTTATGATGATATAAAACTTGTATTTTTTACATCCAAAGAAAATGAAATGTATTTTGAATATGCAAAATATTTAAAACATACATTCTCAAATGACTTAAGTTTCAGGTTTTTTGCATCAAATCAAGAAAGTTATCATACTCTTTCAGAATACCTAAATATCGAAATAAATAAACGATTATCAATGGAAGAAAAATCCGAGAAAGACATAAAACCACACTATATTATCATAATAGATAATTATGAAGATATTAAAAAATTTGATTTTGTTAATACTATAGCAGAAAGTGAGAAAAAATTAGGTATAAGCATTATATTATTAGAAAATAGTCTTAGTAAATTACCAAGTAAATGTAATAATTTTATATCTTTAACAGGAAGCGAAGCTGCAATTTTAAAAAATTCATTTGAGCATCAAGAACAAATAACATTTCATGAGGAAATAAAAAGTGAAATAGACATGATGGAAATAGCAAAAATAGTATCCAATATACCAATTGAGTTTGACGAAGGTATAAGATATTTACCAAACAGCATATCTTTTTTAGAGATGGAAAGAGTTGGAAAGGTAGAACAATTAAATATATTAAATAGATGGAAAACGAATGATCCAACTATTAGCCTAAAAGCGGAAGTTGGAGTAGATGAATTGGGAAATTTAATGTATTTAGATTTACATGAAAAATATCATGGACCACATGGTTTAATTGCTGGAACAACTGGTTCAGGTAAATCTGAATTTATAATAACATATGTTTTATCAATGGCAATAAATTACAGCCCAGAATATGTTAGCTTTATATTAATAGATTATAAAGGTGGTGGATTGGCATTTGCTTTTGAAAATAAATTACAAGGTATAGTATTACCTCATCTTGCAGGTACTATCACTAATCTAGACAAAGCAGAAATGGATAGAACACTAGTAAGTATAGATTCAGAGACTAAAAGAAGACAAAAAATATTCAATGAAGCCAGAGAGAAACTAGGAGAAAGTACTATAGATATATATAAATATCAATCATTCTATAAAGAAGGAAAAGTGACAGAGCCGTTACCACACTTATTTATAATATGTGATGAATTTGCTGAATTAAAAGCTCAACAACCCGAATTTATGGATAATTTAATAAGCATAGCAAGAATAGGACGTAGTTTAGGCGTTCATTTAATTCTTGCTACTCAAAAACCTAGTGGAGTAGTAAATGATCAAATATGGTCAAATACAAAATTTAGAGTTTGTCTAAAAGTACAAGACGAAAGTGATAGTAAAGAAATGTTAAAAAGAACAGAAGCTGCACATATTAAGCAAACAGGAAGATTTTATTTGCAAGTAGGATATGATGAATATTTTGCATTAGGTCAATCTGGTTGGTGTGGAGCCAAATATTATCCATCAAATGAAATAGTAAAGTCAGTGGATAAAAGTATAAATGTTATTGATGATTGCGGAACATTTATAAAAAGTATGCAATCAGAAAATACTGTAAAAAAAGAAGCACAAGGAGAACAATTGTCCGCAATAATGAAAAATATAATATCAATAGCACAAAAAGAAAATGTTGCTTCAAGAAAACTTTGGCTTGATAATATTCCCAAAGATATATATATTAACAATTTATATCAGAAGTATCAAATAAAAATAACACCATATAATATAGAAGCAGTAGTAGGAGAATATGATGCTCCAGAGCTCCAAGAACAAGGTGTAGTAAAATATCGTCCATTAGAAGATGGAAATACAATAATATATGGTATTGATAGTTTTGAAAAAGAAATGCTACTATCTACTATAATTTATTCAACAGTAACCTGCCATTTAGTTCAAGAAATAAATTACTATATCATAGATTATGGTTCTGAATCACTGATGAAATTTTCAAAATTTCCTCATATTGGTGGAATTGTACTTAATGGAGAAGAAGAAAAATTTAATAATTTAATAAAGATGCTAAATCAAGAACAAGCTAAAAGAAAAAAACTATTTTCAAATTATGGTGGAGAATATAAAAACTATATATTAAATAACAATCAAAAATTGCCATTAATTGTAGTAATATTAAATAATTATGATTCTATATATGAGAGTCACAATTCAATGTATGAATATCTTCCAGAAATGATAAGAGATTCTGAAAGATTAGGAATAATATATATACTTACCGCTAATGCCTCAAATTCAGTAAGTAGCAAGGTATCACAAAATTTTGCTAATACTTATGCGTTTAGAATTAAAGATCCTACAGAATATCTTACAATTTTTAATTCTAGAAAGAAGATAATTCTAAGAGACATTATAGGTCGTGGAATATTAAATAACGGTTCGCTCCATCAATTTCAAGTTGCTAAAATAGCCCAATCCCAAGAACAACAATATTTAGAAGAAACACTAAAATTAATTAACCAACAAAATGTCACAAGGGCAAAAAAAATACCAACATTACCAGAAATAGTAAATTATGACTTTATAAAAGAAGAGATAAAAGACATGAGTGAGGTTCCAATAGGAATATCAAAAGAAGAATTGGAAATAGTAAAGTATAATTTTGAAGGAAATACTATAGGTACAATTATTTCATCAAACAAATTAGAAAATATTAAAGAATTTATTAAAAGTTTAACATATGAATTTGTTGTAATGCCTAATACTGATATAATTTTCATAGATGCAACAGAAAAATTGCAGGAAATAAAACAAATAGTAAAATTTTACTATAGTGATTTTTCAAAAATGTTAAATACATTAATTAAATATTTTGAAACTGTTAAAATAAAACAAATTAATAAGAAGCAAATGTTAATAATTTATGGATTTGATAAAGCAATAAGTGATTTAGTACAATCAGATAAATTTGAAAAACTTATAAATGCAATAAAATTAACAGGAACATCAAGAATAATTATAGTAGATGATGCATCAAATATGAAAACATATGTTTATGAAAAATGGTTCAACAAGAATTTTGACACATCAGATGGAATTTGGATAGGTAAAGGAATTAGTGATCAAAGCGTATTTAAACTAGGAATGTTAAAAAGAGAGTTCATGCAAGATATAACAAACAATTATGGAATGTATATTCAAGAAAAAAGCCCAACAATTATTAAATTAATAGATTTTTATAGAAAAGAAGTTGATGAAAATGGAAAATAAAGTATTGATAAAGTTAATAGTACCAGAATCAATGAAAACTTATGATATTTTTATACCAGTAAATGAATTTATATGGAAAGTTACAAATTTGATTGTAAAGGCAGTATCAGATTTATCAAATAGTTTAAACAAAAATACAGATTACCTATTGATAGATAGTACTACTGGGCAGCCATATGAAAATAACAAGTTAGTAATAGAATCTAATATAAGGTATGGAACATCTATAATTTTATATCCATGTCCAAAGAGTATAATTCCAATTAACATTCAAAAATAAAAAGTTAATTTAGCCTCAAAAAATGTTATCAATAAATTAATAATATTGAACTAAAAAAATAACTATGATACAATACAAAAAAGGAAGAAAAAATTATGGAATTGCAAATAGATATTGAAAATTTAAAAGATGTCATAACAAATTTAAATAATATGGTAAATGAATATGAAATAATATATAAAAATATGTTTAAAGACCTAAAAGAAACAGCGACATATTGGAAGGATAATGTCTCAGAAACATTTTATAATGAATTAAATGATGAACAATTAAAGTTTGAAAAAGCAGGATTAAAATTATCTGAAAAAATTGAAACAGGCAATAACATTATAATAAGTTATTCCTCATTAGGAAAAAAAATTAAATGTAATTTAAATAGTAAGCAAGATATAATAAACAAAATAATAAATATAAAGCAACAAATATCAAATTTAATAGTTAATCATGAAAAAATAAATGTACCTTTTGATGTAGAATTACAAAAGATGATATTAAAACAAACCCAGTTGCTAAAAAAAGCAGAAGAACAGATAGAAGAATTAAAAAATAAAATAGAAGATGATTACAAAAGTATAGAAATCAATGAAAATACAATAAAAAAAAGAATTGCTAACGTAGAAAATGTGATAATAGAAGAGTATGATAACAACAAATATATATAATAAAGACTAGGAGGTATATTTTGAATAGCGTATATTTAGATGAAAACAATCTTAACAATTGCCTAGAAAAAATTATTTTTTACAAAATAGAAATTAAAAAAATATTGGAAAATATTATAAATGAAAATGCCAAAATAAATACATATTACAAATCCTTAATAAACAGCCAATTATTAGAAGAGCAAAATAAAATAGAAATAGAAAACTATAAGATTCTTTGCACTAATATAGATAAGTACCTTGAGGTAATATTTGCTGCTATAACAAAATACCAAGAAATAATGAATGAAGCAGCAACTAGTTTCGATGACATAACAATGAATTTAAGGTGATATAATGGAACAACAAGTAATAAATGAATTAATTAAATCAGAAAAGATGATCGTTAATATAAAAGAACAAATTAATGAACTTTCCAAATCTTTGTATACAGAATTCAACATAGATGGAAAAGAAAATCAAATTGACATAATAAACGAAATAAATGATAATCTATTAAAAGTATCGAAAGACATAAATGAAAATTTACTTCCAAAACTAAAAAATACTCTTAATTAAAAAGGAAATTATATTTTATTAAATAAAATATATATTTCACTTATTTAACAAAAAACATCTTCAAATAAATTGACAAAACACCATATAAGTGCTATATTTGTATTAGCACTGAGGTGTTTTTATTTTAGATTAATTAAAGTTGGAGGGTTAAAAATGAAAAAAATATTTGGAAGTATTGCAAAATATTTTAAAGGAGTAAAAAAAGAAATAGGTCGTATTAGATGGACTACAGGAAAAGATTTAGTTAAAGCATCAACTACAACTATAGCATTTATGCTATGTTTAGGAGTTTACTTTTATCTAATAGATTTAGTTATTTCTCTATTAAGGAGTGTGGCAGCATAATGAAAAAAGAATGGTATGTAGTAAATACAGTTAGTGGTTACGAATACAAAGTAAAAGAAAAACTAGAAATGATGATTAACTCTATGGAATTACATAATAATATCTACAGAGTAGTAGTTCCAGAACAAAAAGAAATAGAAGTTAAAAACGGAGTAAAAAAAGAAAAAGTTAAAAAGATGTTCCCAGGTTATGTATTAATAGAAATGGTTATGTCAGATGAAGCATGGTATATAGTAAGAAACACTCAAGGAGTAACTGGCTTTATAGGATCATCAGGAAAAGGTGCAAAACCAATTCCATTATTACCACAAGAAGTAGATAAAATACTAGGCAGTATGGGAATGAGCAGAATAGATTTATCAAAAGAATTAGAAACAGGTAAAAAAGTAAAAATATTAGATGGACCATTCCAAAATATGGAAGGAAAAATTGACAATGTTGACTTAAAAACACAAAAAGTTAATGTAACAGTAGATCTATTTGGACAAGAAACAAAAGTAGAAGTAGATATGAAAGATATAGAAGGACTAGAATAAAAACATATATTTTAGCGTCAGTAACACTTGTTATTGACGTTTTTTATGTATAATTAAAGTCATACTATTGACTATAAAAATATATAATGATATATTGAAATTATAATAGGAAAGGATATAAAGTGATACATATGTCGATTATAAAAAATTTTTATATTCCAAATATTAGTCTAAAAAGTCAAGAAATAAAAAAAACAACTCCTAACAAAATTTCCTCTATAAATAGTAAAAATATAGAACAATCCTCAGAAGAAGTAGAAATAAACACTAACACAGATGAAGTTTTCTCTGAAGTAGAATATGATAATATCAAAGAAGAAGGATTTACTCCCCAAGGATATACAGTAATTGACGGAAAAACATACATATCAGCATATAAACATGGTGAAAATTCTAAAATATATATTTACAATAATGATACAAATTCCTATGAAGGAAGTATTATATTAGATGAAAAAGTACATGCCGGAGGAATATGTTGTGACAAAGAAAATGGAATATTATTTGTAACAGGTAAAGGTGGTTCTGTATTAACATATGACTATAATTTATTGCAGGATGCAATAAATACAACTCAAAAAAATATAGATATGCCATACGTAATAGATCTAACCAATGATGATTTGAAAAATTGTAGAATAGAAAATGATATACAAGCAAGTAGAATGGCATCAATAAATTACTATAATGGTAGTCTCTATAGTACAACATTTTCAGCAACAGGAGAAATAACTAAAATAAGTTATGAATATAAAGATGGAAAAATAATAGAAAATAATAAATCAACAGTAGATTTAGGAATTGCAACTCAAGGAATGACATTTTATAACCAAAATGGTCAAGATTATATGATATTATCTTCATCATCAGGCGTAGCTAATTCAACATTAAGCATATATGAAATGAATGATGATAGTTATAAATTGGTTGGAATGAAAGATTTTTCACAATCAGGATTAGAAGGAATACAATGTGATAATGATGGTAATATATATGGTATTTTTGAATTTAAAGAACAAAAAGTACAACAAATATCAAGTGTAGATGAAATGAATGGAAGCAAAGATTTTTCTCCACTAAATATAGGGCTACAATACATTGGTGCATTATACCATGATCTAAAAAATAAATAAAGGAGTCAAAAATGAAAAATATTAAAATATTCTCAAAATTAAAAAATAATAAATATAAATTATATACAGGAATAGTGGGCATAGCCACACTATCTTCAATAATAGTAGGAAATAAAATTATGCCAAATAACCAAGAAAGTTCCCAAGTATCAAGTGAAAATAAAATAGAAGAAATACAAGAGCAATCTAAAATAAATATTACATATAATGGTTCAAATTTAATAGATGAAAAAGATACAATTGTACTAATAAGAGATGAAAATGTAATAGCGGATGCAATAAATATTAAAGAAAACGATACTAATAATTATAATTTTGTAACTACTCCTGGTAATTATAAACTAATTTCAGATTCATTAGGAATCATTGAAATAGAATTAAATGAACAAGAAGAAATAGAAGTATACTTAGATTATGAAACCAAAACTATAAATATAATAAATTCACATACAAAAATTAAATAATAATTTTGTATAATAAATGTAAAAAAAATAATTAATTTCTTTTAACAATTAATTATTTTTAGTATAATAATATTAGAAGAGTAGGTGAAAAAATGAGAACATTATTAATATATTCATTATTGCCAGTATTATTAATAGCAATCTATATTTATAATAAGGATAAAAATAAAGAACCAAAAGAAATAATTAAAAAATTATTAATAGGAGGAGCTTTATCTGTAATATTAGTATTAATCATAACATACGTAATGGGATTATTTATTGATATATATAGAAGGGATGCTACTGATTTACAAGGAATAGATTTGATTATATATTGTTATATAGTTGTAGCTCTTTCTGAAGAATCGGCAAAAATGTTTATGTTATATAACATAGGATACAAAAGTAAATACTATGATGAATCTTATGATATGTTATTATATGGAGGATTCATAGGATTAGGGTTTGCAGCACTAGAAAATGTCTTCTATGTATCTATGGGAGGATTAACAACTGCGTTAGTAAGAGCTTTTACTGCAATACCATTTCATACAATATTAGGAATAATAATGGGATATTATCTAAATAAATATAATAAAAACAAAAATAACCAAAATATAGCACTAAGTCTATTAATACCAGTAATACTTCATGGAACCTATGATTATTATTTATTACATTCATTAAACGGAAGTAATGAAATAACAAGTTATTATTTAAGTTTACTTATAACAATAATTTGTTTAATAATATTATTATATTTTATAATAAAACTATTAAACAAGACTTCACAAGAAAGTATAATAGAACAACCTATTATAGAAAATAATAATTATGAAGAAGCATACTGTCCAAATTGTGGAGCAAAATATGAATCAAAATTTTGTAAAAATTGTGGAAGAAAAAGGCAATAGAAGGTGGTGATTAAATAATGAACTTATATATATATTCAGAAATATCAGAAGAACAAAAAGAAAAAGTAAAAAATATTACACCAGATACGACCATAGTAATAAGAGAAGCAAATGAAGAAGAAACCATAAAAATACTTGATACATTACTCCAATTAGGTATAAAATCAAATATTGAATTAACAGCAGACGATAAAGAAAAATTTAATCATACAAAAATGTTTAAAGATGATAAATATGATAAATTGAATATAGTCATAAAAGGTTCTCAAATTAATTCAATAAAATTGACAGAATATAAGTATTATGAAAATATTTTATATAGATTTATAGAACCAGCTCAAAATAAAAACTATTCTCCATTTGAAAAATATATTTATGCCTATAATGTTACAAAAAGATTTAAAAAATATAAAGAAAGTGAGAATAGAGCAGAGTCAAGAGATTTATATAAGCTATTAGAAAGTGATTACATAGTGTGTGCAGGCTATTCAAACTTACTAATAGACTTATTAACAAAACTAGGGATTCCAGCTAGATTTGCAAAATTAACGGTAGCAACCGTTAAAGAAGGTGAAGAAACCAAAAATGAATATCACGCAAGAGTTGCTTATAGTATGAAAGACCCTAAATACAATATAGATGGTTATTACATAGCAGATCCAACTTGGGATAATAGTGAAGAACAAGACTATTATAACTTTGTAGCACTTACATCAAAAGAGATGAATTATGGAAATAGATTAATAGCAAGTAAAATCAATGAAATCTATTACAATGCAGATGAATTACTATTTTCAGAAACAGAACAAGAATTTACTGATAAAGTTAAATATATTCTAAATAATGCATTATCGAAAAATTTAGAAATACCTTTATCAAATAATATGGATACAAGTATTGAAATAACAAACTACATTTCAAAATGCAAAGATAAAGAAGAAATAAAACACATAAAAGATAAAGTTTTAGAAACCTATTTAGACTTTATTCACAAATTACTTGATACAATAAAGGTAATTGATGTAGAAAAATATAAAGAAATTACCCAGAAATATAATATACCATCAACAACTATAGGTGTAAAAGAAACATTTTACTCTGATGTTATATCAGCAATTAAAGAATTAGGAAGCTATTTTAGCTCTAAAGTAAATAACCAAATTTCTGGTAGTACAATAATAGATGCTGCAATGGTAGTAAATAAAAATGTTTTGAATTTAGATATCAAACAAGAAGAAGAGTATAGAAATTACTTAATAGAAGTAAATAAAGAAAGACAATCAAGAATGTTTCCAAAAAGAACAATAGAAAATGCAACAACTGGAGAAGTAATTTATGAAAATGAAGAAAATAAATTTGACACTATTTATCCACAATCTAGTGGAAAAAACTTATAAAAAAATTTAATGAAAAGTAAATAAATACTATGATATAAAAAGGAGACAATAATTATGGAAGAAGGAAAATATATAGAAATATTAGACATAAATACGGGCGAAGTATGGACTATAGATAAAATAATTGAAAGTCAAGAAGAATTAAATATATCTAGTATTGCTATAGCCAAAGATGAAGTAATAAGTATGTCTGATAAAATAGTAAAAAGGATCAAAACTGATAAAGAACATCCATTTATAATTGAAGGCAGCAGATTAAAAATAAACGAAGATTATTTTTTAGAGCATCCACAAGAAATTCATAATTTAATAACAGTTATATGTTCAAATACGAAAAATCAATCTCTCAAAATTTTAAATAAAGAATTAATTCCAGAAAGCATTATAGAAACAGCAATAAATAACAATAATATAGATGAATTATGTTTAGTACCAGCAAGGCGATATTCAAGAGAACTACCAAAAGCACAACAATATATATTAACAGAAGAAGCTTATAAAAAAATAAAGTCATCCTCTCATCCTATATCCATATTCACAAGTAATGTGGTAGAAGAATTAAAAGATAATTTTGATCCAATAATAAGATTTAACAGGGAGAAAAATTTAATTGGAGATTATACATATGACGAATTACAACAAGAACAGGTTGGAATACTTTGTGGAATATTATTAAATGATTCAATATCAGATGAAGAGTTACAATATTTAAAATACATTAATCCCAATAGACCAATAGTAATTGACTCCGAAAATAATGAATTTATAGAAAAAGTGTTAAAAGTAATACAAGATTTGCAATTAAATCAGAAAATTTATATATATGTAAAAGATAAAGAAAAGTTTAATCAATCAAATATGGTTAAAAATAGTATTTATGAAAACTTAAATATTTTTATACACCATGAAATTCAAACAATACCTTTAGGACTATACAGAAAAACAGAACAAACTATGTATACATTTTTGAGTCCAATAAAAAACAAGAACTATTCTCCGTTTGAAAAATTTATTTATGTTTATAATATGACCAAAAAATTTAAAAAATATAAAGAAGTAGATAAAGATAATATAGATAAATTGGAATCACGAGATTTACATGAAATACTATTTAATGATTATATGGTATGTGTAGGATATGCAAATATGTTTATTGATTTTCTTCATAAATTAGGGATACAAGCTACTGAACAGTCAATAAGTGTCGCTATAAATAATGAAGGAGAAAAACTAAAAACGGCTGGACATGCAAGAGTAATAAGTCATATTGTAGATCCTAAATACAATATTGATGGTTATTATATTTCAGATCCAACCTGGGATAACAATATTGAATTTGATTTTTACAACCATTTAGTCTTAACTTCAAAAGAAGTAAATAGTGAAGATAGAAAACATATGAGTGGTGTACGAAAAACTGATTTTTCTGTGTTACAAGAACCATCAGATATAATGTTTTCAGAATCACTAGATGAATTTTATAGTAAAGTAAACTATATTATAAATAAGAAAATGAATAAATACATTAGTGATTGTAAAACCAAAAAGCAATTTTATAATGTCAGAGAAGAAATTATTTATATCTATATTAAAATATTAAATGATATATTAATGAAAGTAAAAGAAATAGATGAAGAAAAATATAAAGAAATAATGTCAAAATATGAAATACCAAAAACAGAATTTGACGCCAAAGATGGATTTATAGAAGAATTTCCACAAATAATAACAGAAATTGCAAATTATGTAGTACCAATGACAAACAAGGTAGTTCCTGCAAATACAATAATAGATGCCGCAATGGTAGTAAATAAAGATGTTTTAAATTTAAATGATGAACAAGAGAAAGAATATAGAAATTATTTAATAGATATTAATCGAAGACAACAATCATTAAGTTTTCCAAAAAGAACTATAGAAAATGCAACAACTGGAGAAGTAATTTATCAAAATGAAGAAAATAAATTTGACACTATTTATCCACAATCTAGTGGAAAAACATTATAAAGTTAACAAAAAAATTATTTTTTCCACAAAAACTGTTGAAAAACAAAAAAAATTATGATAAGATTAATGACGCAACCAGATATAGGTTATAAAGTGGGAGGCAAAGAGTATAGGCGGACAGCTTTTGCTTGTCGTTAGAACCACACGCTAAAGAAAATTACGATTATTAAATTTAATAGGAGGTGTTTTTCGTGGCAAAGGAAATTACGAAGAAAATAAAATTACAAATCCCAGCAGGACGTGCTACACCAGCTCCACCAGTTGGAACTGTTTTAGGACCTGCAGGAATTAATTTACAAGAATTTTGTACAAAGTTCAATGATGCAACAAAAGATAAGATGGGTGATGTATTACCTGTTGAAATTACAATATATGATGATAGAAGTTTTGATTTAAAATTAAAAACTCCACCAGCAGCATTCTTATTAAAGAAAATTGCAAAAATTCAAAAAGGTGCCGCTAAAGGTGAAACAGTTGCAACTATTACAAGAGCACAACTTCAAGAAATAGCAGAAACTAAAATGCCTGATTTAAATGCATATAGTGTAGAAGAAGCTATGAAAATAATTGAAGGAACAGCTCGTAATATGGGTATTGAAATTAAAGATTAATTAGAAAATTAAAATTAATAATTCTTATACTAGGTACAAACCTACGTGGAAGGATTTAGTCCGCATAACCACATAAGGAGGTAAAATAATGAAGAAAAGTAAAAGATATGTAGCTAATTTAGAACAAATTGATAAAAATAAAACTTATTCATTAGAAGAAGCAATTAAATTAGCAAAAAGTACATCTAATGCAAAATTTGATTCTACTCTAGAAGTTGCAATTAACTTAAACTTAGATGTAAAAAAAGCAGACCAACAATTAAGAGGCGCTGTTGTTCTACCTCATGGAACTGGTAAAAGTAAGAAAATATTAGTTCTAGCAAAAGGAGAGCAAGCTAAAGCTGGAGAAAAAGCTGGAGCAGACTATGTTGGTGACATAGATATGATTAACAAAATTGAAAAAGAAAATTGGTTTGATTTTGATGTAATCATCGCAACACCAGAAATGATGCCTATGTTAGGTAAGATTGGTAAATTATTAGGACCTAAAGGACTAATGCCAAATCCAAAAACTGGAACTGTAACAACAGATGTTGCAAAAGCAGTAGAAGAAACTAAAAAAGGTAAAGTAAACTATCGTACTGATAGCTATGGAAATGTACATGGAATATTTGGTAAAGCCAGTTTCGATGATGAAAAGTTATTAGAAAACTTAAAATCATTTGTTGATGTTATCTTAAAAGCAAAACCATCTACTGTAAAAGGAAACTATGTAAAAAATATATCAATATCTTCTACAATGGGTCCTGGAATTAAAATTGATTTAAATTCACTTGACAAATAAGAAATATTGTTATAAAATACAAATTGTTGATGAAATTTTATGCCAAAGACAGTAAGGACGCAAGTTTAAATATCTTACCGAGGAATAAAAAATAATATAAAAGTAATTATTTTATCCCTCGTCTCTTTGATGAGGGATTTTCTTCTGGCATTTAAGAAAGGAGAAGGTTTATGGCAAACTCAAAAATAATTGAACAAAAACAATCAGTTGTTTCTGAAATCAAAGATAAGTTTGATAATGCAAAATCAGTAGTATTATTTGACTATCGTGGATTAACAGTTTCAGAAGTAACAGAACTAAGAAGAGCCCTAAGAGAATCTAACTCTGATTATAAAGTATACAAAAATACTTTAACAAAAAGAGCAACAGATGAAAAAGGACTAAACTTAGAAAGTTATTTAGAAGGACCAACAGCAATTTCATTCTCAGAAGATGAATTAGCTCCTGTTAAAATTTTAAGCGACTTTGCAAAAAGTCATGAAGCATTACAATTAAAAGCAGGAATAGTTGAAGGAAAAGTAGTAGATTCTAAAGAACTAGACAAATATGCACAAATTCCATCAAGAGAAGGCTTACTTACTATGTTAGCAGGTGGAATGATTGGAGTAGTAAGAGATTTATCAATCTGCTTAGACTTATACTCTAAAGAAAAAGAACAATAATAATAATAAATATAAGGAGGAATTTAAAATGGCAAAATTAACTAAAGACGAATTTATCAGTGCTTTAAAAGAAATGACAATTCTTGAGATTAAAGAATTAGTAGATGCAATGAAGGAGGAATTTGGAGTAGATCCATCAGCAGTAGCAGTAGCAGCTGCTCCAGCAGCAGGAGCTGTTGAAGAAGGACCTTCTAAAGTAAATGTAGTATTAACATCTGCAGGTGCTAGCAAATTAGCAGTTATCAAAATTGTTAGAGACGTAACTGGTTTAGGATTAAAAGAAGCTAAAGAAATCGCTGACAATGGTGGAACTGTTAAAGAAGGCGTAGATAAAGCAGAAGCTGATGAATTAAAAGCTAAATTCGAAGAAGCAGGCGCTACAATCGAATTACAATAATTAAAAGAAAGTAAGTGCAAACTTACTCTTTTTCTTTAATAAATAAAATATTAAATAAAGAGGGATGTGACGCAATGGCAAAAATTAGCCCAATAGAAATCAAAAAAATAGAAAACAAATCTATATTACAAGCAGGCAATAGTCAATCAAGTAACTATAACTATCAAAGTATAGAACAAAGTAATGTCGATATTGAAACTTTAAATACAAATACAGATGAAGAGGTATCAGAATTTTGCAATATGTTATCAATAGATAAAAGTGAAATTAAAGAAATAGAAGAAAAAGGTAATGGTGCGATAATTGTAAAATTAAACAATGGTGAAAAATATTCATTTAAAACAGATGAAAATGGAATTTTAACAAACATATATTATTTTGAAGATGAAAAATCCCTAATTCCAGAAAAATACTCAACTATAACATACGATGAAACAGGTAACATAGATACAATAAAAACGACAGATTATAAAACTAATCAGATAACAACCCAAACAAATTTTACTGGAGGAATTATGTATAACTCAACAGTAGATAAAGATGGAAATATTATTTCCAGTGGTTTTGATTATAGTAATTATAATCATATAAATGCAACAATAAATGGAGACTTAAAAAAGTTAGATGGCACAGATATAGAAACAATTTTGGGTCCTGATAAAATAGATGAAATAAATAATGAAATTACAAAAGCAGTATCATTATGTCAAACAAATGGCGAAAAAGTAGCAGCTGCGGCAACTATATTAATAGCTAGTTTAGCTGAAGAAGGATATTATATGCCATACTATTTAGGCGGGGGTCACGGAAATCTTACCGATGGAGTAGATGGAACAATTGGCTCGGTAACAACAGCAACAGGTTCTCAAACACAAAGAAATATAAAAAGTTATGATTGTAGTGGCTTAATTAATTGGGCTGTTAGAACAGCTTTAGGATGTGAAACTGGAGATTGGTCATATCAAGGAGGAATAGATAGTAATTATTCCAATAATGGAACTGCTATTTCAAGAAATGAAGCAACTCCAGGAGACGTATATAGAAAAGATGGACATGTATTTATGGTATTAGATACATATATTGACTCAAATGGAGTAAGTCATTCAATTTGTGCAGAATCACATTGCGATGGATGGGTATGTGACAATAGCGCTCAAGCTGATGATGGAATAGAAATAATAGATTATGAAACAGATAAAATAACATCCAATTATAATTTATATGATATGGAATCATATTATGATGGATTATTTAATTAAAAAAGAAAAATAAACATTAAAATATAACGTTAAACAAATATACAAAAATTATGTATCAAATCAAATTAAAATACAATATGCATTTTAAAGAGACTATCTTGATAGTTTCTTTTTTTCTTAAATTATATTGACACAGTATAAAACTTATAATATAATTAATAAGGCAGAAATGAGGTAAACTATGAGTATGTATTTTGAAAATGATCCAAATATCAAAAGTATACAAAAGAAGGTATCTATCCATATTAATGATTTAATATTACCAATGTACACCGATAATGGAGTATTTTCAAAAGATAAATTAGACTATGGAACAAGACTACTACTAAATAACTTACCATTAAGTAATATGAAAGGCAATGTATTAGACTTAGGATGTGGTTATGGACCAGTAGGTATATATTTATCAAAAAAAACAAACTGCCAAATAGATATGGTTGACATAAATGAAAGAGCAATTAATCTAGCAAAGAAAAATATAGAATTAAATAAAATTAATAATACATTTGTATTCACAAGTAATATATATGATAACATTAATAATGAATACAACTACATAATAACTAATCCCCCTATAAGAGCAGGAAAAGAAGTAGTAAGAAAATTTCTATTAGGTGCAAAAGAGTATTTACTAGATAAAGGAGAATTATGGTTTGTAATGAGAAAGGACCATGGAGTAAAATCTATGATGAAAGAACTAGAACCAATTTTTACTACCGAAATAATAGAAAAAGATAAAGGATTTTACATTATAAGATGCGTTAAAAATAACTAGTAATTAATTACACTAAATTTTTTAAAATTTATAGTCAAAATCGGGTTGACAATTTGATTAAGAGGTGCTAACATTATATATTGGAAACGCATCTTTTTTGGCGTGCGTTAAAAATAAAAATCTAGGCATAGGGGTGAAATTAATGGCTTATAAATTAAAGCAAAGTGGCGATTATAGAAAAAGAAGAAACTTCTCTATGATCAAAAATTCATTAGAACTTGATAATTTATTACAAATTCAAAAAGAATCATATCAATGGTTCGCACAAGAGGGAATAAAAGAGGTATTTGACGAGTTAGGACACATTGAAAGCTTTTCAGGTAATTTAACACTAGAACTTGGTGATTACGAATTTGATACACCAAGATATTCAATCAAAGAATGTAAAGATAGACAAATTACCTATGCATCTCCTTTAAAAGTTCAAACAAGATTGTTTAATAACGAAACTGGAGAAGTAAAAGAACAAGAAATATTCCTAGGAGATATGCCTTTGATGACTGAAAGTGGAACATTCATAATTAATGGAGCAGAAAGAGTAATAGTTTCACAATTAGTAAGATCACCAAGCGTATATTATTCAAAAGAACTAGACAAAAACGGAAAACCCGTATTTGCTTCTAAAGTTATTCCTACAAGAGGTACTTGGTTGGAATATGAAACAGATGCAAAAGATGTAATCTATGTAAGAATTGATAGAACAAGAAAAGTTCCTATGACAACATTACTAAGAGCATTTGGTCTATCTTCAGACGAAGATATATTAAATATGTTTGATAATGATAAATTCTTAAAAAATACTATCGAAAAAGATAGCACAAAGAATACAGACGAAGCATTAATAGAAATATACGAAAAGTTAAGACCAGGAGAACCAACAACATTAGATTCATCAAAGAACCAATTAATTACAAGATTCTTTGATAACTTCAGATATGACCTAGCCAAAGTAGGACGTTATAAATTTAATCGTAGATTAAACATAACTGATAGACTATTAAATATGACTTTAGCGCAAGATATAGTTGTAGATGGCGAAACTGTATTTACAGATGGAACTAAAATAACTAAAGAAGTATTAGAAGAATTAAAAAAATATCTTGAAGCTGGTTATGGTAAAGAAGAAGTAAAAATTAATGAAGAATTAGATACACATAATGTAGTGCAAGTATTATATGTATACTCTCCATTAGACCCTAAAAAGAAAGTAAAAATAATGGGTAACGATCAAGATATTGACGTTAGAACATTAACAATCTCTGATGTATATGCATCTGTATCTTATTATCTAAATTTACTAGAAGGAATAGGACATGATGATGAGATAGACCATTTAGGAAACAGAAGAATTAGACAAGTAGGAGAATTATTACAAAATCAATTAAAAATTGGTATTAGTAGAATGGAAAGAGTAGTAAGAGAAAGAATGACTACTCAAGATATAGAAACTGTTACTCCAAAAAGTTTAATTAATATTAGACCAGTAACAGCAGTAATTAAAGAATTCTTTGGTTCAAGCCAATTATCACAATTCATGGACCAAGTAAACCCAATAGCAGAATTAACTCATAAAAGAAGATTATCTGCATTAGGACCTGGAGGATTATCAAGAGACCGTGCTGGAATGGAAGTACGTGATGTTAACCCTTCACACTATGGAAGAATTTGTCCAATTGAATCTCCAGAAGGAGCAAACATTGGATTGATAACATCCCTAGCTAGTTACGCAAAAGTAGACGAATATGGATTTATTCAAACACCATATCGTAAAGTAAATAATAAACAAATTACTGATGAAGTTGTATATTTAACAGCAGATCAAGAGCAAGATTATTACATTTCACAAGCTACAGTAAATGTTGATGATAACAATGTTATAACAGACACTACAGTAGCAGGTAGATTAAACGGAGAAAATGTTTTAATTCCAGCTGAAAAAGTTGATTATATAGATGTATCACCACAACAAGTAGTATCAATAACAACAAGTTTAATACCATTCCTAGAACACGATGACGCAACTCGTGCATTGATGGGAGCAAACATGCAACGTCAAGCATTACCATTATTAACAACAGAAGCACCATTTGTAGGAACAGGTGTTGAATATATTGCCGCTAAAGATAGTGGAGCAGTAGTAGTTGCAAAAGCCGATGGTATTGCTGAATATGTAGATGCAAAGAAAATTGTTGTTAAAAATGCTAAAGGAAAAGACACTTATGATTTAGCAACATTTGAAAGATCTAACCAAGGTGAAACTGCAAACCATAGACCAATAGTAAGAGCAGGAGATAAAATCAGAAAAGGTCAAGTAATAGCAGATGGACCAAGTACAGATAAAGGTGAATTAGCATTAGGTAAAAACATGGTTGTAGCATTCATGACATTTAACGGATATAACTTTGAGGATGCTGTAATCTTAAATGAAAGATTAGTAAAAGAAGATGTTTATACATCATTGCACATTGAAGACTATGAAACTCAATGCCGTGATACAAAATTAGGCCCTGAAGAAATTACGAGGGATATACCTAACGTAAGTGAAGAAGCAAGAAAAAATCTTGATGAAAACGGAATTATTAAAATTGGTACAGAAGTTAAAGAAGGAGATATCCTAGTAGGTAAGGTAACACCTAAAGGAATGGCCGATTTAACAAGTGAAGAAAAATTATTACATGCAATCTTTGGAGAAAAAACAAGAGAAGTAAGAAATAGTTCATTATGTGTACCACACGGTGGAGAAGGAATAGTTCACGATGTAAAAGTTTACACTAAAGAAGATAATGATGAATTACCAAGTGGTGTAAGCAAAGTCGTAAGAGTATATATTATTCAAAAACGTAAAATCCAAGTTGGAGATAAGATGTCAGGTAGACACGGAAATAAAGGTGTTATTTCCCTAATACTTCCACAAGAAGATATGCCATATTTACCAGACGGAACTCCAGTAGATATCATGTTAAACCCACAAGGTGTACCATCTCGTATGAATATAGGACAAGTACTTGAATTACATATGGGAATGGCTTGTAAAAAACTAGGTGTACATATAGCAACACCAGTACTTGACGGTGCTAGTAAAGAAGACGTAAAAGCCATGATGAAAGAAGCAGGAATGGATGAAGATGGTAAGACTGTATTATATGATGGTAGAACAGGAGAACCATTTGCAAATCGTATCAGTGTAGGTGTCATGTATTTCGTAAAATTACACCACATGGTTGACGACAAGTTACACGCAAGATCAACTGGACCTTACTCACTAGTAACACAACAACCACTAGGAGGAAAAGCTCAATTTGGAGGACAAAGATTTGGAGAAATGGAAGTATGGGCTCTAGAAGCATATGGAGCATCACACGTATTACAAGAAATCTTAACTTACAAGTCAGATGATGTAGTAGGACGTGTAAAGGTATATGAATCAATAGTAAAAGGAGCACCATTACCAAATCCAGGAATTCCAGAATCATTTAGAGTATTGATTAAAGAATTCCAAGCATTAGGCTTAGATATTTCAGTAATCAATAATGATGATGAAGAAGTAGAATTTAAAGAATTAGAAGCACTTGATGATGACGAAGATGATTCACCAATTGTTGAAGAAATAAATGAAAATAAAAAATCAAGATTATCAAAAGTAGAAGAAAGTACAGACGACTTAGATGATGATTTAGAAGATGAATTTGAAGATGATGAGGAAATAGATGATGATGCTTTTGATGAAGATTTCGATGAGAATTATGATGATACTTTAGAAGAAGTAGAAGAAGATATGGGAGGTGATTTCTAATGGTAGAGGCTAACAACTTTAAAGCTTTAAAAATAGGGATTGCTTCTCCTGAAACTATCCGTAGTTGGTCATACGGAGAAGTAAAAAAACCAGAAACAATTAACTATAGAACTCTAAAACCAGAAAGAGATGGATTATTCTGCGAAAAAATATTTGGACCAACTAGAGATTATGAATGTAGTTGTGGAAAATATAAAAGATTAAGATATAAAGGAATTGTATGTGACCGTTGTGGCGTTGAAGTAACAAAATCAAAAGTAAGACGTGAAAGAATGGGACACATAGAACTAGCATCTCCTGTAAGTCATATTTGGTATGTTAAAGGAATTCCATCTTACATTAGTCTATGTCTTGATATGTCTCCTAGAGATCTAGAAGAAGTAATATACTTTGTATCTTATATTGTTCTAGATCCTGGTGCTACAACACTTGTAAAAAAACAAACTCTATCAGATAAAGAATATAGAGCATATTATGAAAAATATGGAAATACATTCAAAGTAGGTATGGGAGCAGAGGCTATCAAACAATTACTAAGTGAAGTTGATATTCAAAAAGAATTAGCAGACCTAGAAAAAGAATTAGAAAATGCAACTGGTCAAAGAAGAGTTAGATTAGTAAAAAGACTAGATGTAATCAATGCTTTTGCAACATCTGGAAACAGACCAGAATGGATGATACTAGATGCTCTTCCAGTAATTCCACCAGAGTTAAGACCAATGATTCAACTAGATGGTGGAAGATTTGCTACTTCTGATTTAAATGATTTATATAGAAGAGTTATTAATAGAAATAACCGTCTAAAAAAATTAATTGAATTAGGAGCACCTTCTATAATTATTCAAAATGAAAAACGTATGCTTCAAGAAGCAGTGGATTCATTATTTGATAACGGTAGAAGAGGAAGAAGTGTAACAGGAGCAGGAAATCGTGCCCTAAAATCACTATCAAGTATGTTAAAAGGAAAACAAGGACGTTTCCGTCAAAACTTACTAGGAAAACGTGTTGACTATTCAGGACGTTCAGTTATAGTAGTAGGTCCAGACTTAAAAATGTACCAATGTGGTATTCCTAAAGAAATGGCACTTGAATTATTTAAGCCACATGTAATAAATGGTTTAGTATCAAGAGAAATAGCAAATAATATAAAAGCTGCTAAAAAAATGATTGAAAATAAAGATCCAAAAGTATGGGATGTAGTAGAAGATGTAATAAAAGAACATCCAGTTATGTTAAACCGTGCCCCTACATTACATAGACTTGGTATTCAAGCATTTGAACCAAAATTAATTTCTGGAAAAGCAATAAGATTGCATCCATTAGTAACAACAGGATTCAATGCTGACTTTGATGGAGACCAGATGGCAGTACACGTACCACTATCTGAAGAAGCTAAAGCAGAAGCAAGAATTTTAATGTTAGGTGCTAATAATATCTTATCACCAAAAGATGGATCTCCAATAGTAACACCATCACAAGATATGATATTAGGTAACTATTATATAACAATGGAAAAAGCAGGACTTGAAGGAGAAGGTAGAGTATTTAAAAATTCTAATGAAGCCCTAATGGCATTCCAAAGAAGAGAAATAACACTTCACACAAGAATAGCAGTTCCAGTTAAATCATTTAAACACAAAGTATTCCTAGATAGTTATAAAGATAAATATTTAATAACAACTCCAGGAAAATTAATATTCAATGAAATTTTACCAGATTCATTCCCTTATTTGAATGAACCATCAAGTGAAAATATTGAAGGAGTAACTCCTAGTAGATATTTTGTTGATTATGGTAAAGACATAAAAGAAGAAATAAAGAATATGGAAAGAGCTACAGCCTTTAATAAAGGAGCTCTAGAAAAAATCATAGCGCAAATGTTCAAAAGATATAGAACAACAGAAACATCTATATTCCTAGATAAATTAAAAGATCAAGGATTTAAATATTCAACATATTCAGGTATAACTATAGCATACTCTGATATAGTAACAAGTAAGCACAAAGAAGAAATAGTAAACAAATCTAATGCTGAAGTTAAGAAAATTAATAAACAATATCAAAGAGGTTTAATAACTGATAAAGAAAGATTAGACTTAGTAATAGATGTTTGGACAAAAGCTAAGAAAGATATTGAAAAAGAGCTTAGTGAATATGCTAAAACATATGAAGATAACCCTATTTTCATAATGATGAATTCAAAAGCCCGTGGATCAATTTCAAACTTCGTACAATTAGCTGGTATGCGTGGTATAATGTCTAAACCAAATGGTGACCCAGTTGAAATACCAATTCTTTCATCATTTGATGATGGACTATCAGTATCAGAGTTCTTCTTATCAACTCATGGTGCCAGAAAAGGTAGTGCCGATACAGCACTTAAAACAGCAGACTCTGGTTATATGACAAGACGTCTAGTTGATGTAGCACAAGATATGATTGTAAGAGAAGAAGATTGTGGAACTACTCAAGGTTCACTTGTAACAGCATTCCGTGATAATAAAGATGGTATAATTGAACCATTGTATGATAGAATCTTAGGAAGATATACTTCTAAGAAAGTAATTAATCCACAAACAAAAGAAATGATTTGTGATAAAGATACTTATATTACTGAAGCAATAGCTGATAAGATTATAGCAGCAGGAATTGAAGCAGTAGAAATAAGAACAGTATTAACTTGTAGAACAAATCATGGTGTTTGTAAGAAATGTTATGGTAGAAACTTAGCAACAGGTAACATTGTAGAAATTGGTGAAGCTGTAGGTATTATGGGAGCTCAATCAATTGGTGAACCTGGTACTCAGTTAACAATGAGAACCTTCCATACTGGTGGTGTTGCTGGAACCGATATTACTCAAGGTCTTCCACGTGTTGAAGAATTATTCGAAGCACGTATTCCAAAAGGAAAAGCAACTATAGCAGAAATTGATGGAATAGTATCAAAAATAGAAGATGCTAGTGGAAGAACAAAAATCTATATTAAGAACGATAAAGAAGTTAGAGAACACTTAACAATGTATGGTGCTAAATTAAGAGTTGAAAAAGGCGATAAAGTATCTGCTGGAGAACAATTAACAGAAGGTAGTGTATCACCAAAAGAATTGTTAGCGGTAACAGATCCAAATACAGTACAACAATACATCTTAAAAGAGGTACAAAAAGTATATAGATCTCAAGGTGTTGATATCAATGATAAGCACGTTGAATTAATCGCAAAGAGAATGATTTCACAAATAAGAATAGTTGAAGCTGGAGATACTAAGTTTGTACCTAGTACAACTGTTTCAATAAATGACTTTACTGAAGGTAACAGAGATGTTATTATACAAGGAAAGAAACCTGCTATTGGTCAACCAATATTATTAGGTATAACTAAAGCAGCATTACAAACTGATTCATTCTTATCATCAGCATCATTCCAAGAAACAACAAGAATATTAACTGAAGCTGCTGTAAAAGGTAGTGTAGATAAGTTACATGGATTAAAAGAAAATGTAATTATAGGTAAGTTAATCCCTGCTGGAACAGGTGCTAAAGAATATATGGATATAGATTATACACTAGAAAAAGAATTCTTAGATGATGAACCATCTGAAGTATTAGAAGATGAATTCATGGAGTAAGGTTAATCCTTACTTCTTTTTTTGCATACAATACATAACTAAAAATAAACATAAACAAATATATATCAAATTCCAACCACTGGCTGAAATTATTAAAATAGATAAAATATTAATAAATAAAACCATATATTATTTAAAATAAAAGAAGCTTTATCCAATTTTGAAGAACTAAAAATCGCACTCTCGTGAATTAATTCGTGAGTTAGATTTTTCCTTTTTTGCTTCCAAAAGCAT
>CAKPDF010000004.1 GCA_934148535.1 uncultured Bacilli bacterium
AGCACTTTAACGCCGACAATAGCTTTACAGCAAAGATAGGAAGTCGCTCATATTTTTTTATGCTCAAAAAGAGCACCCCAAGATTAGGTAATCCTAATCTTTTTTAATTAATAATTAATGACAATCTTACTATTTTATAGTATAATTATAAACGAAGGTGGGATTATTATGAAGGTAATATTTATAAAAGATTTAAAAAAACAAGGTAAAGTAAATGATATAAAAGAAGTATCAGATGGTTATGCAATAAACTATTTAATAAAAAATGGTTATGCCGTAAAATATACAAAAACTAGTTCAAATATCTTAAATGAAACTATAGAAAATGCGAAAGAACAAGAAAAAAAGGATATTGAGAATGCTAATAAAATAAAAAAAGAAATAGAAAGTATTACAATTAAATTTCCAGTAAAAAGCAACAATGGAAAAGTATTTGGTTCCATTTCAACAAAACAAATAGAAGAAGAATTAAAAAAGTTAGGATACAATATTGAAAAAAGACAATTAAAAATAGACAGTCCTTTAAGCAGCTTAGGTTTTCATAACATAAAAGTAGAATTACATAAGAAAGTAGAGGCTGAATTAAAAATACAGTTAATAGAAAAGTAGGTGCAGTATGAATAATAAAGGATTACCAAATAACTTAGAAGCGGAAAAAGCTTTATTAGGTTCTGTATTTTGGTCATATACTTCATTACAAAAAGCGTGTGAAGAAGTAGAAAAAGAATTTTTTTATTATGATAATAACAGTATAATTTTTTCAGTAATAAAAGATTTATTCGAAGAAAAAAAACCAGTAGACATAAATACTGTCACAACAGAATTAATAAATAAGGATTTATTAAATAAAATAGGTGGTATAGAATATTTAAATGAAATAATAAATAGCGTCGCAACAGGCGCTAATATAGAATATTATATTAATACCATAACTGAAAAATATACATCTAGAAGAATGATTGAAGTTGCAACTAATATAATAAGTAAAGCCAATAATCCAGACATACCTATTTCTGAAATGGTAGAAGAAGCGGAAAAAAGCATCTTAAACGTCTCAAAAACAAGAAGAACAACCGAGTTTAGAAGCGTACAAGAAGTATTGACTAAAACTCAAGAAGATTTAGAAAAATTAGCACAAAATAAAGGAAAAGTAACAGGATTAACTACTGGACTAATTGATTTAGATAATTTAACAAATGGATTTAGCCCAACTCAATTAGTAATAATTGCTGCAAGACCTGCTGTTGGTAAAACAGCCTTTGCCCTAAATATAGCATGTGCTGCTGCTAAAAATACTAAGAAAAATATAGCCATATTTTCACTTGAAATGCCAGCAGAACAATTAATAATGAGAATGATAAGTTCCCTAGGTCAAATTGATAATAAAAAACTTCAAACAGGTAGAATGGAAAATGAAGACTGGCGACGCGTAAATGAAGCCATTAGCCAACTAGCGGATACTAATATATATTTTCATGATGCCGGTGGTGTAACAGCAAGTGAAATTAAAGCCAAATGTCGTAGACTATCAACTCAAGGAGAAGGACTAGGTTTAGTAATAATAGATTACTTACAATTAATAGATTCATCATCAAAATATTCTGGCTCAAGACAACAAGAAGTATCTGAAATATCTAGAAGTTTAAAAACAATGGCTTTAGAATTAGAGGTGCCAGTAATAGCGCTTTCTCAATTATCAAGAAGTGTAGAAAAAAGAGAAGATAAAAAACCAGTACTAAGTGATTTAAGAGAATCAGGTTCAATAGAGCAAGATGCCGATATAGTAGCAGCTTTGCACGCTCCAGAAGTAGATGCACCTCCTGATGATACATTACCAGTGCCAATACAATTAATAATCTTGAAACACAGAAATGGTCCTATAGCGACAATAGATATGTTATTCAAAAAAAGAACATCAACGTTCTTATCTATAAAGAAAGGTGGAGGTCCAGATGCAAATTAAACTATCATCTTCGCAAATAGTTGTAATACTTATAATATCTATGGCAGTATTTTTATTAGGATTTTCAAGTAGAATAAATAAAGAACCAACAGAAGTATATAAAGTATATGTAGATGGAGAAATAATTGGTACTATTAAATCAAAGACAGAATTTGAAGATTATGTAAATGAAAAAGAAAATTCAATAAAGAAAAAATATAATGTAGATAAAGTATATACCCCAAGTGGAGTGGAAATAAAAAAAGTCATCACCTACAGCGGAAATACTGAATCTAATGAAGCAGTATATAATAAAATAATTAAAAGTAAAAAATTCACAATAAAAGGTACAATAGTAACAATTTCTGATGAAGACGATAAAGATTATAAAACCCAAAAGATTTATACTTTAAACAAAGAAATATTTGATGAAGCAATAACTAAAACAATAAAGTCATTCTTAGATCCAGAGGTTTACCAAAAATTTATGACAAGTACCCAAGATGAAATTAAAGATTTAGGATCAATTGTTGATGATATAAGCATTAAACAAAAAATCACATATAAAACAGGATATATATCAATAGATGAAAAAATATATACAAATGCTGAAGATTTAGCAAAATACATTTTATATGGTACTACTAAAACTCAAAGTACTTATACTATAAAAGAAGGAGATACTATTGAAAGTGTCGCTGAAGAGAACAAATTAAATGTACAAGAATTTTTAATCGCTAATTCGAAATTTTCTTCCAAAAATAATCTTTTATATGAAGGTCAAAAAGTAAATGTCGGTTTAATAAATCCTATAATAGATGTAGTAATAGAAAAAACTAGTGTTGAAGAAGAAGAAAAAGCCTTTTCAGTTGATATTCAGTACGACGAAAATGAAATAAAAGGTACAGAATATGTATCTCGTGAAGGAGAAAATGGATTATATAAAGTAACTAAAAAATATCAATATATAAATGGACAATTAGCAGATACAATTACAATAAGTTCAACAGAATTAAAACCTGCTGTAAATAAAATTCTTGTCAAAGGAGATAAATATGTACCTAATGTAGCAGACTTATCTTACTGGGGATGGCCAACTGATACCCCATATACAATTACAACATACTATGGATATCGTTGGGGTTCTATGCATGCAGCAATAGATATATATGGCCCAGGACATGGTTCAGCAATATATGCCGCCAATAACGGAACTGTTATAGGAGCAAAAGCAGGATGTGCTGTAGGAAATTCATCATGTAACGGAAGAAGAGGTAACTTTATTGTAATAAATCATAACAATAATAACTATTACACAATTTATATGCACCTAGCTTCAATATTAGTAACAGAAGGTCAAACCGTAGCAAGAGGTCAAAAAATAGCAACTATGGGTAACACTGGAGAAGTATATCCAGTTCCAACAAGTGGTAGCCCTTATTCTGGAACCCACCTCCACTTTGGAGTATATAGAGGTAACCCTCTAACAGGCGGAGGTTCACCATTTGATCCACTATCACTATACAGATGAGAGTAGAAGTATTATCAAGTGGTAGTAAAGGAAATACCACTTATATAGAAACAAAAAATGCCAAGATTTTAATAGATCTTGGCAATACATGTAAGTATGTAAAAGAAAAATTAGCAAAAATAGAAGTGGATCCTAGTGAAATAGATGCAATTTTAATAACACACACACATGTAGATCACATAAATGGCCTAAAAGTATTTGAAAAAAGATATAATACCAAAGTCTTTATGGCCCCAAAAATGCAACCAGATTTAGCATTCATAGAAAATTATGAAATAATAGAAGATAACTACATAAAGTTTAAAGATTTAGAGATAAACATTATAAAAACTTCACATGACGCCGAAGATTCAAGAGGCTATATAATAAATAATGAAGGTAACTCAATAGTCTATATAACAGATACTGGATATATAAATCATAAATATTTTGAAATATTAAAAAATAGAAATGTCTATATATTAGAAAGTAATCATGATGTAGATTTATTAAACAATGGTCCTTACCCATTTAATTTAAGACAAAGAATCTTAGGAGATAAAGGCCATTTATCAAATTATGATTGCGCCAAATATCTTTCAGAGTTTATGGGCGATAATACTAAATGTATAGTTTTAGCCCATTTATCAGAAGAAAATAATACCAAAGAACTAGCATATAACACCTTAAAAGAAAGATTAAATGAAAATGACCAAAAAGTAGATAAAATAATAATAGCAGCTCAGAATGAAGAAACGGAAATGATTGAAATATGATAAAAATAATATGTATAGGAAAAATAAAAGAAAACTATCTAAAAGATGCTATCAATGATTATCAAAAAAGAATATCAAAATATCATAAAATAGAGATAGTAGAATTACCAGATAGCAATATAGATAATGAAAAAGAATTAATTAAAAAAAATATTAATCCCAAAGATTATATAATAACTATGGAAATAGAAGGAAATATGTTATCATCAATAGAACTATCTGAAAAGATTGATAAAACATTTATTACTAATCCTAACATAACATTTATAATTGGAGGTTCAACAGGATTACATCAAGAAATAAAAAATATGTCTAACTATAAATTATCGTTCTCAAAATTAACGTTTCCTCATGGATTATTTAGATTAATATTATTAGAGCAAATCTATAGAAGTTTCAAAATATTAAATAATGAAAGTTATCACAAATAAGGAGTTAAGTATGGAAAATAAAGAAACAATAGTAGCATTAATATATGATTTTGATAAAACACTATGTACAAAAGATATGCAAGAATATACATTCTTACCTAATATTGGAATAGATCCTAAAGATTTTTGGCAAGAAGTAGACAACCTAGCAATTAAAAATGATATGGATAAAATTTTAGCGTGCCTTTATATGATGCTAAAAAAATCAGATGAAGCTGGTATTCCAATTAAAAGAGAAGACTTTAATAAGTATGGAAAAGAAATAGAATTCTTTAAAGGAGTTACTACTTGGTTTGAAAGAATAAATGAATTTGGTAAATCATTAAATATCAAAATAGAACATTATATAATATCATCAGGTCAAAAAGAAATAATAGAAGGAACAACAATTAGTAAATATTTCAAAGAGATATTTGCAAGTGAATTTTTGTATATTGATGAAAAAGCTGTATGGCCTGCAATGGCAGTGAATTATACCACTAAAACTCAATTTATTGCAAGAATAAATAAAGGAGTATTAGATATCTCAGATGACTCTACATTAAATAGAAGAATGTTAGCAGAAGATAGAAGGATATCTAATAAAAATATGATATATATAGGAGATGGATTTACTGATATTCCTTCAATGAGAATGACTCATGCTAATGGTGGATATAGTATAGCTGTATATCAAGAGAATAATAAAGAAGTTGCTAAAACATTATTACAAGATGATAGAGTAGACTTTGCTACTTTAGCAGATTATAGCGAAAATAGTGACTTAGAGAGATTAATTAAAAAGATAATACAAACAATGGCAATTGGAACAGAGTTATATTATGAGCATAAAAAACAAGTACAAGAAAACATTTAAAATAATATATTGTTACAATACATAACTAGTATATTTTCATATACTTAAATTGATAAATAAGACAAATTAATTAAATAACTATCAACAAATCTGTTGATAGTTATTTTAGTCTACTAAATACATTCCCTATTTTATCATTAATAACTAAATTAGCCATATAATCATAATCTGTAGTATCATTATTAATAATAACTAAGTTTTTACCTCTAAAAAATCTAATAAAAGAAGAAGCTGGATAAACAGATAAAGAACTACCAGCAACAATTAATAAATCACAATTGCTAATAGCCTTAATAGCCCCCTCTACAACATTGTCATCAAGAGCCTCCTCATATAATACAACATCAGGCTTTATTATACCACCGCATTCACATTTAGGAATACCAGTAGAGTTAAATATAAAAGATGCATCAAATTTCTTTTCACAATTCATACAATAATTATTATAAATACTACCATGTAAATTATAAATCTTTTTGTTTCCAGCCTTTTCATGTAAACCATCTATATTTTGCGTAACAATAGCACTTAGTTTTCCTTTTTTCTCAAGATTAGCTAAATATTTATGACATATATTAGGTAATGCATCCAAACAATTAAGTTTATCACGGTAAAATTTATAAAATTCTAAAGTATTATGCATAAAGAAAGAATGACTTAAAATCTTCTCAGGTGGATATTTATATTGCATATTATATAAACCATCCTTACTTCTAAAATCTTTAATACCACTTTCAGTACTAACTCCAGCGCCACCAAAAAACACTATATTATTACTTTCATCAATCATTTTTTGTAATTCCATAACCTTATCCATATCAATCACCATCATAATTATAATACAGAAAATATAAAAAGTAAAAAAATTTGTCGAATTTAGCAATCTCTATTGACAATTGCTAAAAATAGTGATATATTAATAATCGAAAGAAGGTAATAATATGAATATAATTCCAAGAAAGTTTTATTTAGATGACATTTTTGATGATTTTATGCCTACAATGAAGGACAATAACATGAAATGTGATGTTTATGAAAAGAAAGGAAAATATCATATTGAACTAGATACACCAGGATTTACAAAAGATGATATTTCAATTGAAGTAAAAGATGGTTGCTTAGTAGTTACAGCAGAGAAAAAATCTGAAGAAGAAGACAAAGAAAAGAATTACATCAGAAGAGAAAGAAGTTATGGAAAATATCAAAGATCATTTAATTTAGGAGATCTTGATTCTGACAATATAGAAGCAGAATTTAAAAATGGTATTTTAAAAATAACTGTCCCTAAAAAAGAAGAAGCACCTAAAAAAGTCATCGAAATAAAAGAAAAAAATGAAGAAGAAAAATAATTTAAAATAAACTAAAGAACTCTACAAAGGGTTCTTTTCTTTATATTATACTTTACACATCAAATATTATTTAGTTATCTATTAGTTAAAAATACAATTATAAGTATTTTATATGATATTCTTATAATAGAAATAATAACAAAGGAGGAAGTGAAATATATGGAAGAAAACTCAAAAACATCAGAATTATCACCAGAAGCTCAAAAAGCAATAAATTTATTAAGTGATGGAAAAGGAGTAGAATCAAATGTTTTAAGTGCATTAAGTAGTTTAGGAAAAGGATCTACTGATGATTTTATATCTTATATAGATGATATGCCTATAAGATGCGTAGTTACAAAAAAAATAAAAAGTCTTACAGAAAATCATAATCCAGGAGATATTATTGATTTAAACTCTAATTATTTTGAAAGCTTAAAATCTTGTTATCCAGACTCAATACAAAAAATTGAAATGACTAGACAAGACTGGATTGACTTAGCTACTAACAGTGCCAACAAATCTGCAAAAAGAATTATGGAATTACAACAATTATATGGAGAAGAATTTTATAGCCGTAATATGCAAGTTATTCCAAGTTATGGAGAAGTTGATGGTATAGGATTTAAAGGTGGATTAAGAGAAGCCTATGAAATGACAAAACAATTACAAGAAGATATAGAAGTATTTGAAGAACAATATAGAAAATTTGGTATATATAGATAAAGTAAAGATGATTATAAAAAAATATAATCATTTTTGCTTTTATTAATGACTTTTTTAAAGAAATTTGGTACAATACACTAAGTAATTTAAATCTTATATATAAGAAGGTGAATTAATATGTTTAAAATAAAAGATATAGAAATAAAAAATAATATAGTTTTAGCTCCAATGGCAGGAATATGTAATAGTGCTTTTAGAAAGATAATAAAAGAAATGGGCTGTGGACTGATGTACTGTGAAATGGTAAGCGACAAAGCCCTAGTCTATGATAGTAAAAAGACAATAAATATGTTATATATGGAAGAAATAGAAAGACCTATAGCCCAGCAAATATTTGGAAGTGACAAAGAAACATTTGTTGAAGCAGCAAAAAAAGTCTATGCAGAAATGAAACCAGACATTATAGATATAAATATGGGATGTCCCGTACCCAAAGTAGCAATAAAATCCCAAGCAGGATCAGCACTTTTAAAAAATCCCGAAAAAATAAAAGAAATAGTTGAAGCAGTAGTAGCAGCAGTTCCCATACCAGTAACAGTTAAAATTAGAAGTGGTTGGGATAGTAATTCAATAAATGCACCATATGTAGCAAAAATATGTGAAGAAGCAGGAGCATCTGCAATTACAGTACATCCTAGAACCAGGGCTCAAGGTTATACAGGAGCACCAGATTTAGACATAATTAAACAAGTTAAACAAACAGTATCAATACCAGTAATAGGAAACGGTGATATAAAAGATATAGAAAGTGCAAAACATATGTTTGAATATACTGGTTGTGACGCCATAATGATTGGTAGAGGTTGCTTAGGCAATCCATGGCTAATAAAACAATTAGTAGAATATTTCGAAAATGGTAAAATACTACCTCCACCAACATATCAAGAAAAAATAAAACTATGTCTTCATCACTTTGATTATCTCTTAAAAATAAAACCAGAGAAAGTAGCAGTACTAGAAATGAGAAGTCATATAGCATGGTATATAAAAGGATTACCTAACTGTATAGAAGTTAAAAACTCCTGCTTTAAAGCAACAACCAAAGAACAAATTTTATTAATATTAAACAAATACTTAGAAGATTTAACTAATAATTTTCAAAATACTATTTAAAATAATAAAAAAATAGTATATAATAAGTTTGGTGATCTTATGAAAAAAGCAACATTCACAAATAGACTATTAGCGTATCTTATAGATAGTATAATTGTATTATTAGTATCATCTCCAATAGCAATTTGCATTCACAAAAATATATTCCTGAAACAAGACTTAGAACATGAATTAAAAACTATAACTAAAGAATATACAAATCAAAATATAGACATGAATACATACTTAGAAAAAACTCAAGATTTAAACTACCAAATACAAAAAGAATCTTTATCAACAAACGTTGTATATTTAATAGTAAGCATAATATACTATGTTGTATTCCAATATCTAAATAAAGGACAAACATTAGGTAAAAAATTACTTAAAATTAAAGTAGTAAATAAAGAAGGTAATACCCCTAGTTTATATCAAATGATATTAAGAACATTTATAACAAATCAAATATTTACATATTTAGTAACAATATTATTAGTATTATTAGCAACCAAAGAACAATTTTTATCATTATATCAGACATTAAATTCATTAGCAACGATATTTATAATAGTATCAGCATTAATGATTTTATATACAAATAATTTACAAGGCCTACACGATAAAATGGCCAAAACATTAGTAGTGAAAGAAGGAAATTAATATGAATAATTATACAGAACAAGAATTAGTAAGAAGAGAAAAATTAAAAGAAATATCATCAGTTTGTAACCCATACCCAGAAAAGTATGAAATAACACATGAGTTAAAAGAAGCAAGAAAGCTAAATGATGGAGAAGAAAATGTAAAAATAGCAGGAAGAATAGTATTCATGCGTAAAATGGGAAAATTAAGTTTCGTAAAAATAAGAAACATAGAAGCAGATATGCAATTAGAATTTAAAATAGACCTATTAGGAGAAGATAATTATAAATTCTTTAAATCAAATATTGATACAGGAGACTTTATAGGGGCAGAAGGAGAAATATTTACAACTCAAACTGGAGAAAAAACTCTAAGAGTACATAAGTTTCAATTTTTAGGAAAAGCGTTAAAACCATTACCAGAGAAATTCCATGGCCTAGCAGATCAAGAAATGAAATACAGAAATAGATATGTAGATTTAATAATGAATGAAGATGCTAGATATAGATTTTTATTTAGAAGCAAATTAATTTGGGAAATAAGAAAGTTTTTAACAGAAAAAGGATATATCGAAATAGAAACACCTGTTCTAAACAATAAAGCATCAGGTGCCTTAGCAAAACCATTTATAACTCATCATAATGCCCTAGATATAGACCTATACTTAAGAATAGCGCCAGAAACATATTTAAAAAGAGCTATAGTAGGTGGATTTACAAAAGTATTTGAATTTGCTAGATGCTTTAGAAATGAAGGAATGGATGCAACTCATTTACAAGATTTTACAATGCTAGAAGGTTATGGTGCTTACCTAAACTATAAAGATAATATGAAGTTTATGCAAGAAATGTTACAAACAGTAATATATAATTTATTTGGAAAATTAGAAATAACAATAGATGATAAAGTAGTAGACATTTCTGGAAACTGGCCTAGTATTTCAATGAGAGATTTAATCTTAAAATATTGTCCAATAGATATTAAGGAATATGATACTAAAGAAAAACTATTACAAAAAATTAAAGAAGAAAAATTAGAAATAGATAGTGAAACTCCATTAGAAGATTTAGGATATGGTAATCTAGTAGACCAATTATACAAAAAAGTAGCAAGACCACATATAATAGAGCCAATATTCCTAACAGAGCATCCAATTAGCCTATCACCATTAGCAAGAGCAAACGATGATAATAAAGAACTTACAGATAGATTCCAATTAGTAATAAATGGTGCTGAAATCATTAATGCATACTCTGAATTAGTAGATCCACAAGAACAAGAAAGAAGATTAATAGAGCAAGCAGAATTAAAGAGTAATGGTGATGATGAAGCAATGATGATGGATAAAGATTACATAAGTGCAATGGAATATGGAATGCCACCAATTTCTGGATGGGGAGTAGGAATTGATAGATTAACTCAAATATTAACTAATGCTCAAAATATTAAAGACTGCGTAATGTTCCCATTAATGAAACCAGAAGATTATGACAATAAAACAGTTAATGTAACTAAAACTATTTCAAAGCCAGTAGAAAAAATTGACTTTTCAAATGTTAAAATTGAACCTTTATTTGAAGAAACAGTTGATTTTGATACTTTTGCTAAATCAGATTTTAGAGCAGTAAAAGTTAAAGAATGTATTGCAGTACCAAAGAGTAATAAATTATTACAATTTACACTTGATGATGGTACAGGAAATGATAGAACAATACTTTCTGGAATTCATGCATATTACGAACCAGAAGAATTAGTTGGTAAAACACTTATTGCCATTACAAATCTTCCACCAAAAAAAATGATGGGAATTGAATCTTGCGGTATGTTGCTTTCAGCAGTAAATAACCTTAAGGATTCAGAAGAAGAAGAGCTACATCTTATAATGATAGATGAGCATATTCCAGCAGGTGCAAAATTATATTAAAATAATAATAAAAAAATCCGCTAGTGCTATTATAAAGCTAAGCGGTTTTTCTAATATATATAATAAAGATACAAAACAGATACATTTGTATAATATACTAAAAAAGGTGATATAATGTTAAAAATATTAGTAGTAGAAGATGAAGTAAGTATAGCAAATTTATTAAAATTAACTCTTTCAAAAGAAGGATATATAGTAAAGATAGCTGAAGATGGTTTAGTAGCAACTAACATAATAGATGAAGAACAGTTTGATTTAATACTTCTAGATATAATGATACCAAAAATAGATGGATTTGAATTGCTTCCATATATAAAAGAAAAAGAAATTCCAGTAATATTCACAACAGCAATATCTGATATTAATAGTAAACTAAAAGGATTCAATCTAGGAGCAGATGATTATATAACAAAACCATTTGAAATAAAAGAACTATTAGCAAGAGTAAGAGTAGTATTAAGAAGAAACAATAAACTAGAAACAAAATATAAATATAAAAATATAGAAATAGATTACCAATCAAGAACAGTAAAAAAAGATGGGAAGGTTGTAAGTTTAACAAAAAAAGAATATGACCTATTAATATTACTTATTCAAAACAAAAATGTTGCTCTCTATAGAGAAATAATATATGAAAGATTATGGAATGATGAATATGATAAAGATACAAGAACAGTAGATTTACACATCCAAAGAATTAGAAAAAAATTAAATCTAGAAAAAGAAATAGAAACTATTTTTAAAATAGGATATCGCTTTACAGAAAGAATATGAAATTTAGTTTTAAAATATTTATCTATTCATTATTATTAATCATAATTTCAGTAAATTTAGGAGGTTTCTTTATTATTAAAAATACCCATGAAAATAATCTCCAAAAAGCAATATCAGACGCTAAAGAAAATAACAAACTATTAGTAACACTATACTACAATACTATTAATATTTCTAATAATAACCAAATACAAACAATCTACTTTACCAATATATTAAAAAATATTATTCCAAATAGTAAAGTATATTTTATAAATGAAAATGATTTTAAACAAACAAAAAAAACATCATTTGTAAGTAATTTATCATTAAACGAACAAGATTACAAAATTCAAAGAAGTGATAGTAGTACAGCAATTATAGTAATAAGTAAAGTACAAGGTATAAATGAAAAAATATATATAGAAACAATAACAAATATTACAGATATATATAATCTAAGAATTAAAAATTATCACACATATATAATATACACTGTCATGATTTCTCTAATTAGTGCGTTAATACTGTGGTTTCTATCTCTTCATTTAACTAAACCATTAAAACAATTAACAAAATTAACAGAAAATTTTAATCAAGGAAAGTTTTCTAAAACAATTAATATTTCAAAAAGCAATAATTTTTCTCAAGAGTTTTTCTTATTAGCGGTATCATATAACAAAATGACAAATAAAGTAAATGATTATACAGACAAATTAACAGAATATGGAAAAAGACAAGAAGAATTTGTTTCAAAATTTTCTCATGAATTAAAAACACCACTAACCTCAATAATTGGATATGCAGATTATCTAAAAACATATAAAGTAGAAAAAGACGAATTATTAGAAATAGCAAATTACATATCGAAAGAAGGAAAAAGATTGGAAGATTTATCATTACATCTTTTAGAATTAAATATGTTAAAAAAAGAACAAATAAAATTATCAATAGTTTCCTCAAAAAAATTCTTTTATGAATTTAATCTATCTCTAAAAAACTTAACAAAAAACTATAACGTAAAACTAATAGAAGATATAGAAGAAAAAAATATTTTAATTGAACCATCATTAATGAAAAGTCTAATTTACAACTTAGTTGACAATGCCTGTAAATCAGATACAGACAAAGTGTTAATAATTGGTAAAGTTAAAAATAAGAAGTATGAAATAACTATAAAAGATTACGGAAAAGGAATACCAAAAGAAGATATATCCAAAATAACAGAACCATTTTATATGGTAGATAAATCTAGAGCAAGAAAGCAAGGAGGTTCAGGACTAGGATTATCAATAGTAAAAGAAATTGCTAATTTACATAATAGTGATCTAATAATAGAAAGTACTATAAATAAAGGAACTAGTATTAAAATAAAATTGGAGGTGTCAAATGAAAAATAATAAAATAAAAAACATATTTATTATATTATTAATAGTTATTACTATAATTATTTGTATTTTATTACCTAAAATATATTTTAAATACTATGACAAAATAGAACTAAAAAATACTAAAGAAAAATTAAATTTAGATACCCTAGAAACAAAAAATATTTCTATTGAAAAACAAAGCGAAATTCTAAAAAGTGAAGAAACAAAATATTTGTATTTTCCATCAGATAACAAAACAAATTATATAGAAGAAATAAATTTAATAGCAAAAGAAAGTAATAAAATAGACAAACAATTAGGACATTTTATAGAAAAATTAAGTAATTATACTTATGAAGAAGTAGATAATTATGAGGAAGAAAAAGTATTTGTAAGTATTTCAAATGAAGAATATTTCTTATTAAAAATATTAAGATTTTCTACAGAAGATATTAATATAAATATAATTATGAATTCAAAAACAAATAAAATATTATATTTCTATTCAAATGGAATATATATAGATAACGATAATATAAAAAAACAATATCAAAATTATTTGCAACTGAAAAATGATGAATTAATTACATATAAAAAAGAAGAAAAAAACTTATATTTTTCAGTTATAGAAACAGATGTAAATTATATAGAAAATAGTATTAATTATACAAGTTAGATACAATTATATAATATAATGAAAATAACTAAACAATATATGTTATAATAAATTTATATAATAGGTGATTAAATTGAAAAAGAAAAAAATAATATTAATTTCTATTATTGGTATAAATATAATAATATTTATATACCAAATAATAAATTATAATCTCTTAGCAATCAACTATAAAAAAGAGAAACATGAACTAGCAAAAATTCCAAATTATTTAGAAAAAATAAAAGAAATAGAATCTGAACTAGTAATAAAAGATGATATAGACATAGAAGATAGAATTAGTTTATTAGAAAAAGAGAAAAAAGATGCTGAAGAATTAACATCACTACTCAATATAGATATAGAAAACTTAACTAAAAAAAATAAAGATGCTGAAGAACAACTAGCAAAAATAAAAGAAGAAAGAAATAATAGAGTGCTACTAAATACAATTACATATCATCAATATCCAAATTATCCAACCGGTTGCGAAATAATATCTTTATATATATTATTAAAATATTACAAAGTAGAAGTAACTCCCGAAGAACTAGTAAAAAACATTAATAAAGGAACATTACCATACAAAGAAAATGATACATACTATGGAAGTAATCCTGAAAAATATTTTATAGGAAACCCCAAACAAAGTTACAGTTATGGAACTTATAATGAGCCAATTAAACAATTAGCAGATAAATATAAAAAGAATGCTATTAGTAAAACTAATTTTCCAGCAGAAAATATTTTTAACCTGTTAAAAGAAAATAGACCAGTAATAGTTTGGATAACAATGAATCTAAAAAAGCCATATATCAGTGCTACCTGGAATGATATAGAAGATGGTAGCAAAGTTAATTGGTATAGTGGAGAACATGCAGCAGTAGCAGTAGGATACAACAAAGAAGAAATTATTCTATCAGATCCATATACAGGAAGTATAAGATACTTTAATAAAGATAAGTTTATTTCCGTATATAATGAATTAGGAAGTAGGGTGGTATATTATTAAATCAAAATATTTAAAAATTGTCTTAACATTTACTCTTATATTTTCCTTGACAGCACTAAATATATACTTATATCAAAAAAATGAAAATATAAATAAACTAACAGAAACTATCAAAAAAGAAAATAGTTCAAGAACAAAATATCAAAAATATTATGAAAAAATAAAAGAGTTAAATCAAGACTTATTAGCATTAAATTTAAAAAATAAAGAATTAGTAGATCAAAGCCAAGATTTAACTAACTCATTGGTAAAAACAGAAGAAGAAATAAATAAATAGGAATAGGAGAAAAATTATGAAAAAGAAAAATCAAAACAATACAGGATTTTTAATAGCGCTACTATTAATTATCTTAGCAGGAGCAGTTATCTTTGCACTAGAAACAAATTATTTTAAAAATAAAGATTCTAAAGAGAATAAGTTCGATCAAATAAAAGAAAAAGAGAATTTAGAAAATGTATTAGATAATTATAATACTCCATTAAGTTCATTAATAATAAAGACAATTGTAGATAAATACAATAAAAGTGGAAAATATGAAATAATGAAAAATACCAATCTATTTTCGATAGAAGGTAATAAACAATTTTTTGTATCAGAATATTTAATTGAAACAAACAAAAATGTATTTATTGTTTTAAATGGATTTAACAATGAAGTAGATAATACAGCAACTCCAACAGATGATGCAACCATAGCGTATTCAAAAATAGATGACTTTAATAAAGCATACAAAGAAATATTTGATGAAGAATTTAAAATATCAAAAAAAGAAGTAAGTGCTTCAAATAATGAATATGATAAAAGTAATGAATATGTATATTATAACAACAAAAGAATAGGTACAAATGGAATGAAAGCAAATATCACATTAAATAACATAACTTATGAAAATGATACATATAAAGCAAATGTTACCATTAGCTATAGCGATAGACTTAAAGAAGTGCTAAATTATGAAACCGATACAGCAGTTCTATCATATGAAAAAGATAATGAAAAGATATATTTAACAGAGTTTACTATAAATAAGTAGACTCTTTTTTTCTAAAAATATAATATAGTTAAAACCCACAAAAAACCATTTTTGTAAACAGATAAGTAAAAATATAGTATTTTTTAATATAATGTACTATAATTACTATAAAGGAGGAAGAAAGAAAATGAAAAAACACGGATTGACAAAAATCTTAGCAGTAATATTATTGGTTGTAGTACTACTTAGTTGGGTAGTAAAAGGAAGATCTGATGCAGTAGCACCAATAGCACTTGGAGATGTTGTAATGAATTACTTCCAATCATTCTATTACTTTGATGTAATGCTATTTATTTTAGTAGTAGGTGGATTTTATGGATTATTAGAGCATGTTGATGGCTATAAAAATCTAATTAGCAAAATTGCTAATGGTGCAAAAAAGAAAAAATTAGTAGTATTTATTATAACTATAGTTTTTGCTTTACTATCATCATTAGCAGGATTAAACCTAATACTATTAATATTCATTCCATTTGCAATTTCTTTAGTAATTGCCTTAGGATATGATAAAATAGTAGCATTATTCTCTACAGTAGGTGCTGTAGCAGTAGGAATGATAGGTGGAATATTTACAACTATTAGAATATCAAGTAGTTACTATGGAGTATCTTATACAACATATTCAGAATTAGTAGGATTAGAAGATAAATGGGCTGCATTAATACCTAATATAATATTATTTGTATTAGCGCTTATAATACTAATAGTATTCTTAAATCTACGTATGAATAAAGTACAAGATCAAGATGAAGAAGCAGAAGAAAAAGAAGAAAAGAAAGTAACAAAGAAAGAAGAAATTAAAGAAGAAGTAAAAGTAGTTAAAGAAGAAACAAAAGCACCTAAGAAAGAAACAAAAACTACTAAAACTACAGACACTAAAACTAAAAAGAATACAACTTCAAAGAAAAAAGCACCCGCTAAAAGTACTAAGAAAACAACAAAGAAAAATTTATCAGCTGCCAAGAAAGATGATACTATCGTAATTAAAAAGGATAAGAAAGGTAGAACATTACCACTAATAATAATTATGTTAGTACTACTAGTATTATTAGTATTAGGTTACTTACCTTGGAATTCATTATTTGGTATCAGCGTATTTGATGATTTCCATACTTGGTTAACTGAGATAAAAATTGGAGATTATGCATTGTTTACAAGTATTATTTCTTCAAATATTACTGCATTTGGTAATTGGGCTAACTTAGGAAGCACATATATTATAGCAATGCTTCTAATAGTAGTAATTACAATCATTATTAAATTTGTATATAAAATTAAATTTAATGATATATTTGATTATTATGCAGAAGGAATGAAAAAGACATTACCAGCAATCCTATTAATAATGTTAGCATACACAGTATTAGTATGTACATATAATAATGGATTTATGGAAACAATAATATCATCTGCTTCTGACGCCCTTGGAGATAATCCAGTGATAAATGCTCTAATAGCAATCGTTGGAAGTGTCCTAAATGTAGATATTCTATATGTATCACAAGGAATATTTGCTCCAATAGTAAATGCATTACCAGATACTGCGAACTTAAAAGTATATGCCGTATTATTCCAAGGAATATATGGATTAGTTCAAATTATAGGACCAACAAGTATCCTAATGATTACTTGCCTATCTATATCTGATGTTTCATATAAAGATTGGTTTAAAAACATTTGGAAATTTGTATTAATATTACTATTAGCAGTATTTGCAGCAGCAATTATAGCAGGACTAATGTAATTTAATAAAGACTATACAACAGTATGGTCTTTTTTTTGTAAAATGAGATATAATTATTTTCAAAAAAAAATTTAAGTGATATAATTTAATTATAATACGAAAGGGTATTATTGATTAAAAAGGAGGAAATTTATGTTAAAAACTAAAGTAGGCTATAGTAATATAGCAGATGCTTTTGAAGCAGGAGCCGAAACTGCAAAGAAAGCAACAGAAGGTTTAAAACCGAAAGCTGGATTATTATTTAATTCAGTAGCATATGATCAAAAGAAATTAATGGAAGGAATTAAATCAGTAGCAGATTATGATATTGTTGGATGTACTTCATCAGCAGGATTAATCACACCAGATGGATACATGATTGATGAAAATGGTGTAGCAGGAATGATGACATTCGATGATGAAAATCTAACAGTAGCATGTTACGGAATGCCTAAGAAAAAAGATGCCAGAGAAACAGGAAGACAAGTAGCATTAAAAACTTTAGAAAAAGCAGGTATTGATTATGCACCTGATTATTTCTTTATGACAGCTTCACCTGCCGAAGAAGAAGAATATATTAAAGGTATTCAAGATGTAATAGGAAGAGTACCATGTTTCGGAGGAAGTGCAGCAGATAATACTGTAGAAGGAAAATGGTCTATTTTCTATAATGATGAAATATTTAGTGATGGAGTAGCAGTAGCATTCTTCTATACAGAAAAAGAAATAACAACAGAATATACAGGAGCATACAATGAAACTGAAGATGTAGGTATAATTACTAAAGTAAATGGAAAAAGAACTTTAGCAGAAATCAATGGAAAACCTGCACTAGAAGTATATAAAAAATGGAGAGGATTAAAAGACGAAGAAGTAAATGGAGGTAATCTATTAGTTACAACTATTCAAAGTCCATTAGGAGTAAAAGATAGATTAGGAAACTTAATAGCAATACGTCATCCAATGGCAGGTAACGAAGATGGCTCAATGAATATTGGAGCAAACTTAGCAGAAAAAACTGCTGTTATCAGAATGGAAGCAACAGTAGATGAATTGATTGACTCTACAGGTAAGACATTAAAGGTATTAAAGAAAAAATCTCCAGAATCAGCAGGATACTTATTAGTACATTGTGGAGGAAGAAGATTAGGCATCGGAGAAAGAATGCCTGAAGTATATGAACAACTTAAGAAAGAAGCAGGAGATACACCATTCTTAGTAGTATTTACATTTGGTGAATATGGATATACAGAAGATGACCAAACAAATACAACAGGTGGATTGATGTTATCATTTACATCATTTGAAAAATAAGAATAAAAAGGAGCGTAATATATGGCCAAAAATTTAATTGGTAAAAATTGGGTTGAAAGTTCTAGTGGAAATATTTTAGAAATATTAAATCCAGCCACTGGAGAAGTGATTGATACAGTACCAGAAAGTAACGAAAAAGATGCAAATGAAGCTGTAGAAGCAGCAATATTAGGACAAAAAAAATGGGCTAAAAGACCATTACACGAACGTGGAAAAATCCTAATGAAGTTTGCAGAACTAGTAGAAAAAAATAAAGATGAATTAGCAGATTTATTATCAAGAGAAACAGGAAAACCAATCAAAGAAGCAATTGGAGAAATAGCAAACGTACAAATAGGAGTACCAGCATTCGTAGAAAAAGCAAAACACGAATACGGACACCTAATTCCAAATGGACAAGAACCAGGAAATGAAAATACTATTCAATATACAGTTCAAGAACCATTAGGAGTAGTAGTGGCAATAATTCCATTTAACTTTCCAAGTGATTTGTTCTGCCAAAAAGTACCAAGTGCTTTAATAATGGGTAATTCTGTAATATTAAAACCATCAGGACATAATCCATTAACATTAATAAAATATGCTGAATTATTATTAGAAGCAGGCGTTGATGAAGGTGCAATCAATGTAATAAACGGATCAGGAGCACCAGCAGCTCAAGCCTTAGCAGCAAATCCTAAAGTAGCATTAGTAAGTTTAACTGGATCAACTAAAGCAGGAATGGAAACAATGCAAACCTGTGGAAAAAATTTACATCATATAATGCTAGAATTAGGTGGAAACGATGCCTTTATCTTAGATAAAGATGGAGATGTTGATTTAGCAGTAGAAGAAACAGTATGGGGAAGATTATATAATACTGGACAAGTTTGCTGCGCTAGTAAAAGATTTTTAATACATAATTCTGTAAAAAAAGAATATATAGAAAAGTTATTAAAGAGAATTAAAAAAATAAAACTAGGAATGCCTAGTGATCCAACAGTAGAATTAGGTTGTCTAATTAGTGAAGATGCTGCTAAAAAAGTAGAAGAACAAGTAAACTCTACAATCGATTTAGGAGCAACATTAGTAACTGGAGGAAAAAGAAAAGGTGCATTCTACGATATAACAATCCTAGATAATGTAACAAAAAATATGCCAGTAGCAAAAGATATGGAAATCTTTGGACCAGTTATTTCAATAATTGGATTTGATGATATAGAAGAAGCCATTGAAATAGCAAATCAATCATCATTTGGACTATGTGGATGCATAATTTCAAAAGATATGAATAATGCATTAAAAGTTGCAAATAGATTAGATGTTGGAGGAGCTATAATTAATGGAGCTAGTTTCTTCAGATCATTTGAAATGCCATTTGGTGGTTGGAAACATTCTGGAATAGGAAATGAAGGAGTATCTTCAACCCTAAAAGAAATGTCAAGAACAAAGACAATAATCTTGAAAAATGTTTTAAAATAGTAAAAAGAATAAAGGAGACTAAATTTTTAGCCTTCTTTTTTCTAAAAATTTTTCAAAAGCAGGAAGTCCATAATCTTTATCGTAATAATTAGGAAATTCATTTAAATGAGCTAAAGCAATTTTAGCAGTTAGTTCTAAACTATCATTAGTAACATTTGTAAATTCATTTATTTTTCCATGCTCTAACTCAATGTTTAACCCTGTTAAGAAATCATAAATAGAAAACTTATCAAAAGTAATACCTAGTTTATTAGCAATATCCACAGCATCTTTTAAATTAAACATAATCTCACCATTAAAATTATATTAAAAAATCAAATATTTATGTTATAATTATTTTAGATGGAGGAATAAGATGAAAAAATTAAATAAACAAAGAAAAGAATATTTAACATGGGATGAGTATTTTATGGGTATAGCAAAATTATCCTCTCTTAGAAGTAAAGATCCAAATACTCAAGTTGGTGCTTGTATAGTAAGTGAAGATAACAGAATTTTATCCATAGGATACAATGGAGCGCCTAACGGATTTGATGATATTTACTTTCCTTGGGATAGAGAAGGAGACAGACTAAATACAAAATATGCTTTCGTATGTCACGGAGAGATGAACGCCATTTTAAATTTTCGTGGAAACAAAAAAGATTTAGAAGGTGCTAAAATATATGTTGACCTATTTCCTTGTAATGAATGTGCAAAATTAATAATCCAATCAGGAATAAAAGAAGTAATATATCTATGTGATAAATACAAAGACACAGATAATGTTAAAGCATCTAAATTAATGTTTGATAAATGTGGAGTAAAATATACGGAATTTCCACAAGAAAAAAGAAAAGAAATAATATTAGATATAAAATAAAATAAGGCTATTTCAAGTCTTATTTATTTTTACCTCTATTATTACTCTCATATATCAGTGCCTCATATAGTAAATCAACTATATAATTACTAGGCTTTAAATTGTATTTTTGTATAACTTTATCAATAACATCATCAGAGTATTCCAAACCTAAATAAGTAAATATTGATTTTTTCTCATTATCAATATCCTCTAAAAAATTATAAGTATAAGTATTATCAATAATTAATAAAGGTAGTCCTTTTGACCATTTTTTAAACTTATCCAATATCTTTCTATAATCATCAACATACTTAAAACTATTCTTATCATAACTAATTAATTCTCTTAAATCATTATTATTAATTTTATCATATTTTAGTCTATAATCAAATCTATCTAATAATTTCAAACCATCCAATTTCAAAGCAGATAGTTGAATAATATTACCATATTTAGGACTTATAGCATCTGGAATAATTTCTAATATAATATATTTACCATCCATATTATTACCTCTTTCTTATTAATTTTTTTCTAACATCATGCCAGTTATCTGCTCTCTCTATTCCCATAGTACAAAGTGTATCATTATCAATATTTTGATTATGAAAAGCAGTAAATAATATCTTTCTAGAAGTATTTTCTAAATTATCAACTCTATCATCAATTTTAATATCAGTTTGTAGTGCACTTTTATTAGTAAGAAAAATATAACTACTAGGACTAATAAAGGGTAAAGTTTTAATTAAATAATCATATTTTTGTGATAGAATATGGCCACAATCATAGGGAATATCTCTAAAAATATAAGATGTTCCTATATATAATTTATAATATTTATTAATATCTTTTAAAGTATCATAAGCTCCATCTAATAATTCACAATAATCATATTGATTCTTAGTAATAAACCATTTCCAAAAATCATTTTTACAATCATCAGGAATAATATCTTGCATATAAAAATCTTTAAAATAACTTTTCTCATAATTAGTACCTAAATATTCATTAATTAAATATAAAAATCCACCTTCACATATAACATCATCCATATCAACCATTATACTTTTTTCCATCTAATCCCTCCAAGTAACAATATTATATATTATTTTTTGGAAGTTCACAAGTACAATACATGATATTAATTTTTTGATATACTAATAAATTTATGATATTAATATAAAAAAATAAACACTCTTCGGCATTGATAGAGTAACATAACCATTTAATTTAGGAAAAACATTCATTTTCAAAAATAAATTATATGCAAGTTTCCTTCCTTACATACAATAATGCAACAAAAAAGAACCTTTGACAAGTTCTTTGATTATATAAAGTTCAAAACCTGAACAAATTCACTTAGTGGTGCGCCCATAGGGATTCGAACCCCAAACCTTCTGGTCCGTAGCCAGACGCTCTATCCAATTGGGCTATGGGCGCATTTCAATATACGTCATAAATTATACAACAAATATTAATATTTTTCAACCATTTTATCAATATTTCTTTCTTTTTTTTTAGATATAAGTTATAATTAAAACATAGGTGATGCGTATGGATATAAAAGAATTATTAACAAACTATAACAATATGTCAGAAGATTTAAATAATATCAGGAGGTCTCTTTGACTTAAATAGCAAAAAAGATAGATTAAATGAACTAAATAAAGAGATGAATAATCAAAATTTTTGGAATGATAAAGATAAATCAAATAGTATATTAAATGAAATAAGTAACTTAAAAAGTATTATTATGCCAATAGAACAACTAGAAACAAAAATAAATAATAATATTGAAACATTACAACTTTTAGAAGTTGAGTATGATAAAGATTTATGTTCTCTTATAGAAGAAGACTATCAAAAATTAAAAGAAAATCTAGAAGAAATAAATTTAAAAACCTATTTAAGTGGAGAATACGATCAAAATAATTGTATACTAGAAATTCATGCCGGAGCAGGTGGAACCGAAAGTTGTGATTGGGCAAATATGCTTTACAGAATGTATACAAGATATCTAAAAAAAGAAGGATATAAAACAGAAGAGTTAGATATCCAACCTGGTGAAGAAGTAGGAATAAAAAGTGTAATGTTAATGGTAAAAGGTACAAATGCCTACGGATATCTAAAAAATGAAAAAGGAGTTCATAGACTAGTAAGAATTAGTCCTTTTGATTCAAATAAAAGAAGGCATACCTCATTTGCAGCAGTAGAAGTAACTCCAGAAATAGATAAAAATATCAATATAGAAATAAATAACAGTGATTTAAAAATAGATATATATAGAAGTAGTGGCCCTGGAGGACAAGGAGTAAATACCACTGATAGTGCAGTTAGAATTACACACATACCTTCTGGAATAGTAGTAACATGTCAAAATGAAAGAAGTCAAATCCAAAATAAAGAGCACTGTTTAGAAATATTAAAAAGCAAATTGTATGCTAAAGAATTAGAAAACTTAAATAAAGAATTAAGTAATATGAAAAAAGACCAAAAAGAAAATTCTTTTGGATCAGGAAGAAGAAGTTACGTAATGTGTCCATATACTTTGGTAAAAGATAATGTTTCAGGATACACAACTAGTAGAGTATCTGAAGTATTAGATGGAGAAATACAAGATTTTATTATAGCGGGATTAAAAAGTAATAAAAAATAAAAAGGGAAGTGATGTAGTATGTTATTTAGAAAATTAAGGCAAAGAAAAATAAATAAGATTTTAGAAAATGTTGACAAAAAAGATTTAGCTAAAAGATATTTCCTCCTAGCGCTAGGATGCTTAATAGTAGCATTTTCATTTAATGTATTTTTTGACCAATATGGAATAGTTTGCTTTGGAGTATCAGGATTATCAATAATATTTAAAAGATTAGGAGTACCAACATATGTATTTATTTTAGTAGCAAACATAATTTTATTAATAGTAAGTTATTTTACTTTAGGAAAAAAGAAAACCAAAAATGCCTTAGTTGGTTCAATAATATTTCCAATATTTGTATATCTAACATCATTCCTAGTACCACTAATAAAATTTGATAACGTAGAATTATTAATAATAGCAATATTTGGAGGAGTATTATCAGGATTAGGATACGGAATTATATTTAAAACTAATTTTAATACTGGAGGCACTGATGTTATAACAGAAATAGTTTCAAAATATACAAAAGTAAGTTTAGGAAAAGCAACTTGGGTATCAGATGGAATTGTAGTTCTTTTAGCAAAATTAGTATTCCCATGGGAAACAATACTATATGGATTTTTAGTATTATACATAATAAGCTTTATGACTGACAAAGTAGTATTAGGAATATCACAAAGCAAAGCATTTTACATAGTAACAGAAAAGGAAGATGAAGTAAAAGCATTTCTATTATCAATTATCAATGGAGGAGTAACCTTAATAAATGCCAAAGGAGGATACTCAAATAGCAAACAAACATTATTATTAGGAGTAGTACCAACCAGAAAATATTTCGTAGTAAAAGAAGGACTAAAAGAAATAGATGACAAAATATTTTTCCTAGTATGTGATGCATACGAAGTAAGTAATAGGAGGCAGTAATATGGATTATATGAAAGAAAGTATAGCCTCTCTAGAAATACTAGAACATATAAAAAAAGAAAACTTCACCCAAAGAATATGCTTATTCATAACAGGAACATTATTATATGCTCTATCATTTACAATCTTTTTTGAACCATTTAATATAGTAACAGGAGGTACAACAGGATTAGCACAAATAATAAATTCAATAAAACCAATCAATATAAGTCTATTTGTCTTAGTAGCGTCATTTATAATTCAAATACTTGGGTTCTTATTACTAGGATTTAAAGAAACAGTAAAAACATTGTTAGGAGTTATAATACTTCCAATATTTCTAGAATTTGCAACAGTATTTACTAGTTACATAGATTTTTCTAATACCTCATTATTTCTAACAGTAACCTGTGGTTCAATAATAACGGGATTTGCCTCTGGAATTATTTTAAAATCCGGATTTTCCTTAGGAGGATTTCAAACAATTTATCAAATAATATATAAATATTTAAGAATATCAGTAGGAAAATCTTCTTTAATATTAAATGGAACACTAATATTTATAAGTGGATTTTTCTTTGGCTTTTCTAATGTATTATATGCTATAGCGGGATTATATATAGGTTCCTATATTACTGATAAAGAAATATTAGGAACATCAGTTTGTAAAACTTTCTATATAGTAACAACTAAAGAAAAAGAAGTAAATGAATTTATAATATCAAATTTAGGCCATAGTGCCACTATAATAGATGCAAAAGGAGGGTACACAGGAGACAAGAAAAAAGTATTAATGTGTGCAATCCCAACTCGGCAATACTTTTTAATGAAAGAAATAGTAAAGGAAATAGATGAAAATTCTTTCTTCTTAGCAACAGACACCTACGAAATAAATGGAGGAAGATAAAATAAAAAATAATAAGAATTAAGTAGAAAAAAATATATAAAAATGATATAATAAAATAATATGAAGGTGATATGATGGAATTAATAAGAATAGATAACGTTCAGAAAACCTATAAAAATGGAGTAGTAGCCCTATATGATTTTAACTTAAGTATCAAAAAAGGAGAATTTGTCTTTGTAATAGGAGCATCAGGTTCTGGAAAAAGTACTTTAATAAAAATGTTATACAGAGAAGAAAAACCAGATAAAGGTTCAATAATAGTAGGTGGAATAAATGTAGCAAAACTAAAAAATAGAAAAGTATATCTATTAAGAAGAAAATTAGGAGTAGTATTCCAAGATTTTAAACTACTACCAAAATTAACAGTTTTTGAAAACGTTGCATTTGCAATGGAAGTATTTGGATATGATAAAAGAGAAATACAAACAAGAGTGTTAGAAGTATTAGAATTAGTAGGACTTAAAAATAAAGTAAGACAATATCCAACTCAATTATCAGGAGGAGAGCAACAAAGAGTTGTAATAGCAAGAGCAATAGTTAATAGACCTAAACTATTAATATGTGATGAACCTACAGGAAATCTTGATCCAGATACATCAATGGAAATAATGAGAGTCTTAGAAAATATCAATAATATGGGAACGACAGTAATAATGGCAACACATGATAGAGATATAGTAGACAAAATGAAAAAAAGAGTAATCTTAATAGAAGGTGGAAGGTTGAAAAAAGATTACGAGAAAGGAACATATTATAATGAGAGGTATTAGAACATTTCAAAGATATTTCAGAGACGCTGCAAAAAGTGTAATAAGAAATTTTTCATTATCACTAGCATCTATTTCCTGTATAGCAATAACCTTAATAGTAGTATCGCTATCAATAATAGTATCATATAACGTAGAAAACTTTATGGAAACAATAAAAAAAGATGTAACAATGGTAATATTCTTAGATGGTGATACCACAGAAGATCAAAGAAAAGCAGTTGAATCTGGTATAAAATCAACGGGCAATGTAGAAAAATTAATATATAAATCAAAAGAAGATTATGCCAAAGAATTTGCTAAAGAAAATGAAACTTTAAAAACAATAATTGAGGGCTGGACAAATGAAACAAATCCATTACTAGATAGTTTTGAATTAAAAGTAAAAGACATAGAAAACATAAAAGATACTGCTACAACTATAAAAAAATTAAAACATGTAAATAGTGTAAAGTATAGTGAAGACACAGTAGAACAATTAGCAACTATGTTTAGTGCAATAGAAAAAGGATGTATTATAGCAGTTATAGCATTAATATTAGTAACAGCATTCTTAATAGCAAATACAATAAAGTTAGCAATATATTCAAGAAAAAGAGAAATAGAAATAATGAGATTAGTAGGAGCATCAAATATATCTATTAAAGTTCCATTCATAATAGAAGGATTATTTTTAGGAGTAATAGGGTCAATAATTCCAATAATATTGACAATCTATGGATATATATCAATTTATGACTTCTTTGGTGGTAAAATATCAACATTTGCAAAATTAATTGAGCCAACACCATTTGTATATCTATCATCAGTACTATTACTAATAATAGGTATCCTAGTAGGTATGTTTGGAAGTTACCAAGCAGTAAAGAAATACTTAAAAGTGTAGTATTTCTTTTTTTGTCAAACAATACATCAAAATAAAGAAGTATAATCCAATGTTTAAAAGTAAAAATAAAGTTTAAATATTTACAAACATACATTTAAGTTTATATAAAAAATCAAATTAAAATATTGATAATATTCTTAAAATATGGTATCCTATTAATGTATAAAATAACAAGGTAGGTGATAATTTTGAGTTTTAGAAAAACAATGTTAATAATAACAATTATCACTATAACAGTATTTCTTTTATCACTAGCAACAAGTTATGCTTGGTATTCCTACAGCGGAGGAGCAACGGATTGGGACAGTGTAACCAGCGACGTGGATTTGAATGTAATATATGCTCAAAGTAAAATAATAAAAACTACAACAAGTGTACCCATAAAAGATGAAGAAAAAGAAAAATATGCAGACAAAAACATCTTTACAGTATCTTCACCAAAGGAATTATATGATCATCAAATATTTTTAACTATATCATTAATCAATATTAAAATAGATGATGATTTAAAAACAAAAGATTTCAAATATGAATTGTTGCAAGATGGCCAAGTTATAGCAAATGGTACAGGTCAAGATTTAACGGATAAGGTAAAAATACTAGTAGATAAAATAGAAATAAATCCAGTAAAGTCATACACATTCGCACTTAGAATATGGTTAAGTGAAACTGGAGAAAATCAAAATAACTTAATGAATAAATCATTTCAAGCTCAAATTCAAGTAGACAGCGTAGCAAAAAAGTAAACACAAAGTATATTGTGTTTATTTTTTTGTCAAAGTATATTATAATTATTATGGTGATAGTATGAAAGATAAAGAAAGGTTAAAGTTAAGTATAAAAAGCATTGAAGATTTAGAAAAATTAAAAGAAAATAAAGAGTGTAAATATGTAAATATAGATATAACAAATCCCAATCCGAAAATAATTGATTATCTACTAACAAACGGACAAAATCTATCATATACAGCTATGTTAGAAGAAAAAGCTGGTTATATCTATATTAACTATGAAACATTTAAAAAAGGACAACTCCTAATAAATGAAATTATTAGAAGCATTCCCGCTAATTTAACTAAATTAGAAAAATGTAAATACTTATATGTAAAACTAGGCTCTTTTATAGGGTATGATATAAACTCTATAGAAGAAAAAAATGAAATTCTAAATCTTTCTACTATCTACACCGTAAAAAACATCTGGGGGTGTATGTCAAATAGTAAAGGTACAAATAAATCATTTACAGAATTATTTTATTACCTATGTAGATTAGCAGATATCGATTGCAAAATAATGTTAGTAAATGAATATGGATACCAAAAAAATATTGTTAGAATAGACAATATAGAAATAATTACTGACATCACCAAAGATATTCCATATATACAAAGTAGCTTTCAAACAAGATTTTTTGGAAGCTATAATAGCGATATAGAATTAGATAGAAAAATTGGCTATATAAAAGACATTTATAATGATAAAAAATTAGAATTATCATTAAAGGGATTAAGTTTTATTAAAGATGATATAGTAAAATACTTATTAATAAAAACCCAAAATATAATAAAAGTAGCAAACATACAACCAGTAGAACTAGGAATTATATATAATGAAATCTTTAGAAAATTTTGCCCAGACAAACAAGTGAAAATTAATAACTTATACATAGATTCCAATAATACAAAAGAACATTTTATATTAATAAGTTATAATGGAAGACATTATAGTTTTAATTATAGCAAGAATACATTTGTAGAAATTAAAGAGATAGATTTACAAAATTTTATAAGTAGTGGTACAATCATGTTATACAAGAATGAAGAAATACCAATAATTAACCATAATAAACTAAAAATTGCATAAGAAAGCAGGTAAAAAGATGAATATAGAAACACTTAATAATCCCCAAAAAGAAGCAGTAAAACACATAGATGGACCAATGTTAGTTCTAGCAGGAGCAGGGTCAGGAAAAACCAAAGTATTAACTAGCAGAATAGCATACCTAATAGAAAATGGAATTTCCCCTGCAAATATTTTAGCAATAACATTCACTAACAAAGCAGCAAGGGAAATGAAAGAAAGAGTAACAAATTTAATAGGTAGTGATGCTAATTATATTCAAATCTCAACATTTCACTCATTAGGATTGAAAATCGTAAAAGAAAATGCTGAATTTTTAGGATATGATAGAAATTTTATAATATTAGATAGCGATGATACCTTAACGGTAGTAAAAAAAATAATAAAAGACATGGGATTAAATCCTCAATATTATAATGCCAGAGAAATAAGAAATAAAATAAGTTCTGCTAAAAATGAATTAATTACCCCAGAGCAATATCACAATTTAGAATTTGATGAAAAAGTAGTAGATATTTATAAAAAATATCAGCAAAAATTAAAAACAAACAATTCTGTGGATTTTGATGATTTATTAATACTACCAATAAAATTATTTAAAACAAGCAAAACGATTTTAAATAATTATCAAGAAAGATACAAATATATATTAATAGATGAGTACCAAGATACAAATCAAGCTCAATATGTATTTAGCAAAATGCTAAGCGAAAAATACAAAAATATATTTGTAGTAGGTGATAATGATCAAGCAATATATGCCTTTCGTGGAGCAAATTTTAAAAACATACTAAATTTTGAAAAAGATTATCCAAATTGTAAAACAATTTTATTAGAAGAAAATTATCGTTCAACAAAAACAATTTTAAATGCCGCTAATAGTGTTATAAAAAATAACAAAGAAAGAAAAGATAAAAATCTTTGGAGTAATAATGAAGATGGAGATAAAATAAAATATATCCAAACAAATAATGAAAAAGAAGAAGCTGATTATGTAGCGGATGAAATTAAAAAATTAGCAAATAACGGGACAAAATATGATGATATTGCAGTTCTGTATAGAACAAATGCTCAATCTAGAGTAGTTGAAGAAGCAATGTTAAAATCAAATATACCATATAAAATAATAGGTAGTTTTTATTTCTATAATAGAAAAGAAATAAAAGATTTATTATGTTATTTAAGACTTATAAATAATCCTAAAGATGATGTAAGTTTAACAAGAGTTATCAATGTTCCAAAAAGAGGAATAGGAGAAAAAACAATAGCTACTATTGCAACTATAGCAGATTCTGAAAACATATCAATGTTTGATGCAATATCTCAAGGAAAAGAACAAGGATTTAAAAATTTAATATTAAGTCTAAAAGAAAAAAGTGAAAATCTATCGTTAACAGAATTAGTAGATTTAGTTTTAGAAAAAAGTGGTATGAAGCAAGAATTAGAATCAGAAAAAACGCTAGATAATGAAATAAGATTAGAAAACCTAGAAGAATTTAAATCTATAACAAAAAATTACGAAGAAGAATTTGGAGTAATATCATTAGATGATTTCTTAAATGAAATTTCATTAGTATCAGATGTATCAGAGCATACAGAAGAACAAAATAGAGTTAGTTTAATGACAGTTCATGCAGTAAAAGGGCTAGAATTTGATAATGTCTTTGTAGTAGGAATGGAAGAAGGAATATTCCCACATTATAATGCAATAAACGATGGTAGCGCTCAAGCAATTGAAGAAGAAAGAAGATTATGCTATGTTGCAATTACCAGAGCAAAGAAAAAGTTATGGCTTTTAAACTGTAAAAAAAGAATGCTATTTGGTCAATTACAAATAAATCCACCAAGTAGATTTATGAATGAAATAGATGAACAATATATAGAAAAAGAAAATAACAAAACAGGAATAATAAATAAAATATCGAATTTTTCAAAAGATAAAATGTTTAATAAAACAAATGTTGATTATGCTGTAGGAGAACAAATCAAACACACAGAATACGGAATTGGAGTAGTATTAGCAGTAGATAAGTCAATAATGACAGTAGCTTTTCCACATCCAATAGGTACAAAAAAATTAATGAAAAACCACAAAAGTATATCTAAAATAGACATTTGTTAGAAAAAAAACAAAAAAAATTTCAATTTAGGGGTTCAAATTTCTAAAATATATGATATAATATTAAAGAAATTTGAGTTTCATGTCTCCTTAGCTCAGTTGGTAGAGCAACTGACTCTTAATCAGTGGGTCTGGGGTTCGAGCCCCCAAGGGGACACCATTTTTATTTAAAAAGTATAAAAAAATACTTGTCAACCTAGAAACTTTATGTTATAATGTAAAGGCAAGACGAAAAACGGACTTGTAGCTCAGGTGGTTAGAGCGCATGCCTGATAAGCATGAGGTCGATGGTTCAAGTCCATCCAGGTCCACCATATATGGCCAGTTGGTGAAGCGGCTTAACACACTGCCCTTTCACGGCAGCATTCATGGATTCGAATTCCATACTGGTCACCAATTTGATAATCAAGATGCTAATTAGCATCTTTTAATTTAAAACAAAGATGAGGACAAGATTATATTGATACTATTCAAAGAGAGTTGGAATAGCTGGGAACCAATAATAAGCCAATATAGTTACTACCTCTAAGCGAGACAGAAAAAGTCTCCGGCTTGAAAACCGTTACCTAATTAAGTCCCAAAAAGGATGGTACCGTGTCTAAAAAACACTCCTTATATAAAGGAGTGTTTTTTTATATAAATAAGTAGATAGGAGAGAGAAAAATGAGGAATTTTAAAGAAGAAGAAAGTCTAAATGTGTTAAACCATAGTTGCGCACATCTTTTAGCTCAAGCAGTAAAACATTTATATCCAAATGCTAAATTTTGGGTAGGTCCAGTTATAGAAGAAGGATTTTATTATGATATTGACCTAGGAGATGAAGTAATAAAAGAAGAAGATTTACCTAAAATAGAAAAAGAAATGAAAAAATGTGCTAAAGACAACAAGAGAATAGTAAGAAAAGAATTATCTAAAGAAGAAGCATTAGAAATGTTTAAAGATGATCCTTACAAAATTGACTTAATAGAAAGAATGAATGATGGAGAAACAATAACTTGTTATACACAAGGAGATTTTACAGATTTATGTAGAGGTCCACATGTAGAAAGTACAAAATGCATGAAGTATTTTAAATTATTAAAAGTATCTGGTGCATATTGGAAGGGAGATTCTAATAATAAAGTATTACAAAGAATATATGGAGTATGTTTGCCTACTGAAGAAGAATTAAAAGAACACCTTAATTGGTTAGAAGAAGCAAAAGCAAGAGACCATAAAAAACTAGGAAAAGAATTAGAATTATTTATGATGAGTGAATATGGTCCTGGATTTCCATTCTTTTTAAATAAAGGAATGATTTTAAGAAATGAACTAGAAAATTATTGGTATAAAGAGCACACAAAAGAAGGATATCAATTTATTAAAACTCCAATAATGTTAAATAAAGAATTGTGGGAATTATCAGGGCATTGGTATAATTATAGAGAAAACATGTACACATCAGAAATAGACGAAAAAGTATATGCAATTAAACCAATGAACTGTCCTGGAGGAATGCTAGTATATAAAAATTCACTTCATTCTTATAAAGACCTACCATTACGTATAGGAGAATTAGGTCAAGTACATAGACATGAAGCATCAGGTGCATTAAATGGTTTATTTAGAGTAAGAACATTTACACAAGATGACGCTCATATATTTATGAGACCAGATCAAATAGAAGAAGAAATAATAAGATTAATTAATTTTATTGATAGAATTTATAAAGTATTTGGATTAACCTATGATATTGAATTATCAACTAGACCAGAAGAAAAATATATAGGCGACCTAGAAGTATGGGATAAGTCAGAACGTGCCCTAGAAGACGCTTGTAAAAAAGCAGGTCATGACTGCAAGATAAATCCAGGAGATGGAGCATTCTATGGACCTAAACTAGACTTTCACATCAAAGATTCATTAGGTAGAGTATGGCAATGTGGAACAATACAACTTGATATGAATTTACCAGAAAGATTTGACTTAACATATGTTGATAAGGATGGCTCTAAAAAAAGACCTGTAATGCTACACAGAGTAATATTTGGTTCAATAGAAAGATTTATAGGAATATTAATTGAACATTATGCAGGTGCGTTCCCTCTTTGGTTATCACCAAACCAAGTAAATATAATTCCAGTAAATAATGAATATCATTTAGAATATTGCCAAAAATTAAAACAAAATTTCGAAAAACATAATATAAGAGTTGAAATAGATGCAAGAGATGAAAAGTTATCATATCGTATGCGTGAATCTCAAACAAAGAAAAATCCATATACATTAATTATTGGAGATAAAGAAAAAGAAACAAATACAATAAGCTATAGAACTCATGGTAGTAATGATACAACAAATATGGAAGTATTTGAATTTATAGAAAAACTACTTAAAGAAATAGAAGAAAAAACTAATACATTAAAGTCATAACAATTAAGTTTATGACTTTTTCTTATCTTAAAAATGTAAAATAAAATTTCATATCTATACTTTTTAAAACATATATAGTATAATGAAATTGTGGTGATTTAATTGGAAGAGAAGGCATTAGAAATATTAAAAATATTTAATGAGAAAGGTTATTCAGCATACATTGTTGGAGGTTATGTAAGAGATAAATTACTTGGTACTAAAAGTAATGATATAGATATTTGCACTAGCGCTACTCCAAAAGAAATAAAAGAATTATTTGATACAACTTCTCAAGAACAATATGGATCAATTCCCGTGATTTATAAGAATAATATTTTTGATATTACAACATATAGAAAAGAAATAAAATACGAAAAAAACAGAAAGCCAGTCAAAATAAAATACATAAAAAAAATAAAAAAAGATTTATTAAGAAGAGATTTTACAATAAATACTTTATGTATGAATGAATTTGGTGAAGTAGAAGATATTCTAAATATAAAAGAAGATTTAGATAAAAAAATAATAAAAACAGTAGGAAATCCAAGATATAAAATAAAAGAAGATTCTCTTAGAATTTTAAGAGCAATAAGGTTTTCAACTATACTAGACTTTACCATAGAACCAAAAACTAAACATTTCTTAGAAAAATATGGTTATTTATTAAAAAAACTATCATACCAAAGAAAAAAAGAAGAGTTAAATAAAATATTTTCAAGTGTTAACAAAGAAAAAGGAAGAAAACTATTAATAGAATTAAAACTTGATAAACAACTAGATTTACAATCTTTACAAAATATAGAATTATGTGATAACTTAATAGGTATTTGGGCTCAATTAGATGTTGATGATATATATCCATTTAATAAATTAGAAAAAGAACAAATGTCAAACATAAGAATATTACTTAATACTGATTTATATAATCCATATACATTATATAAATATGACTTATATTTAGTAACAGTAGCAGCGCAAATAAAAAAATTAGATATAACAAAAATTAATAAAATATATAAAGAATTACCAATATTAAGCAGAAAGGATATAGATATAAAACCTATTGAAATATCTCAAATACTAAACAAAAAACCAGGTAATTATTTAAAAGAAATAGTAACTGATTTAGAAGAAAAAATAGTTAGTAAAACTTTAAAGAATAATAAAGAAGACATAGAAAAATACATTATAAAAAAATATAAGAAGGACTGATTCAAATGAAATACATCAAGAAATTTATTTTAATAATTATAGTGTCACTATTAATAATGTGGATTGCACTATTTTATGTAGTTAATGTTAATAAAAATTATCAATCTAAATTAATAAAAGAAGTAGAAAACAAATATAAAACAGAAGAAAAAATAAAAACTGTTAATAAATATGATAACAACTACATAGTAACAACCAAAAATAAAGTAATAGTATTAGATTCAAAATATAATAACATCAAAGAAGAAGACCTATCATCACTAGCAGAAAATATCAACGAATATACACTGATATATAAAAATAATAAATTGATGTATGAAAAGACAATTCTAAAAAAAGATAAAGTAATATATGAATATTATGATGCTTATACGTATGAATATGTAAATAATTTAGTATTGGAGGGATAATTTATGGAAGAAAAAATAGTTAGTTTACTAGCATCAAAACCATTAATAGTACCAAGAATACTATTCCAAAATTATAAAAAAATAAATATAACAGAAGAAGAATTAATAATCTTAATATGTTTAATAAATATTGGAGAAAAAATACCATATAATCCAGAAAGTATTTCCAAAGAGTTAGGTATGGATAAATTTAAATGTATGCAAATGATAAGTTCATTAGAAGAAAAAAATATAATATCAATAAAAGTAGAACCAAATGCAAAAAATGAATTAGAAGAATATATATATCTTGATTTAATGTATCAAAAATTATTTAATAAAATAATAGATTCAAATGAACCAAAGGAAAATAAAGAAGAATCAAAAGATATATTTACAGTATTTGAAACAGAACTAGGAAGAACATTATCAGGAATGGAATGTGAAATAATAAAAGGTTGGTTAAATGATAATATAAGCCCAGAATTATTAAAAGAAGCACTAAAAGAAGCTGTTTACAATGATGTAAAAAATCTAAAATATATTGACAGAATAGTTTACAGTTGGAAAGAAAAAGGAATAAAAACAAAAGAAGATGTAATGAAAAATAAAATTAATTACAGAAAAGCTCAAAAAAGTAAATCTCCAGTATTTGACTATAACTGGTTAGAAGATGAATAATATGGATGATATTTTAAATTATTTAGAAGAATTATATCCTAACGCCCACTGTGAATTGGAATATAAAAAAGATTATGAATTATTAATAGCAATAGTTTTAAGTGCTCAAACAACTGATAAAAGAGTAAATAAAGTAACAAAAGTTTTATTTTCAAAATACCCATCTTTAATATCATTAAAAGAAGCAAAATTAGAGAGTATTGAAAATATAATAAAAGAAATAGGAACTTATAAAAAGAAAAGTGTATTTGTAAAAAATATTGCAACAACCTTAGTAAATGATGGTTATACCAAAGTACCAAATGATAGAAAATACTTAGAAACATTAAGCGGTGTTGGTAGAAAAACAATAAATGTTTTTTTAGCAGAAATATATAATGTACCATCCATAGCAGTTGACACTCATGTAGAAAGAGTAAGTAAACGCATAAATTTAGCAAAAGAAGAAGATAATGTATTAACAATAGAGAAAAAACTAATGAAGAAAATTCCAAAAGAAAAATGGATAAAAGCCCATCATCAATTAATATTTTTTGGAAGATATCACTGCAAAGCAATAAAACCTGATTGCAGTACTTGTAAGTTATCAAATATATGTAAATATTATAAAAAAGAGGTGTTAATAAATGGAAAGAAAAAGAATTGAAATAGAAGCAAAATTCCCTTTAAAAAATATGGAATATACTATAAACAAACTAAAGGAAGTTGGAGTACATTCGGAAAAAAATAAATTTCAAAAAGATATTTATTTCACTCCAGCCCATGAAAATTTTATAGAGAAAACTCCAATTTCTAAATGGTTAAGAGTTAGAGATGATGGAGAAGAACAAACAATAAATTATAAAAATTGGAGCAATTTAACTGGTAATAATAAAATCACTTGCAAAGAAATTGAAGTTGGTGTAGATGATTATAATGGAATGTTAGAAATATTAAAAATGTTAGATTTTAAGGAAATAATTGTAGTGGAAAAAATAAGAAATTCATTTGAGTATAATGATATAATATTTTCAATAGATACAATTAAAGATTTAGGTAATTTTATTGAATTAGAATTTAAGACTAACAAATTTGAAACAGAAGAAAAAAGTTTGGAATATATTAAGGATAATTTAAATACTCTTAAAATAGAAGTAGGAAATCAAATATTTGCTGGTTATCCTCAACTAGTTATGGAAAATAATAAATTAAATAATTAACCATTTCATATTAATTACTATGCTAGTTAATTAACTTGAAAAAGTCTTTTTTTTTAGATATAATACTCTTAGGTCGTGATATTTATGAGTAGTATTATAAAAATAGATGGACTAACATACAAAATTAAAGAAAAAATTATACTAGAAAATATAAAATTAGATATAGAAAAAAACACTTGGGTATCAATAATAGGCCCAAATGCTAGTGGTAAAACAACCCTAATAAAAATATTAGCAGGAATACTACCGTATAATGGTTATATAAATATAAATAACTTTGTACTTGATAATCAAAATAAAAAAGAAATAAGAAAATCTATAGCAGTAGTATTAGATGATACAGAAAATCAATTAATAAATCAAACAGTATTAGAAGAATTATCATTTGCAATGGAAAATTTGAATTATCCAAAAGTAGAAATAGAAGAAAAGATAAAACAAATATCAAAAGAATTTATGATAGAAAACTTATTAAACGAAAAAATACAAAATATAACAAACTCAGAAAAACAATTAGTAAATATTGTATCTAACTTAGTAACTAATCCATCTATTTTAGTATTAGACGATGCACTACATCAAATGGAACCAAGTACTAAAGAAATGTTTTTAAATAATTTAAAAAGATACAAAAAGAAAAACAAACTAACAATTATAATGTCTACTCATAACTTAGAAGAAACATTAATTACGGATAGAGTTATAATAATAGATAACAAAAAAATAATAGCAGATTCTACACCACTATCTATTTTAAAACAAGAAAAGTTATTATCTTCTGCATCATTAGAGCAGCCATTTATAATTGAACTATCGCAAAAATTAATGTTATATAATTTAATAAATCACACTTATTTAGATAAAAGAAAGCTAGTAGATGACTTATGGAAATAGAATTAAAAAATATAAAATATGAAAAAAATAATGAATTATTACTAAATAATATAAATATCACATTCCAAAATCAAAAAATAACTTCAATAATAGGTCCCTCTGGTAGTGGGAAATCACTAATAGGATATTTATTAGTAAATTTAATTAAAGAAACTGATGGAATAATAAGAATAGATGGTAAAAGAAATTACGATATTAATAAAATAAAAAAGAGTATTGGTTATGTATTTCAACAACCCGAAATTTGTTTTTTTAATAAAACAGTATATGAAGAATTATCCTATAGCATAGAGAATTTTAATTATAAATTAGAAAAAAAAGAAAAAAGAATAAGTGAATTATTAAAAATAGTAGGTCTTAAAGAGGAAGTACTACCAAAAAGTCCAAATGAATTAAGTAGCGGAGAAAAAGAATTATTAGGTATAGCTTTATCCTTAACCTTAAATCCTAAAGTAATAATATTAGATGAACCAACAGTATATCTTGACAGTAAAAATAAAAAAAATTTAATAAAACTATTAAAAAAGTTAAAAAGAGAATATCAAAAAACTATAATAGTAATATCAAATGATATAAATTTTATTTACGAAATATCAGACAATATTGTATTAATAAATAATGGAGAAGTAAAATTAAGTATAAATTGTAAAGAATTAAATAATTATTACAAAGTTTTAAAAGAAAATAATATGGAAGTACCTCTAATTTTAGAATTTATAAATTTAGTAAAAGAAGAAAAAAATATAAATCTTAGCAGCACTAATGACATAAATGAACTTATAAAGGAAATATATAGAAATGTTAGATAATAGATACATTTATTTAGGTGGTTATTACAATGAAGAATCTTATATTCATAAATTTAACCCAAGTATAAAAATAATAATAACATTAGTGCTAATAATTTCTCTAATTATATCAACTAGTATTTTAGATATAATTATATTAAATTTATTTATATTAGTTGTATTATTCCTTAGTAAAATAAAATTAAAAACATATATAAAGACAATATTAAAATATACATTATTATTAATAACAATATTTATAATTTCTTTACTTTTATCAAGAAGTGTATACTTTTCAACATATCTGTTAGTTAAATTTATAGATTTAATATTAATACTAAGTATATTAATAAAAACAACAAAACCATTAGAAATAAATATGGGACTATCTTATTTATTAAACACAAAAATAATAAATTTAAAACATTTAATTTTAAATATAACACTAATATTAATCGCAATTCCCTTAATAGAAGAAACAAGAAGGGAGATTAATAATAGTATAAATTTAAGGACCATACAACCCAATAAAAAAAATATAATTAATAAAATTAAGCAAAATATTAAAAATATAGAACCAATTTATAGATTAACCAAAAATAAAATAAAGAAAATCTATACAGTAATGGAATTGAAAAATTATTCATATTTTGCAAACAGAACAAAAAAACAATATAAAAACAAAACTACAGAGTTTATAACCTTATTATTAAGTATTATAATATTTGTATTAATAATTATTTATTAAGAAAAGAGGAGTTTACTATGAGATATTTTATAACATTTTCCTATGATGGAAGCGATTTTTCAGGATACCAAAAGCAACCAAAAGCAAGAACAGTACAAAATGAATTAGAAAAAGTATTAAAACAGATAAATGGAAATAAAGAAGTTGAAGTTCAGGCCTCAGGAAGAACGGATGCAGGAGTTCATGCTATGAATCAAAAAGCTCATTTTGATTTAACATCTGAATTAACTTGTGAGAAATTACAAAAAGCAATGAATTCATTATTACCTAGTGACATATATATCAAGAAGGTAGAAGAAGTAGATGAAAATTTCCATGCAAGATTTAATGCAACAGGGAAAGAATATATCTATAAAATAAATATGGGAGAATATAATCCGTTAGAAAGAAAATATGTATATCAACACAATAAAAAATTAGATGTATCAGAAATGCAAAGAGCATTAAAGTATGTAGAAGGAACCCATTGCTTTAAATCGTTTACCAAAATAGATGATGAAAAAGAAGATAAAGACGGATATGTAAGAACACTATCACAAACAAATATAGAAAGAGACCTAAAAGACGTAAACAAAATAACATTAGTTTTTATAGGAACTGGTTTCTTGAGATATATGGTTAGAAATATAGTAGGAACCCTAATAGATATAGGAGAAGGAAAAATAAAAAGTGAAGATATAATAGAAATATTAAAACAAGAAGATAGAACTAAAGCAGGTAAAACTGCTAACCCAGAAGGATTATATTTAAAAAATGTATTTTATTAGTAAAGTGTAATAAAAAAGTAGACACATAATTTTAAAAATGATAAAATTAAAATAAAGAAAGAAGGGGTCATATATGGCAGAGACTGAAGTGGTTCTAAGAGAAGCCTCAAGTTTAATGAGAAAAATAGTTGGGTATGAACAAGTATGTGAAAGAAGATTAAGTAATATAAACAATAATTTTGATACAACATCTGATAAAAGAGAAGAAAAATTAGAGACAAGAAAAGAGCTAAAATATTGGCAAAGCGTTCATCGAAAAATAGAAAGAGTAAGTGAAATTGCAGATATACATTTTGATGGTACAGAAGCAAAAAGACCAGAATATCCTCAAAAAATAGAAGTTTTAAATACTACTAAGATAATGATTTACTTAGAAAAAGCATTTTCTAAAAGTGGTCAAACAATGGATGCAGACCTAAAAAAATTGGGAAAGATTATATCAGAAGAAGATAGAAATAGAGAAATGGGCAAAACGAAAAGAAAAATTCAAGATATAGAGCAAAGTAGAGATGAGCTTAAAACTCAAATGAAAGAACAACCAAGAGCCTTTTTCAAAAAGCCTTTATATTACCAAGAATGTATGGACTATATTGATAATATTTTAAAAGAAGTTCGTATTCCAAAAAGTACACATAGAGAATTTAATCCAGACGAACCAGTTAATGATGTTTCAACAATAACAGATTATGCAGGATTATTAGAAAGATATCAAACTTTAAAATTAGCAAATCGTCAATTAGAAGATATTGAATATCCGTTCATAACAAAAAGAATTACAGAATTACAAGATATCCAATATAAAAGGTCAGCAATTTCTATGGTGAAAATTTATTTAATGGATTTACCATATAAAAGTGATTATCAAGAAACCATCACCGAATTAAGAAATATTGATTTAAAATTAATACATCAACAGCAAAAAATATTAGAAGAATTAAAAGAAAAAAGAATTATTACAACAATTACTAAAATAAAAATAGTAATAGATAAAGAAGAAAAAAGATTGAAGGAGAAAAGTGCAATTGAACATGCAGTAGCTGACCTAGTAAGAAATTATAGTAAAAGTGCACTTATAAGAGTTCAAAAAGAACATAACCTTACAGATAGCCAATTATCTCAAGTAGAGTTAGCAGCAACTAGAATTATAAATGGAAAAGCACCACAACAACCAATTATACCAACAATTGCTACTCAACAGCAAGAAGCTAAGGAAGTAGTAAGTCCATCAATGAGTATTGAAGAAGAAGCTTTACTTAGAGCTAAAAAAAATGGATACATAGAAGTAGATAAAAAATTAAAAAATCTTTCAAAATTAGAAAGACAAATATTATATTCTTATGTTAGAGAAATTCAAACTGAAAACGAAGAAAAAAAGGAAGCTAGATTTAGCTCTATAAAACAAATATATGATCAAAAAGTGGAAGAGGAAAGGAAGCAAACTCATTCTTCATCAGTAGGAATGAGAAGATAAATTTATGGAAGAAATAGATATTATAACTAATAACTTATTAGAAGCATATAAAGAACTATCGTTAGATAGCAAAAGAAATGAATTTAATAAAGAGATGATAATATTAACAAGCCTAATAAATTCTTTGCTAAGCAATTATACAAATAAAAAATTGCATATGCCTAAAAATTATAAAAAAGGAATAGACACAGAACTAACTGAAGATGAAGTATTAACAAACAATTATATAGATTTATTAGAATTAAAAAATAATATTTTAACATTAATTACATGTATTAGTAATAAATAATTACATTATTTTTTATAGCATATAAACTATTTTTATTAATCACCACTTGGATATTTAAAAGCACCAAGTGGATAAACAAATACTTGGGTGATTGTAAACACCTGAGTTTTTTTCTTGTTTTATCCCATAAATTATGATAAGATTATTAAAGGTGATAAAGATGGAAGACATAATAAAAAGAATTTACGATTATTCACTAGAAGAAATAATGGGAGAAAGATTTGGAAAATATTCTAAATACATAATTCAAGATAGAGCAATCCCAGACGTAAGAGATGGATTAAAACCAGTACAAAGAAGAATATTATTCTCAATGTATAAAGAAAAAAACACTTATGATAAACCTTACAAGAAAAGTGCCCGTGCAGTAGGAGATGTTATGGGTAAATACCATCCTCACGGAGATAGCTCAATCTATGACGCAATAGTAAGAATGAGCCAAAGTTGGAAAATGAGAGAACCATTTGTAGATATGCAAGGTAATAACGGATCAATAGATGGCGATTCAGCAGCAGCCTCACGTTATACAGAAACAAGATTATCAAAAATAGCAGGAGCAATGTTAAAAGATATAGACAAAGATACCGTAGTAATGGCACCAAACTATGATGATACTCTTCTAGAACCAACAGTCTTACCAGCAAAATTCCCAAACCTTTTAGTAAACGGAACAACAGGAATATCTGCAGGATATGCTACAAATATACCACCACATAATTTAGGAGAAGTTATAGATGCAACTATCTATAGAATAGAACATCCAGATTGTGAATTAGATAAAATAATGAAGTATATCAAAGGTCCAGATTTTCCAACCGGTGCTATCATAGAAGGAATAGATGGAATAAAATCAGCATATAAAACCGGAAGAGGAAAAATAATTATCAAATCACGAGCAACAATAGAAAAAAATAAAATAATAATATCAGAAATCCCATATGAAGTAAATAAAGCTCAACTAGTAAAAAAAATAGATGAAATAAGAATAGATAAAAAAATAGATGGTATATCAGAAGTGAGAGATGAATCAGACAAAACAGGATTACAAATAGCAATAGATTTAAAAAAAGATGCAGATGCTACCAACATATTAAACTATTTATACAAAAATACTGAATTACAAATATCATATAACTTTAATATGATATCAATAGTAAATAGAAGACCAATGTTATTAGGAGTTATAGGAATATTAGATGCCTATATAGCCCATCAAAGAGAAGTAGTATTAAAAAGAACAAACTTTGATCTAGAACATGCTAAAGCAAGATACCACATAGTAGAAGGCTTAATAAAAGCAATATCAGTATTAGATGAAGTAATAAAGATAATTAGAGCAAGTAAGGATAGACAAGATTCAATAAATAATTTAATAAGTAGATTTGAATTTACCGAAGCCCAAGCAACTGCTATAGTAGACATGAGATTATATAGATTATCAAATACAGACATAGTAGCACTTCAAGAAGAAAAAGCTAACCTTGAAAAAATAATGGAAGTATTACAAAAAATATTAGAAAGCAAAGCCCAACTAGATAATGTAATAAAAGAAGAATTAAAACAAGTAAAAAAAGAATACGCAACTCCTAGATTATCAGAAATAAGAGAAGAAATAACAGAAATAAAAATAGATAATACAGTAATGCTACCAAAAGAAGACGTAGTAGTAGTAGTAACAAAAGAAGGATATGTAAAAAGAGTTTCACTTAGAAGCTATGAAAAATCAAATACTGATGATCTAACATTAAAAGAAAATGACTATGTAATAGGATTATATAATATGAATACCCTAGATACATTACTAGTATTTACAGATTTAGGAAATTATTTATATATTCCAGTACATGAATTACCTGACTTAAAATGGAAAGACTTAGGAAAACATATAAGTAATATAATTAATATAGATTCAGAAGAAGTTGTAATAAATGCAATGCCAGTATATAACTTTGATGACGATATATATGTAACATCATTCACTAAAAACGGAATGATAAAAAGAACATGGCTAAAAGAATTTAAAGTTCAAAGATATTCAAAAGCAATAAATATGATGAAATTAAAACCTGGCGATAAAGTAGTAGATGTATCTTGTAGTAAAGAAAAAAATATTTTAATAGCAACAACCAAAGGTTATGGTCTATGGTATGACGTAGAAGAAGTATCACCAGTAGGAATTAAAGCAGCAGGAGTAAAATCAATAAACTTAAAAGATGATACAGTAGTAAGTGGAATTTTATTTAATGCAAACACTGAATATCTATCAATAATAATGGATAAAGGAACTGCTAAAAGATTAAAATTATCTGAAATAGATAAATCATCAAGAGCAAATAGAGGATTACTACTAATGAAAGAAATAAAAAGTAATCCTAGTAAAATAATTAAAGTATATGCTTTACCAACAAAAAACGAAATAGTAGTAACAACTAAAAATTATGAAAAAGAATTAAAATTAAGTGAAATCCCAATAATGGATAGATATAGTAATGGTTCTTATATAGTTAAAGATAAAATAATTGACACTCATGAGTTGACTAAATTAACATCAAAAGAAGACTTGGAAAAAGAAGTAGAAGTAGAACCAGTAGTAGAAAAGCATCAAGAATCATTAAAAGAAATAGATGATAGAATGATGACAATAGATGATTTATTAAAAAATATGGAAAATTAAAAATCAAGGATGTTTATAGCGTATTATAAACATTCTTTTTTAAATAAAAATGTAAACAATATGTCAAGATATTGAGACAAATAATAAAATATAGTATAATTTAAACAAAGAAAAGAGTGATAGAATGCATAATATTTATGTAAAAGACTTATTAAAAATATGTAAATCAGAATTAATATCAGGTAATCCTGATATGATACTAGAGAATTTTTCCAAAGATACAAGGACAATAAAAGAAAATGATATATATATAGCTTTATCTGGAGAAAAAGTAGATGGTAACATTTATGCAGAAGATGCTTTAAAAAAAGGAGCATCATGTTGCATACTAGATAATTTAGACTATATAGATACCCAAAAATATAAAGATAAAACAATAATTAAAGTAGATAATACAATAGAATGCTTGCAAGAGTTAGCAAAATTAAAAAGAAGTAAGTACAATATTCCTGTAATAGCAGTTACTGGAAGTGTAGGAAAAACAAGCACTAAAGACATAATAGCAGAAGTAGTAAAAGGAAAGTATAATACATTAAAAACAGAAGGCAATTTAAATAACCATATAGGATTACCCCTAACAATATTAAGACTAAAAGACGAAGAAGCACTTGTAGTGGAAATGGGAATGAATCATAAAAATGAAATAAGTGTTCTTACTAAAATAGCAAAGCCAACAATTTCAGTAATTACAAATATAGGCACAGCTCATATAGGAAATTTAGGATCAAGAGAAAATATATTAAAAGCAAAATTAGAAATATTAGAAGGAATGGAAAAACATTCAACATTAATAATAAATAATGATAATGACCTATTACATAAAGAATTACCAAAATTAGAAAAAGATTATAATGTAATAACCATAGGAATAAATAACAATTCAACATACCTTGCTAAAAATATTAAAGAATATCCATTTAATAGTAAATTTCAAATTGAAAATAATGACATAGAAATCAATGTTGGTGGATTACCTTTTATATATAATAGCCTAATAGCATATGCCATTGGAAAGTGTTTAAATATTGATACTGATAAAATAAAAGATGCAATATATAATTTTAAACTATCTCCTCATCGCCAAGAATTAATAATAAATAAAACTGGTACTACCATTATAGATGATACTTATAATGCTAACATAGACTCAATGTTGACAGCAATAAAAATATTAGGTCAAGTAAAAAATAAACGAAAAATAGCCTTATTAGCAGATATGCTAGAACTAGGAGATTATGAAGAAAAATTACATAGAAAAGTAGGAAAAGCAGTAACTGATAATAATATTGATATATTAATAACAGTAGGTCCTCTTGCAAATAAATACATAAAAGCAGAAGCAATAAAAAACAACATGGATGAACACTGTATTTACAGCTTCAATAGTGCTAATGATTCAGTAGATTTTTTAAATAAACTATTAAAAAGTAATGATATAATCCTACTTAAAGGATCAAACTCTATGCATCTAACAAATATCGTAGAAAAAATAAAATAAAGAGTGTAAACAATTCGCTCTTTTTTTGTCTATCTTAAAAATATTATGTTATAATAAAAATAGATTGGTGGTAATAGTATGTTTAAACTAAAAAAGAATTCATCAGAAGAAAAAATAAAAAAATCCAAAGAAATAATTAAAGAGGAAAAAAGAAAAATTAAAGAAGAAAAGAAAAAAATAAAAAGCCACACTAAAAAAAAGCCAAAAAAGCACATTGAAAAAGAAATATATACAAGTAAAGAAGTGGCAATTTCAATAGTAATATCGATGATACTAGGTGCTGTGATTTGTATCAGTGCAGTATTATTAACGTTAAAACTAAATCACGTCTTAGACTCTTATAAAGATTTAAGTAAGTTAATAGAAACATATAAAACTATAACAAATAATTATTATGGTGATATAGATAAAAAAGAATTAATAGATACCGCTACAAATGCAATGATGGAATCAGTTGGAGATAACTTTACAACTTATAGTAATTCTGAAAAAACAGAAAGCTTTCTAGAAGATGTAGAAGGTAGCTATGAAGGAATAGGATGCACAGTAACTACAACAGAAGAAGGCAAAATAAAAGTAGTAAGTATGTTTGATGATAGTCCCGCTAAAAAAGCAGGACTAAAAGAAAATGATATTATTTTGGCAATAGATGGAACAGATTACCAAGATAAGACCAGTAATGATGTAGCAGAATATGTAAAAAATAGTAAAAATAAAACCATAACTCTAAAAATAAAAAGAAATGACAAAGAAAAAGCAATTAAAATAACAAGAACAAAAATAGATATACCAGTAGTATCAAGCAATTTATATGAACAAGATAATCATAAAATCGGATATATATCAATATCAATTTTTTCTAAAACAGCAACCGAACAATTTAAAAATCAACTAGAAAAACTAGAAAAAGAAAATATTGAAGGACTAGTAATAGATGTAAGAAATGATGGAGGAGGTTACCTATCATCAGTTACAGAAATCTCTAATATGTTTTTAGCCAAAGGAAAAGTAATATATAAATTAGAAAGTGAAAAAGAAAAAGAAGTAATAAAAGACAAAACTAAAGAAAAAAGAACCTATCCAATAGCAATATTAATAAATGAGGATAGTGCTTCTGCTTCTGAAATATTAGCATCCGCTATAAAAGAAAGTTACAATGGATTAGTAGTAGGAGTAAATTCTTACGGAAAAGGTACTGTTCAACAAACAAAACAACTAAAAGACGGGAGTATGATAAAATATACAACGCAAAAATGGTTAACACCAAATGGTAATTGGATAAATGAAACAGGTGTAGAACCAACAAATAAAATTGAGTTAGATACTAACGGAGAAAATGATAATCAATTGCAAGAAGCAATAAAACTAGTAGTTAAAAAATTAAACTAAAGCAAAAATAAATAATCAGTCAAGGTAGAAAAAGTATCGTTTCCGACAAAATAAGACAATCCAATACATGATTATGATAGAATTTAGAAGTGCCATGCTAAAAAAGAAGGAGTGATATAGCATGCTAAGATATATTATTTGTGAAGACAACTCAAACTTTCTTCAAAAAATTTCAGAAGTTGTCCATAAAACAATGATGAGTTATCAAATAAATTATAAAGTAAATAAATTTACTGGATTCAATAATGAATTAGAAGAACTTATAAAAGATAAAAATGATCACAAAGTTTATATACTTGATGTAGAAATTCCAGAAGTATCAGGATTAGAAATAGCATCAATGATTAGAACTAGAGATTCAGCAAGTACTATAATATTTTTAACTTCATATCCAGAGTATAAAAATGATGTGTTTTATTCAAGATTATTAGCATTAGACTACATTCAAAAAGGAGCGCTGTGGGTAGATAGACTAAGTGACACATTGCAATATGTGTTAAAAAGAATCGAAAAAGATAAATCTCTATCATTTAAGTACAATGGTAATGAGTATAGAGTAGAGTTAGGTGAAATAAATTATATTGAAAAAGTACAAGAGCATAAAAAGTGTAACATTCATACAAGAGACGGTAAAGTTTATCAAGTATCAACAACATTAAAAGAATTAGAAAAAGAGTTAGGCCCATTCTTTTATCAATGTCATAAATCAGTTATAGTAAATATAAATAATATAAAACATATTGATTATCCTAATAACGCTATCACATTCAAAAATAATTCTAGAGAATATCTAATATCAAATAGAAATAAGAAAGGATTGAAAGAATATGTTAAAAATCATTGATTCATACTTTGGAATATTAATAATGATGTTTGGAATTATATGTTTTGCAAAGATAATACTAAATGAGAAAATTAAAGTTTCAAAAATAAAGTTATCATTAGTAATACTAATTAGTTCTGTAGCCTATACTTTATTAACTTTGTACGCTGATGGTGTAGAGAAAACATTAATCATAGTTTTATTGAACATCATTACATTTATGTATCTATTTGAGATTGATTATTCAACATCAATAACACTAACATTATTATATATTACATTATTACTTATTCCAGAAATACTAGTACTCATCATACTTGAAATAGGAGTGAACATTCCAAAAACATTATTTTGTGGTGGAATAATTGGTAATACAATAATATATATATTATTCTTACCCTTAGTTTATATTGCAAGAAAACAATTGAATAAATTTGTTAATTATAAAATAAATAAAAATGCAAAAATATTAATTTTTTCAATCTTAACTTTTGTATGTATTAGTGTAGTTTTTTATAATGCATTTATTAATATTAACCCTGGTATCAATTTAATAGTAAGTATATTCATGATAATAGTTTTTATATGCATTTTGTTAAATTTAATGAAAGAAATGATAAATAACAGCAAATTAATAAGAAAATATGAACAAATTTTAGAATTTATGACCACATATGAAGATGAAGTAGAAAAACAAAGAGTTCTAAGACATGAGACTAAAAATGCATTTTTAAGTATTAAAGCTCAATTAACAGATAAAACAGAAACTCAAGAGATAATTAATTATATAGATAGTATTCTTGAAGATGATGTTAAAATTAAAAATGAAGAATATGCAAAATTTAAATATTTACCTGCTAATGGAATAAAAGGTCTATGTTATTATAAAATTCAAGAAGCAGAAAATAGAAATATTAAAGTTTCAATAAATATTTCATCAAGAATAAAAAAATCCAGTTTATCTAAGCTATCAGTAAAAGAAATAAAAGAGTTGGGTAAAATATTAGGTGTTTATCTAGATAATGCAATTGAGGCAAGTGTAAAATCTGAAGATAAAAAACTAGGATTTGAAGCATATTTAATAGATAACAAAGTAAAAATAATAATTTCAAATACATATAAAGGTGAACTTTCAAAAGAAAAAATTGGAAATGAAATATATTCAACAAAAGGTAAAAATAGAGGGCATGGATTATTATTGGTAAAAGAAATAGTAAGTAATAATAAAATGTTTAATATTGATACTGAAATAACAGATAGTTTATATATACAAAGTTTAACAATAGAAAAATAGTATATTTAATTTAGGAGTTTAATAATATAATATTAATATATTGAAAATATAAGAGAATAAAAAATCAAGGATAATGTTTTTAATTTAATTTAAAGCCTTGTTTTTTTATTATGCGTTATGATTAATGTATAATGAATTAGAAAAATATGCATACCTAAATAACATTATCATAAACACATTTAGAAAAATTTGTTATGGTAATTATATTTTTTGTAATAATATATATAAAAACAAGGCCTATTTTTATTGCCTTGTCCTTAAAGTCTATTAATTATTTTTCTATTAAACTTTTTGGCATTCTAGGTTCATCAACTATCCAAATAAAGCATCCTTGTGTACCTGCACTAGCAGCAGCACCTCCTATTTTTGCTAAAATATCAGCAATAAATTTCATATTATATCTCTCCTTCCTATTCTATATATGTTTAAATAAATTAAACACCGCAATTATATTTTTTGTAGTTATCATATGGCAAGCTAAATATCTTATAAACAAACGGATGAATCATTAATATGGCTTCCACTAAACCACATAACAAATATCCACTGACAATATTATCTTTAAAATAAATAATTAATATTAAATAAATTATGCCCTTTATACAACTTTTAATTTTAAGAATCCTTCTCTTTTTTGCATTAATAAGAGGCCTTTTAACTGTGTCAGCAGGAGCATACTTTAAAAGTAAAATGATTGATATCGTACATAGTACTATTTTTATCACTAATGGGATTGTAGCAATGTATTTACTCAAATAAACCCCACCGATAAATAAAGTAATTGATGAAATCAAACAATAAATACTTTTACTAGCATGAAGTCCATATGCTGTCGATCTAATCAAATTATAACATAGTAGCAACAGCACTACTTCTTTTAAGATTCCTAGCAAATATGCAAGACCAAATATTACAATTAATTTTGTCACGGTCAAATACAAAGTTTCAAGTCCATAAGAGATTTCTTCTAATCTTATATCATCAAAATCATAGTTAGAAGCAATGATATTAACTGAATAATTTAAAAATTTTTTTTTCATTTCTCTCTCCTTGTCATAATTATAAGTCATAACATTACTGATGAAACTTAAAGAAATCAATAAACAAAAAGTAATTTATAACAATAAAAACATAAACACTTAATTAATAAAAATATCTAAAATAACGGAAAAAAAGAAAAAAAATTAGTTCTTAAATTAAAGTAAGATGTAGCAAACAAAAAATGATAACTATATGTATACAACATTTCATTTAAAGAATAAAAATATTTATAATATAAAAAATGAAAGAACTAAAATATATTGTTGTAATTAATTATATAAAGTTCACTTTTCATAAAAAGAAAAAAGTGATATAATATTATCACCAAGAGGAGGTTTTTATGAAATTACAAATTAAAAATTTAACAGTAGAAGTAGAAGAAAAAATAGTATTAAAAGATTTTAACCTAGAAATAAAAGAAGGAGAAATTCACACTATAATGGGACCAAACGGTGTAGGTAAATCTACATTATCACGTGTAATAATGGGAGATCCTAATTATAAAGTTTTAAATGGCGATATATTATTTGAAGGAAAAAGCATAATAAATTTAAAAACCGATGAAAGAAGCAGATTAGGAATATTTTTAGCAATGCAAAATCCAACCGAAATAGAAGGAGTAAGCAATCAAGACTTTTTAAGGACAGCAATATCTGCTAAAAAACAAGAAAGAATAGGTCTATATGAATTTATAATAAAATGTGAAAAATGTACTGAAGAACTAAAGATGAATAAAGATTTAATTCACAGATCATTAAACGTTGGATTTTCAGGAGGAGAAAAAAAGAAAAATGAAGTTCTTCAAATTAAATTATTAAATCCATCATTTATAATATTAGATGAATTAGATTCTGGATTAGATGTAGACAGTTTAAAAATAGTTTGTAAGAACTTGAAAGAATATTTGAAAGAAAATCCAGAAACATCTGTAATAATAATAACCCACTATAATATGATATTAAATTACTTAACACCTGATTATGTCCATATATTAAGTAATCACAAAATAGTTAAAACAGGAAATTATGATTTAGCAAAGGATATTGAAAAAAATGGTTATAATAAATATATAAATGTCATAAACGAGGAAAATAAAGATGAATAGAATACTAGTAGAAAAAGATAAAATAAAAAACTATAAAGACTCCAATGTTGAAATATTAAATGACACTATATTTTTTAAAAAATCAGGAGAGTATACAATAGAGTACATTGATTGTAAAAATGTAACACTTAATATTAATGTAGATGAAAATGTGATGATTAAAATCTTCGAATATGCAGATAGTCAATCATTAAATATAAATAATATATACAATCAAAATAAATATAGTAACCTATTATTATTTAAGTTTTATAATAACAAAGAAGTAAAAGAAGAAATAACATTTAACTTAAATGGTGAATATTCAAAAGTAGATTATCATTTTTCAAATATTTGTAGCAATTTAGAACAATATCATATTGTAATTAATCATAATGCATCAAATACAGAAAGCTTAATAAATAACAAATCAATAACCATAGAGGAATCTGATTTATCATTCACAATAGATAGTGTTCTACCAAAAGGTAATAAGGAATGTAATTTAGACCAACAAACTAGAATAATAACACTAGATGATAGTAATGCTAAAATAGAACCAAATATGTTTATAGAAGAAAATGATGTATCAGCAAAACATGGATCAGTTATTGGTAAATTTAGAGAAGAAGAGTTATTTTATCTTTTAGCAAGAGGAATTCCAGAACAAGAAGCAATAAAGTTATTAATAAAAGGATATATATTTTCTAATTTATTAGTAGATTTAGATAAAAGAGCAAAAATATTTAATATAATTAATGAAAAATGGAGGTGAAAAAATGAATAGAGAAGACTTTCCAATGTTAAATAAAAATGAAGTAATATATTTTGACAATGGAGCCACAACCTTAAAACCTCAACCAGTAATAGATGCTGTTGTAGATTACTATACAAATTATACAGCTAATGCCCATAGAGGAGATTACAAAAATAGTTTAAAAGTTGATGACAATTATGAAGGAGTAAGAAAAAAAGTAAAAGAATTCATAAATGCCAAAGAAACAAGTGAAATTGCTTTTACCTCAGGAACAACTGACAGCATGAATTTAATAGCATTTGGTTATTTCAAAAACATCTTACAAAAAGATGACGAAGTGCTAATAACAGAAAGTGAACACGCATCAAATATCTTGCCTTGGTTTATCCTAGCAAAAGAAATTGGAATAAAAGTAAAATATATACCACTTAGCAAAAAAAATGAAGTAATAATTGAAAATGTAGAAAAAGCAATTACTCCCAAAACAAAAGTAATATCTTTAGCACAAATTACAAATGTAATAGGAGATATAAGACCAATACAAGAAATATCATCTATAGCACATAAAAAAAATATTTATGTAGTAGTTGATGCTGCTCAAAGTATAGCCCATACTAAAGTAGATGTGCAAAAGTTAGATATTGATTTTCTAGCATTCTCAGCTCACAAAATATATGGCCCAACTGGAGTTGGCGTAATTTATGGAAAATTTAATTTTTTAGATAAGTTAATTCCAAGAAATTATGGTGGTGGAATGAATGCAACATTTACAACAGATGGATATTTAGAATTAAGAGAAATACCAGTAAGACTAGAAGCAGGCACTCCAAATATAGCAGGTGTAATAGGATTAGGAGCAGCAATCGACTATGTAAATAATATTGGTATTGATAATATCAAAGAGTATGAACATATGTTAAAAAGATATTTAGTATCAAAACTAAAACAATTAGATTTTATAGAAATATATAATGAATTTAATTCTGGTAGCATTGTAGCATTTAATATAAAAAATGTTTTTAGCCAAGATACAGCAGTTTATTTAGACAAATATAATATTTGTGTAAGAGCAGGTAATCATTGCGCTAAAATATTAAATAACGTATTTAATGTAAACAATACCTGCAGAATAAGTTTAAGTTTTTATAACACTAAAGAAGAAATTGATAAACTAATAGAAGTATTGAAAAATAGTGGAAATATTTGGAATGAAATATTATAAGAAGGTGTAAATATGGATAGCAATTTAAAAAGAAGCATAATATTAGATAATTATCAAAATCCAGTAAATAGAAGAAAAGAAGATAATAATCCTAGCTATGAAAAATTAAATACAAGAAACGTATCTTGTATTGATAATATAGATTTATACATAAAAATAAAGGATAATATTATAGAAGATATATCATTTGATGGAGAAGCGTGCGCAATAAGTATATCCTCAACATCTATTATGACAAATATTTTAAAGGGCAAGAAAGTAGAAGATGCAATAAAAATAATAGAAGAATATGAAAAAATGATAGATGAAAAAGAATATGACAAAGATTTAATAAAAGAAGCAATAGTATATGAAGATATTTCTAAACAACCAGCAAGAATTAAGTGCGCCACACTCACATGGAATGGACTATATAAAAAGTTAAAAGAAATAGAAGAAAAAAAATAATCTTCTATTTTTAATTTTATCTAAAAAAAAGCAAAAATATATGTTATAATTATAATAGGAAGTGATCTAAATGAATATAGAATCATTAATTAAAGAAATAGCAAATAATTATAATCTAACTAAAGAAGAAGAAACTAAAATGTTAGAAATGTATAAAAATGATACAAGAAATCAAGTATCATTAGAAGTAGAACTAAATTCCTTAGCAGATTATTATAATTGGCAAAACAAAGTAGCAACAGCAATTAAAAATGCTCCACCACTACAACAAAACCAAAACTATTATATAAGAACATATGATGATAAAAGTAATATAATTCTTCAAGGAGTAAATATAGAAAAAATATCAGATACTGCCAGTGGTATTAATCAAGTAGAAAAAGTATTAATTGATAATAAGTATAGAGCATATAAAAAAGTAGATAGAGTTGATGTAGCTGATAATGACATGGAAATAGCAATTTGTCAAATAGGAAATTTATTAAATGTAAGTGGTGCCGAAGAATATACTGTATATAATTCTAATAAAGAAAAAGATTCTATAATAAGTAGAAGTGTAGCAGATTCAGAGTACGAAGAATTCTATGATTTTACAAGTTTGTACATTAAAGTAGATAAATATATAAAAGAAGGAAAAATAAAAAATTCTAAAGTATCTGAATATAGTGATTTCAAATTTAATAATAGCAAAGAAGATTATATAAAAGTGATAGAAAAAAGTATACAAATAATAAGATCATTACCAATGATAAGTCAAAAAGATATAAGAAGTATAAAAGCATCATATTTTGACATGATTATATTTGGTTATATTACAAATCAAGTAGACAGAAATCTAAATAATTATGGGCTAATATGCAATAAAAAGACAAAAGAATATAGATTTGCTCCATTATTTGATAATAGCATTATATTGTTACCAAATCTAGAAGAAAATCAATGTAGTTTTAATGGATACATATGCAATAGAAATAAATTAATAGATTGTTTATTTGAAAATTATTATGAAGATATAAAAGAAAAAGTAACATATATAATAAATAATAAAACAAGACTAATTCAGATAATCGATATAATAGCCAAACAAAATCTTGACATAAAAAGTTACAATCTATTAATGGAAAAAATAATAAAAAACATTTCTTACATAGAAGAAAAATATCTAGAAAAAAATAATATTATAGCACCAGAAAATGCTGGTTATGTTAATATATTAAATATGTTTATAATCTTAACCTTAATAGCAACCATATCGATATCAATAGCATGTTTCTTATTAAGAAGGTAAAAGAAAAGAATTTATAGTTATTTATATAAATTCTCTTTTTTTTTCTAAAAATTTAGTTTATAATAATAAAGAAAAAGGTGATCTTATGAAATTAACAGAACAGGTAGTAAAAGAAATATCAAATATAAAACAAGAACCAAAATGGATGACAGATTTTAGAGTAAACTCATATAAATCATTCATTAAACATAAAGAGCCAAATTTTGGACCAAAGTTAAATATAGATTATGACAGTATAACATACTACAAAAAAAGAGAGCAAGAGTTAACAAATAATTGGAATAACGTAAATTGTAAGGTAAGAGATTTATTTGATGACTTAGGTGTAATAAAAGCAGAAAAAAATTATTTAGATGGAATAGGAGCTCAATATGATAGTGAAGTAATATATCACAATATGATAAAAGAATTAGAAGAAAAAAATGTAATATTTATGGATACTGATTCCGCATTAAAATACCATGAAAACATATTTAAAAAATACTTTAATAAACTTGTAAAATACGATGAAAATAAATTTACAGCTTTAAATGGAGCCGTTTGGAGTGGGGGTACATTTATATATATTCCACCCCATACCAAACTAGATAGACCATTACAAAGTTATTTTAGGATAAATAGCAAAAATATGGGCCAGTTTGAAAGAACATTAATAATAGTAGATGACGATAGTGAACTTCATTACATAGAAGGATGTACTGCCCCAACATATACGGAAGATGCATTGCATGCTGCAGTAGTAGAAATATATGTAGGCAAAAATTCTAAATGTCGATACACAACAATCCAAAATTGGTCAAGTGATGTATACAATCTAGTTACTAAAAGAGCAATAGTAGAAGAAAATGGACTAATGGAATGGATAGACGGAAATGTAGGAGCAAAAAACAATATGAAATATCCAGCCTGCATATTAAAAGGAAAATATGCAAGAGGAAGTTGTATAACAGTAGCCTCAGCATCAGCAGGTCAAATTCAAGATACAGGAGCAAAAATGATTCATTTAGCCCCATATACAAAAAGTAACATTGTTTCTAAATCTATAGCATCTAATGGAGGAAATGCAACCTACAGAGGACTAGTTAAAATAGCAAAAGAGGCCCATCATTCAAGCGCAAGTGTAAAATGTGATACAATAATACTAGATGAAAAATCAAAAAGTGATACAGTACCAACAAATATAGTAAATAATAAAACATCATTTTTAGAACATGAAGCTACAGTATCTAAAATAAGTGAAGATAAATTATTCTATTTAACAAGCAGAGGAATAGATGAAGATACAGCCAAAGAATTAATAATCTTAGGATTTGTTAATGAATTTAGAGAAGAACTGCCTATGGAATATGCTGTAGAATTAAATAGATTATTATCTTTAAATATAAATTCAGACTAAAATTGCAAAAAAAAATGCAATTTTTTTAATTTATATAAATTTAAAATATTTGAGCAAAATAATCACTTAAAATTTTAAAAACCTTAGATAGAATTTTAAAATTATGATATACCTCATATTAAATATTAGAAAAACTAATAATAGTTACTAACGGAAATTAAAAAACAGCAATTTGCAATAAGAAAAGTTATTTGTTATATTGAACATGAAGGAGGGATAATAATGTTGAATCAAGTAGTTTTAGTAGGTAGATTAGTAAAAAATCCAGAACTACAAGTAACTGATAATGGTAAAAAAGTTACAACAATAACTTTAGCAGTACCAAGAGGCTACAAAAATATTAATGGAGAATATGATACAGATTTCTTGGATTGTACATTATGGACAAATGTTGCTGAAAATACGACAGAATACTGTAAAAGTGGAGACATGATTGGTGTAAAAGGCCGTATTCAAACTAGAGTTATAGAAACAGAAGATGGAAAAAGAAAAAAGACAGAAATAGTAGCAGACAAAATTAGCTTTTTAGCATCTTCACCTAACAATTCAAAAAAAGAAAAAACTATAGAAAAACCAAAAGCAAAAGAAAAATAAAATCTTTTGCTTTTTTTAATATAAAAAAAGTTAAAAATTTGCAAAAAAACATTGCAAAAAAAATAAAAGTATGGCATACTATTACTTGTTAGTTTAATATTAATTAAATTTCTATGTTTTCTAAGCAAGAATTAATATTAACTTTAGTGATAATCAATTTTTTGAAAGAGGGATTTTAGATGTTAGTTGGAAAAAGAATTAAAGACATGAGATTAGAAAAAGGCATGTCACAACAAGAATTAGGAGATTTAATAGGAGTAACAAAAGTATCTATATGCGGATATGAAAATGGAACAAGAACGCCAAGCCTAGAAACATTTGGTATTTTGGCAGATATATTTGAAACAACTACAGATTACTTATTAGGAAGAGAAGTACCTATCGTAAATGAAGAAGCAAACGAATACATAGGTTCAATATCTAAAGACGATATAGAGATAATTCAAGAATTAAGACATTATCCAAATTTATATGCAAAACTAGTTAAAGATGTTAAAAGATACGTTAGTTTAATCAATAAGAAAATGAGATAGTAAGTAGAAAAAACTACTTACTTTTATTATTATATGGTATAATAAGTTTAACGAAAGGAAATGATAATTATGGACATTAAAGAATTATATCAGAAAGATTATATAGAAAAAGAAGTAACAGTACAAGGATGGATAAGAAATCATAGAAAGCAATCCCATTATGGATTTATAGATTTATCAGATGGAACTTGTTTTAAACACTTGCAAATAGTATATGATGATAGTTTATCTAACTTTGAAGAAATAGCAAAATTAAAAATAGGAAGTGCAATTACAGCAACAGGAATATTAAAAAAATCTCCTAAAGATAATCAAAACTTTGAGCTAACATTAGAAAAATTCAAATTAGAAGGAGATTGCCCTGATGAGTATCCAATTCAACCTAAAAGGCATACTAGAGAGTTTTTAAGAGAACAAGCATATTTAAGACCAAGAACTAACTTATTTCAAGCAGTATTCAGAATTAGAAGTATGACTGCATTTGCAATACACAAGTACTTTCAAGACAATGGTTATGTATATGTAACTACCCCAATAATTACTTGCGCTGACTGTGAAGGATCTGGGGAAATGTTTAACATAACAAAATTTGACTTAGATAAACTTCCAAAAGACAAAGATGGAAAAGTAGACTTTAAAGAAGATTTATTTGGAAAACCAGCCTTTGTAACAGGAACAGGACAATTACATGGTGAAACATTTGCTATGGCATATAAAAAAATATACACATTTGGTCCAACCTTTAGAACAGAAGAATCAAATACTAAAACTCATGCTAATGAATTTTGGATGATAGAACCAGAAATAGCATTTTATGACTTAGAAGATTTAATGAACATGGAAGAAGATATGCTAAAATATATAGTAAAATATATTTTAGATAATTGTAAAGATGAAATAGATTTCTTAAATAATTTTGTAGAAAAAGGATTAAAAGAAAAATTAACAAAATTAATAAATAGTAAATTTGTAAAAATAACTCATAAAGAAGCAGTTGACTTACTAATGAATGCTAATGTTAAATGGGAATTTACTCCAGATTATGAAAGTGATATTGCCAAAGAACATGAAAAATATATAACTGAATATTATAATTCTCCAGTGTTTATAACTAATTGGCCAAAAGATATAAAATCATTTTATATGAAACAAAATGATGATGGTAAAACTGTAGCAGCAGTAGATCTAGAAGTACCAGGAGTAGGAGAATTAATGGGTGGTTCTCAAAGAGAAGATGATTATGAAAAACTAATTACTAGAATGAAAGAGTTAAATATGAGTAAAACTACAATGGAAGAATTGTATTGGTATCTAAATCTAAGAAGATACGGAGGATGTTATCACTCAGGATTTGGCTTAGGCTTTGAAAGATTATTGATGTATTTAACAGGAATAGAAAATATAAGAGACGTAATCCCATATCCAAGAACACCTAATAGTTGTAACTTTTAAAAATAAAAAAATGTAAAATATTTCCATCTTTAATTATATTTTTATTGGATATATTAAAAATGATAGGAGGGAAATATGAAAAAGATAATATTATGTTTAGGTATAATGTTTCTCATTAGTGGATGCAATGGTGCTACTAATAGAATGAAATGTAATTCCACTACAACAACTGCAGGACTAACTACCGATACAACATATGAAATTGATTATAAAGACAAAGATGTAAAATATGTAAAAATAACATATAAATATAATCAAGAAAATGCAAATGTTTCTACTACAGATGGAGTAGGAACAGGAACAGATGGAACTACAAGAGACAGAGAATCTAATACAACAAGTACTACACCTGATAAAAATGACGTAGTAGGAGGAGCTGTAGGTTCAACTGTAGACGAAGGAATAGATGCAGTAACAGATACAATATTAGATATAGCAGGCATTAAAACCAGACAAGAACAACTATTACAAGGTTACAATAATATTACTGGATTTTCATACGATATAAAGGATAAAGATAATGACAATGAATATACAGTAATATATAAAATAGACCTTACAAAAATAAATGATACAGACTTAGCAAGATTTAATATTGATAGAAATATAGATACCTTAAAAACAACTTATGAAAATCAAGGATATACCTGTAAATAAAAAAGCACTTCCTAAAGAAATGCTTTTTTGTTTATCTCTTATTGAATAGTGACTGTTCTCTCTATTTTATATGCTTTGCCTTCATAAGTTGCTATATAAGTAATAGTATGAGTTCCAGATTCAGAAATTTCATTGATTTTTCTAGTAATGTCACTAATAGAACTAACAATGTTGTCATCTACCTTATATGAAAATGTACATTCACTAGTAATATCTTTACCATCTTTAGAAACTTTAACACCACTATCATTATAATTACCTTTTTGAATAGTTAAAGCACTATTACCATTAAGTCTAATAGAAACATCAGTAGTACTAGAACCGTTATTACCACCATTAGAACCACCACTAGCAACAACTTTAGTAGATACACCATCACTAGCATTAGCAGTAAAGTTTTTATATTGTGCCTTTACAATAACAGTAAGATTACCACCACTACTAGGCTTAAATGTATAAGAATTAGTATTAGTAAATCCAACTTGTGTAGTATTTCCAGAACTATCTTTTACATAAATTCCATAGCCAAATCCACCTAAAGTATTTTGATTATAACTAAGTCGTTCAGATAAGAAATTCGAAGTACCATTACCAAATACTTTCTGACTAAAGTATTCTTTCAAATAATCTTCCTTAACAACATCAGGCTTATTCTCAGTCCAAGTAACAGTAACACTATTACCACTTGTTGTAACCTTTAATCCAGTAACATCACCTAATTTTGAAAATCTACTAGAAACCTCAGTAGGTTGAGCTCCCTTTATAAAATACTCAGTACGAATTAAATCAGAAGGAGTATAATCACTAGGAAGTTGAGCAGGCCAAGTACCAAATTCCACTTGAGAAGCAACAACAGAACTAGGAGCCTTAAATTCATCTTTACAAACTGGAATATACTTCATAATAGCTCTCATCAATTGATCCTTTGGTGTACCAACAGTACTATAATGTTCACTAGATATCTCGTCATATCCATACCATAAAGCAAATGAATACTCAGGAGTATAACCAACAGACCATAAATCATTAACAGCACTACCAGGTAATCCATATTTTTGTAAAACTGTATCAGGATAATTTGAAGTACCAGTTTTAACAGCAACAGTGCCAGCATATCCATTAGTACCACCACTAAATCCATTAGTAGCAGCATAATGTAAAACATTAGTCATTAAATATGCAGTAGAGTCTTTCATAACTTGTTTTCTCTCAGAAGTCATATCTTTTTCCTCTCCAGTCTCACGATAAACAATCTTAGAAACTGTATAAGGTTCAGCATAATAACCACCATTAGCAAATGCAGCATAAGCACCAGCCATCTGTAAAGTAGTAACACCCTTATCAAGACCACCTATAGCATAAGACTCATAAGCAGTATCTTTTAAATTAATTCCAAGACTTTGAACGAATTTAACAACATTTTTTGCACCAACCTGTTGAAAAGCCTTAACGGCAGGAACATTTCTAGAAACAGCGACAGCCTGTTTTAATGTTATAAGCCCTTGATAGCCACCATCCCAGTTATTAACATTAATACCACCAGTATAACTCCAAGCCTCATCATTAAATAATTCATAAGTAGAAAAATTATTATATTCAAATCCAGGTCCATATGCAAATATTGGTTTAGCCGTAGAACCAGGTTGTCTATAAGTTTGTGTAGCATAGTTTAATGTACGAGCACCCTTTCTATTTCTACCCCCACCAATAGCAGCTATAGCGCCTGTTTTAACATCAACAACAGTAACACCAGCTTGAACATAATCATCCTTCCAAGTATAATCATCAGTATTACCACTCATAATATTACTAATACCATCTTGAATACTAGTCTTCATATTAGTATATATTTTCATAGGTACATTGTAAGGACTCTCACCAGTCTTTTCTTCAACCTCATCAATTACAGTATCAATATAACTTTGATACTTAGAATCACTATTAGATTCTCCAACTAACAAACTCTCTATACTAATACTATTAGCAATATCAGCTTCTTCCTGAGTTATATATCCATGTCTAACCATAAGTTTTAACACAGTACTTCTTCTCTTAGTAGCACCTTCAGGATTTCTATAAGGATTGTAACCATTAGGAGCTTGGAAAAGTCCTGCAATCATAGAAGCTTCTGCCAAATTCAAATCAGAAACTGACTTTCCAAAGTAATACTTACTAGCTTCCTCAACACCATAACAGCCGCCACCCAAAGCACTATCGTTAACATAATATTCTATAATTTCCTCTTTAGTATATTTTTTTTCCATAAAGAACACTGCCAAGTATACATCTCTAAACTTACGAATAATACCCTGAATACCAGATCTCTCAGTAGAAGTTAAATTATTTTTAACAACTTGCATAGTCAAAGTAGAAGCACCACCAGCACTACTATTACCTAGTACCTGTAAGAAAGCAGCTTTAGTAAATCTAGCAACATCAACACCATTGTGTTGGAAGAACCTAGAATCCTCAGTTGCAATTAATGCATCTACGAAAACATCAGGAAGTTTATCATAAGTAACTGACTCACGATTTTCCATACCCAAAGTAGCATACTCATTCCCATCAGAATCATAAATTATAGACCTATCTTTATTAGCAAGAGCATTAGGATCAAATTCACCAGTAGTAACAACTATATAAAGAAAGAAACTAAATACTGCTAAAATACAAGCAATAAAACCAATAATACATACAGTAAGTAATATCTTCCACCATTTTCTTCTTTCTTTTTTACCCTTAGATTTTTTCTTACCCTTAACTACGACATCTTTTTCTTTAGGAACTTGCGTTTTCTTTTTTTTCTTTTTACCTTTAATTTTCATTATCACCAACGTCCTTATCTTTAATATAATTATCAATTATGCCAATGTAATCAAGCCTAGGATTATATTTTAATCCCACTTCAAAACCAACACTCTCAAAATAGTCCAAAGGAATAGATTTTCTTATATTATTATCCACAAATTCCATTAAATCTTCACCCATTAATACGAAATTACGACTTAACTTAGAAAATCTAACAACTAAAAAAGCAATTCCACCATAATAAATAACATTTCTAATATGCTTCATCTGATGAACATGAATATTAGAAAGAGGAAAACTAGTCTTAGAAGCAGTTTCCTTAGCATCAAATTCAATGTATTTTCCCTTATAAATTCCATTGTAATCCAAAGTAGAAGGTTCATCAAAGTATGCCTCTTCAATCTTGTTCTGTGGATATTTAACCTTTACAACCTTTATCGGAGTAGGCTTCTTATATATCAAAGCAATATTATGATTTCTATAATAAATATTAGTTTGATTTATATCATCCTCTAAAATCATTCCCCTATTAGCATAACTAAAATCTTTAAAACTAATATTTACCCCATAACATCACCTACAACCTAATTATACTATAAAAACTATGTATTTACTAGAAATTTAACAAATTTATTTGACATAAATAATAAGAAAATGTAAAGTGTAAAGTAGAGCGTAAACTACTAATAAAACCAATATAATTACATAATATATAATGATTAATATGAAAAAAATAATTAACTTAACAACATATTTATTTATAATAATTGTAATTGCTTTTATAGCGGCATATTTTCTTGCCAAAAACTATAGTAATAAAATATCAAAAGCTCTATATTCATATTCAGAATCTGAATCAAAAAAAATAATTACCGAGATTATAAATTTATCTCTAACAGAAGAATTAGAAAATGATGATTATAATACTACACTATATAATATAGTAAAAAACGATAAAGATGAAATACAATTAATAGATTTTAATACTACAAAAGTAAACAAAATACTATCAAATCTCACTAATAATATAGAAAATAAAATTAAAAATATGGAAAGTAGTCAAATATTAGAAGAAGATGAAATAATGAGTGTCCATAATGGACTTATCTTTAATATGCCTATAGGAGCAGTTACAGGAAATGTATTTTTATCTAATATAGGTACTAAAATTCCAGTAAAAATCTCACTAATGGGCAGTGTAATAAGTAAAATGGATACTAGTATAACAGAATATGGATTAAATAATGCTTTAATAAAAATAGGAATACTAGTAACAGTAAACACTAAAACTACAGCCCCCTTTACCTCAAAAGAGTTTACAGTAACTAATACTATACCTATCTCAATAAAAGTAATCCAAGGAAGTGTACCAGAATATTATTTAAACAGTTTAAATGATAATAAAAATAATAATTAGATAGTTACAATACATAAATATTTTTCCTTAAATACCACTATTTATCTTTTTTTTAACAATCTTTAATTGACTATCATACCCTAAATCAAAATAAATTAACTAATAATTTAACCTTAGCACCTTATCTATCTTATATGCTATAATTAATATGCAAAGGTGGTTATATAAAATGGATATACAATTAGAAAAATTATTAAAAAGAATTAACTTGGAAAATATATATTTAGATAATTTTAATAATGCCAAAATAGAAAAAGTAGTTATAGATAAACATACCAATTATTTTACCTTTTTCCTAAAATTAGATAACATTTTACCATATAAAGTATATTCATCTCTAGAAGAAAAATTAACAAGTGCTGTACACGATAAAATAAAAATAGAAATTAAATCAGACACAACAGATTACAGTAAAATAAATGAATATTGGTACCCATTAATAGAGAAAATTTCTCTCGGTAGTACTAGATATAATAGCCTTAAAGATAGAAAATTAGAAACAAATAATGTTGAAGTAATATTAACAGTATATAATAAAATAGAAGAACTTAATATGGAAAATATTGAACAAAAATTAATAAAAAGATTTAAACAATATGGTTTTAATAATATAGATTTTAAAATAAATTTAACAAAAGTAGAAGATAACGAATTACTAAAAAAAATAGAAGAAGAAAAAAATGTACCAACTAATTTAACATATACTAAAAAAGTGGAGCCAAAAGAAATAGTACAAGAAGAAAAGAAGCCTTACTTCAAACCAAAAAAGTCAAGTGAAATAACCAAGATAAAAGATGTAATCTATGAAGTAGAAAATATAAATATAGAAGCTAAAATATTTAATATAGATATATATGAAGCAAAAAGTGGATATAAAATAATAACTTTAAAAGTAACAGATGGAACAGATAGTATGTATGCAAAATTATTCACTAAAGATGATGACGAATTTGTAAGAATTAAAGATTTATTAAAAAATGGTTCTTGGTATCAATTTTATGGAAAAGTAAGCATGGATAAATACGCTAACGAATTAGTATTCATGACTAGATATAAAGATATAACCAAAGTAGAAGGCGTATCTGATACAGAAAGAATGGATAATGCTGAATATAAAAGAGTAGAATTACACGCCCATACAATGATGAGCCAGATGGATGGAGTAATAGATGAAGTAAAACTAGTAAAAACAGCAATGAAGTGGGGACATAGTGCTATAGCAATAACAGATCACGATGGCTGTCAAGCATTTCCTCACGTCTTCAACGAAGTAACAAGTTATAACAAAAAATTAGAAGCCCCATATAAAGATAAAATAAAAGAATTAGAAGCCAAATTAGAAGAAAATAAAGAAAATGCAGAATTATCAGAGACATTAACAAAAGAATTAGAAGAAACAAAAGAAAACTTAAAAAATTCAAAAAGATTTAAAGCTTTATACGGAACAGAATTAGAAATGAGCGATGATAATTTAGATGTAGTAGTAAACCCAACAGAAGATGACCTTCAAAGTGCTACATATGTAATATTTGATACCGAAACAACAGGATTTAACCCAGGATTAAACGACCAAATGATAGAAATAGGTGCCGTAAAAATGAAAAATGGTGCAGTACTAGAAAATTTTGATGAATTAATTAATCCCGGAGTATTAATTGATAGCGAAATAACAAATCTAACAGGAATTACCAATGCGATGGTAAAAAATTGTCCTAACGAAGAAGAAGTAACAAAAAAATTCAAAGAATGGATTGGAGATTTACCATTAGTAGCACACAATGCAAAATTTGATAAAAATATGTTAGAAATGGCATATCATAAATATAACCTAGGCCCATTAAAAAATACTATACTAGACACATTGCAAATATCAAGATTAATAAATAAAGACTTAAAAAGACATAACTTAACAGCCCTAACTAAAAACTATGGTATAACATTTGAAGAAAATGATGGAACAGATACCACTAAACATCATCATAGAGCAGACTATGATGCCGAATTTACTGGATATGTATTTTTCAAAATGTTAGCTCAATTAGATAAAACAGATATAAAAACATTTAAAGATTTAGCTAACTTACCAACTGAATTAGAAACAAACATGTATAATAGAGAAGTACACATAAATATGATAGCAAGAAATAGAAATGGTCTAAAAAATATGTTTAAAATAATTAGTTATGCAAGTACAAAATATTTAGTAAAATCAGCAAGAATTCCTAAACATATAGTAAGAAGTCTAAAAGAAGATATCTTATTAGGTAGTGGTTGCTATAACGGTGAAATCTTTCAAACAGCCCTAACAAGATGTGATGATGATTTAAAAAAAGTAATGGAGTTTTATGACTATATAGAAGTACAACCACCATCAAATTATGAATTTTTAGTAGCAAGACATGATATAAATAGTAAAGAAGAAATATTGTTTGCTCTTAACAAAATAATAAGATGTGCCAAAGAAATGAATAAAATAATAGTAGCAACATCAGATGCCCATACCTTAAACAAAGAAGATAAAATATATAGAGAAATAATAGTAAATCAAAATGTTCCCGGAAAAGGAAGACATCCACTATCAAGATATCTTAACCTAGAAGGTTATATGACAATACCAGATCAATATCTAAGAACAACAGATGAAATGTTAGAAGAATTTAATTTTTTGCCAGATGACTTAGCAAAAGAAATAGTAATAACAAATACTAATAAAATTCCAGAACTATGTGAAATAATAGAAGTAATTATAGACACAGGTGGAAGACCATTTGCACCTAAAATAGAAAACTCAGAACAGACAGTAAAAGATTTAGTATATGGAAAAGCAAAAAGTTGGTATGGTGATCCATTACCCCAAAATATTGAAGAAAGAATAGAACAAGAACTAAAAGGAATATTAGGAGGACACTTTGATGTAATATATCTAATAGCCCAAAAACTAGTAAAACACTCAAACGATGAAGGATTTATAGTAGGATCACGTGGTAGTGTAGGTTCATCATTTGTAGCAACTATGATGGGGATAACAGAAGTAAATCCTCTACCAGCACATTATAGATGCCCTAATTGTAAATATAGTATATTTGAAAGTGATGAAGGAAATTCTCTAGGAGCAACATATTCTTCTGGTTTCGATTTACCAGATAAGATGTGCCCTAAATGCGGTACCAGAATGACAAAAGATGGACAAGATATGCCATTTGCTACCTTCTTAGGATTCAATGCCGATAAAGTACCAGATATAGATTTAAACTTCTCAGATTTAAACCAAGCCTCAGCCCATAACTATACAAAAGTATTGTTTGGAGAAGACAACGTATATAGAGCAGGAACAATTGGAACTGTAGCAGAAAAAACAGCATTTGGATATGTAAAAGGATTTTGTGAAGATAGAAATATAACTATGCGTAGTGCTGAGATAGAAAGAATAGCAGAAGGCTGTACCGGAGTAAAAAGAACAACTGGACAACATCCTGGAGGAATAGTTGTAATACCAGGATATATGGACGTATTTGATTTTACACCATTCCAATATCCAGCAGACGATCCAACATCTGCTTGGAGAACAACCCACTTTGATTACCACGCTATAGATCAAGATGTATTAAAACTAGATATTTTAGGTCACACAGATCCAACACAACTAAGAATGATTCAAGAATTAACAGGTGATGATATAACTCAAGTACCACTAGATGACAAAGAAACAATGGCAATATTCTTATCCCCTGAACCACTTGGGGTAACTAAAGAACAAATAATGAATGAAACAGGTACTTTAGGAATTCCTGAATTTGGAACTCCATTTACAATAAGTATGTTAGTAGATACAAAACCAAAAACATTTGCCGAATTAATAAAAATATCAGGATTATCACACGGAACAGATGTATGGTTAGGAAATGCTCAAGAATTAATAAGAAGTAAAACTGTAGAGTTTAAAGATGTAATAGGCTGTCGTGATGATATAATGGTATACTTAATGTATAATGGACTAGAGCCATTAAAAGCCTTCAAAATAATGGAATTCGTTCGTAAAGGAAAAGCAACAAAAGATCCAGAAACTTGGAAAAAACATGTAGAAACAATGAAACAAGCAGGAATAGAAGATTGGTTTATTGAATCTTGTCATAAAATAAAATACATGTTCCCTAAAGCCCATGCCGCAGCATATGTAATAAGTGCCTTTCGTATAGCATACTATAAAGTGCATTTTCCAGCAATTTATTATTGCACATACTTCTCAACTAGATTTGATGACTTTGACATAAATGTAATGATAAAAGGGTATAATTCAATAAAAAATAAAATAATAGAAATAAATAATAAAGGCTATGACGCTACTAATAAAGAATCAAGCGTATTAGAAACATTAAAACTAGCATTAGAAGCAACAGCAAGAGGAATAACATTTGGTAATTTAGATTTAATGAAAAGTGATGCTAAAAACTTTATTATAGATGAAGATGGAACCACCCTAATACCACCATTCAGAAGCATAGATGGACTAGGTGGAGTAGTCGCAGATAATATTTGCCAAGAAGCTAAAAAGAAACCATTTATATCTATAGAAGAATTCCAAAAAAGATGTAAAGTATCAACAACACTTGTTGATAAAATGAAAGCCATGAACTTATTTGGTGACCTACCAGAAACAAGTCAATTAAGCTTATTTTAATAATTATAAAAGTTACTTAAATATAATTTTGAGTAACTTTCTTTATCTTTTTTAAGAAATTAAAAGGGTTTTTGCTTATTTGCGTAGAATAATAATATTAGAAGGGTAATAATCCCTTTTAGAAAGTAGGAGTATTTATGAAGCAAATAACAAAAGAATATTTAGAAAAATTAGACAAAGAAATAATAGAAGATGAAGAGTTAGAATTTATTCCTCTAACCTTTGATTATGCTCTTAAGAGTATTGCTGCTAAAAATCAAAAGATATTTAGAAAGTTTATAATTCAAACAACACACTTAGAAAATATTACAGATAATGATAAAATGTCATTTTTAGATAAGGAATTAATTAAAAGTACTGCTAAAGAACAAGCAAGAGAAGTTGATTTTTATTTAAAGATAGGTAATGATATATTAATTGATGTAGAAATGAATAGAAAAGGATATAAGTATGTTAAAGAAAGGAATGCTATTTATATTGCTAAATTAATAACATTAAAATTAGAGGTTAATACTAGTTATCAAGAAATGAAAAAGAAAGAGTTTTATCAGGTAAACATAAATGGAAACGAAAGTAAAGATGATATATTACCAGAAAGAGAAATGGAATTACGTTATTTAGATAATAATGAAGCATCATTTCCTAACTTTAGAATTCTATTAAAAAATCTTGATAGATACAGAAAACTTTGGTATAATAAATCCAGAAAGTTCAAGTATGATGAAGTATTTTTAGTGGCATTAACATCAAAAAGTTATGTAGAATTATATGAAATATTAAAAACTATTCTATCAGATGATGAACTAAATGAATTTATATGGAGTGTGATTGGAATGAGAGAAGACAGATTTATATTACACGAATGGCAGAAAGAAAAATTTGATAAATTGATTGCAGAGAATATGAAAGAAGATGCAATAAAAGAAGGTCTAGAGCAAGGTTTAGAGCAAGGCCTAGAGCAAGGAATAGAAAAAGGAATAGAACAAGGTAAAGAAGAAAATAAAATAGAAATGATTAAATCTATGTTAGAAAATGACATTGATATAGAAAAAATTTCAAAAATAAGTGGTAAATCGATAGAAGAAATAGAAAAAATAGCAAAATTTAACTAGTATTTAATACTAAATTAAAATATTAATTAGATTACTAGTAATTCAACAAGGGATAGAAATAAACTTCTATCTTCTTTTTCTTATATTAAACAATAAAAATAAACAAAAAACATTGATAATATTGTCAAAATATTATATACTTATTTATATAAAAGGCATTATAGTCTCTATATATAATATATAAATAAAAAGGAGTTGTCTCTTATGAAAGAAACAAGAATTATGAAAGTATTTGAACAGTATATTAAAAAATTCAATATGAATAAAAATAATACTAAATGTGTATATTTTCATTGCATAAAAGTAATGGATTTATGTAAAAACATTGCAAGTGTATTAGGAATATTCTCTAAAGAAGAAATAATAGTCTGTGAATTAATAGGCCTATTCCATGATATATCTTTATTTGAAAATAAAGATAATGGATACACATTACTACCTAAAGAAGACACATCTAAAAGAAGTATAGAAATATTATTTGGTGAAGACGGACTAATGAGAAAAATAACAGAAGATACTACTTATGACGAAATAATAAAAATAGCAATATACTGCCAAAATAAAAATGGATTACCAAGTAAATTAAATGATAAAATGTTACACTATTGCAAAGTATTAAAAGATGCTCACACCCTAGATACATTCAGAATAGTATTAAATTATCCATGCATAGATATGCATATAGATAACTATCCAAGCAATAATATATATGAAAATTTCAAACACTTTCAAGTAATGAGACCAACATATGAAGATAATGATGCCGATGCAATAATAATAGTATTATCACAAGTATTTGCAATAAATTATTTATACAGTTATTCATTATTAAATGAAGAACAATTTGTAAATAAAGTAACTGAATCACTAATATTTAAAGATAAAAATATAATGAAATTCTTTAAACAAATAAATATGGTACTAAATAATTATATAACAAGAAAGATAGGTGGATAAAATGCTTGATAAAAAATACAACCATATAGAAGTAGAAAAAGATAAATATAACTTATGGAAAGAAAAACAATATTTTAAATCTGGGGATTTAAATAAAGCCCCATTTTGTATAGTTATTCCTCCTCCAAATGTAACAGGTAAATTGCACATAGGACATGCCTGGGATACAACAATACAAGATATAATAATAAGATTTAAAAGAATGCAAGGATATGACACATTATGGTTACCAGGTATGGACCATGCAGCTATAGCAACAGAAGTAAAAGTAATAAATAAACTAAAAGAAAATGGAATAGATAAATATGAACTAGGAAGAGAAAAATTTCTAGAAGAATGCTGGAAATGGAAAAATGAACATTCAGATTTAATACATGATCAATGGGCTAAATTAGGATTATCAGTAGATTATTCAAAAGAAAGATTTACTCTTGACGCCGGTTTAAACAAAGCTGTAACTAAAGTTTTTGTAGATTATTACAATAAAGGATTGATTTATAGAGGAGAAAAAATAATAAATTGGGACCCAAAGAATCAAACTGCATTATCAAATGAAGAAGTAATTTACAAAGACGTAGAAGGAGCCTTTTATCACATTAAATATTATTTAGAAAATAGTGATAAATATTTAGAAGTTGCAACAACAAGACCAGAAACAATGTTTGGTGATACCGCTGTAGCAGTAAATCCTGATGATGAAAGATATAAAGATTTAATAGGAAAGAATGTAATATTGCCATTAGTAGAAAGAAAAATACCAATAATTGCAGATATTCATGCCGACCCAGAATTTGGAACAGGTGTAGTTAAAATAACTCCAGCCCACGATCCAAATGACTTTGAAGTAGGAAATAGACATAACTTAGAAAGAATAATAGTAATGAATCCAGATGGAACAATGAATGAAAACGCTGGAGTATATAAAGGACTTGACAGATTTGAATGCAGAAAACAAGTAGTAGAAGACCTAGAAAAACAAGGATATTTAATCAATATTGAGAAAATAACTCACTCAGTAGGACACTCAGAAAGAACCGGAGTAATGGTAGAACCATATCTATCAAAACAATGGTTTGTAAAAATGAGACCACTAGCAGATGCTGTTTTAAATAATCAAAAAAATAAAGACACAAAAGTAAATTTCGTTCCAGAAAGATATGAAAAAACAATGAACCATTGGATGGAAATAACATATGATTGGTGCATATCAAGACAACTATGGTGGGGACACAGAATACCAGCTTGGTACAAAGGTGATGAAATTTATGTAGGCATGGAAGCTCCAACTGAACCAGGTTGGGTACAAGATCCAGATGTTTTAGATACTTGGTTTTCATCAGCATTATGGCCATTCAGTACACTAGGTTGGCCAGAAGAAACCGAAGACTTAAAAAGGTACTATCCAAACAATGCCCTAGTAACTGGATATGATATAATACCATTCTGGGTAAACAGAATGACCTTCCAAGGATTAGAATTATTAGGTCAAAGACCATTTAAAGATTGTATAATTCATGGCTTAATAAGAGATAAAGAAGGAAGAAAAATGAGTAAATCCCTAGGAAATGGAGTAGACCCCATGGAAGTAATTAATACTTATGGAGCAGACTCATTAAGATACTTCTTAACCACAAATACCGCATCAGGAATGGATTTAAGATATGATGAAGAAAAAGTAAAATCTACTTGGAATTTTATAAATAAATTATGGAATGCATCTAGATATACATTAATGACATTAGAAGATTTTAAATCTGAAGATTATACCCTAGATAACTTAGCAAAAGAAGATAAATGGATATTAACAAAATTAAACAAAACAATTAATGATGTCACAAAATCAATGGAAAAATATGATTTCAATATTGTAGGTAATACATTATATTCATTTATTTGGAATGATTTCTGTGACAAATATATTGAATTATCAAAATTTAGTAAAAATAATCAAACAAAAAGTGTTTTATTAAAAGTACTAACAGACATATTAAAAATGATGCATCCATTCATGCCGTATGTAACAGAAGAAATATATACAAAACTACCAATAAAAGATGCAGAATCAATAATGATATCTCGTTATCCTCTATATAATAAAGATCAAGTATACATAAATGATGAAAAAGAAATAGATGATATATTAGAATTTATTACCTTATTTAGAAATAAGAAAAAAGAACTAAATATACCATCTACATATAAAGTAAAAATAGATATAAAATCTAAAGAATTAAAAGAATTAGTAATAAATATATTAAAATTAAAAGATAAAGAATTACCTTTCACTAACAATGAATTTATAGAAAAGATAGAAAAAAATAATTATAAAATAGAAATAGAATTTGATAATAGTAAAAATAAAGAAGAAGAACGCTCAAACCTAGAACACGAAAAAGAAAAATTACTTAATTCTATAGAAAGAAGAAAAAAATTATTATCAAATCAAAACTATGTTTCTAAAGCCCCTGCTAATATTGTAGAAAATGAAAGGTTAGCCTTAGAAAAAGAAGAAAAAGCTCTTGATTTAATCTTAGAAAAATTAAAATAAGATACAATTAAGAAACGCAAAAATATATCCCAATAAAAATAAATACTTTAATATTAATACTTATTAATAAACGAAAAGGAGTGAATTAAATTATGAATTATTGTCCAAAATGTGGAAATAAAGTTGATGAAAATATTACATATTGCCCAAATTGTGGAGCTAGATTAGAAGAAGGAAATACTACAATTATAAATAACTATTATAATAATGTTCCCCCAATAGAAGAAAGAAATATTGCTATGGTAATAATATTATCTCTTATTACTTGTGGTATATATGGAATATATTGGTTTGTAAAAATGACAGATGAAGCAAAACAATTATCTTCTTCAGATAATGCTGGCGGTGGATTAGCATTTGTATATACTTTAATAACTTGTGGAATATATACAATTTATTGGAATTACAAAATGGGTAAAAACATGTATGAAGCAGGTCAAAAATATGAAATAAACATCGAAGATAATTCAGTAATATATTTAGTTTTATCATTATTTGGATTAGGAATTGTAAGCGAATGTTTAATGCAGAATGATTTAAATAAATTTGCCAATGTTAGATAGTAAAAGAATAAGAAAATTAATATTATCTTTATTAATTATAATAATAATGTTAATTTTCTTTCTTTATTTAAACAAAAATTATGGATTTTACATTCCTTGCTTATTTCATAAACTAACTAATTTATATTGCCCTGGATGTGGAATAACAAGATGTATTGTATCTTTATTAAAAGGAAATATATCTGAAGCATTTAAATATAATCAACTTGCTTTTATCCTATTACCATTCTTAACAGTATACTTTATCTATAAAATATATCTTTATTTAACTAATAGTCAAGATAAAATTATTAAAAAAATTCCAAATATTATCTGGATCATTTTACTAATAATAACAATACTATTTGGAATATTAAGAAATATCAAATATTTTACATTTTTAAGACCATAAGAATATATAACATAATATTCTTATTTTTTTGCATAATAATAAAGAGGTGAAATTGATGGATACAGTACCAAATATAATATTTAGAACAATTTTAGTATTAGTATTTTTATTTATATTAACAAAAATAATGGGAAAAAAACAAGTATCCCAATTGAATATCTTTGATTATGCAATAGGAATAACAATGGGCTCAATAGCAGCAGATATATCACTAGATATAGAAAAAAATATGATAGGTGGATTAATATCATTAGGAATATATGGCTTATCAGAAGTATTTATTTCTATATTAACCCTAAAAAGCATAACAGCAAGAAAAATATTTACTGGAACACCAAGAACATTAATAGAAAATAATAAAATACTATATAAAAATATGAAAAAAGAAAAAATAGATATCAATGATTTGCAAGAAGAAGCAAGACAACAAGGATATTTTAATCTAGAAGATATAAACTATGCAATATTAGAAACAAATGGAAAAATAAGCTTTTTACCCAAAACAGAAAAGACACCACCTACCAAAAAAGAACTAAATGTAAATTATAATCAAGAATCATTAGTAGCAAATATAATTATAGACAGTAAATTACTAGAAAATAATCTAAAAAATATGAATAAAGATATAAAATGGTTAAATCAACAATTAAAAATAAAAGGATACAAAGATTATTCAAAGATTCTTTTAGCGACTCTAGATAATAACGAAAAAATAGTAGTATACGAAAAAAATAACAAAAAAGATAAGCAAATCCTAGAATAAAATTATTATAATTTAAAAGAACTAATTTGCTAATTAATATTGAGTTTTTATAATATTTAATATAAAATTAAACTAGAATTAAAATTTTAACAGATTAAAATTAGTAAAGCAGCAAATATAGAAGGAGTATAGAAGTATGAAAGAAAATTTTGATAATCTATTAAAAAAATTAAAAAAATGTGAAATCTGCAAAGAAAAATTTGGCTTTCAACCACATCCTATATTTTTAGGAAATATTAATTCAAAAATAGTTCAAATTAGTCAAGCACCATCCGCTACAGTTCATAAAACTTTAAAGCCATTTACAGATCAAAGTGGTAAAAGGTTAAAATATGAATGGTATATGATAGATGATAAAACTTTTTATAATCCAAATAATTTTTATATAGCAGCTCTTTCTCATTGTTATCCAGGAAAAGATAAAAATGGTAACGATAAAACTCCACCCAAAAATTGTTACGAAACCTGGATAAAAAAAGAATTAGAATATATAAACAATAAACTATATATAATAATAGGAGCAAAATCCGCAAAAACATTTTTTCCTAATGAAAATTTTAACAAATTAGTCTTTAAAAATAATTACATCAACGGAAAGCCAGCAATTGTCTTACCACATCCATCACCTTTAAATATAAAATGGTTTAAAGATCACCCAGAATTTATGCAAAAAAGAATAATGGAAGTAAGAAAAATAATAAATGAAACATTAAATTAAAAAATACATAATAATAATTATAATTTATATTTTTCACCATTATTTCATATATTTATTTAGGTGATATAATGAAAAAATACAAATCACTATTACTAGTAATAACTTTAATATCAATATTTACCTTATCAAAAACAAATGCCATAATAAATGATTATTCATTACTAGGAAAAACAATCTACTTAGACGCAGGACACGGAGGTAAGGATTCGGGTGCTATATCTAGAGATATAATAGAAAAAGACTTAAATTTACAACTATCAAAATTATTAGAAAAATATCTCACTGAAAAAGGAGCATATGTATTACAAACAAGAGATGGAGATTACGATCTATCATCATCTACAATAAATAGAAAAAGAAATGATTTATACAATAGAGCAAAAATAATAAATGACTCAAAATCAGATTTATATATATCGATTCATTTAAATTCATCAACGGTTTCAACCTGGAAAGGTATTCAAGTATTTTACACTAAAACAAATAAAGAAAATAAGTTATTAGCAAATACCATAACAGAAAATTTAAAAGAAAATATTAAAAATGTAAAAGACATAAAAGAAGAAAATAATTACTATATGTATCCAAAAATAAAAATACCAGGAGTATTAATAGAAGCAGGATTTATCTCAAATCCAAGTGATAATTATCTATTAAGAAAAAAAGAATATCAAGAAAAGTTATTAAAAGATATTGTAAAAGGAATAGAAGAATATTTTAATGAATAAGAAATAATTTCTAAGTCAGATTTTATTTCTTTTTTAAATAATGTTAAATTCATAATGAAAGAATGTTTGTAAAAAGAGTAATTATATAGTGTAGAAAACAAGTTGATTATAATTCAAGATGCATCCAGTATTTCAATATTAAAATGTATGTAAAAAAACATATTCTTTCTTAAAAATTATAATATTACATATAATTAATAATGTTTATTTGCATCAGACATATTATCAATTGCATCATTTTGCACTATAATGATGCAATTAAAAAAATTATTGTTAAAAATATTGTAAAAGGGATAGAAAATTATTTCAATAATAAAAAAATTATAGTATAATTATAATAGCAGGTGAATGTCTATGGAAAAAGTATACTTAAAATATGATGATGTAAGACCATATGTAGAATGTGACTATGGACCAGTTTGGGAAATGCTATATCTAGGTCCATTCTACCCATTAAGAAAAAAAGATACAAAATTCTTCATATTAATATTATTATTACAAATAGCGATATCTACAATAATGCTTATAATATTACCCCCACCAGCAAGCATCGTAACTTGCCTAATAATGATATTCTTAATAAATCTATTATTTTCTCTTAATTATAACATGATAATAATAGAATATCTTTTAAAAGAAGGATACTATCCAATGGACTATAAATCATCAGATAAATTAATAAAAAAAGGAATATACTTCAAATTACAATAGTATATTCTTTTCTTTTTTAAAATTCAAAATATTTAAGTTCTAACTTACTACCACAATCAAGCCCAGTTAAATAAGATAAATTCTTAAATATAACATTTAACTTTCTTTCATTAATATTACCACTACTAAGCATTCTATCAACTTCTTCTATAGCGTACTCACACTTATCTATAGCCATATTATATAAATCAAAGAATGAATATGTATATGATATCTTTTTATCACAAGGATGAAACCATTTATCATGATCTAAATTTAAATACATCTTCTTTTTCTCATAATCACCCCTATAACTAAAAGATTTAATCTTAGTAATCCACTTAGGAGTAAAACTATCAATAAAACTATAAAATTTCTTTTTTATTCCAAAATAATCATAACTAATAATCCTAAAAAACAATCTCATATCATTAATAGATTTTAAATATACCTTCCACATATCATCATTATCATAAAAAATAGAATAAGTATAATTAATACATTTCTTAAGTTCACTATCCATACCATTAACATTCAAAAACATCTTATGTATCTTATACTTACAAGGATTAATCTTTTCTCTATCATGTATCATATATCTATCAACAAAAAACTCCATATCAAAATGTAGAGCATTATATTTATAACTACTAACATCCTTAGAATTAAATTTACCAGTCTTATAAAAAATAAAAGGATGACACATAGAATCTAAAAAGTAATGGCACATATATCCATATAAAAAACTAACTACAGAAGATTTATCATATAAATTATTATCATTTATATAATAAATAAGCCTCTTAAAAAAGCACCTAGTATCTTTAGTATGTACTGTACTACCCAAATCAAAAATCTTTTTAGCCTCTTTCCCTATAAAATTATTATAAAAATATAAAACATCAGGTCCTTGACAAAACATCTTATATAACTCTATATCTTCACAAAATCTATATTTAATTTTAGAATTTAATTTATTATATACATCCATCCCAAAATAAGTATGCGTAACTGAACTAGGCATATAACCACTCCAATCATCAACTAATTATATCATAAAATAATCTACAATATTCCAAAAATAATATCAATTTTATAATGTTTATGATATAATGTAAAAAGTAGGGTGATACACGAATGGAAAAGAATTTTAAAACAATAGATGAACAATTAGAAATATTAAAAACAAAAGGATTAATTATAGAAGATGAAGAAGAAACCAAAGAAATATTATTAAGAGAAAATTACTTCTTCATAAATGGATATAGAATATTACTAATGAATTCCTATAGCGACAAAACCTTTGTACCAGGAGCAACATTTAGAGAACTATACTCAATATTCTTATTTGATAGATATTTTAGAAATATATTATTCAAAAATATGATGATAATAGAAAATCAATTAAAATCAGTAATATCATACCAATTATCCAAAAAATATGGTTATCATGACAAAGACTATCTAAATCCCAAAAACTTCACACAAGATAAAACAAAATCAAGAAGAGTAAGAGATTTAATAGAAAAAATGAAAAGACAAGTAAGAGTAAACGGTGCTCATCATATGGCTACAATGCACTATATGAATAACTATGGTTATATACCGTTATGGGTATTAGTAAAAGTACTATCATTTGGAATAGTCTGTGAATTATATACAATATTAAAACCAGAAGATCAATTAGCAGTAGCAGATATCTTTAATACAACACCAGAGTACTTAGAAAATTTCTTACCAATATTAGCAAATTACCGTAACCTATGTGCCCATGAAGATGTAGTATATGAACATCGCACTGAAAAAACAATATTTAACACTATTTATCATGAAAAATTAGAAATACCAAGAATGGACGATGAATATATCTACGGAAAAGATGACATTTTAGCACTCCTAATAATATTAAAATATTTACTAAGAAAAGAAGATTTCAGGTTATTAATGAAAGAAATAGAATATGAAATAGAAAAATTAGACGGAAGAATAGACTCAATTCCAATAGAAAAAATAATGGATAGAATGGGACTACCTTCTAATTACATGGATTTAATAGAATTATAAAAAAGTAGAAAAGAGGTATGTAATGAAGAAAAATAATATTATAACAATCATAATAGTATCAATATTATTATCATTTCTTTGTGGGTTTATCGGATCGTATATTGTAATAAATAATACCACCATAGGCCAAAATGTAATTAAAAATATAACAAAATCAAACTATACTGACAACTCTATAGCAGATGCCGTTGATAAAATATATGACGCTACAGTAGTAGTAGAAGGATATAAAGAAAATACTCTAGTATCAACAGGAACAGGATTTGCCTATAAAAAGGAAAATGATACAGCATTTATAATGACAAATAATCATGTAGTAAATGACTGTGATTCCGTAAAACTAATATTATCAGATAATACTGAAATAGATGCTAGTATAAAAGGAAAAGAAACATATTCAGATATAGCAGTACTTACAACAGATGCAAGTAAAATAAAGAAAATTGCTACTCTTGGTAGTACCGAAAAAATCTCTTCAGGAGACACAGTATTCACAATAGGTTCTCCCCAAGGAGCAGAATTCTTTGGAACAGTAACAAAAGGAGTACTATCATCAAAAGACAGACTAGTAGCAGTAAGTTATTCTAATCAAGTATCAGATTACTATATGAAAGTATTACAAACAGATGCCGCAATAAATCCTGGTAACAGTGGTGGTCCTATCTGTAATATAAATGGAGAAGTAATAGGTATAACAAATATGAAACTAGTAGATAATTCAGTAGAAGGAATGGGATTTGCTATCCCTATTGAAGATGCCATATATTATGCTAATATATTAGAAGAAAATGGTAAATTATCTAGACCATATGTAGGTATAAGTATGATAGATATAACTGATGAATATACACTGTATCAATATAAAGTCCAAGTACCTTCAAATATTACTAAAGGAATAGTAGTATTAGAAGTACAAGACCCGTCTCCCGCTAAAACATCAGGATTAAAAAAAGGAGATATAATAACTTCTATAGCAGGAAATAATATAACCTCAGTAGCAGATTTTAGATATGAATTATATAAGCATCAAATAGGAGAAGAAATAGAAATAAAATTTATAAGAAATAATAAAGAAAAGAAAACAACAATAAAATTAGAAGAAAATAAAGACTCTTAATGAGCCTTTTTAATTGTACAATACGTCATATATGTAAATAATACTAAAGTATAAATTTAAACTATTGCTATATATTATCTATTATAATTAATTATTTTTTAATATCTATACCATATCCATTATGTAATGTATCATAAAATATATAATTATGAAAAGGACGATAAGTTAAAATAATAAATATAACATATCCCCAAATTAAGAAAATAATAGAAATACTATTCCATATATTTAAATCTTTATATTTCATAATATTATAAGAAATTAAAGAAATAATTCCATAAACTATAAGCATTAGCATAATAGAAATAATTAAGTTTTCTCCCATAAAGTTATAAATAGGTAAATAAATAATTAAATAAATAATAATAGAACTAAAACAAGATATAAATAGACTTAAAGAAAAATTATTATATTTTATTCTATTTATCTTTAATAGAAAATATTTAATAACACTACCCAATATAATAGAAGTATACAATATTTTCATATGTTCCCAAATACTTTCATTAACAGGACAAAAGAAAGATACAAAAGTATAAGGAAAAAAGTCATACATAAAGTGAATTAAAAAAGAAATAATAAATATGCTTATTGTAGTAATACCCTCAATTTTTTTTAAATTCATGTTTCCTCCTAATAAATAATACCAAATAAAAATAGAAATAGACCAAAATAAATTTTAATTATTTGTTAATTATTCCTTGTAGTAATTTAGAAACTATGATATAATCAATTTAGAATAAAGGATACTAGGAGGAATAAAAATGGGGACTAGAAAAATGATAAATCTAATAAATGAATTAGGAGAAATAAACAGAATAGAGTTATTATGCGCTTTTGAAGTAGAAGAACTTAATAATAAATATATAATATATACCAAAAATGAAAAAACAGAAGAAGGACATTGTATAATATATTCTGGTAAATTAATAGAAAAAGATAAAGAACAACAATTAGTAAATATAGAAGATGGAAGAGAATGGGAAGAATTAAAAAATATTATGAAACAAATGACAAAATATAGTTTAGAAGGTGATGTAAATGAATAATCAAAGTATATCAAAAGCATTAGATATGCCTGCTAACTTATTCTCTAATTTAGGTGGAAAAAGTTTTGCTACAAAAATTAATGAACCACAAAGTACTAGTAATATAGTTAAAACTAATAATGAATTAGCAGAAGATATGAAAGAATATTATCAAAGCGGTGATATAAAACTAAATAAATTATCAAACCAAAAACAATATAGAAATAGATTAAATAAAATGTATGAAAGTTTAAAAGGATTGTCCCCAATTGATAGTGAAGTAAAAGATACATTATTTACAAGTAACTATATAGAAAAAGGAATAGTAATTAAACCAACAATAGAAGAAATGAAACAATTCTGGACTGAATATCGCCTAATGAATAATGAAAAAACTAAAGAACAAAGAAGATATAATAATCCAACATCTCTATATACAAATAAAGAATCAGATGAATTTGATGTATTATTTGATAAATTAACTAATAAAGTAACAGAAATAAATGAATATATAGATGAATTAAAAGAATTAAAAGCTAGTGTTGATAAAAAAGAAAAAGAAGTAGCGCAAAATCAAGAAAAATTAGAAATAGATAGACAAACGTTCTTAAACTATAAACAAGAAGAAGAAGAAAAAATAAGAAAACAAAAAGAAAATCTAAAAAATAATTTCAATAAATTACAAAATATAATAGATAGTTTAGATACAAAATTAAATGAAGTAGAGTAATACTTCTTTTTTTATAAAATTATAAAAAATAAAGTAAAGTTAGGTACTACTAATAATTTTATTAAAATATAAAATAAATGTCTGAAATTAAAAGAAGAAATTTCCTAAGAAGTTTCTCCTTTTATAAATAATATTTTCATAATTAGTATAAATAATTAAATAAAAGTAGAGTAGGTATAAAACAAAAAAGAACTTGATTTCAAGTTCTTTTAAATTCATAATGGTGTCCCGTATGAGATTTGAACTCATGACCCTTTGATTAAAAGTCAAATGCTCTACCGGCTGAGCTAACGGAACATAGATATGGTTGCCTCGGCTAGACTCGAACTAGCGAATGCCACAGTCAAAGTGTGGTGCCTTACCGCTTGGCTACGAGGCAATTACCGTTGGAACAAATAAAGTGGTGGAAGGAGATGGATTCGAACCATCGAACCCGAAGGAACAGATTTACAGTCTGCCGCGTTTAGCCACTTCGCTACCCTTCCAAAAAAATGGTGCCGAAAACAGGAATTGAACCCGTAACCTACTGATTACAAGTCAGTTGCTCTACCAATTGAGCTATTTCGGCAAAAAAATGGTGGGCGATATAGGACTCGAACCTATGACCCCTTGCTTGTAAGGCAAGTGCTCTAACCAACTGAGCTAATCGCCCATAACCCGTTGACAGTTAATAATATACCATTTTATACTATAATTTGTCAATAGTTTTTTTAAGAATTTTTAAATTTTTTAAATTTTATCAGTAATTTCCTTTATTTTAGCATTTATCCATTTCTCTAAATTCTCTTGCAAAGGCAAAAAACCATTTTTAGTTTCAGCCATTCTCTTAATCCTAGAACCATCATTTTTATAATCTATATCTTTTATACTAAGTTTAACATGTTTGTTTTCATCATTAACTTCTACAACCTCAGCATAAATATCTTCGCCAACAGATAAATAATCAGAAATATTTTTTACAAATCCATAAGAAATTTCTGAAATATGAATTAATCCCTCGTATTCTGAATTGATATCTGCAAAAGCACCATAGTTTTGAACTCCAGTAATAGTAACTTTAACTATATCTTTTTCTTTAAGTTTATTCAAAAGTAATCACCACCAATACACACATTATAGCACTTTTTACCCATATTTCAAAGTTTTTATTGTATTTTTAGAGAAAAACCACTATAATTATATTGGTGATTGCAAATGAAAGAAAAAAAAGACATAGAGAAAAGAATAATTGAAGTATTAGATAAAGTAAGACCATATTTACAAAATGATGGTGGAAATGTAACGTACAAAAGATATGAAGATGGAGTAGTATATGTAAAACTAGAAGGAGCATGCTCTAACTGTCCAATGGCAATAATGACTCTAGAAGATGGCATAGAAAATGCTCTAACAACAGAAATACCAGAAGTAGTAAAAGTTGTAAATGAAGATTAATTAATGAGGCAAGACCTCATTTTTTTTTATTACAAAACCATAAGTTTGTATTAATATCATAAAATTTTTTAAAATATAAGAATACATCATTTAAATATTTCTCATATTCTACACACCTTGAAGTTATCTTTAAAATACAAGATTCATCTCTTTTACCATTAATAATATCATCAATAATATCAAAATAGAAACTAGGATAAATAACTCTAGAAATAATTAAACAAACACCATAATAAGAAAAATAATTATATTTAAAATATTCATCTAACTCCTCAAAAATATTAAAATTATCATTCCAAAAAGAAACCTTTATATATTCACTAATATCTCTAGACTTATGATCAATAATAATATTTAAGGGATCATATAACTCATAAATAGAATAATTGCTATTAATAATATCATGAGAAATAACCCCAATATCATTATCGGACATTCTATTATTTTTAATACTCATATTAAGATAGCTAATTGCATTTTCAGCCATTCCTACAAAATAATTAAAACTATCTACAATTAATTGATATTTCTTATAATTCTGCTCCATAAAGTATTCCAAATAATCAATCTTAGAACTCCATAAATAAGCCCAATTACCTCTCATCAATTTATCATCATAATTGCATCTGTAAGAAGATAAATAATTAATTTCAGATAAAGTTATACGTTTATTAATATTAATAACAACCTTAATTAAAATATATGGTAACTTATTGACGATAGTAACAACATTATTATTTCTATTATCAATAATCTCATTAACTAAAATATTATTATTAATCATATTCTTATTAAGCTCCATTATAGCAAATCTATCTTCATATTTTCTATTATATAATTTAAAATAATATAACTCATTATCAACATAAAAATAATAATAATCAAACATCTTATAAATATTATCAGGATTTAAATTATAATAATAATTAATAGTGCTTTTCATATAATCCCCTCTACCTAATTTTATTACTTATATTTTAATTTATTAAAAATAATGATATACTTAAAACAAGGAAGTGAGAAAATATGGAATATCTTATAACAGACTTAAATCATTTAGGACAAGGAATTACTAGAATAGATAATAAAATAACCTTTGTTTCCAAAACAGTAAGTGGGGACATTATAAATTTAGAAATAACAAAATCACATAAAAATTACAATGAAGCAAAATTATTAAAAATAGTCAAACCATCTCCTGATAGAATAGAGTATAAATGTCCATATTATAATAAATGTGGAGGCTGTAATATAGCAAATTTAGAATATACTAATCAATTAAAATATAAAAAAGAAAAAGTAATAAATATCTTTAAAAAATATAATAAAATAGATATAAATCCAACAATCATTGCATCAGATGAAATTCTCCATTATAGAAATAAAATAACATTACAATATAATGAAAAATTAGGATTATATGAAGAAAAAACTCATAATATAATTGAAATTCAAGAATGTCTTTTAATGCCACAAAAAGTAAATGATATTATAAAATTATTAAATAAATATAATTACAATACATCACTACAAAAAATAGTTATTAGAATAATTAATAATCAAGTAATGATAAATATCATCGCTAAAGATATTCCTAAGTCTTTAATAGAAATATTAAAAAATCTTGATGTATCAGTATATCATAATTCAAAATATATAAGTGGTAATAAAGTATTAATAGAAACATTGAATAACTATAAATTTTCTATCTTACCAGATTCATTCTTTCAAATAAATAAAAAACAAACAATAAATTTATATAATCAAATAGTAGAATATGCAAATCCCCAAAAAGAAGATAAAGTATTAGATTTATATTGTGGAGTAGGAACAATAGGTATATACTTATCAAAATATTGTAAAGAAGTATTAGGAATAGAAATAAATAAAAGTTCTATAGAAAATGCAAATATCAATAAAAAATTAAATAATGTAGAAAATATATCATTTATAGAAGCAGATGTATCTAAAGTATTAAGTATTAAATATAAAGCAGATATAATAATAGTAGACCCACCAAGAAGTGGACTTGATAAAAATACTATAGAAACTTTAATAAAAATAAATCCTAAAAAGATAGTGTATGTATCATGTGACCCAATAACATTATCAAGAGATATAAATCTATTAAAAAATAATTATATATTAAAAGATATAAAATTATATGATATGTTTCCAGAAACTTATCATGTGGAGAGTGTATGTGTGTTAGAAAGAAGGAGATAATAAAAGAATATATATAATAATTTTGAACTTGATAAAAATTCAACTGCCGAGAAATTCTCGATAGTTCAAACAGAAGGGAATAGAAATGTTAAATATTGAATTTTACAATCTAGATGTAATAATATCAGTTAGATATAAAGTAAATCTAATAAGAGCTACACAATTTAGATGATAGGCTATAAAAGTGTTTTAAAAATATTTACTATTCAAGGTAACACTTTAAATAAAGAATAAAGCAAGATAAATTATATAAATCAGATTTTGATTTATTATTAGAAGAAAACATTAAAGAGTAATTTCAGAAAAGATTGGAGTTGAAAAAGTATGGAAACATTTGAAATAGTATTTGGCCATTCTTGTTACTGTACTATGAAAAAAAGTAATCTTAATAATAATATTTTAATATTTAATGCAATATTTAATGTAGGTGATTTATCGAATATAAAAAATTACAAAATTAAAATACCTGATGAATTATATTTTGAAGAAAAGAATGTTAATTTCAAAAATGAGTATAACATTATTGTAGATAATATAAAGTCAAAAAATAAAATAAGAGTATGGACAGGAAGGAAAGATATTTATTCATATTTAATAATGTTGTATGTATGTAGTATTATAAAAAAATATAATTATGAACTTTATGTTTTATATTGCGATGAATATAATAAAGATTATCCATCTCCTAGAGTGATGGATGAAAAAGAACTTGAATCTCTAACAAGATTAGAACATAAATTAACAAATAAAGAAATAGAAGAAAATGTAAAAACCTGGAATGAATTAGTTAACAAAAACTCTGATTTAAGAATAATCAATAATGATAGTGTGAAATCTGTTTCATTTGATTTTTATGATGATTATATTTTAAAAAAATTAAAATCAATTGGTAAAATTAAAATCAGCAAATTGGTAGGAATAATAATGCAAGACATATATTTAATTGATAACATGATTATTTATTTAATAAACAGGTTAATAAAGAGTAAAAAGATAAAAATAACATTAGTTAATAATGATAAATACCCAGAAAATTTAATAGAAATAAATGACGAAAAAGTTTAGATATTAACTTTTCATATAAACAAAACAATGGTTATTAAACATATCAAAAATAATGTTCAGAATTAAAGTTTAACTAGTAAATAATTTCTTACTAGTTCAAAAGAAAAGTTATTATAAGTTTTAGGAGAAAAATAATTATGAAAAAATCAAAACAAATATTAAAAACAATAGTTAAAATATCATTAGCATTATATATATTATTAATTACATGGATAATAGTATTCAAATTTAGAATAGATATTACAAGTTTAAAATATATTCGTTCCATTAATTTAATACCATTTAAAACAAATGGCGCAATTAATGGAATGAAAGAAACACTTGTTAATTTAATTTTATTTATTCCATTTGGAATGTACTTAGAATATCTATTAAAGATAAAAAAATTAAACATAATAATAATTATATTAACTTCTTTTTGTTATGAAATTATGCAATATATTTTTCATATTGGAGTATCAGATATAACAGATATAATTATGAATACACTAGGTGGTATCATTGGAATATTATTAATTTATATGTATTTTTATTTAATTAACAAAATTAAAAATAATAAAATATACAAAAACTTATTAGAAATATTATTAATAATTATTCCAACATTAATACTTGCAATGCTATTTCTAATTTAATAAAGTTAAAAATAATATAAATTTTAAAACTCTAGAAATATTTCCTGTTAAATTTTATTATTAAGTAGGATAATGGAATACGAAAAGGAGAGATTTTTATGAATCAAGAAAAAATTGGAAAATTTATTTTAGAATGCAGAAAAAACAAAAAGTTAACTCAATCTGAATTAGCAGAAAAATTAGGAGTTACTGATAAATCAATTAGTAATTGGGAAAACGGAAGAAATATGCCAGATTTATCATTGTTTAAACCATTATGTGAAATATTAGATATTTCGATTAATGATTTAATAAGTGGTGAGAAAATATCAGAAGATAAATATCAAGAAAAACTAGAAGAAAATATTATTAGTACTATTGATTATACAAACAAAAAAGTATTAGAAAAAAATAATATAATCAATATTATCTTTATTTCTTTTGGAATAATTTTAGCAATATCAGCAATGACTATATTCCCAAGTGAAAGCAGTTGGGGAAGTATTTATTCTATATTTGGAGTATTATTATCACTAATTGGTGTTTTAAGATTTACAAAAAAGTTAAATTATTACAAAATATTATTGATTAATTTAGGATATTTTATTATATTTATTATAGTGCTACTAATTATTGATTATCTAAGTGTAATTAATATTAAACAAGCACCAAGATTTTCCATTTATAAAATATCATCTGAAAATGCAATTTATTATGATACATTATTTTATGATGTCGTTAGATGTAATAAAGATACTAAAGACAAATATTATAAAATCATCAAAAATCAAAACTATGATAAACAGAATATTCAGAAATATTGTAAATAGTTATATTTTAGAATAAAAGTGAGGTTATATATGAAAAAGAAATTGTTGTTAATAACTATATCAATATCATTAATACTATTAATATTAATAGTAATAATAAGAAACATTCCATTAGGTTACACACTAGAAAGTACAATATATGAAAAAGAAATTAGTAGCCAAACAATAATATTAGGAATACCTAAATTATCATTTCATAAAAATATTGATCACTATAACTTCTCGTATAAAAATATAAGAGGAAAGAAAGTTATAACAAAAGAAATAAATGACTTTTTAAAAACATTACAACCAATAGAATGTAAAAATAATACATATTACTATAATGCAAAAGAAAGTTATACAATAACTAAATATCAAGTAGAAAATCATTATTTTTATACTACAATTTATTATCAAGTAAAAGAAGGAAGATATTGTTAAGTTTAATAATCGTAAAAATTAGGAAGTGTGTTTAAATGAATTTTGAAAATAATTTAATACTTAAGAAGATAATATTAGATAGAGAAAGAATTAAGGATTTTTCTAAATATCCATTTAATATTGAAGTAGTAAAAAATTTTAAAGAACTAAACATTACCTCACCAGTTACATTCCTTGTAGGTGAAAATGGTATAGGTAAATCAACTTTCATTGAAGCAATAGCGGTTTCACTTGGATTACCACCTGAAGGAGGTACCCAAAACTTTAGATACACAACTAATAATACAACTTCGAATCTATCTAGTTATTTAAAAGTGTGTACCACTAAAGTACCAGAAACAAAATTCTTTTTAAGAGCAGAAACATTCTATAATTTTTCTACTGAAGTTCAAAGATTAGCAGAAGAAGATGATTATTATGAACTTTACAATTCATATGGTGGTAATCTCCACAATTGTTCTCATGGAGAATCATTCTTACAATTAGTAAAAAATAGATTTAGTAAAAATGGATTATACATCCTAGATGAGCCAGAAGCAGCATTATCTCCTCAAAGACAATTATCATTATTATGCCTTATAAATGAATTAGTTAATGATGGAAGTCAATTCATAATTGCAACTCATTCCCCAATTTTAATAAGTTATCGTAATGGCAAAATATTAGATTTAAATAACAACTTTGAAGAAATAAATTACAAAGAAACAGAAACATATAAAATATACAAAATGTATTTAGATAATGCTGAAAATATGCAACATAGATTATTTGATTAATGATTATAAAAAGAAGTAAGAAGGAAGTAGATCATGAAGAAGTATCAAGAATATTTAAATAAAGATTATAAATTTGATAAAATAACATTTATAGGTATAATTGCTCTCTTAGTAGTAATAACAGGAATGTTTGGATTTATCTATGAATACATATTTTATTATTTCAATGGAGGCATGAAACAATTATTTTGGAGAGGAGGTAACTTTTTTCCTTGGATAAATATTTATGCCACCGGTTCATTAATGATATTCTATTTTACATATAGATATAGAAAAAAACCATTAAAAGTATTTTTAATAAGTACTATCTCTACAGGCATATTAGAATATATATCAGGACTAGGAATGTATATAATAGGAAATGGCAAAAGATGTTGGGATTATAATAAAGAAATATTAAATTTTGGAAATATAAATGGATTTGTTTGTCTAAGAAGTGTTCTTTTCTTTGGATTATCAAGTCTGTTATTAATATATGTAATAATTCCTCTATGTTTTTATTTAGCAAAAAAGTTAGATAAAAAAGTATTTTTAACAATTAGCCTAACTCTATGTACTCTTATTTTAATAGATGAATTCTATAATCTCTTATTTGCAAGAATATTTCATTTAAAAAGAGCATATGATGTCTATAAAACATTTGGAGTACAATATGTAAAATTTAAATAAAGGAGAGTATTTATATGGAATATGAAAAATTAATAAAAGAAAGATTTTCAAACAGATCATTTTCAGATGAATTACTAGAAAATGATAAACTAACTAAAATATTATATGCAGGTTCTCTTGCACCTACTGCTAAAAATAGACAACCCCAAAAAATATATGTAGTCAAAAGCACTGAAGGCTTACAAAAAATAGATGAAATAACAAAATGTAGATATAATGCTAAAACAGTACTAATAGTAGCAAGTGATAAAAATATTGCTTGGAATAATAATAATTATTCAACCTATGAAATGGATGCAACAATAGTAGCAACCCATATGATGTTAGAAGCAACAAATTTAAACGTAGATAATATCTGGATAGAAATGTTTGATAAAAATAAACTAAAAGAAATATTCAAACTAGAAGATAATATTGAACCAATATGTCTAATGCCATTAGGCTATAGAAAAGAAGATTCTAAACCAAGCCCACTTCATAGCATAAGAAAACCACTTAAAGAAACAGTAAAGTATCTGTAAAATGTATTGTAAACTAAAAAGGAGAATGTAAAATGAATGTAAGAAGTATATTGAATGAACTTGATATATTATCAGCGTTATCAAATAATGAAAAATATTTATTTGAAGAAATACCAGAACTAAAGATAATGAAAAAATTTGATCAAAAACACCCTCATCACCATCTAGACCTATGGGAACATACTAAATTAGCATTATCTATTTCCCCTAATGATGAAATAATAAGAATGGCATTACTACTACACGATATAGGAAAACCACATGTATATAAAGAAATAGATGGAATAAGACATTATCAAAATCATGCCAAAGTATCTTCTGATATATCTTATCAAATCTTAAAAAGACTAAACTTTAATGAAGATGAAATAAAACTAATAACATTCCTAATATTATTCCATGATACCAAAATAACAGAAGAAAATATAAAAGAAAATTATAATTTATATTATCTATTATATAAAGTACAGTATTGTGATGCCTTAGCACATAATCCAAATTATTTAGAAAAAAGAATTAAATACCTAGAAGATTTAAAAAAATTATTTGAAACTTATTCCAATAATATTCAAATGGATAACCTAACAATGATAGCGGCAATAGGACTTAATAATGAATTAGGAAAAAATAATAGCCTTATCTGGCATCTAAAAGGAGATTTACAATTCTTTAAACAACAAACAATGGGTAAAAAAATAATAATGGGCTATAATACATTTGTTTCCTTACCACAACCATTAAAAGGAAGAGAACATTTAGTCTTAACTCATAAACAAATAGACCTAGGTAGTGATATAAAAGTATATCATTCCAAACAAGAATTATTAAAATCCCTAAAAGATTTAAAAGAACAACTATTTATAATTGGAGGAGCCTCTATTTATAAAGAATTCATGCCAAATGCAACTAAATTATTACTAACAGAAATAGAACAAGAAGACATAGAAGCAGATGCTTACTTCCCAACCTTTAATAAAGAACAATGGGAAAGAGAAACTCTTGAAAGAAAAGAAGATAAAGGTATAAAATATAGCCATGTATTATACAAAAGAAAGGTGAATTTATAATGAACAAAAAAATTGAATATATCCCAATAGGAGTATGCTCTAGAAAAATAGTAGCAGAAGTAGATAATAATAATAACATAACAAAAATAGAATTTACAGGCGGTTGTCCTGGAAACACAAATGCAGTAGCAAGATTATGTATAGGTAGAAACATAGATGAAATAATAAATCTATTAAAAGGCACACCATGTGGAATAAAAGAAACATCATGCCCAGACCAACTATCTATAGCGCTTACAAAATTAAAAGAAAAAAGTTTAATCACAAACAAATAAAGTACCACAAAATATATGGTACTTTTTATTATCTCAAAATTATCTCACTTAATTGCAACAACCATGTCTATTACCATTATTACCCCAGAATAATACAAAGAAAATAATTAAAACAACAATAATTATCCAAAGCCAATTTCCACCAAATCCATCATTATAACCATATCCACCGTATCCATATCCATAAGATGGATAACCATATCCGTACATATTATCATACTCCTTTCAATATATTATATCTTAGTCATATATAAACAATTATAACGGATACCTAAAAAGTAAAAAAACGTGTGACTTTTATTAGTATTTATGATATACTTATAAAAGTAAAGTAGCAGGTGATACAATGGATATAATTTTAATAATTTTAGTAATAGCTTTAATAATAGTAGGAATATTTTTTAAAGATTTTAAAAGTGTAGTATATTTCCTAGGAATAATAGATATATTTTTTAGATTACTCCATAAATTAATAGAGTTAATTAATGTCAAACAAATAACATCATTTGTTAATACTTATATACCATCATCATTAGAAATGATAATAAATAACTATTCCAGTGGAATATTAAATACAGTATTAATATGGGTATTATTTTTAGTATATATATACTTTGAAATATATCTGATAAAATATTGGATAAAGAAAAAGAAGTAGGTAGTAAAAGTGGAATTAATAGTAAAAATAATATATTATCTAGCATCAATACTATCAATCTTTTTATTTGTAATAAGTGTTCAACATAAAGAAAAGAAACATATACTATTAACTCAAGCATTTGCCACAATGTGCTATTTCATAACATATCTAATAGTAGGAGCATACAGTGGATGTGCTGTAGAATTAATCGAACAAACAAAAGATTTTGTCTTTTATTCATATGAAAATAAAAATAAAAAAATTCCATTAATATTATTAATAGTATTTGCATCCCTTTTAGTTTTAGTATCGATAGTAACATTTAATGGATTATATTCTCTAATTCCATTATTAATAAATTTAGCATACTTTATTTCTTCATATTTTAAAAATCCAAAACATATAAGAGTAGTAATGCTAATATGTGGTTTCATCTGGGCATACTATAACTTTAAAGTAGGAGCATATGTAATAATAATAGGTAATATATTAGAAATAATATCTGCATTCATCTCGTTAATAAGATATAAAGAAGAAAAATAAAAGTATCGACCAGTGCTTATATATAGCTCGGTCGTTTTTCTTTACTAAAATTAATTAATCGTATTAAAAAAATATTTAAGTAAATATTAATAAAGGTGATTACAATATGAAAGTAAAATTAGGATATGTTGCAATAAGTAAAACAATAGAATTAACAGCAAGTACTAATTACACATATACACAATATCAAAAAAATAAAGACTTAAAATTATTAGATAAAGTAATAATATCTAACTTAGAATCATTAAAAGAAATAATTAAGTATAATATTGCAAACGATATTAAATTTTATAGAATATCCTCTAAAATAATTCCCTTAGCAACCAAAGATGATGTAAAATTTGATTATATTAATAAATATAAAAATTATTATCAACAAATATCAAAATTAATTAAAGAAAGTAATATGAGAGTAGATTTTCATGCAGATCAATACACAGTATTAAACAGTACTAAAAAAGAAGTAGTAGAAAACACCATAAAAACATTACAATATCACTATAACTTATTAGAATCATTAGACATATTAGATAAAGTAGTAGTATTACATGTAGGTAGTAATGTATTAGGTAAGAAAAATTCTAAAACAAGATTTATAAATAACTTTAAAAAATTACCACAACATCTTCAAAATTTAATAGTAATAGAAAATGATGATAAAATATTTAATATAGAAGATGTAATAGAAATATCAAATGAAATAAATACTCCTATAGTATTAGATTATCATCATCACTTATGTAATAAAAGTAGTAATATAGATTACCCTAAAATATTTAAAAGTTGGAAATCACAAACACCTAAAATGCATTTTTCATCTTCCAAAAACAAAAGAGAATTTAGAGCACATAATGATTATATAAATAGTAATGATTTTATAGATTTTTTAGAAAATATAAAAATATATAATCAAGATATAGATATTATGTTAGAAGCAAAAACCAAAGATGAAGCCTTATTTAGATTAGTAAGAGAACTAAAATATAAAACTAGCTATAAATTTATCAACGATACGACATTTATAGTAGAGTAGTAGAATAACTAAGATTTATTTCTTAGTTATTTTATTACAAAAAAAATCACCTAAACATAGGTGACTTCATTATTTCCATCATGGTGGCTCCAACGGGAATTGAACCAGTGACACGAGGATTTTCAGTCCTCTGCTCTACCAACTGAGCTATAGAGCCATAATGGCGGTTCGTACGGGATTTGAACCCGTGATCTTCTGCGTGACAGGCAGACGTCATAGGCCTCTAGACTAACGAACCATTGGTTGCGGGAGCTGGATTTGAACCAACGACCTTCGGGTTATGAGCCCGACGAGCTACCAGACTGCTCCATCCCGCGATAAATTAGTGGCGGAGAAAAAGGGATTCGAACCCCTGCGCCGCTCTCGCGACCTCCCGGTTTTCAAGACCGGTCCCTTCAACCAGACTTGGGTATTTCTCCAAAGATGGTGCCTAAGGTCGGACTTGAACCGACACGAGGGTTGAATCTCGCAGGATTTTAAGTCCTGTGCGTCTACCTATTCCGCCACTCAGGCATCGATATATTAACGCTATTATCCGCGTTGACTAGTTAATTATATAACACTTTTTTTTATTTGACAACCATTTTTTGAAAAAAAATTAAAAAAAGTATAAAAATTTAACAAAAAGTGAATTAAAAACAAAAAATAAAAGAAGATAAAATAAATAAATTGACAAAAATTTTATTTAGTATATAATTAAAATAAGAGGTGGTAAGACATGATAGAGTACGCAAATGAAAGAGTAACCAAAAGTTTAAAACAGTATGACATGCTACTAAAAAGTTTAAAATATATACCAAGTAATGAAGAAAAAACTGCAATATATTACCAAATGACAAAAATAACAGAGCAGATTCTTGCACTTACTAATGAAGTATATGAAAGACAATATAATAAATTACTTGCAAAGAAAACATTTTTAATGGCAGAAGAAAAAAATAAATTATTAGAAATAATTAGTTTAATTAACGAAAGAAAGGCTTATATTACAAATCAAATATCAAGTAATAAAGAAATAACTGCCTTTGATATAACTTTTCCTGAAATATTAGGAGAAGAAGAGTTAGAAAATTATAAAAAGAAAGTAAAAGTTATCGAAAAATATAATAGTAATATAAAGCAACATTCAACTTTAGTAGAAGAAATACAGGATTTAAATAGTAAAATAGAGCGTGCTAAAACAAAAATAGAAAATAACAAATACTTAAATGTACAACTAGAAAATAAAATGAAAAAGATATTAGCTAGTGCTTTTGAAAAGCTAAATCTAGAAGAATTAAAAGAAAGAGTAAAAGAAATAGACCTAGCATATACAGAACTAGGTTACTCTTTAGAAAAAGCAAAAGAGAATGCTAAACAAGCACGTAAAAGTAGTGCTGAAGATATAATTATAGAATGTGATAATATGTTATCTTCAATAACATTAGAATATGAAAGATATAAAGAAAAAAAATTAATACTAAAGTTAATGGATATGTATGAAAATGAAGTTAATAATTATGAAGAATTGCTTGCTAAAAGAGAAGTAATTAACAATATTTTAAGTAATATTGTAAGCAGTGATTTATATCAAATGGTTGGCTCTGAATTAAATAAACAATATAATACCATCAAACTAGAACAACAAGATGTATTAACATTAGAAAGTTTAAAAGAAGAAAAAAATAGTAAAAGCAGAATCTTATTTGAAATAGAAGAAGAAAATTCAAGTGAAGAATTTGAAACTGTATTAAAAGAATTATTGCAAAATGAAAAAAGGCACCAACAACAATTACAAGAAGAAAAAAGAAAAGCAGAAGAGGAAAAGAAAAAACAACAAAGAATAGCAGAAGAAAAGAAAAGACAAGAAAAATTACAACAACAAAAACTTCTAGAAGAGGAAAGAAATAAAGAAATAGAACAAAGAACAAGACAATTATTAGAAGAAAAACAAAAATCAATTCTTTCCCCTAAAGATGAATTTAAAATAAAAAAAGAAACAAAAATATCTCCAATGCCTTCAAATCCTAAAACAGAAGTTAAGTCTAAGAATATGCCAAACATAAACATTGAGAAAATAGTACCTAAGAAAATGGAAACAAGAGTATCAAGATTGGAAGAAAAACAAGATAATTATTCTAAAATCCCTGTAATTAAGAATAATAATTTAAGTAATCAAAGGCTAGAATCAAAGAAAGTTGAAACACCAAAGGTATCTATGCCATCAAGATCGTTTCCAAATTATAAAGATAGTCAAGTAAAATCTGATAAAAGTGAAAATCTATTTCCAGATATTCCAATGAAAGAAGAACAAAATGATAGTTTTTTTGATGATGATGAAATAAAAGATTTAAATAAATTTATGGAGTCAGATGATAAAAAAAGTTGGTTTTAAATAAAAAGAGGTGAAAATAATGATACAAAACGAGAATAATGGTAGTAAAAAAATCAAAGAAAACAAATACAAAATATTAAGAATGAGCCTACTATTAGGTACAGACTCAAATAAAGAAGAAACTATAAACAATTTTGAAGATGCTGCAAGAGAAATAGATTTTATGAATAATGAAACTTACCTAAACGAATTAGATGGTAAGTTTTATGAGACTAAAACCCTAGAAGAAGAATCAGAAAAATTAGCAAAATTAGTAGATTATATTGCAGGAAGAATTTCTCAAAGAGAATCATTAATTAGTGATTTTATTAATGTTACTGGAAGAAACCTAACAGGTTTAGGTGAGATAAAATATGAAAATAAATTAATAGAGTACCAAGATAGATTAAAATACATTAACGAATATCTTGATAATACTAGAAAAATTTCTGAAGAAAAAGAAGAACTAGAAAAATTAGAGACAAGATTAAATGAAGAAGAATATCAAAAGAAAGAAAATGAAACTAAAAATGAAGAATTAGAAAATTTATTAAGAAAGAAATTTATTTCAGCAGCTTCAGACAAGATAGAGGTTGACTCAGTTACTGAAGATGACATAGAAGATAAATTAGCAACTTTAAGACCAATAACAGAAGAAAGTAAAAAATCATTAGATATTTTTACAAAATCTTTTGAAACTTTAAAAAATGCTGGTTTAAATTATGAAGATGAAGTAGAATACAGATCTTACGTAGAAGGTGCAAGAGATGCTTATTATGAAAATAAAGAAGAAGAATATCTATTAGAATTATATAAACTACTTCTATCTAGCGAAACTGAATATACAAAAATATTTACTAAAAGAGAAAGTATCAGTAATTTATTAAATAACAGACTTGAATTAAGACAAAACTTACAAGTAAAAGAGTCTGATTGCTTAGAAGGAATATATAATATCCTAGCGCATCAATCTAAAATTGTCGAAGGACAAAAAGAAAATATTGATAATATTGCTAATATAACTGCTAAAATAAATTATTGTAAAGAAAGAATTAATGAATTAGAAGAAGATAATGAAAAAGTAGAAATATTATCAATACTAAAAGAATATAACATCATTGATACTTACGAAGAAGAAAAAGAAAATAATGAAGATGAAATAAAACTACCAGAAATAGAACAAAGTTCTGAAGAAGAAACAGAATCTGAAACAGATAGCACTATTGATACAAACATTGAAATCCCAGAACCAGTTGTAGAATTACCACAACAAGAAGAAACAAAAGAGGAAAATAAAGAAGAAAGTTCTGAAGAAACTAAAGATGAAGAAGATTTAAAATTACCTATAGATAAACCTTATAGAAATAATTTTGTTATGGGAAGTCATGAACCATTAGGTCTTAATGTTGATGAATGTGTTGATAAAGCCAAAAATGTTATGAGAAGAGTAGGAAAAATGTTAAAGATACTACCAGATGAAGTTGTAAAACCAGAACCAGTTAAAGAAGAAGTTCCTAAAGCACCAGAAGTTAAACAAGAACCAATAATCCCAGAACAAAAAGAAGAAGTTAAGTCTCCGTTTTTAAATCAAGAAGCCAATGTAACTCCAGCCTCACCATTTTTAAATAATAACGAAGCAGGAGAAATGAAAGATACACCAAAGACTAATACTGAAGAAAGTAATGTTAAAAATGTTCTTCCACCAGCAGATAGCTTTTGGAATCAAGTTCCAAAAAGTGATGACGATAGTCAAAAAGAAGAAGAAATTCCAGTTTCAAATGATGATTTCTTTGCAAATAATATGGATAATTTTGAATTTCCAAATTTAGATGAATTTAAGTAAAAGGAGATTGTAATATGACAAAAATAGAACCAAAAAAAGTTATAACTTTAGGAACTGGTGAAAAATATTTAGTTATTGCTAGTGCTACTTTAGAAGGAAAAGACTATTACTATATAGCAGAAACAAATTTAGAAGAAACAGAAATGAAAGAAAATTATAAAATAGTTGAAGCTACATATGAAGATGATAATATTTATCTAGATGAAGTAGTAGGAGAAAATAACTTAAAAAAAGTTTTACCATTATTTATCTAATGTATCAAAAGTATTTAGGAAAATCTAAATACTTTTTTTGTCATAATTTGTATGATTATAAATAAAAATATTTGTAATATTATGAGTTATAATATAAATAGAAAAGGAGAGAAATTTGAAAAAAAGAATAAATTTATTGATAACAATAATTTTAGTAATATTTACAATAATTATTTCTAACATAGGACAACTATTTTTATCTAATGAACAATTCATAAAAAGAAATTATCAAACAAATTTAAAACAATAAACTAGAATTATTGTTTTTTTCTTTTTCATTTGTTATAATTATATTAAAGAATAGAGGGAGAGTGAAATAATGGAACTAGATGAATTAAAAAAAATAGATGCCTATTGGAGAGCAGCAAACTACTTATCAGTAGGACAATTATATTTATTAGATAATCCATTACTAAAAAGAAAATTAGAATTATCAGATATAAAACCAAATGTAGTAGGACATTGGGGAACAGCACCAGGTCAAAATTTTATTTATGCTCATCTAAATAGGATAATAAAAAAATATGACTTAGATATGATATATATATCAGGTCCAGGACATGGCGGTCAAGCAATGGTAGCAAATACATATTTAGAAGGAACTTACAGCGAAGTATATCCAAATATAACAGAAGATGAAGAAGGATTAAAAAAATTATTTAAACAATTTTCATTTCCCGGTGGAATATCTTCTCACGTAGCACCAGAAACACCAGGTTCTATAAATGAAGGTGGTGAACTTGGGTATAGTTTAGCTCATGCCTATGGAGCGGTATTGGATAATCCAGATTTAATAGCAGCCTGCGTAGTAGGAGATGGAGAAGCAGAAACTGGTCCTTTAGCGGCATCTTGGCATATTAATAAAATAATTAATCCCCTTACGGATGGAGTGGTATTACCAATACTTCATTTGAATGGATATAAAATAGCAAATCCAACAATATTTGCCAGAATCTCTGATATAGAATTAGATAACTTTTTCAGAGGATGTGGATATATGCCATATTATGTAGAAGGGGATAATCCGAAGGTTATGCATACTAGAATGGCAGAAATACTAGATGAAGTAGTAGAAAAGATCAAAGAAATAAAAAAAGAAGCTAAAGAAAATCCTAATATGCAAAGACCAAAATGGCCTATGATAATCTTTAGAACACCAAAAGGATGGACTGGGCCTAAAAAAGTAGATGGTAAGCAAATAGAAGGATCCTTTAGAGCACATCAAGTACCAGTAGTAGTAAATGATAAAAACAAAGATAACTTAAAAATATTAGAAGACTGGTTAAAAAGCTATCATCCTGAAGAATTATTTGACGAAAACGGAACTTTAATAAAAGAACTAAAAGATTTAGCACCAACAGGTATCAGAAGAATGGGGGCTAACCCTCACGCCAATGGTGGATTATTATTAAAAGAATTAAATTTACCAGACTTTAGAAAATATGGAATAAAAGTTACAAAACATGGTAGTACTGAAGCTCAAGATATGATAGAGTTAGGTAAATATATAAAAGATATAATTAAATTAAATAAAGAAAAAAGAAACTTTAGAATATTTGGCCCAGATGAAACAATGTCAAATAGATTAAATTATATCTTTGAAGAAAGTGATAGACAATGGAATGCTTTAACCCTAGATAGTGATGAATACCTAAATTCTGATGGAAGAATAATAGATTCAATTTTATCAGAACATATCTGTGAAGGAATGCTAGAAGGATATTTATTAACAGGTAGACATGGATTTTTCAATTCATATGAAGCATTTATAAGAATAGTAGATTCTATGACATCACAGCACGCTAAATGGTTAAAAGTAACAAAACAATTAGGATGGCGTCAAAAAATAGCATCTCTAAACTATGTACTTTCATCTCATATTTGGCAACAAGATCATAATGGATATACACATCAAGATCCAGGATTTTTAAATCATCTTGTAACTAAAAAAGCAGATATTACTAGAATTTACCTACCACCAGATGCTAACTGTTTATTATCTTGCTTTAATCATTGTATAAAGAGTAGAAATTATATTAATGTAATAGTAGCATCTAAACATCCAAGACCACAATGGTTAAGCATGGAAGAAGCTGTAATTCATTGCACTCAAGGAATAGGTATTTGGAAATGGGCTTCAAATGATGAAGATGATGAACCAGATATTGTTATGGCTTGTTGCGGAGATACTCCAACTCTAGAGACCTTAGCGGCCACTTCAATATTAAGAAAATATTTTAAAGAAATAAAAATAAGAGTAGTAAATGTAGTAGACTTAATGAGACTTCAATCGAATACAGAACATCCACACGGCTTAAGTAATCAAGATTATGATATGTTATTTACCACAAATAAACCAATAATATTTGCATTCCATGGTTATCCAAACCTAATTCATCAATTAACATATAGAAGAACAAATAAAAATATTCACGTTCATGGATATAAAGAAGAAGGAACAATTACAACTCCATTTGATATGAGAGTACAAAATGAATTAGATAGATATCATTTAGTAATAGACGCCCTAAAGTATTTGCCACAATTAGGTAATCGTGCCTCATCACTAAATCAACAATGCAAAAACAAATTAGTAATGCATAAACAATATATTCAAGAATATGGACGTGATATGCCAGAAGTAACTAATTGGAAATGGGATTTAGATAATAAATAATATAAATATATAATAAATTAAACAATTATGAAAGTAATTGTTTTTTCGTAAAAATAAAGGAGTATGATTTATATGAAATTAGTATATAAAAATAAAGAAATAGAGGTAACTCAAACCCATAATAAAGAAATAATGAAATATAAATTTCCAAAATTACGATATGCAATAATTTTATATGATTGTAATTCTTATAGTTCAGTAGGTTCAAAACAAAGAGTAGATATAGTATTAGTAGATGACAAATTTAATATAGTAAAAATTCGTTATGCTATGCATGAAAATACTATTCAAACAGACACTAGAGCAAGTCATACTATAATTTTACCATTAGATACTTTTGATAATTTAGAAATAGGTACAAAGTTTTCACTAAAGTACTAGCGATTATTAAAATAAAATGTTAAAATATAATTGGTGTAAGAAAATGAAAAGAAGAAAGAAAAGAAAACTTAAAAGATGGGTAAAACCCTCATTAGGACTACTAATTATAGTTATAATCATATTATTATTAATACCTTTTTATAATAAAAAGAAAAATGATAATAACAATCTAAAAAATAACATAAATATGGATAAAGTCATCTCAAATATAGAAGACAAAATAAATGATCCTAAAATAGATGCTGATTTCTTAAAGTGGGTTAGTAATAACTATAAAGAAAAGTCTTTAGAAAGTTTATCTAAATACTTAGAGAAAAATGATTATGATAAATCAATATGGCATAAAATAACTAATAATTCATTAGTAGTATTACAAGATTTATATAATGATAATTATACTAAATTAGACAATGTAAAACAAATTAATGGTATTAAAGATGAGATAACATTAAGTTTTGTAGGAGATGTATCTTTAGCGGATAATTGGTATATAATGCCTAAATATGATGAAAGAGGCAAAAAAGTATATGGAATATTATCAGATAGTGTTGTAAAAATAATGAATGATAGTGATATAATGATTGCTAATAATGAATTTACAGTAAGTGAAAGAGGAGAAAAAATGCCAGGTAAATATTATACCTTTAGAGCTTCTCCTAAAAGATTAAGTATTTATGAAGAAATGGGAGTAGACTTAGTAACTCTTGCTAATAATCATGTATATGACTTTGGTAAAACAGCATTTTATGATATGTTAGATGCTTTAAAAGAATATAATATTCCTTATATAGGAGCAGGAAAAAATATAGAAGAAGCTAAAAAGCCATATTATTATATAATAAATGGTTATAAAATAGCCTTCATAAATGCTACTAGAGCAGAAAAGTTAATTTTAACACCTGAAGCAACTGAAGATGAAGGTGGAGTATTTAGATGTTATGATCCAGAAGCATTTGCAGAAGCAATAAAGCAAGCTAAAGAAGAAAGTGATTATGTTGTAGCTTTAATTCATTGGGGAAAAGAAGATTCTCATGATTTAGAAGAGGTACAAAAGGAAACATCTAGAACATATATTGATTCGGGAGCAGACATAATAGTAGGAACACATGCTCATACATTACAAGGAATAGAATATTATAATAATAAACCAATAATTTATAATTTAGGAGATTTTATTTTTAATAATGAAACTAAAGATACAGGAATATTTCAAATAAAAATGACTAAAGATGGAGATCTAAGTTATTACTTTATACCTTGTTTAGAAAAAGATGAATATACTAAAGTATTAGAAGGAGAAGAAAAACAAAGAGTAATTACTAATATGAATACTTGGTCTATAAATGCTAGTATTAATGAATCAGGAGAGATTAAAGAGGTAAGTTGATTATCTCTTTTTTTGTTTATTCGCCATAGTTAATAAAAGTAAAGGCGATACTTCTAATAATGTTAAAATATTACTAAAATAGATTGTTTTATTAATTCTAAATATATAATATTTAAGAATATATAGTTATATATTGTACTTCCCATAGTTTATAAAACATCTACAATTTAATTTGATTATACTAATTATTTATGATAAAATATACCTAGCAGGTGATAATATGGATTTAAATTGTATTAATATTATTTCTTTAGCATATTTAGGAGATGCAGTATATGAAGTATACATAAGAGAAAAACTCTTGAGTCTTGGAAATACTAAAGTAGAAGAATTACAAAAACAAGCAATTAATTATGTATCAGCAAAATCTCAATGTCGTATATTAAATAACTTATTAGACAATAATATATTAACAAATGAAGAAATAGATATAGTAAAAAGAGGAAGAAATTATAAAAGAGCTAGCCATCCTAAAAATACAGATATAATAACATATAAAATGTCAACAGGATTTGAAGCCTTAATAGGATATTTATATCTAGACAACCAAAAAGAAAGATTAGAAGAAATATTAAAAAATATAGAGGTGTAAACTATGTATATATATGGAAAAAATGTAGCAAAAGAAAAATTACAAAGTAACGATAAAATAAATAAAGCCTATGTTAGTAAAAAATTTAAAGATAATGAAATATTAGATCAATTATTTAAAAGAAATATAAGAGTAAATTTTGTAGACAATATTGTATTAGACAGTAAAGTAGATGGCTTACATCAAGGAATAATATTGGATATTGATGAATTTAAAACTTATGAATTAAATGAATTTTTAAATGATTTAAAAACTAATAATAACTATCATACTCTAGTAATGTTAGACCACTTAGAAGATCCCCATAATTTTGGGGCAATAATAAGAACAAGTGAAGCCCTTGGAGTAGAAGGAATAATTATTCCAAATGATAGAAGTGTAAGTATTACCAGTACTGTAGTAAAAACATCAGCAGGTGCTATAGAAAATATTAAAATAATTAAAGTACCAAATTTAACTGCAACAATATCAAAATTAAAAGAAAAAAACTATTGGATAGTAGGAACAGATATGAAAGGACAAAACTATAGAGAAATTGATTATAATATGAATGTTTGTTTAGTTATAGGTAATGAAGGCAAAGGAATGAGTAAAATAGTAAGAGATAATTGTGACTTCATAGCAAGTATCCCTATGACAGGTAAAATAAATAGTTTAAATGCTTCTGTATCTTGTGGAATTATCTTATCACAAATAGTATCAGGGAGGAAATAGAATTGGATTATAGAAACTTAAATGATAATGAATTAGTATTTTTAGCCCAAGAAAAAAATGAACAAGCAAATACTATCTTACATGAAAAATATAAACCATTAATAACAAAAAAAAGTACTAGAATATATAGATATGTAAAAGGTAAAGGAATAGAATATTCAGACATATTCCAAGAATGTGTAATTGGTTTTGAAGAAGCAATAATAAGTTTTAATTTAGATGATGATGTAACATTTTATACATTTTGTAACCTTTGTATGGATAGACAATTAAATACTCTAATAAGGAAATTAAATAGAGATAAATACAAAATATTAAATGAAGCTGTTCCTATAGAAAGTATAAATGACTTTGGAGAAGAAATATCCCTAGCAGATATATTTGGAAGTGAAGAACAAAATCCCGAAAGAGGAATAATAGCAAATGAAAATATAAAAGAATTAATAAAAAAAATAGAACATGAGTTAACCCCATTAGAAGAATGTGTATTTGAATTAAAAATACAAGGATTTAATTATAAAGAAATAGCGGATATATTAGATAGACCCGCTAAAACAATAGATAATGCTTTTCAAAGAATAAGAATTAAAGCAGAAAAAATATTACCCCAAGGATTTTAGTCCTTTTTCTTTTTTTATTATAAACAAACAAATGTTTGTAAAAATAATTGACATATGAACTTATATATGATATATTAAATACCAGAAAAAAGGTAATAATTAGTATATTTATTTATCAGAAAATGTGCTATAATAACTAACCAAAAGAGGTGTATTATAATGGATAAAATAATAATTAGAGGTGCTAGAGAAAATAATTTAAAAAATATAGATTTAGATATACCAAAAAATAAATTAGTAGTAATGACTGGTGTATCAGGATCAGGTAAATCATCTTTAGCATTTGATACAATCTATGCAGAAGGACAAAGAAGATATGTAGAAAGTTTAAGCTCATATGCTAGACAATTTTTAGGAAGTACAGATAAACCAGATGTAGATGTAATAGAAGGATTATCACCATCAATTAGTATAGATCAGAAAACTACCAATAATAATCCTAGAAGTACAGTGGGAACAGTAACTGAAATATATGATTATTTAAGATTATTATATTCTAGAATAGGTACAGCATATTGTCCTACCCATCATATACCAATATCATCTCAATCTATAGAAGAAATGTGTAATAAAGTATTATCTTTAGAAGAAAATACAAAAATAATGGTAATGTCTCCTATAGTAAAAGGGGAAAAAGGTACTCATAAAGATTTATTAGAGAATTTGCGAAAAGAAGGATATATCCGTGCTAAAATAGATGGAGAAACCAAAGATTTAAGCGAGGATTTAGAATTAGAAAAAAATAAAAAACACAATATCTCCGTAATAGTAGACAGATTAGTAGTCAAAGATAGTATAAGAACTAGATTATATGAAGCATTAGAAACTTCTTGTAATCTATCTAAAGGCAAAGTAATAATAGATGTCATTGGTGGTGAAGAAATATTATTAAGTGAAAAATTTGCTTGTCCTTATTGTGACTATTCACTAGAAGAATTAGAACCAAGAATATTTTCATTTAATGCTCCATACGGTGCTTGTCCTGACTGTAAAGGATTAGGAGTTAAATACAAATTAGATGTTGATTTAATAATTCCAGATAGAAATCTTTCTATAAAAGAAGGCGCTATAAAGACTATAAATTTAGATGATGGTAATAATATTATAAATACTCAGTTAAAAGCAGTAGCATCCAAATATAATATAGACCTAAATAAAAAGGTAGCAGATTTAACAAAAGACGAATTAAATATCATTTTATATGGCTCTAATGAACCACTGGAGTTTAACTATGTAGCTAAAAATGGAAATACAAGAAATACAACTGATTACTTTGAAGGAATTATAACTAATTTAGAAAGAAGATATATAGAAACAAAAAGTACTTGGATTAGAGAATGGATAGAAACATATATGGTAGAATTACCTTGTGATACCTGTAAAGGTTCAAGACTAAAACCAAGTGTCCTATCAGTTTTAATAAATAATAAAAACATATTTGATGTCACAAATATGAATATTAGAGAACTAAAAGAATTTATAAATAAATTAAAATTATCAAAAGAAAAACAAGAAATAGCCCAAGTAATACTAAAAGAAATAAATTCTAGATTAGACTTTTTAATCAATGTTGGACTAGAATATTTAACATTATCTAGATCGGCTGGAACCTTATCAGGTGGAGAAAGTCAAAGAATAAGATTAGCAACTCAAATAGGTTCAAGATTAACAGGAGTATTATATGTATTAGATGAACCAAGCATAGGACTTCATCAAAGAGATAATGAAAAATTAATTAATTCATTAAAAGAAATGAGAGATTTAGGTAACTCTCTTATTGTAGTAGAACATAATACAGATACAATGCTAGCAGCAGACTATCTAGTAGATATTGGTCCCTTAGCAGGAGAACATGGTGGAAAAGTTATGGCTTGTGGAACTCCAGAAGAAGTAATGCAAAATAAAAACAGTCTAACAGGTAAATATTTAACTGGAGAATATAAAATAGAAATACCAGAAAAAAGAAGAAAAGGTAATAAAAAATATTTAGAGATAAAAGGCGCTAAAGAACATAATTTAAAAAAGATAAATGTAAAAATACCATTAGGAACATTAACTTGTATAACAGGTGTATCAGGATCTGGTAAATCTACCTTAGTAAATGGTATATTATATAAAGTAGCAAGAAATTACCTATATAAAACCAAAGAAAAACCTGGAGAGCATAAGACAGTATTAGGTCTAGAATACATAGATAAAGTAGTTCAAATAACTCAATCACCAATAGGAAGAACTCCAAGAAGTAACCCAGCAACATACGTAGGTGTATTTGATGATATAAGAGATATATTTGCTCAAACTAAAGAAGCAAAAATTAGAGGCTACGACAAAGGAAGATTTTCCTTTAATGTAAAAGGTGGAAGATGTGAAGCTTGTTGGGGAGATGGCGTAAAGAAAATTGAAATGCACTTCTTACCAGATGTATACGTTCCATGTGAAGTATGTAATGGTACAAGATATAATAGAGAAACATTACAAATAAAATATAAAGAAAAATCAATATATGATGTATTAAATATGAGGGTAGATGAAGCCTTAGAATTCTTTGAAAATCATCCAAAAGTAAAAAATAAATTACAAGTATTACAAGATGTAGGATTAGGCTATGTAAAATTAGGTCAACCCGCTCCAACACTATCTGGTGGAGAAGCAGCAAGAGTAAAATTAGCAAAAGAATTACAAAAGAAAGCAACCGGTAAAAGTTTATTCATATTAGATGAACCAACAACTGGTCTACATATGCATGACATAAAGAAACTTCTAAAAATATTAGAAAGAATAGTGGATAATGGAGATACAGTATTAGTAATAGAGCATAATTTAGATGTCATAAAAGTAGCAGATTATATAATAGATTTAGGCCCAGAAGGAGGAAATCTAGGTGGAAATATTGTCTGTACTGGAACTCCAGAAGAAGTAGCAAAAGTTGAAAATTCATATACAGGAATGTTTCTAAAAAAAGTATTAGATAAAGAAAGTCATAAATAGTTATGGCTTTTTCTTATATATCTAAAACCTCAAAAAATAAATGTTTCTTTTTCGTTAAATATATTTACCAGTAAAATATAAATGTTATAATGAATATAGGAGGATTCAGTATGTTAAATAAAGAAGGATTAAAAAAAGAAATGAATAAAAATATCTATGTAGATAATGGTGAAAATAATATAGGAGAAAACTTTGTATATGTAACACTAGGTAGTACATTAAAAGAATATGATACACCAATGCTAAATATAAAAAGTGAAAACCCTTCCAAAACAATAATAATACCAGAGGACGGTTTGGTATTAGAACCAAATAAACTATATCTAGGAAGAACAAATGAATGGACCGAAACATATGGCTATGTTCCATTATTATCAGGTTTAACAGAATTAGCAACATTAGGAGTAGAAATACATATTACAGCAGGATTTGGAGATAACGGATTTAAAGGAACGTGGACTTTAGAAATTATTTGTGCTAACCCAACTAAAGTATATCCTAAAATGCCAATCGGTAGAATTTATTATTATCCATTAATAGGAAATCCAGAAATTCAATATAATGGAAAATATTTAGGTCAAGTAGAACCAACTGAGTCAAGAATATCAGAAGAATATACGCAAATTCCAAAAAAACTAGTAAAGGAGAGAAAGTAATGCTAACTAATAAAGAGATAAGCGAACAAATAAAAAATGGAAATATTACTATAGATAATATAAAAAAAGATGCTTTAGAAAAACCAAATAGTTGTATGGTTAGTATTTCCGATGTTTTATATACATTTGATTATTCCATCGTAGATACTAAAGAAAAAAACATTTATCTTCAAGAAGTAATTGAAGATAAAGTAAATAAATTAAGAAGAGTAAAAATACCAAAAGAAGGTTTATTATTAGAGCCACACAAAGTTTATCTAGCTAAAACAAATGAAAAAATAAAGACTAATGGTTATATACCAGTTTTAAATGGAAGAACATCACTATCATTATTAGGAGTTAGTATAGAACTTACAAGTGGATATGGTGAAGATAATTATAATGGCAACTTTTTATTAAGTATTATTTGTACTAAACCGACAATAATATATCCGAATATAGAAATAGGAAATTTAACATTCTTTCCTAGTTTAAATTATAAAAGTAAAAAGTCTGGAATGTTGAGTGGAGAAGAAATTAAACAAAGAATGAAAACAGGTGAAATTATAATAACTCCACAAGATAACATAGTAATAAATCCAAATTCAGTAAATTTAAGTTTAAACAAAAAAATAGGGTATTATGAAGAACCAATATTAGACCTAAAAAAAGATAATAAAATATCAACAGTTGAAATATCGGATAATGGGTTAATATTATATCCAGATAAAATATATGTAGCAAGAAGTAATGAATGGACTGAGACAGAAAACTTAGTACCAATGATGAGTGGTAGAAGTTCTTTAGGAAGATTAGGATTACACGTTCATTGCTCTGCTGGAATGGGATCAATCGGATATAAAGGATATTGGCATCTAGGAGTAAGACCATCAGTACCAGTAAAAGTATATGAAAATATGAAAGTATGCCAAATATATTATTTTACTACAGAAGGTGAAATAGTAAATACCTATACCGGAAGTATGCAAAGTGCATCTCCAGAAGAATTAGGAAGTAAATTTCATACTAAAATGAAAAAGTTAGAAATAAGTCATAAATAGTTATGACTTTTTCTTATATATCTAAAACCAAACGCAAAAATAATCGATAAATTCACTCTATTTTTTACAAAATTAAAAAAATCTGTGAATAGTAATAATTTAAATGGTTAATATTGATGAAGATGTAGTATAATAATAATAAATAGGGGTGATACTGAATGTTAAAAATAGAAGTTATAGAAGCAATTGAATATTTAAGAAAATATAAAACAGAAACTAATAAGTTAGAATCAAAAACAGCATCTGGTGGATTTCCTAAAAAATGCTATGATACTATCTCAAGTTTTTCAAATAAATTTGGCGGAATTATTATTTTTGGAATAAATGAAAGTAATAATTTTAGTATTGATGGCGTATATAATCTGAATGATTTACAAAAGCAAGTATCTGCTTTATGTAGTGATTCTATGGAACCAACTGTAAGAGCAGATATGTTGCCTTTTGAGTACGATGGAAAAGAATTATTGGCTGTAAAGATAGATGAAATACCACAAAATAAAAAGCCGTGTTATTATAAGCCAAAGGGAATGAAAAATGGTTCATATACTAGAATTGGTGATAGAGATGAATTAATGACAGATTATGAAATATATGCATTACAAAGTTATACTGATCATATCTTTGAAGATACAAGACCGACTAAAAGGGCAACAATTGATGATTTAGATAAGGAAGAGTTAGAAATATATATAAACAAAATTAAAATAAATAGACCTAATTTTGCAAAAAATGATTTTAATAAATGTTTAAAATTATCTGGAATTACAGATAATAGCTTAAATCAAACATATCCTACGCTTGCAGGAACAATGATTTTTGGTGAATATCCACAAACATTTTATCCACAACTATTTGTTGCTTGTGTTGTGGTTCCAGGGACAGAATTAGGAGATACAGGACCTTTAGGTGAAAGATTTGTTGATAACAAAAGAATTGAGGGAACAATTGAACAAATGCTAGAGGGTACAATGAGTTTCCTTCAAAGAAATATGAAAACAAGTGTTATTGTAAATGATGATGGGAAAAGAACTGATCGTACTGAATATCCAATGGAAGCACTTAGAGAAGCAATTGCAAATGCTTTAATTCACCGTGATTATAGTACTCAAACAGAAAATGCTTATATTTCTGTATATATGTACAAAGATAGGATAGAAATTATAAATCCAGGAGCATTATATGGTACAAATAGAATTGAAAAATTAGGTACTGCTACTACAATGGAATCGCGTAATCCAACATTAGTAAGAATACTTGAGGAAAAAGGTTCCGTTATTGAAAATAGGCATTCTGGAATTCCTACTATGCTTCGAGAAATGAAAAAATATGGATTACCTACTCCTGAATTTTACGAAGAAAGAGATAGTTTTAAAGTTATTTTTAGAAATAATTCTGTTGCTATAGCAACACAACGAGCAACACAACGAGCAACACAAAATAATAATTACGAAGAAATGAGAAATAAAGTTGTAGAATTTTGTAGAGAACCAAAAACATCAGATGAGATTAGAAAATATATTGGTATAGAAACAAAGAGTGTTTTATCTAGAAATATTATTAAACCTTTAATAAAATCAAAGAGACTTGATTATACAAATAAAAATAGTGTAAATGCTAAAAATCAAAAATATATTTCTTTATAAAAAAGCATATATAGTTATGTATCCTATATATGCTTTTTATATTGTTTACAAAGTTTCTGTATAACAATATGACTAAATCTTGCTATACATAATATTGATAATACTAAAATAATAACAAAATAATTTTCAGTAAGTAATTGACTAAAAATATTTTATACAAGTTTCAAATAACATACATATATGTTATAAACGTATGTGAAAAGGAACTAATATTTTATATAAATTTTTTTCTTAGAAGTACAGCCATTACAAATATTATCTATGGCTGATTATAAAAAAAGAACTTATGCAGCTCTTCCTTTTCCAGTATCCAAATATTCAATTTCAGTCTTATTATTTAAATAATTAAGCATTTCATCAAATAAATCATCAGGTATATAACCAATCTTTCCCAAACTAAGCAAAGAATTAAATATTAAATTTTCAGTATAATTATTATGAACTTGATATCCACCATTAACAGAAATAATTTTATCAATAATAGAACCTAAATCCATATAATTTTGATAATCAATAGTATTAGTCAAATAAAATAAAATATTTTCATCACTTAAGTCCTTATCATCAGTATTACAAAAGTAATCAACTAATCTACTAGCTTCGACCTGTTTTTTTATAGCATCTTCTATATCTTTATTAAAGCCATCAAATGATTTAATATCTCCACATCTATTACACATTCTACTATAAGTAATATTATCATCATTTTCTTTCTTAGACCATAGCCCATATTTATGAGTTTCTTCCTTTGGTCTAGAATGCTCACTATTAATAAGTTTTAAATTATCTCTTAATTCCTTTAATTCATCCAAACCCTTATTACCAATTGAATTTATATTCATTATATATCCTCATTTCATTTAAATATTAAACATATCATAAATACATCCATATTAATCATAACACAAATTTACTAAATTGCAATAAAATTTACGAAAAAGGTATTGTAATTTAGAGTATATATTTGATATAATTAAATAGACATAAGTTAAAGAAAGGTGATTTTAATGGATAACAATATGTATAAAGTAGTAACTCATGAAGAAGAGGAAACTATTGAATTAGCACAAAATATAGAAAGTGAAAAATTTCCTAACATGGTAATATGTTTAAATGGAGACTTAGGTAGTGGAAAGACAGTATTTACTAAAGCATTTGCTTCCGCTATGGCAATTACAGATGTAACATCTCCAACATTTAATATAATAAAAGAATATGTAGGAGAACTACCATTATATCATATGGATATGTATCGTACAGATGGTAAAGTAGATTCTCTAGGACTAGAAGAATATTTTACTAAAGGTGGAGTAACAATCATAGAATGGGCTGAAATGATAGAAGATTACTTACCAAAAGAAAGATTAGAAATAACTTTTAAAATAATAGATGAAACAACAAGAGTACTAGTATTAAAACCTTATGGTGATAAATACGTAAATATATGTGAGGCAATACTATGATAAATTTATTTATAGATACATCAGATAAAGATGTATCTATTGGCATTATAAAAGATAATATATTAATAAATAAAGTAACAGAATCTATCCCAAATAGTCATTCAATCTATACAACTTATTTTATTAAAGAATTATTAGACGCATCAAAATTACAACCTAATGATATAGATAGAATACTAGTAGTATCAGGCCCAGGTTCATTTACTGGAATAAGAATAGGAGTAACAATTGCTAAAGTATATGCTTACCTATTAAAAAAAGAAATAATAAGTGTTTCATCACTAAAAATTTTAGCTATATCTTCTAAAGAAAAAAATAATTATTACTTATCATTAATAGATGCTAAACACGATAATTATTATATAGGACTATATAATGAAAACTATGATGAAGTAATAGCAGAAAGTTTTTCTAATTTAGAAGAAGTAAAATATTTAATAGATAAATATAATCCAACTATTTTAAGTAATAATGATTTATCTATATTAAACTATAATATTAATAAAACTATCCTTGATTTACCTAAAATTATAGAATACTACAAAGATAAAAAACCAGAAAATCCTCATCTAGTAAATCCTAACTATTTAAAATTACCACAAGCATTAGAAAAATGATAAGAGAAATAGAATATTTAAGTGACGCTAACCCCTTTGCAAAATATATAGAATACATAATAGATGGTAAAAAAGTAGGATATTTAAAATATTCACATATCTATGATAGAATAGAAATAGATGATTTATTTGTAAGTATTGATAATAGAAATCAAGGAATAGGTAATAAGTTAATGAGTTATATAGTATGGAAAGCAATAGATACGCACTCAGTGAATATAACATTAGAAGTAAGAGTAAGTAATACTATAGCAAGAAACCTCTATAAAAAATATGGATTTAGAGAAGTAGCATTAAGAAAATCTTATTATGGAGATGAAGACGGAATATTAATGGAAAAACAGGTGATGTAAATGAAAGATATATATTGTTTAGCAATAGAATCATCATGCGATGAAATGAGTATGAGTATTATAAAAAATGGTGATACTGAAATTAATACAGTAGTATTTTCTCAGATAGATATCCATAAAAAATTTGGTGGAGTAGTACCAGAAATAGCAAGTAGAAATCATATAGAATGTGTAACAATAGTATTAGATGAATTATTAACAAAATCTAATATGGATTATAATGATATTGACATAATAGGAGTAACATATGGCCCAGGATTAATAGGAAGTTTATTAGTTGGACTACAAGCTGCTAAAACAATTGCTTTAGTAACAAATAAACCATTAATACCAGTACACCATATAGCAGGCCACATATACGCTAATAACTTAGTAAAAAGATTAGAATTTCCCCTAATAGCACTAGTAGTAAGTGGAGGTCATACAGATTTAGTCTATATGGATAAAGATTATTCTTTCAAAAGAATTGGTTCTACACTAGATGATGCAGTAGGAGAAGCATACGATAAAGTAGCAAAAGTATTAGGACTAGAATACCCAGGAGGACCTAAAATAGATAAATTAGCAGCAATTGGTAATGATACATATAATCTACCATATCCATTAGATGATGATAGTTATAACTTTTCTTTCAGTGGAATTAAAAGTGCAGTAATAAATCTAGTTCATAATGAAACTCAAAGAAATAATGAAATAGTAAAAGAAAATATGGCTGCATCCTTCCAAAATAGAGTAGTAACAGTAATAACTAAAAAAACTAAAAGGGCCTTAGAAGAATATAAAGTTAAACACCTAGTAATGGCAGGAGGAGTTGCCGCTAACAGTGGATTAAGAAAAAGTATAGAAAATATGTGTAATGATTTAAACGTATCATTCTCTACACCACCAATTAAATATTGCACCGATAATGGTGCAATGATTGGTGCAGCCGCATATTATGCTTATAAAGCAGGAATTATTGCAGATTTAAAACTAAATGCTAAAGCAACAGATAGTTTATATGAAATTAAATAAAAAAGTATAAAATTCCTAAAAAGTCATAAAATAATAAAAAAGTTAATAAAAATATAAAAAAAATAAAAAAACCCCTTGATTTCTTAATAAAATTATTATATAATTAAGAAGTCATTGAGGAAATGCCTGATTAGCTCAGTCGGTAGAGCGGTTGGCTGTTAACCAATAGGTCGTAGGTTCGAGTCCTACATCAGGCGCCATTATGATATCAAACCCCTTAAATTTAAGGGGATTTTTAATGCCTAAAGAAAGGAGGTTTATTATGGAACAAAGAAAATATCAAAATAGTATTGAATTAATAGATTTATATAAAGTAGTAACATACATAATAAAAAATGATAAAAATAAAAGTAAAAGATGGACCTATTATTATAAAGACTTAAGAATAAAAATATTAAATTATATGAATAATTCAAATGATGAATATACAATAAATGTTATAAATAGTTATTTAGAACAAGGAATAATAATAAATCTACTTTCAAAATTAATTTCTAGAAAAGATAAATTCTACTTAGATAGTTACCTAAGAACTTGTAGTGAAGATACCGAAGAATTTACTCATAACCTAAAAATAGATGAACCACTTCAAGAAACAGACATACCAGATTTATATCTATACTATGTATCTAAGTATAATAAAAAGAATATAATAACTAAACCAAAAGTAAGAGCAAGAGTTTTAAACTAACAATTGCTTTTTTTTAATACATTTGCTATAATTTATATAGAAAGTAGAGGGGAAACAAATGAAAAAAGAAATACAAAAAGAAACTAAAAAAACAAGCAAAAAGAAAATAATTATAATAGGATTAATATCAGCATTAGCATTATTAATAATAACAATAGCAATAGTATTAACCACAATAAATAATGATAAAAAACAAGATGATAATAAAAAAGATAATGTTATAGAAAATAAACAAGAAGGAGTAATAGGAGATAAAGAAGTAGAAGGACTTAAATTAACTAAAACATCATTAATTTATAAAGATGGCAAATCTACTCTTATAACAACCGTTACAAATAATAATGATGAACCATACTATTTAGAAGAATTTCACATAATAGTGAAAGATAAAAATGAAAACGATATAATTAATTATCAAGACGAAGAAGGAAATACAGTAAATTACTTAGTAGGATATGCCGGAGTAGAAATACAGCCAAATGAAAGTGTTCCAATAGAAACCGCAATTGACTTTGATATCTCATCAGCAGCCTACACAGTATCTTACGAAATAGTAAAATAGCGACCAATAAATCGCTATTTTATTTTAAACAATTACCATATCTCTTTTCAAAATCTAAGGTGATAAAGTTCTGCTCCTGACTTAAATTTTGTAGTTTTTTCTCAAATACAGTTGAAATTGGGTGTTCTCCATTTTCTTTTTTTATATCATGAATTTTAAAACGATATTTCTTTAAAAAATCATCATAATTAGTAACCATAAAAATTACTTTACAATTGCCTTAACATCATGAGCTTGGTAACCTTTATTAGTACTAATTAAATTAAAAGAAACTTCTTGACCTTCAGATAAAGTTTTATATCCATCTGCTTTTATAGCAGAATAATGAACAAAAATATCTTCTCCTCCTTCAAATTCAATAAATCCAAAACCCTTGGTATTATTAAACCATTTAACTCTACTTTTCATAATTCTCTCCTCCTATAAATAATACATCTATATTATCCCATAAATAATCAGTAAAAACTTGTAAACTTAATGGAATATTAAGAGAAAAAGACTGCCAAAAAACTGTAATTAAATTATTTAAATAAATCCTTGCTATTTTTCTTCCTAGGTGGCAATATTTTAGAATATCTTTGAGTAGCATCGTATAACTTTTTTAAACGAGAAATCTCTTTATTTACTTGATCAATACTTAAATTCAATTCTTCTGCTTGCTTTGCAATTGAATATCCCTTAGCCCTAGTTCTTATAATATATTCTTGTCGTTCATTTAAATTGCCTTCCTCTATAAAAGTCTCTATAATTGTTTTAGTCCACAGTATTTGCTTTGTCATTAAAACCATCCTCTACATATTAATGAGCAATAAACATAATCTTTCTCTCTACAACAAAAATATTATCAAAAAAGTGTACAATATATACATGTTAAAGCATATTATATATAAATTATACTTTTTATGTAAAAAAAAGAAACAAAATGTTAATAATATAACTTATAGGTTACTATTTTGGGTACAATACATAAATATTTATTTGTAAATATTAAATAGATATAATTAATGAAACAATATAGTTTTGTTGATAACTTTAATGTATCCATATTAATTATCAATAGAAAAAACGACCTTTCCATATACTCAGAAAAAGGTCGATACAATCCTAAAAATGGCAGGAGTGGTAGGATTTGAACCCACGACATTTGGTTTTGGAGACCAACGCTCTACCAACTGAACTACACTCCTATAAGTTCTCACAAAAATAAGAACATATTTAATTTATCATAAAATTTAATATTTTTCAACTATTTTACTAATTTTTTTCAAAAATTGACATATATTACACTAAAGGTGAGTTAAATGATTGTCAAATATACAGATAAAGAATTAGAACTTCTAGCAAGATTAATGAGAGCAGAAGCAACAGGAGAAGGTAACCTTGGAATGCTAATGGTAGGTAATGTTGGAATAAATAGAGTCTTAGCAAATTGCCTAACATTTAAAAATATAACCACTATAAGTAAAATGATCTTTCAGTCTCCAGGAGGATTTTCTGGATCTTCTTCACCATTATTTTATGGTAATCCTACTGAACTAGAAAAATCATTAGCAAGAAGAGTAATAAGAGGAGAATATTATTATCCTGCCACTAACGCTCTATGGTTTTATGCCCCTTCAAATAATGAACCCTGCAAGCAAACCTGGTGGGATCAAAAACTATCAGGAAGATATAAAAATCATTGCTTTTATGTCCCAGATCCAGGAGTATGTGATGAAATACATTAGGTAGCATTTATTTGCTATCTTTTTTATATATTTATGATATAATAAAGAAAAGTAGGCGAGCTTATTATGAAAAGAAGAGAACTATTATTAATAATTATACTAATAATCGGCATTTTATCAACAATAACTCTAATATCTAGTAATACCAAAGCTCTACCAGTATCATCAGAAATAGACTTCACAAAGAAAATAACATACTATGAAGATGAAAATTTATTAGTTCAAAATATAAAAGAATTTATATCACAAAATGATGATATCCTAATAGCGTTATCATCATATGAAGATGGTGAGATCTTGTCTGATAATTATGATTATATGACAAATATAGCAATAAACTATATATTAGATAATAAAGATAATTATCAAGATAAAATAGAAGATAATATGATAGATATAAAATATATTTATGAAATAACTTATAATTTCTTTGGTAAAAAGAATTATTATATAAAAGATCAAATAGATAATAAAATACCATTAATAAAAATAGATAAAAGATTTAAAATGAATCTAGATAGTATTAAAATTAAAATAATAAAAAATAGCAGTATAGAAGCATATACAAAATATATATTAGGTAAAGAAACTATGAATTATAAATATATATTTAAAATAGAAAATAATGGAATATATCTAGAAAATATTGAGGTAGATTATGAAGAAAATTAAAATAATTATAATAATATTATTACAAATCTTTATAGCGTTAATAGAGTATAATCTTTATCAAAATATCACTAATTACAAAGTAGAAAAAGAGAATAACAAAGTCTTAAAACAAGAAGCAAAAGAATATAAAAATACAGAATCAAATTATAAACAAACAGAAGAAAAAATAAAATCAGTATTTAATGAAACAGATGTAAATAAACTAAAAGAAAATGTAAAAAATGAAGAACAAGAAAATACAACCTTAAAAGAAACAATTTTTTCTAAAGAAGAAATAAAATTAAATTTAGAAACTGAAAATAATACCCTAAATAATCAGCATAAAGTATTGTTAAAAAAGAAAGAAGAAGAAAAAAAGAAAAATACATATCAAATACCAAATGTAATAAGATTTAATCAATATCCTAATTATCCTACTGGATGTGAAAGCATATCATTATATATATTATTAAAATATTATAATATTGATGTTGAAGTAGATGATATTATAAATAATTTAGATAAAGGAGATTTACCATATCAAGAAGAAAATATATTATATGGAGGTAATCCAGAAATAGAATTTATAGGTGATCCTAAAACTGAAGCAGGATATGGAACCTATGAATTATCAATTGCAAAAGTTGCTAATATGTATAAAGCAGGAATAATAAATTCTACTGGAGAATCATTAGATAACCTATTAAAAATAGTAAAACAAAATAAACCAGTAATAGTATGGACATCTATGTATTTAGCACTACCATATATTTCTAATTCTTGGATATATAAGAAAACAGGAGAAACTATATCTTGGAAAGCAAATGAACATGCTGTAGTTTTAATTGGATATACAGATAAATCAGTAATAATATCAGATCCTATAGGAGGTACAATAAAGTATCAAGATAAAAATACTTTTGAAAATAGATATAATTACTATGGTAAAAGAAGTCTACATTATTAAGGAGGAAACATGAAAAAAATATTAAATATAATATTAACTATTTTAGTATCTTTATTGATAATAATATCAAGCACTATTAGTATTATATATTATAATAAAACAAAAGATCTAAAAAATAATAATAGTAAATTAGCAGAGAAAATAAATTATTATAAAGAATTAGAAAAATTAAATAAAGAATATGAAATATTATTAGATAATAAAAGTTTATTAGGAAGTACTAAAGAACAATTACAGAAAAAATTAAATAATCTAGAACAAGATATAGAAAAATTAGAAGTAAATAATAACTACTTAAGAAAAGAAATATCAAAATTAAATTAATTATTAATTTGATATAGTAAATTTAAAATGTATTTGTTATAATGTAATAAATGCAGTTATATTAAATTATTGTATTATATTTAAGAAAAAAGTGGTAGTATGGAATTAAAGGAATGCTTAGAGAAAGCAAAAACAATTTCGAAGAAATTAAATTCATTAAAGAAACAAATGCCAAGTTGGCGATTAAACGGATTTAAACCATGTGAGTTAAGTAATCAAATACAAACTAAAGTTAAAATAAGTAGAAATGATTTATGTCCATGTGGATCAGGACTTAAATATAAGAAGTGTTGTGGAAAATAAAAATAAAGTAAAATGCTAAGATTTGATATCTTAGTTTTTTAATATTTATTAATATGTCACTATAAGCCTTACTGTGTAAGTCTTATTAGTGTTGTTATTAGCCTAGGTCTAATAACAATATGTCTATTGCATGTATTATATATAAGTCATAGTTATATATCAAGATATTATTTAGTATAAAGAAGTAATTTATTAATTAAATAGTATTGACAATTAAACTGAAAAATGATATAATTTCAGTGTGAATGTCAAAAGAGGAGATAATTATGAATAAAGACGAAGAGATAAATATAAATTATAAAATTGACAATGATATTCTTACAAAATATGTAAAAGCAATTAATTCAATAGATAAACCAATGAATCAAATAAGAAAACAGCTAAATCATATGACAAAACAAAAGCAGAAAATAAGTAAGTCTTTTAAAAACACTAATGAACAAATAAAGAATATTAAAACTATGTCAGATACAATTAAAAATATTTCAGCAAAATTTCCAAATGAGCAAGGTAAAATATTTACTGATGTTATAAAACAAATAATGAGTACTAATAATGGTATGCTTTCTACAAGAATGATTGAACCACTTAATATAAGTAGGCAATATATATCAATTATGGAGAAGAATAATGAAATTGAAAAGATATCGAGAGGTATATACCTTTCACCAACTACCTTTGAAGATAGCTATTTTCTCTTTCAACAAAAATATAAAAAAGCAATTTTTTCACATATGAATGCCCTATATTTTTATGGCATGACAGAAGAATTTCCATACAATTATACAGTGACTGTTCCACAAAGGTATCATGTTAATATGGTAAACGAGAAATGTAATGTATTCTATGTATCAGATGACATATATGAACTTGGACTAACTGAAGTTCTAACACCAAATGGAAATAAAGTAAAAGCCTATGATAAAGAAAGATGTATTTGTGATATTATTAGATCAACAGGAAGAATGGATTCTGAGCAAGTAAAAAAGACTATTAAACAATATGCTAAAAGTAAAGATAAGAATATTGCTAAACTATCCAATTATGCAAAAGAGATGGGTATAAGTGAAAAAGTGATAGAAATGGTAGGTGTATATTATGAATAATTCAGCACAGAGAGTAAAAGATAAACTAAGGAATATTTCAAAAGAAAAAAATGTTGATTTTAATTCAGTAATGAGATTTTATATGTATGACAGATTTATAGCACGTTTATCAAAAAGCAAATATAAAGATAATTTTATATTAAAAGGTGGCTTCTTTTTAAGTAATCTATTTGGAATTGATAATAGAAGTACTATGGATATAGATACCACTATAAGAAAAGCAGAATTTAATAAAGAAAATATTATCAAAATGTTGGAAGAAATTATTAATATAGATATAGAGGATAACGCAAAATTTGAAATTAATAAAACAGAACCAATCCGTGAAGAAGATGAATATGGAGGATTGAGAGTTACCATTAATTTTATGTTAGAAAACATAAGGGATCGTTTTCATGTTGATATAGCTACAGGAGATCCTATATATCCTGGCCCAAATGATTATAAATATGAATCGTTGATAGATGATGAAGTGTATAAAGTGTGGTCATATAATCTAGAGACAGTTTTAGCAGAAAAGATAGAAACTATACTTAGTAAATTAGAAAATAGTAGTAGAATGAAAGACTACTATGACATATATTTAATATATAAATTTAAGTTTAATAAAATAAATAAAACAAAACTTCGAAAAGCAGTAGAAAAGACTTTTAAAAAAAGAGAGTTTGATGCAGATTTAAATGCTAATTTAAGTATAATTAAAGATAGTAAAGTTTTACAAGATAAATGGAATAGTTATTCTAGAAAAAATAGTTATGCTAGAAATATAGAATTTGATGAAACTATAAAGTGTCTAGAAAAATTTATAGAAATTATAGTACCAGTTACAATGTAAAATATTATTTAAATAATAAACTATAAATATCTAAATAAGAGTAGAAAAATACTCATATAGTCTGTATGACAAAAAACTATGATATAATAACTTCAGATGGTTAGACTATGTCCTTAATATGGAACTTAATAAAAGCATTTGCAGATACAGAAGATGATAATAAAAAAGATAATAAAGATTTAGAAGATTGGCAAAAAGAATTAGTAAAAGAAAATATAAATATGCAGAAGATATTACATTCGGAGATATCATTAATACTTTAGAAAAAATATTAAAAGTATTAGAAACAGTAATAATATAGATAAAAATATAACCGAAATAAATAATTTTATTGTAAAGGATATAATAAGAAATGAAAAAATAGCAAAAGACATAATAACTGCCTATAATAATAAAAATAATATATTAGTATTAGCTGAAAGAATAGAACATTTAAAATATTTTGAAAAGAAGTAGGAGGTTATAAATGAATCAGGATAAAATGCATTTAATTAATAAAATTTTTAATAACGAAACAATAAGAACTGTATGGAATAAAGAAAAAGAAAAATATTATATTAGTGTTGTTGATGTAGTAGGAGTTTTATCGGGAAGTTATAATCCTAGAAATTATTGGAAAGTGTTAAAACACAGATTAAAAAAGAGGGTAATGAGTCGGTTACAAATTGTAACCAACTGAAATTAAATTCTTCAGATGGTAAATACTATAATACTAATGTAGTTGATATTGATGGTATGTTTAGAATAATAGAATCTATTCCTAGTAAAAATGTTGAATAATAAAAAGTTGCTAGCTAAATTAGGAAGATAAAGAATCGATGAAGTATTTGACCTATCACTTGCAACTCAAAGAGCTATAGATATATATCAAGCAAAAGTGGCAAGAGAAGATATAGAAAGAAATTTAGGTGAATCTGTTGTTACTAAACAAAATAGATTAAATTATGAATATAAAGATGAAATAAAAATTGAAATGAAGTAGAGGTGTTTAGATTTATGAAGAGATTTTTATATTTAAACAATGATACTTTATCATCTTATATGTCTCAAATAGAAGGTGGGTTAATTAAAAATAAAATAGAAACAACAAAAATATAGAAAATAAAAAAAGAAACAAATCTTTCTGATAACTTCTAAAAAATAATTTTATAAATGCACAAATTATATAAGATATTACCTACTATAAATAACTTATCCACAGAAACTGTTGACAGGCAAAAGCGTCAATGGTTTTTTATTTGACATAATTCGCACACTTCT
>CAKPDF010000005.1 GCA_934148535.1 uncultured Bacilli bacterium
ATAGAATTATTACTTATCTAATTAAATTATATATAGGGTAGGAACTATCCGAGTTTATGTCTCTTTACATTAATAATGGTATTATTAAATGGAGAAAATTCTAATAGTGATATTAGAAGCATGCGATTTTAAATCGTGTGAGGTTCACTTATTGTAAAGTTTATGATAGTTCAAAATGATACTTATAGCGTTTAAAAATATATTTATAATCTATATGTAATTATTTTCAATATGGGATAATAACTATGATAATTTGCGAATGTTATTTGGTTAGATGGATTGTTAAGCGATTCATAAGGACTGAAATCATTGATTTTTAATTATTTAAAAATAAATTACTAACTGATATAAGTATATTATGTATAATAAAAAATTATAAATACAGTGACATTTACAGTGACATTTGTGATATACTTATGTTATATGTGGAGTGGGAGCGATATAAATGAATTCATTTGATGAAATTAAACCAATATATTATATTGATGAAGAGATGAATAATATATTAAGTGATATAAATAAAAAACTTAAAAATATAAATGTTAATGATAAGCAAAAAAGAAAATATATGATTTCAAAATCTAAGATAAGATCAATTCATTCTTCACTTGCAATTGAGGCAAATTCACTATCTTTATTTGATGTAGAAAATATATCAAATAATAAACAAGTATTTGGCAAAAAAGATGAGGTACAAGAAGTTAAAAATGCTATCGAAGCATATAACTATATAAATTATTATAATTATAAAAGTGAAAACGATTTATTAAAAGTACATCAACTATTGATGAAATATTTTGATGAAGATAATGGTAATTATAGGAATCATGGAGAAGGAGTTAAAAGAAAAGATGAAATAATATACATGGCACCTGAATCTATTTTAGTTCCGTCTTTAATGAGAAGTCTATTTGAATATATAAATAATAGTGATTTAAATATTATTATTTTATCTGCGATTTTTCATTATTACTTTGTTACTATTCATCCTTTTTCAGATGGAAATGGGAGATGTGCAAGATTTTGGGTAACGTTAATGTTAATAAATTATGATAAAAGTTTTGAATTTATCCCATTAGAAGAAGAGATATATTTAAATCAAGAAAAATATTATTCATCAATAGCAGAATGTCATAATAATGGGAATGCAAATGTTTTTATAAAATTTATTTTAGAAACAATTAATTCATCAATAGATAAATTAATTAAAAATAGTAATTTTGTTCTTAATGATATTCAAAATAAAATTATAGAATTAATTACAAATAATAATAAAATAACACAAAATGAAATAGCTAATATAACTAGTGTTAATGTAAGAACGATTAAAAGAAACTTTAAAGTATTAATAGATAATTTGGTAATTGAAAGAATAGGTTCTGACAAAACGGGATATTGGCAGATAATAAAATAAAAAATATTATATTTCTTCATAAGGGTTTATAAAATAATGAGAAAAGGTGTTAATAAAATTTAAGTGTTGGATATAAATTGAAAATTTTGGATTATTTTTGAATGCATATACAAGATTATATGTTATAATTGTGATTTGTTAAATGTATTAGAAAATATGCTTAGCAAAGTCAGAAAAAATTAAAAAATATAATGAAAGAAATTTAAGATATATGTGGCAATTTTATGTAATGATAGAAAATATAATTTGGAACACACTGTGTTCCAAATTGGGTTGAAGTCATTATTGTGAGCTTTATCGTTATTGAATAATAATGAATTAAATGATACTGATAGAAAAAATTACATTTAATGTAATTACATTAACTAATGAGAAACAATGAATATAATAGAAAAATCTATTAATTAAATGATTCTATTTTTTCTTTTAATAAAAGATGATATAATGATGGTATATAAATCAAATAATAATTGATAATAGTAGTGGTGATGTTATGAGTAAAAAGAAAGTTAAATATAAGAAATGGTTTAAGATATTAATATTTATTGTTATTTTAATTCTTGCTTTTGTAATATTTTTATTATTTAGAAATAATAAAGTTGTTGAAAAAGATAAAGAAATAAATATAATTGGTATGGATTATAAAGAGGCTTTAGATTATTATGATACCAAAAATATAAAAGTTTCAGTTAAATATGAGTATAATGATAGTGTATTGAAAGATAAGGTAATTAGTTATGATGAAAAAAATAAAACATTAGTTGTTTCTTTGGGAAAGATTACAAAAGAAGTATATGAAGAAAATAAAGTTAATGAGTTAGGAAATGTACCTATTATGATGTATCATGGTATTGTTAATAAGAAAAGTAGTGATACAGAGTATATTGGTGGTAATGTAGATAAAGATGGTTATAATAGAACTAGTGAGGCTTTTAGAAGTGATTTGGAATTTTATTACAATAATGGATATAGAATGATAAGACTTAATGATTATGTTGATGGTAATATTGCTGTAGAATTAGGAAAAAGTCCTATTATACTTACTTTTGATGATGGTAATGAAAATAATTTTAAGGTACTTGGTAGAAATTCTGATGGTAGTTTAATAATTGATCCTGAATGCGCTGTTGGAATATTAGAGGAATTTAAGAAGAAATATCCTGATTTTGGGGTAACTGCTACTTTCTTTGTTAATAGTGGTATTTTTAATCAGAGTGAATACAATGAGGATATTTTGAAATGGTTAGTTAATAACGGTTATGATGTTGGTAATCATACTATGACACATGTTAATTTTACTAAGGCAACTAGTGAAGAAAGTATTAAAGAGGTTGGAGGAGTTTATCAAATATTAGAAGGTATTATACCTTCAAAATATGTTAATATTGTAGCACTTCCTTTTGGTTCTCCTTATAAGAAGGAACATCCTAATTATCCATATATTATCGATGGTGAATATAATGGTATTAAATATCATACTAAGGCTAGTTTAAGAGTTGGTTGGGAAGCTGAAGTTTCTTGTTTTAGTAATAATTTTGATCCGTCATTTTTAAAAAGGATTAGAGCATATGATAATAATGGAAAAGATTTTGATATTGAGATGAATTTTAAGTTACTTGAAAGTAGTAAATATATATCAGATGGTAATATAGATACTATTGTTATAAAAGATGGGGATAAGGATAAAGTTAATAGTAGTGATAAAAAAGTTATTACATATTGATAATCTTATATTAATTTAATTAAAATTAGATATGAGATTATTAATGATACTTATAATATAATTGTTAGTTAAAAAATATAATTTACAAATAACCGAATTGATAACTCTTAGTTAAAAAATATAGTATTTAATGTATTTTTATAATTTATGAATAGTTGCGAATATTTATAATTGTTGGTAATATAGCCTTTAGTGTAGTAAATAGGGGCTTTTTTTTAAAATAATTAATGCTAAAATTAAAATCTAGTGTATTAAAATATAGAAAAGTATGATATTATTGTATTTAGTTAGGTGGTAGATAGAATGCAGAAAGTTATTTTAGTAGATGGTAATAATTTATTGTTTAGAAGTTATTATGCTACTGCATATACTGGTAATATTATGAGAAATAGTAAGGGATTTCCTACTAATGGATTATTTGGATTTGTTAATATGATGAATAAGATTATAACAGAAGAAGATCCTAAGTATATTGTTGTAGCATTTGATATTGGTAAGACTTTTAGACATCTTAAATATGATGCTTATAAGGGAGGAAGGGCTGAAACTCCTGACGATTTAAAGGCTCAATTTCCGGTTGCTAAAAAAATATTAGATGCTATGGGAATTAAATATATTGAAAAAGAGGGATATGAAGCAGATGATATTATTGGAACTTTTGCTAGAATGGTAGATGAAAATGATGATTATAATGCTTTAATAGTTAGTAGTGATAAAGATTTATTGCAATTAATTAGTGATGAGGTTTCTGTTAAGTTATTAAAGACTAAAGATTATATTATGATGACTCCTCTTAGTTTTTATGATGTATATGGTATAGAACCTATTAGAATGATTGATTTAAAGAGTTTAATGGGTGATGCTTCTGATAATATTCCTGGAGTTAAAGGAATAGGTGAAAAGACTGCTTTAAAATTATTACAACAATATGGTACTTTAGAGGGTGTATATGAAAATTTATCTTCTATAAGTGGTGCTTTACATAATAAGTTAGTAGAGGGTAGGGAAAGTGCATTCATGAGTAAGGAAATGGTTACTATTGATAAGCATGTTCCTATTGTAGAGACTTTTGATGATGTTATATATAAGGGTAGTGATAATAATAAGTTGATAGATTTATATCAAGAATTAGAATTTCATTCATTTTTAAAAGGATTAAATACTTCTAATAAGGAGAGTGATGTTACTACTGTAGTGATATCTGAGAAAAAGAAATTTAGTGGTAATATAGCGTTATGGTTGGAGATTGATAGTGAAAATTATCATGATTTATCTATAGTATCATTAAGTGTATATGATGGAGATAAATCTTATTATATAGAGAAAGATAATATAGATTTTTCAATGTTTAGAGATTGTAATATATATACATATGATGCTAAAAAGTTAAAATATATTTTACTTAGTATGGGTGATGATTATTCATATAATATATGTGAAGATGTTATGATTATGGCATATTTACTTAATTATAATGTTAAAGATGATATTGCTTTTTTAGCGGCAGATAAGGGTGTTAATATATTATATTATGATAAAAAGAAGAAGTACTCTTTTGAGATGTTAATTGATAATTGTGGTAAGAAGGCTAAATTTATATATGATATAGTTTCAGAGTTTAGAGGTAATATAAAAAAAGAAGAGATGGAGGGTTTATATTATGATGTAGAACTTCCTTTGACTTTTGTTTTGGCTAGAATGGAATATACTGGTATTAATTGTGATAAGGCTGTTTTAAGTAGTATGGGTAAGGATATAACTTCTAGAATAGATATTGTTAGTAAGGAAATATATGATATAGCGGGATGTGAGTTTAATATAAATAGTCCTAAACAATTAGGTGATATTTTATTTGAGACTTTGGAACTTCCTTATGGTAAGAAAAATAAAAAGGGTAGTTATTCTACGGATGCTACGGTTTTATCTAAGTTAGTAGGATATCCTATTGTTGATAAGGTATTAGAGTATAGAATGCTTACTAAGTTATATAGTACTTATATAGAGGGACTTATTTCTTGTATTCATGAGGATGGAAAGATACATACTATTTTTACTCAGACTTTAACTAGAACTGGTAGATTATCTTCTATTAATCCTAATTTACAGAATATTCCAGTTCGAAATGAGTATGGTAAGCTTATTAGGAAGGCTTTTAAACCTGATGCTGGTGCTCAAATTATGAGTTGTGATTATTCTCAGATAGAACTTAGAATGTTTGCTAGTTTAGCTAAAGAGGAGAAGATGATTAATGCTTTTAAAAATGGAATAGATATTCATACTAAGACTGCTAGTGATGTTTTTGGAGTTCCGATAGAGAGTGTTACTAAAGAGGAAAGAAGAAGGGCTAAGGCTGTTAATTTTGGTATTATATATGGTATTAGTAGTTATGGTCTTGCTACTGATTTAGGTATTAGACCTAAGGAGGCTAAAGAGTTTATTGATAGTTATTTTGCTACTTATCCTGGGGTGCATGAATATATGGAAAAAGAGGTAAGTGATGCTAAGGATAGGGGATATGTTAGAACTATTATGAATAGGAAAAGGGTTATTGATGAGTTATATAATTCTAATTATATGATTAGAAGTATGGGAGAGAGAATGGCTATGAATACTCCTATTCAGGGTAGTAGTGCTGATATTTTAAAGAAGGCTATGGTTGATATAGATAAGAGATTTAAGATGGAAAATATCCGTAGTAAGATGTTACTTCAGGTACATGATGAACTTATTTTTAATGTTTATGATGATGAGAGAGATAAGGTTGTTAATATTGTTAAAGAACTTATGGAAAATGTTTATAATTTAGATGTCCCTTTGGAGGTATCAGTAGATTTTGGTAATGATTGGTATGATGCTAAGTAAGAGAAGAAAGATTAATTTTTTCTTTTTTTTTATAATACATAATATATATTTGTGATATTTTAAAAAAATATAGTTTTTTTAGTTATTATTTGATATAATTTTATTAGTAGAATATTGAGGTGTGTTATGAAAAATAAAGTTGATATTGTATTAATTAAGAGTATGTTTGTTAATATATTATTGGTTATATTTAAGATAATTGTTGGAATTATTGGTAAATCTCAGGCGATGATTGCTGATGGTATTAATTCTGTTAGTGATTTAACTACTGATTTTATAGCAATATTTGGAAATCATATGAGTAATAAACCTGCTAGTGATAAACATCCTTTTGGATATGGCCAAATTGAGTATTTAACTAGTTTATTAGTTGGGATTTTTGTTTTAATTATGGGAATATGTTTGGTAGTACAGGCTGTTACTAGTGATATATCTATACCTAGTACTATAGTTTTAGTTGTTAGTATAGTTGTATTTATTTTTAAGTATTCTTTTTCTTATTATTTATTAAAAAAAGGAGAAGAGTATCAGAATAGTATTTTAATAGCATCTGGTATTGAGTCTAAGATGGCTGCTATGACTACTTTATTTGTTATTATTGCTTATATATTTTCTAGGTTAGGGCCTTATGCTTCTATATATTATTATTCTGATAATGTTTGCACTTTTGTAATTGGATTTTATGTTATATATGTTAGTTTTGGTATTATTAGGGATAATGTTATAGATGTTATTGGTACTAATTGTGATAATGAATATATAGATAAAATAAAAAAGAGGGTATTATCTTATGAAGAGGTAATGGATGTTAAAGATATTAATTTACTTAAATATGGTAGTTATTATAGTGCTGATATAGAGATTGTATGTAAAAAGAGTATGAGATTATCTGATATTGATGTTTTGGTTAAGAAAATTAAGAAAAGATTATGCAATAAAAGAAATAGAATTAAATATATTAAAGTTAGTGTTGTACCTAGTGAGTAAAAAATAAGTTATTTATATATGAATAATTTATTTTTTAATTTAATTTTATTTTTGTACTTGGTACAGCGCTTCTATATATTTTAATTGGCGCTGATGGGCAAATAAGGTACTGGTATATATATTAAATTTATGCTATAATTACTTGGAAGCGAGTGTGATAGATATGCCAGAATTACCTGAGGTAGAGACTGTTAGAAGAAGTCTTAAGTTGAAATTAATAGATAGAAAAATTTTATATTGTGATGTATATTATGATAATATTATAGAATATCCTAGTGTTATGAAATTTAAAAAGAATATTGTTTCTCAAACTTTTAGGGATATAAAGAGATATGGTAAGTGGTTAGAATTTATTCTTGATGATTATGTATTGTTTTGTCATTTGAGGATGGAAGGAAAATTTTTCTTTAAGGATAAGGATACTGTTAGAGATAAGCATGAACATGTTATATTTGGTCTTGATAATGGTATACAATTTAGATATATGGATGTTAGAAAATTTGGAAAGATGGAACTTATAAGGAAAGAAGATATTGATAAGATGGGACCTTTGATTAAGATAGGTCTTGAGCCTTGGGATGATAGGTTAGATGCTAATTATTTAAGGGATAAATTTAAAAATAAGAGATTACCTATTAAAAGTGCTATAATGGATCAGAGTATTATTGCGGGAATAGGTAATATATATGCTAATGAAATATTATATGCAAGTTTAATTAATCCTTATAAGAGTGCTAATGATGTAAGTATTTTTGAATTAAATAGCATTATAGAAAATACTAAAAAAATATTAGAAAGTTCTATAGAGAAGGGTGGTTCTACTATTCATAGTTATACTTCAGTTGATGGGGTTACTGGGCTATTTCAGAATGAGTTAAAGGTTCATATGAGAGATGGTCAACCTTGTTATAGGTGTGGAAGTATTATAGAGAAAGATTTTATAGGTGGTAGAAGTGTTTACTATTGTCCTAAGTGTCAAAATAAGTAAAAATATATGTGTAAAGTTATAATTTTGATATTTATTAAAATATTAAAAAATGTTATAATATTAGATGTTGTGAGGGTGGTATAGATGAATGATTATCGTGTTGTAGATATGAGTAATAGTAAATATATAATAAAGGGTATTACTTTAGGAAATAAGGTTAATTCTTATTTTTATATGGATAAGGGTACTTTAATTAATAAAATTATTATTACTGATAAAGATATGTCTTCTATAAATTCTTCTGAGTTAGTATTTTGTATTAAGGGATTAGATAATAATTATTTAGAGCATATGATTAATAGTTTTTGTAGTGTTTTAGCTAATTTAAATATTACTTGTCCTAATTACTTTATGGATATTAAGGATATAAATACATATAATAATCTTAGGGAAATTTTGGTTAAGTTAGGAAAATTAACAACTAAAGATGAGGTTAAAGAAAAAGTAGAAAAAGAAATTAAGATAGAGGAAATAAGGGAGACTAAAAGAGAAGAAACTCCTGATATTTTAAATAAAGAAGAATTTAAAAAACAAGAAATAAATAACTTAAAAGAAGAAAATAAAACTTTAGAAAAGAAGAAAGATGATTTTGAGAATTTTCTTGGTAAGCCTAGTGAAAATCCTTTAGAGAAGAAAGAAACTAGAGTTATAGAAGAAGCTAAAACTTTTCAAAGAGAGATACCTAAAGGTGGTATTAGAGAAAGAGAATTAAAGAAAAAACAGACTATAAAATATGATGAAACTGCTATGGATATGGATATGTTTGATGATAATGATAGATATTTAATTAATAATGATAAAGATGGAAAGAGTAAGGTTGTAATTGTTTTGTTAGTATTATCTATTTTGTTAATAATTGGTTCTGTTATTATGTTTATATTGAGATAATTATTATGATTATCTTTTTTTGTGGTAATAATTTGACTAAAGTGTGAATATGTGGTAGAATTATAGTCGATTTCTCAAAAATTAGATTTTAAATTGACAAATTGTTAATCTTATTTTAAAATTATAATAAGAGGTGGTATGGATGTATCGTGATAGGATTGTTTTATCAATTCAAGATATTTTAGAAAAGGAATTTAAAATAGATGCTAGAGGATATAGATTGCAGGAAGTTGATAAGTTTTTGGATACTATTATGGGTGATTATAATGAATATAATAATATTATAAAACAACTTGATAATGAAAAAGCTAAGTTGATAGCAGAAAACCAATCTTTAAAGCAAGAAATAAGAGATTTAAAGTCTAATATAGAAGCAGTTAAATATAGTGAAAAAGAAATTACTAATGTTGATTTACTAAGAAGGGTTAGTCAACTTGAAAAAATTATATTAGGTAAGGAAAATAATTAATCTGGGTAAACGCTGCATATAATAATGTAGAGGAAAGTCCACGCTCGCACTATCTGTGATGATAGTAGTGTTTGTGCTTAGGGAAAAAATAACCTAAGGCAGTTTATACTGACGGATGTGATATTATCTAAGGAGTAATCTATGATAATATTACTGTAAAAGCGCCACAGTGACGATTCTATTTAGAAATTTATAGAGTGAAACGAGGTAAGCCCCGCAAGCGAGAAACTCAAATTTGGTAGAGGAATTAGAATGAGAAAATAAGAATTGAGTTCTGAATAACTTCGGTTATAGATAAATGTTTACCGCCTATTAGTAGGTACAGAACGTGGCTTATAAGATTATTATTTTATTTATTTAAGGAAGGATTTTATGAAGGAAATAGGTTTAAAACTTAAAACTAAAAGGGAAGAAAATGGGTTGTCTGTGCTGGAAGTTGCAGATGATTTAAAAGTTACTGCTAGTGATATTAGTGATTTAGAGGAAGGCCTACGTGATAATTTCAAGGATATAGATAAATTAAAGACTTTAATTGGTGAATATGCTAAATATTTAGGTTTTGATAGGGAAGAAATGATTGATAAGTTTAATGAATATTTATTTGAACAAACTTCAAGAATTTCTTTAGAGGATATACAAAAAGCTAAAGAATTAAAGGATAAGAAAGAAAAAAATAAGATTTCTTCTCCTTATACTATAGAAAAAAAAGAAAAGAATAAAATTATAATTGGTATAGTTATTGCTGTAATACTTATATTTGTTTTCTTTATTTCATATTTTATTGTTAATAAGATTGTTATGGATAAGAAAACTAGTGATATTGGTGTTAGTTATTTGATTGGAGGAGAGTAAGTGTGAATGCTGCTAATAAGATTACAATGTCTAGGATTGTTTTATCTTTTATAATAATGATACTTTTGTTATTTCCATTTTATGAGGTTGGTATAAAATTTCCTACCTATTTAATTAATGGTAATGTTTTAGTGGATTTAAGATATATAATTGCAGGTATTTTATTTATAATTGCCTCTTTGACTGATTTTGTTGATGGTAGAGTTGCTAGAAAATATAATATGGTTACTGATTTTGGAAAGATGATAGATGCTATAAGTGATAAATTACTTACTAATTCTTTATTAGTAATTCTTGCTTGTAATGGTATGATTAGTCCGGTTATAGCGGTTGTATTTGTGGTTAGAGATATTGTAGTTGATTCTATGAAGATGATAATTGGTAATAAGGGTAGGGCTGTAGGTGCTATAGGGGTAGCAAAGGTTAAGACTGCTACGCTTATGTTTGGACTTGCTTTAACTTTATTTTATAACTTACCTTTTTCTTTGATTAATATTAGGGTATCTGACTTTTTATTGATTATAGCGGCAGTATTATCAGTAATTTCAGCTTTCAAATATTATATGATGGCTAGAGAATATTTTGTAATGAAGTAATTTGAGTAAACAAATGGTAAAAATACTATTTGTTTTTTTTAACGTTTGCTATAATGTATTTTAGTGAGGTATAAGATGAAGAGTAAGAGATTATCTAATTTTGAATTGATGAGAATAGTTTCAATGTTTTTAATTGTTATATGGCATGTTATTATGCATGGCAAGATGTTCGCTAATACGTCTAGTGATGTGATTAAATTTATTTTAAATTTAATTCAGTATATAATTATAATTCATGTAAATTCTTTTGTATTATTATCTGGATATTTTCAATCTGAGAGTAAGTTTAGGATAGGTAAGTTTTTAGATTTAATAATGGAAGTTTTATTTTATTTAACTTTAATATTAATAGTTGGTAATTTTATTGGATTACCTATATATTGTACTAATTTTGTTAGATTATATAATTATTATTTATCTTGCATAGATGGATATTGGTTTATTAATTGTTATTTGATAGTTTATATTTTTAGTGATTATATAAATAAGTTTATAAGTAGTTTGAACTATAAAGAATATAAAAAGTTTTTAATTATAGGGTTTGTTATTTTTTCAATTGTTCCTTTTTTGTGTGGAGGTAAAATATTAAATAATATTGGTTATAATTTTTATAGTTTTATTTATTTATATATTTTAGGTGCTTTTTTAAGGATTTATCCAATAAATGAATGTAAGAAATTAAAAAATATTTCTAACATTTGGTATTTTATTATATTAATTTGTATATTTTTTAGTTGTCCTTTGATTAGATATTTTATTTTATTTTTAGTTTCTAATTTTAAAAATATAAATTTTGTTAATGATTTATATATTAAAATTTCCTATAGTTCTTTAAGTTATTTTTCGCCTTTAGTCATAGTTCAAAGTTTGTGCTATTTTGAATTTTTTAGAAATTTGAAGTTTAAAAGTAAGTTTGTTAATTTTATTTCAAGATATGTTTTTGGTGTTTATTTGTTGCATGAAAATGTATATATAAGGGGATTTATTTATAAATTTTTGAAGATTGATGTTTTTTATGGTACTTCCTTTAGGCATCTTTTATATTGTTTTGTATGTGCTATTATGATTTTCTTGTTTTGCATTTTTGTGGATATTTTTAGAAAAGCTATTTTTGATTTTTTAAAAAAACGCAAACAAATGTTTGCAAAAGTGTTGACAGTAAAAAAAATGTAGTATATAATTTAGTTGTACAGTGAGAGAAGGAGAGAAAAATGAGTAAAAATTTAGATAAAGATAAGGCTTTAGAACAAGTTTTAGCTGATATTGAAAAACAATTTGGTAAGGGTTCTATTATGAAGTTAGGTGAACAAGAGGAGATGGATATTGAAGTTAGTCGTAGTGGTTCTTTAACTTTGGATATTGCTTTAGGTGTTGGTGGATATCCTAAGGGTAGGATTATAGAAATATATGGTCCAGAATCTTCTGGTAAAACTACTTTTGCTTTACATGCTATAGCAGAAGTTCAAAAAGATGGTGGAAGAGCGGCTTTTATAGATGCTGAGCATTCACTTGATCCAGTGTATGCTAGTAATTTAGGTGTAGATATTGATGAATTGTTATTATCTCAACCTGATACTGGGGAACAAGCATTAGAGATTTGTGATGCATTAGTTAAGAGTGAGGCTGTTAGTATAATTGTAATAGATTCTGTAGCAGCATTAGTTCCACAGGCTGAAATCGATGGCGAGATGGGAGATTCTCATGTTGGGTTACAAGCTAGACTTATGAGTCAGGCATTGCGAAAATTATCTGGTTCTATTAATAAAACTAATACTATAGTAATATTTATAAATCAACTACGTGAAAAAGTTGGGGTTATGTTTGGAAATCCAGAAACTACTCCTGGTGGTAAAGCATTAAAATATTATTCTTCTGTTAGATTGGATATTAGAAGAGGAGAACAAATTAAACAAGGTAGTGATGTAATTGGTAATAGAACAAATATAAAAGTTGTAAAAAATAAAGTTGCTCCTCCCTTTAAAACTGCTAGTGTTGATATAATGTATGGCGAGGGTGTTAGTCATGAGGGTGAACTTGTTGATTTAGCAACTGAGGCTGGAATTATTGATAAGAGCGGAGCATGGTATTCTTATCAGGATAATAAAATTGGTCAGGGTAAAGAGAATGTTAAAATGTTATTTAAAAATAATCCTACATTGATGGAAGAGATAGAACAAAAGGTTCGTGAACATTATGGTATAGATAAAAAAGATAAAAAAAAGAAGAGTGATTCTAAGAAAGAGAAAAAAGAAAAGGAAGTTGAAAAAGTAAATTAACTTCTTTTTTTGTTACTATATAGTAAATTGTGTTAATTTACTTGACAAGGTTTTAAAATACATTTACAATGATATTGTATAGTCTAAATTAAATTTTAAATTAAATTTTTTCTATAATAGTTAAGTAAATGGAGGTGAATTATGAATTCTATAATTGTCTCTATTTTGGTATTTATCCTTGGATTAATAATTGGTGGTGCGTTAATATTTGGTTTTGGTATTATTAAAAGAAAAAGAACTGAATCTTTAGTTGAGAGTATGATTGAAACTGCTAAAAAGGAAGCAGATAAATTAAAACGTGATTCTATTTTAGAATATAAGGAAGAGATACATCATTTAAAGATGGAAACTGATAAAGAAATAAAAGAAAAAAAGAGTGAGATAAAAGAAAATGAAGATAGACTTTTGCAAAGAGAGAATAATATAGATAGAAGAGATATTACTTTGCAAAATAGAGAAGAAGATTTATCTAAAAGAGAAAATAAGTTATTAGAACATCAAAAAGAAATTCAAGAAAAAGAAACCAAAATAGAAGAAATTAAAAAACAACAACTTGAAAAACTTGAAATTATTAGTAAATATACAAAGGAGCAGGCTCATGATGAAATATTGAAGTCTGTTGAGGCAAGTATGAATAAGGAGGTTGCTCTTTATATTAAAGAGTGTGAGGCAGAAGCAAAATTAGAAGCAGATGCTAAAGCAAAGGAAATGATTGTTGGTTGTATGCAAAGATATGCTGCAGATGTTACTAATAATCAAACTGTTTCTGTTATTAGTTTACCTAATGATGAAATGAAGGGCCGTATTATTGGTCGAGAAGGAAGAAATGTTAGAACTATTGAATCTGTTACTGGTGTTGATTTGATTATTGATGATACTCCAGAAGCAATAGTTATTTCTAGTTTTGATCCTATGCGTAGAGAAATAGCAAGACTTACTTTAGAAACTTTAATTAGTGATGGTAGAATACATCCAACTAGAATTGAAGAAGTTTATGATAAGATGTGTGAAGAGGTAAAACAACAAATAAGAGAATATGGAAAAAATGCTGTATATGGTTTAGGTTTATCTAAAATGGATCCAGAGTTAATTGATATAGTTGGTAGGTTGCATTTTAGAACTAGTTATGGTCAAAATGCTTTACAACACTCTATTGAAGTTGCTAATATATCAGGGCTTTTGGCATCTGAGTTAGGAGAAAATGTTAACTTGGCTAAGAGAGCTGGACTTCTTCATGATATAGGTAAAGCTATTGATTATGAAATGGAAGGTTCTCATGTTCAAATAGGTGTTGAGCTTGCTAAAAAGTATGGGGAAGATAAGGTAGTAATTAATTCTATTGCATCACATCATGGTGATTGTGATGCTGATAGTGTTATTGCTTCTATTGTTGCTATAGCAGATACAATAAGTGCTTCAAGGCCTGGAGCTAGAAATGATTCTTCTGAAAATTATTTTCAGAGATTAGAGCAACTTGAAGAAATTGGAAATTCAATTTCTGGGGTTGATAAGGCGTATGCTGTTAGTGCTGGTAGAGAGATAAGGGTTATGGTTAAACCGGAGGAAGTTGATGATGTAACTTCATATCAAATTGCTAGGGATATAAAAAATAAAATAGAAGATACTATGCAATATCCAGGTACTATTAAAGTAACTGTTATAAGAGAAACTAGAGCTTGTGAAGAGGCTAAGTAATTTTAGAAAAATCGCATCAAATTTGATGCGATTTTTTACACTCTCATATTTGTAGTTTATTTACTTTGTAGTTTGTTTATTACTGTTGAATTGCTCATTAATTCAAGTGCTTCTATCCCGAAATCTTTTGTGTTATATAATATTTTATTGCATATTGCTTCTTTTAAATTTTCTGAATTTGTATTTATATTTTTTGAGTTTCCTATGTTACAGGTAATTTTTTTGCTTTTTACATTGTAACTTCCTGTTAGGTTAATATATCCGTCTTCTATTGATATTTCATATTCATATTCTATTGTATTAGTTTTATAATCATATGTTGGTGTGTAATAACGATAAACGTTATCTTTATATTCCATATAGGTTTTCGATAATTTATAGTCGCTTAGATTAAAATATAAAACTTGATATTCTGTTGCAATGTTATTTTCTGTATTTTCAAAATATTCATCTAATGTTGTGTTAGATATTATTTTTGAGTATATATTACTTTTTTCTACTTGACTAAATCCTTTTTTTTCAATATAATTTTTGACTACATTTTTTGAATCTTTTTTGTTAGTTATTTTTGATATAATTAGTAGCATTATGATTATAATTATTATTAAGATAATAATAATTTTTATTTTTTTCTTATTCACTTTAATATTCCTTTCTGACATTTTTAACTTAGTCCTTTTATAATGGCTTGTGCTCTTGTTTTAACATATCCTACATATTTATTTCGACTTGATAAGTCAGGGTTACCCCAGTAATGAATTAAAATATCAACTGCTGCTGGTCCTTCATAATATGTGCCTTTGGGATTTAAATAAGATGTATTTAATAATTTTGCATGATATAATATAAAGTCTTTTGGAGAATTAAATTTTGCATAGTAACCATCTCTTTCACTTGTTTGTCCTACGTCATAACATTTGGTTGAGCCTTGATTTGAAGCATATTTTAATCCTCCAAGGTTATTACATGCTTTTGCTACACGTGAAACTCCCCAACCTGATTCGATTGTTTCGTGTGGTAAAAGCCAAAAGAGGTTAACACTATATTTTCGTTCAGCTTCTATGTATGCATCTACATATGGAATAAAGGTTTGGTATTGTTGGTTGAATTGATTTTTTTCTGATTTTAATCCTTTAATTAGTTCTGTTTTTGTTAAGCCACTAATTTTAGTTATATCGTTATAGTCCACATAATTTTCAGCAATGTTATTTCCTTTTTCTAATGAGTTTGTTGAGTCAGTTAAAGATGAGTATGACATTTTTATTGTTTCCTGTTCTTTTTGATCTATTTTAGCTTTTTCTAATTTTGCTAGTACTTCCTCTTTTTCTTTTTCTTTTTTTTCAGATGCTAAATTTTCATAGTATTCAATATTGTTTATATTATCAGTACAACTTTTGTAATTGATATTTGCATTTTCTAATGAGTAGTTTACTATATTTACTACAATATTAACTATTGTTGGAACAAAGAAAAGTATTACTATGTAGATTAATCTTTTTATTGCAATATTAATATTTTTATTTATATTGTTGTCATCTTTTGCTATGATATTTTTAAATATATCTATTCCTAACATTACCAATAAACCAATTGGTATTATTATGAATGCATATTTTAATATTGTTTTTGCAAATAGTATAACTTTTAATACACTTGGCTCTGTACAAAAATCTAAAAAATTGATCATTATTTATCACCTAATTTTATTATATCATTTATACATTTTTTTTACAATATTAGTGTTTCTTTTGTTATATAATTTTTAAAATTTATTTTGATAGTTTATTGCAAAGTAGTGACTTTTTATAATAAATTTGGTACAATGTAAGTATATGTGGGAGGTACACTATGGGATTATTTGATAAAATTAGAAATGTATTCACTAAAGATAAATCTGATGAAGTTGTTAAATATGACAAAGGATTGGAGAAAAGTAGAAAAGAGTTTACTACTAAATTATCTAATTTAAGTAAGAAATATAAAAATATTGATGAAAATTATTTTGAAGAATTAGAAGATATTTTAATTATGGCAGATATTGGTGTTAATACTGTTATGAATTTTGTTGATAGACTTAGGGATAGAGTTAAATCTGAGAAGATTGATAGTCCAGAAACTTTGAAGGAAATTATTATAGATGAACTTTTTATTATGTATGTTGGTAATAATATTATTGATAGTAAAATTCATTATAGTAATGATGGACCTACTGTTATATTGTTTGTTGGTGTTAATGGAGTTGGCAAGACTACTACAATTGGTAAGATTGCTAAAAAATTAAAAAATGATGGAAAAAAAGTAATGCTTGTGGCTGGGGATACATTTAGGGCAGGTGCTATAGAGCAGATAGAAGAGTGGGGAGATAGAATAGGTGTTAGAGTTGTTACTAATGAGTCAACTGATCCTTCTTCTGTTATGTATGATGCTATAGAACTTGCTAAGGATGATAATTACGATGTTGTTTTGATAGATACTGCTGGAAGATTACAAAATAAAGATAATTTGATGAATGAACTTGCTAAGATTAATAGAGTTGTAAAAAAATTAATTCCTGATGCCCCTCATGAAACTATGCTTGTGATTGATGCAACAACTGGTCAAAATGGTATTAGTCAGGCTAAAAATTTTAAAGAGATTACTAATATAACAGGTATTGTTCTTACTAAGTTAGATGGTACTGCTAAAGGAGGTATTGTTCTTGCAATAAAAGAAGAAGTAAATATTCCTGTAAAGTTTGTTGGTCTTGGTGAAGGTGAAGATGATTTAGAACCTTTTGATATAGAAAAATATATTTATGGATTATTTAAGGATTTATAAGAAGGGATTGAATATGGTAAAGAAAAATAAAAGAAGTAATGATACTATGTTATCAATAAAAAAAATTGAAGAGATGTTTTGTTTAATTATTTTGATAATTTTTATAGTTTTACTTGTTAATACATTTAAGAAGATAATGTTTTTACCTGCTACTTTGATTATTGGGGCTTTAGAGTGTTTCGCTTTAGGATATTCTTTTAGAGAAGATAAGGAGAAAGTTAATATTATATACATATTATTTGGAATTGGTATAGTTTTATTAGTTATATCTGTAGTGTATACAATATTAAATGTGAGATAGTATGAAAGATAGAGATTATGTAATCGTTCTTTATGATTATTATGGAGAATTATTTAATGATAAGCAAAAAGAATATTTTGAATATTATTACTTTGATAATTTGTCTTTGCAAGAGATTAGTGAAAATCTTAATATTAGTAGAAATGCAATTCATAAATCTTTAAAAAGTATTGTTAATAAGTTATATTTTTATGAAGAAAAATTAAGATTATATGATAAAAATAAAAAGATTAATGTTATTATTTCCTCAATGAAGGAACAAAATATTAAGGATGAAATTGTAAAAGTTTTGGAGAGTGATTGAAATGAATATGGATAAGTTACCTGTTGAGATTAAGGATAATTTATTACCAGAAGAAAATGGTAAGAGATATCATATGTATTATGATTTAAGGAAAAGAACATCTGGTGGTTTTTTAGATGCAATGTTTTTGAGTGCAATAATGATTACTGGATTGTTGTGGGCATTTGTACTAGGACTTAGTTTGAGATAGGAGGATAAATATGAATCAAAATTTAGATAATGTTTCTATTTTAGTGCGTTACTCTGACGAAATGACTGCGGCTACTTATATTACTGATCCTGCTGTAGCTAGGGAAAAAGAAATAAAAGATTTAATTTTAGTATTACTTACTCCTGAGAAATCTGCTGTTTTAGTTGGTAAACCTGGTATAGGTAAAACAGCTATAGTTGAAGGATTAGCTTATAGGATACAAAGAAATTTGGTTCCTAATAGACTTATGGGATTTAAGATATTTAGATTAAATACAACTGCTTTGATTGGTAATGATCAAGATGGTGAAAATAGAGTTTTAAAGTTAGTTAACGAACTTAAAACTATGGATAAAGTAATATTGTTTATAGATGAAATTCATACTTTGATTGGTAATGGTACTTTAGATCTTGCTAATATGTTTAAAGAGGGATTAAGTAGGGGGAGTATTAAAATAGTTGGTGCTACTACTACTTATGAATATGAACATTTTATATTAAGAGATAAGGCGTTTTTAAGAAGATTTGATAAAGTAGATGTAGAAGAACCTACTAAGGAGATGTGTGTTCAAATATTACTTAAAACTTTACCTAAAATAGAGTTTCAAACAGGTTTAAAATTAGCGTATACAGATTTTCAAAAAGAAGAAATTATGAAATTTATTGTTAATATGACTGATGAATATAAAAGAGTTTATGAAGTTTCATCTAGATATCCTGATATAGCATTAGTTTTATTAAGACAAGCATTTAGTAATGCAATGTATGAAAATAGAAGTTCTGTAGGTTTTAAAAATATATATGATGCAATAAGAACTTCAAAGGCAGTATATCCTGATGTTATAAAGAAAGAATTAGTAGTATTTAAGGAGCAATTTAAGGATGAACTTGCTTTAGAGGGTGTTAATGTTGATATAAATAATATTGGTAATTAGGTGATATTATATGAAAAAAATAGGTAAAAAATTATTGATATTTTTGGGAATTATAGTAATACTATTTGTTATTTTTATTGGATGTATAATTTATGATACAGAAAAGCAGGAGAAAATTCTAAATAATGAAATTAATAAAGTATTACAGTTGGATATTTTATTGGATAATGTAGATATAAATATTGTTACTCATGATGAGTATGCTATTATTGAAAAAACTATTAAAACTTATTATAGAGATTATTCTAATTGTTATAAAGAAATTATGAATGAATTAAATAATTTTGATTTTGAGAGTATGTTTAGTGCTACAACTTTTGCTATAGATGGTCCAGATTTTATTAAAAGTAAGGGTGGTTTGTCAAAATTACAAAAGAGTGTTAGTGATAATCTAAATAAAATTGTTACTATGTCTTCTAAGGAATATATAATAGGACTTATTAAGAAGAAAGATCTTGATAGTTATTATGTTGATTTATATAAAGAATATATGTTTGGAAGCAATGCTAATTCTTTTGATGATGAAGTATCTAAAGATGTAGCAGATATTAAAAAGATAAGTGATGATTTTAATAAATTTTTAGATGATTGTTATAAGTTATATGATTTTTTAAGTGAGAATAGAAATTATTGGGAAGTTGATACTGATAGTAATACTATTTTATTTTTGGATGATTCTAAAGTTAATAAATATAATGAACTTTTAAACAATATTATTGAAGATGTTAATGCAATATCATTTGATGATAATAGTAATATGGATAAAGATAGTGATTCTAATAGTGTTGGTAGTGTTTAATATTATAAGATATTATTACATATATTAATTTGAGATGAAGGGATATGATAATATGAAATTAAGAGATATTCTTAAAGATTGTGGAGAATATGAGATTTTACAGGGTAAGTTAGATATTGATATTAGAGATATAGCTTATGATTCTAGAAATGTAAAATATGGATTTCTTTTTGTGGCAATGAAGGGATTTATGGTAGATGGACATAGTTTTATTGATAGTGCTATTGATAATGGTGCTGTGGCAATTATTACTGAAAAAGAGTTTAGAGTGAGTAAAAATATTACTATAATAAAAATGAAGGATACAAGAAGAAAACTTGCTACTATGTCTAGAACTTTTTTTGATTATCCTGATAATGAATTAGTTACTATTGGAATTACTGGTACTAAGGGTAAAACTACTACTTCTTGGACTATCATGAAAATGTTAGAAGAATCTGGTAATAGTGCTGGTCTTATTGGTACTATGGGAGTTTTCTTTAAAAATAGATATTATCATACTGTTAATACTAGTCCTGAAGCTTATGATGTATATAGGTATATGAGAGAGATGATTAAGGATGGTATAGAATATTTTATAATGGAGGTTTCTAGTCAATCTTTAAAGTTACATAGATGGGAAGATATGATATTTGATTATGGCATATTTACTAATTTATCTTTAGATCATGTGGGGAAAGATGAGCATGATAGTTATGCAGAATATGTATATTGCAAGAGTTTGTTGTTTAAGCAAAGTAGACATGGTATATTTAATTTAGATGATATTGAGTATAAGAATATGATATCTGAATTTAAGGGGGATATACATACTTATGGAGTTAATGAGAAGGCTGATTTAAGATTAGTTAGTTGTAAGAATATAATAGAGCCTGGTTTTATTGGAATAAGTATGGAGACTAGCGGAATTGTTAATGATAGTTTTAAGGTTAGTATTCCTGGTAATTTTAATGCTTATAATATGATGTGCGTTATTAGTTTGGGTTATTTATTGAATATAGATATTGATAGTATTAAAAAGACTTTATTACATATATCTGTTAAGGGTAGATTAGAGCCTGTTAATGTTAGTAAAAAATTTAATGTTTTAATTGATTATGCATATCAAGGTATTGCTATGGAAAATGTAATTAAGACTATTAGAGAGGCTAAACCTAAGAGGATAGTTGTTGTATTTGGTTGTGGTGGTAATAGAAGTAAACAAAGAAGGTTTGATTGTGGTAAGATAGCAGGTGAACTTGCTGATTTATCTATTTTAACTGCAGATAATCCTAGGTATGAAGATAATGATGATATTATTAACGATATTCTTAGTACTTTGAAACCTACTGGTGGCAATTATATAATTATTCCTGATAGGAAAGAAGCTATAAAGTATAGTATTGTTAATGCTAAAGAGGGGGATGTTATAATGATCCTTGGTAAGGGTCATGAGGATTATCAGGAAATAAAAGGGGTTAGATATCCTTTTGATGAGAGAGTTATTATTAAAGAGATATTAGATGATTTGAGTGATAAAGAGAGAAAGAGATTATAATCTTTCTTTTTTTGTTGACTTTTTTTCTTCTTTATATTAGAATAATGAGTAAATTTTTGGGGGATTTGATATGAAAAAGAAAAAAAGAAGGATATTAAAAATTATGGGGTTTATTCCTTTTATATTTATTGCTTGTATATGGTATACATATTGTTATGGTGTTAGTCATCCTGAGGAGGGGATTGGGATACTTGTTTCTAATATTGTTTCTTCATATAATAGTGAGGTTAGTAAACTTTCTTCTTTATTAGTTGTTAAAAGTGATAAGGGATATTTAGAAAATATTGCTTTAGTAGAAGAAGAGGATGTTGAGAGAGTAGAGAAAGAAAAAGCTGAAATTAGGTTGATGAACGCTAAAAATGGAGTAGCTGATTTAAATAATTGGGTACTTCCAATAGTTGGAAATTATACTATTACTACTTATTATGGAGCGTCTCATAAAGGGATAGATTATTATAGTTATAATGGATATGATTCTGATATTAGAAGTGCTAATAATGGAGTTGTTTATAGTGTTAATACTGGTTGTTATGCTGGTAATTCTTCTTGTAATGGGGGAAGAGGTAATTATATAGTTATTAATCATAATAATGGAGATTATTATACTATGTATATGCATTTACATAATGTATATGTTAATGTAGGTGATGTTGTTAGTGCTACAGATGTTATAGGTTCTATGGGAAATAGTGGGTATGTAATACCTTTACCTAGTTCTTATAATCCTTATGGTGGAGTTCATTTACATTTTGAAGTATATAAGGGAATTCCTGATAGAGGGGGATATACTATAAATCCTTTATCTTTATATTAAGATTAGTTTTAGTTTTTTTATTATAATACATAATATGATATTTGGATATAAAAAAAGCAAATATTTGCTTTTTATAGTTCTTCTTCAAATAATATTTTATTATCTTTTTTATCTAGACTGATTGATGTTATATCTTTTCTTCCTGATAATTTGGCCATTATTTCATTTGTTATAGTGTTATCATCATTTTCGTTTGAAATACATATTGTAAGTTTTATTGTTTCATCAATATTTTCTGATGTTGTTATATTTACTATTTCTGATTTTTTACTATCAGAAATTTTTTTAATTATTTGTAATATTTCATCTTCTTTTGTTTCGTCACATATTATATTAAAATAATATAAATTATAATTAATGTTTCCACTTAATGAGTTTATTTTGGTATTTATTCCTCTTAATATAATATTTGTAAATAATATTATGAATGTTCCTATAGATGCTTCTACTAATAAATTAGCACTACAAAGGATTCCTATTGCTGCTACACACCATAGGGTAGCAGCAGTTGTTAATCCTTTTACTGATTTTTCATCTTTTATGATTACTCCTGCTCCTAGGAAACCTATTCCTGCTACTACTTGAGATGCTACTCTTGTCATATCAGAATCTGGGAAAGAAAAAGAAAATTTTACAAATAGAAATGATCCTATGCATACTAATATTACTGTTCTTAATCCTATTGCTCGTCTTCTATATTGTCTTTCAAATCCTATACAAAAACTTAATATAAAACATATTATTATTTGAAATATAAATTCTAAGTAATTATTCATTTTTATCCTCCTTTATGATAGATTAAGTATAACAAAAAAGAAAAAAAATGTAAATAAAAATACTAACCATTTTTGATTAGTATTTTTTCTATTATGCTAATTGCTATATACATGAGGTAAGATAATATCATTAAAATAATTATTCCTGTTAAAACTAATGATAAATTAAATACTTGGGAACCATACATAATGAGATAACCAATTCCTTCTTTTGAAACTAGAAGTTCTCCCATTATTACACCAATTAAAGACATACTTATATTTATTTTTAGGCTTGATATTATTGTTTTATAACTATTTGGTAGTATTAAATATCTTAATATTTGATGTTTAGTTGCATTAAAAGATTTTAAAAGGTTTATTTTATTTTTATCTGTGGAAATAAATCCATTATAAACAGTTATGATTGTTATAATAGTTGATATTAGTAATGCCATTATTATTATAGAATTTATGTTAGCACCAGCCCATATTATTATAATTGGACCTAATGATACTTTGGGTAGGCTGTTGATTATTGTTAAATATGGGTCCAATACACTCGCTAAAAAAGAATTTGACCAAAGTATAATTGCAAATAATATTCCTATTATAGTTCCTAATAAAAAACTTATTATTGTTTCATATGTTGTTATCCATATGTGTTGGAATAAATTGTTTGTTTGATATAAGTTTATTATTGTGTCTAATATTTTTTTAGGCGATGATGTTATGAATGAATTTATTATATTTTTATCTGATAAAATTTGCCATATTGCAATTAAAGATATTAATATAAGTAATCTACAAATATGAATAAATAAAATTTTTATTTTAACTTTTTTTAAATAATCTTTATATTCTTTAGACATTATGATCAATATCTTTCCATATTTTTTGATAATAGTCATTAAATTCAATACAGCTTCTATTTGATATGGGTGTTTTTTTATTTGTTAGTTCTATGTTATATATTTTTTTTATTGTGGAAGGCCTATTACTTAAAACTATTATTCTATCTGCCATTGATATTGCTTCTGCTATATCATGGGTAATCATTATAGTAGTTTTCTTTTCTTTTTTTATTATTTTATATACATCATCTGATACAGATAATCTAGTTTGATAATCTAAAGCAGAGAAGGGTTCATCTAATAATAATATATCAGGATTTGTTGCTAGGGTTCTGATTAATGCTACTCTTTGTCTCATACCACCAGATAAATTTTTAGGTAGAGAATTTTGAAAGTTTTTAAGTCCATAGTTTTCTAATAACTTTATTATTCTTTGTTTGTTTTCTTTAGTTAATTTGTTTTGTATTTTTAATCCTAGTAGGCAGTTATCTAAAATTGTTAGCCATTCAAATAAACAGTCTTGTTGAAACATATAGCCTATTTTATTGGCATGTTTTATTGGAAATATTATTTTTCCTTTAGTTAATGTATCTAAATTACCTATAATATTTAACAGAGTTGATTTTCCACAACCTGAGGGACCTACTATTGCTAATAATTCGCCTTCTTTTATTTCTAATGATATATTTTTTATTGCTTCTATTTCTTTATTTTTGGTGTAATATGTTTTAGATATATTATCTAGTATTAAAATATTATTCATTAAAATACTTTGTATATATCAAATCATTGTAAGGGACTTTTTCTTCTAATTCTCCAGCTTCTATTATTATCTCTTCTATGTGTTCCCATTCATCTTCTGTAATGTTAGCATTTTGTTTCCAAGCTCCACCGTCTTTATATTCTTCAATAATTGTTGTTAAGTCTTCTAATGTTGTTTCTGGAAAGAAGTCTATTATTATTTTTGCTATTTTTTCGGGACTATTATTATTTACATAATCTAGTCCTTTATTTATTGCTTTTGTAAATCCTTCTATTGTTTGTGGATTATTTTCTATATAACTTTTTCTAGCATTATATGCTGTGTATGGAACATCACCACCTAGTTCTCCTAGATATGCTACTATATATCCTAATCCTTGTTTTTGAATTTGCAGTGCGTTTGGTTCAAATAATGTTACAAAATCTCCAGTACCTCCAATAAATGCTCCTTGCATGGCAGAGAATGCAATTGAGGTATCTATGGTTACATCGTTATGTGGATCTAATCCATTTTCTTTTAAAGTCCATTCTAGTGTCATTTCTGGCATTCCACCTTTTCTTCCTCCGATTATATATTTTCCTTTTAAATCTTCTACTTTAAAGTTATCTATTTTTTGACGTGATACGATAAATGATCCATCTCTTTTGGTTAGGCCAGCAAATGTTATTGGATAATCTTTTTCTCCTTCATTATATACATATATTGTTGCTTCTGTACCACAAAATCCAATATCAACGTCTCCTGATAATACTGCTGCCATAACTGCATCTGCTCCTGCGGTTAGGGTTAGGTCTATATCTATTCCGTATTCTTCAAAATATCCGTTTGCTATAGCGACATATTGTGGGGCATAAAAGATGCTATGGGCTACTTCTGCTACGGTTACTTTGGTTAATTCTTTTTCTTTATTATCTTTGTGAAGTGAAAAGATAATGATAGTTGTAGCAAGTAAAATTATTAAAATACTAATAATTAATTTACATATTTTTTTCATATTTCCTCCTTAATCATAGATAGTATATTCTTTGATTAAATTTAGGTGTAGGGTAGTTATTAAATTAATAATGTATAAAATGAAAAAAAATACTTTTCAAAAAAAATAAAATATGTTATTATTATAGAGTAGATAGGAGGAATAAAATGGAAAAAAATAGAACAGGGCAAGTTATTGCTTTACTTGCATTAGTAGTAGGCGTTGTTGGTTTGTCAATAGGATTTGCTGCATTTTCTAATGTGTTAAAAATACAATCAAATGCAACAGTTACTCCAGATTCTGATACTTTGAATGTTGATTTTTCTAGTTCTTTAACGGAAGTTGTAACTGATGAAATCACTCCGGTTGCTACTCCAAATTCTTTAGTTGCAACAAATGCTAAGATTGATAATACAAATGATCCTACTATTAGTAATTTGAATGCAACATTTACTGAACCTGGTCAAAAAGCTGTTTATACTTTTTATGCATTTAATGCTGGTGAATTAACAGCCTATTTAAAAAGTATTGTTTATTCTAATGTAGCTGATGGAAATTCTACAAAAGTTTGTACTGCTAAAACCGGTACTACAGATGCTTTGGTTCAAAAAGCATGTAATGGTATTTCTGTTAAGGTTAAAGTTGGTAGTGAGGCAGAAACTAATAGTGGTATTGCTAATATTACTAATCATTCTTTACTTAAAGGTGTTGGTGAACAAGTTACTGTTACGCTTGAATATGCTGCTGATGCTGAAAGAGCTGATGGCGATTTTACTGTTTCATTTGGTGATATTACATTAAACTATAGTTCAGTAGATTAAAAATTAAATGACACAGTATTTGCTGTGTCATTTATGTTGGGTGATTGATATGAAAAAAAGTTATATTAAATTATTTTTATTCTTTTCTATTATTAGTTTTTTATTCTTTTTAAATAGTTTTGTTTTAAAATTTTTTAGTTTATCTTATTTATGTTTATTTTTGATACTTTTGATATTTATAGAATATTTTTTATTCGGTTTTGAGAAGAATAGACGTCGTTATGATAAGGATATTATTTTGGAGATTATAATAATTTTAATATCATTCTTTTTATTGTATTATTTATTTGGAATAGTTATTGGATTTGCTAAGGTGAAAAATTATTTTACAATTTTATCTATTTTTAAATTTATTGTACCTATGATATTTTATATTATTCTTAAGGAATTTTTGAGATATCAGCTTAGTATGAAATCTAGTGAATCTAAAATATTGTTGGTGTTTGTTTGTATCTTATTTATTTTTATGGATAATACAATTGCTTTTGCTTCTCATACGTTAGGTTTTAATAAGGAAACTTTTTTGCTTGTAGCAGTTACTTTTTTACCAACAATAACTGAAAATATATTGTGTTCTTTTTTAACTCTAAAATTTGGTTATTTGCCTAGTATTTGCTATTTGTTAATAATGAAATTATATAGATATTTTTTGCCTATTGTTCCTAATCCTAATGAATATCTATATTCGTTGATATTTTTGCTTTTACCAATTTTTGTTTTATTTTGTATTAAAAGTTGGTTGTCTAAGGATAAGACAGAATCTGTAGTTTTAGAGAGTTATAAAAAAAGAAAAAATGAAATAGTTATTTATATACCAATAATTATTTTAATTATTATTTTGGTTTATTTTATATCTGGATATTTTAAATATTATGCAGTTGCAGTTGCTAGTGGTTCTATGGAACCTATTATTTCTAAGGGAGATATAGTAATTGTAAATCAAAAGTTTGAAAACTTAAGTAATAAAGATATAATTGCTTATAAATATGAGGGTAGAATAATAGTACATAGGATTTATAAAATTGTAAATGTAGATAATGATTATTATGTATATACAAAGGGGGATGCTAATTCTTCTTTTGATAGGTATAAAATTACAAAAGATATGGTTATAGGAGTAGTTAAGTTTAAAGTACCTTTGATAGGATATCCTACGGTATTATTAAATGAAAAATGGTAGGTGATATATATGAAAAAAAACAAGAATAGTAAATCTTTAATTAAAAGATCTGTTTTTTATTTCGTTTTATTTTTGACATTTTTTGAGTTTGGGTTGTATTTGATATTTAATTCTTTTAATATAGGACATAACGAGAGTGTATCTTATACTGAGGAAGGAAATGTTGATTATTCCGTTTGTTTAAATAAAAATGAATTTTATGAGAGTCAATGTTTAAATAAAAGTATGTCTTATGTGGCTGGGTTGATTGATAATATTCCTATTAATTTTAGTTATAATTTTTCTTTTAATGATGATAAAGTTATTGATAATTTAGAATATGAAATAATTGGAAAGTTAGTTATTTATAGTAATGATACATCTACTAGTTATTATGAGAAAGAGTATGTTTTAAAAAATAAAACTAGTGAAGGGGTAATAAAGCAAAGCGATTATTATTCTTTTAGTGATAATGTTGATATTGATTATGGTTATTATAATGAAATTGCAACGAAGTTTAAATCTCAATATGGTGTTGATGCGTCTAGTTATTTAGAAGTTTATTTAAATGTTTATAAGGATAGTTCATTGAAAAATAATATTTCCCCAAGTAAAATTTCTATTAATATTCCTTTATCTCAGAGATCTATTGAAATAAAAATAAATTCTGAAGAAATTAATAGAAGTCAGAAACAAACTATTGTAAATAATGAATTTTCATTTTCTAATTTATCGGGATTTATTATTGGTATTATTTTAACATTAGTTTCATTTTGCTTTTTTGGGGGTATTTTAAGGATATTTTTAAAATTAAAGGTTAAGGAAAGTAAATATGATAAATTATTAAATAAAATTTTAAAAGAGTATGATAGGTTAGTGGTTATTACTACAACAATTCCTAATTTTGATGATTATCAAATAATAGAAATTAATAGTTTTAATGAGTTAATTGATGTTAGAGACAATTTGAGATTACCAATAATGTATTATAATATTACTTCTCATAAAAAATCATATTTTTACATTTTGCATGAAAATAATTTGTATTTATACATTTTGGATGCTGATGATTTTAATCTAAAATCTTAGGGTTAATAAATATAATTAGATTATTAATTATAAATAACATTTAAAAAATATATAGTAAAAAAGAGTAATATGTGTTAGAATAATTTTAGAAATAAAAAAGAATAGAGGGATATTATTGTGAATAAGGATTATTTGGATAGTTTAAATTATATTAGAAAAAGTGAAAGAGATGATTATTTTAAGGGGGTAGAAAGGGAGTATGATGTTTATTTAACTGGTGATATTGTATGGGCTAAATTTAGACCTAATATGACTTATAGAGTTCGTAATGTTGATAATCAATTTTCAAAATATGTTTTGGATTTTGAGAAATCTTCTGTGTATTTTGTACCTCCTAAGGTTGATAAAAATGATGAAAATGAAAATATTACTCTAAATAATTTATATATTAGTAATTTAGATGGGGAAGTAATATTAGATTATAATTCGTGTGGTGTTGGTAAAATAAGTACTGATGATTATCTTGCTGTTAATGTAAAATGTGATTCTATAGTTATTAAAAACTGTAATGTTACTAATAATTATAATTTATTTATGGGTATTCAAGCATTAGATATGAAATTTGTTAATTGTAATATTGAGTGTTATGTTAAGGGAATTTGTTTAGATGATATTAATAGTATTATTTTAGATAATTCTTCTTTGGAGTGTATTGATAGTTCTTTTGTTAATTTTAATAAAATTATTGTTGATAGTGGTAGTTTGATTTTTACTTCAAAGAAGGATGTTAATTTATATGCTAAGAATATTGCTTTGAATAGTGGAGTTTTAGGTTTTAAGAGTCCTAATAATAGTAGGGTAATATTTAAGTATTTGGAGGCAGTTGATTCTAAGATTAATTCTTCTTCTAGTGGTATTAGTGTTCATGGTATTAAGAAGACTAGTTTAGTTAATAGTATTATTGGAAATACTGCTTATAATAACGATGTTACTATTTCTGATATTGATAGGGATAAACTTAGTATTATATATAATAATGTTAGTGAGAGAGATAGTATGAGCTATACTGGCTTTATTGAAAGATATAGAGGAGAGGTTAGAGGTTTATATTTAAGTGGTAAGATATCATCTTTTGAGTATAATAAAATATTAGATGATTTGGATAAATTTTTATCTATTAGTGTTAAAAAATAAAATTATAATAAGATTACATCTTTCAATGTTGTAGTCTTTTTTTGTTTTGATTTAAAGATATATAGTTATGTATTGTAATTTTATCTTTATTTTCTTTTTAATATATGTTAAAATTATTTTAAGGTAGTTGAGGTGTAAATATGAAAAAGTTTGTTACAAATATTTTTGTTGTTATTTACTTATTGGTTGTGATATTTATTACTTTTTGTTTGCTTTCTTATAATGATAAAGGGGTTACAATTATTAATAATAAAGCTTTAATAATTGGTAATAGTTTTATGTCTAATAGTGGTGATTTATTGATTGTTGATATTAATAGTTTGAATATTAATAAGGGTGATTATGTATATTACTATGATGTTAATGATGGTAAGAATATAGTTAATGGTGGAATAGTAAATATTGTTAATGATAGTAATAAAAATGATATTGCTTATACAATAGATAATAATCGTACTATATCTAGTGATGATGTTATAGGTACTAAAAAAGGTAGTTCTTCTTATGAAGTAATAGGTGGAATATTATCTTTTTTAGAGTCTAAATGGGGATATTTACTTGTTGTTGTATTTCCTATAATGATAGCATTTATTTATGAAGTTTATATGATTATTAGGGAAATTGGAAGAAAGTAGTTGATAATAATGAAACGCTTTTTTAAAGATGTTAAAGTTGATAAAAAGTTAATAGTTGTTTTAATATTATTTTTTATTTCATTTTTAAGTTTTGGTATTACTTTTGGAAGATATGCTTATAAACATGTGAGAGATTTTTATTTATCTTCTAAGAAATTTTATTTTAATAGTGATATGCTTACTGTAGATGGTTCTTATTATGAGATAGATAATTGGTCTGGTGTTGATATGTATTCTATTAGCGTTAATATGAATAGTATTGATAATAATAAACTTTTTAGTGAGGTAGATATTTCTTATGATATAAGTTTTAATTGTTCTACAAATATTATTTGTGAGAGTGTTGATAATAAAAAAAGTGGTATAATTTATAGTAATAAAAATAAAGATGAGTTTACTATTAATATGACTCCTAAAAGTGATATTAAGTTAAAAGATGGGGATAGTATTTGGTTAGAGGTATATGCAAAGAGTACTAGTCCTTATAAAAAGACTTTAAAGGGTAAATTTGTTATAGTGGTAGGTATGTATGGTTTATCTTATGAAATAGATGATTCTAAGGGTAGTCCTTATTTAGAGGTTAGGATTACTAATACTCTTGATTATTATAAGGTTATTTCTGCTTTTGATAATTATAGTATTGGAGATAAGATTGATATTTCTACTTATCAAGCATTAGATGATGAAAAGAAAAGAAAATGTACTTCTTCTGTTATTCATCTTAATTTTGATCCTAATAGTGTTATACTTGATATGACTAGTCATGCTTATTTGAGTAGATATAGTGTTAAGACTAAAAAATTTAGTGATGGATATGATTATGTTAATGATATTACTTTTGGTATAGATGCTTTATCATCTAATACTATTAAGTTTTATAAGGTAGATGATAGTAAAGATTATACTTATCCTATTGTTAATAATAATTCTATTGTTGATGTTAGTTTTGAGTAGAATGAAGGTGTTTTTATGAGTTGTAATGTTGTTTCTAATTATGTTTCTTTTTGTAGAAAGTGTAATATTAGATATATGAAGTTTTTTATGAATAGATATTATAATAGGGATATTTTTATGGAATTTTATGATGTTTATGAAAAAGTTAGATATTATAATTTATTTTCTTTAAAACAAAAGGGATTTGTTTCTAATATTAATTATTATTTAAAGAGTAAATGTGATTCATTATTAGAGAATATGGATAGTCCTAAGGATATTATTATAATAAAGGATACTTTTTATTTCTTTAAGTATATTATGTATTTTGATGGTGTTAAAAGATTAGAAATGGATTATAACGAGATTTTAGATTCTTTAATAAATGATATGTTTTTAAGATATAGTAATATAGATATAAAGGTGTGCAAAAAAGAATTTAATCTTATGTATAAAGATGATCTTGAGAGAAAGAATAAATATTTACTTAAATTTGATACTAAGGATTTTGAACTTGTATTTAAAAGATGTAATATTAAGGGTGTCTATGATGTAAAATTAGAAGATAATATTAAGATACCAAGGTTATATAGTGAGTTTGCTATAGAGAAGGTTAGAAATTCTGAAATTATAAGGGAAGATATGCTAAATGTTTGTTTGTATTTACTTTCTAAGAATATACTTATTAATATTATTAGTGGTACTTTTGATAAAGAATATTTGGTTGATTTTGATATTAAAATTAGTGATAAGGTTGATAAATTTAAAAGACTATTACAAATAATTGATAATGATATTAGTAAGGAGTTTATTTGTTTTAAAATTAATTATAGTGATTTTAATTTAAATAAAGATAAAATATATGAACTTATGAGAGAGGGATTTAAGTTTAGTGTATGTATTTTTGATAGTGATTTTATAGATGAGATAGAATATCAAAAATTGGGTGTATTTAAATATATTATTGTTTTGGAAAATGATTTAAGATTTTCTAAGTTAGATAATGTTATTATTAGGAAGTAGGTGGTTGTTAGATGGATACTTTTTTTAGATTTTTATATGAGTTTTTAATGCAATTTTTTAATGGAGTTCTTACTATATTAAAGGGAATTGGTAATGGACTAATTCAGATGTTTAATATAAAATCATATGTTTCTGTTATTAATTTTTATAAGGGTGATTTTAATGGTCCTGAGTGGGTATTAGTAGTGGGCGCTATAGCGGTGGTATTAATAATACTTGCTTTAATAATATTTTTGGGATATTTACTTATTAGAAAATATGTTAGGTTTAGAAAAACTTTAGTAGAGCAAGAGTCTTTACTTGAGGAGGTTGCAACTTTAAATGATCAGGTTTCTAGTTTAGTAAAAGAAAAAGAAGATATTCTTGCTATGAAGGTATCTCAATTAGGATTAAAGCCTGGTGAAGATGCTAAGGAAGAAGTTAGTGGTGAGGTAGTAGATGCTGGTGATGGACAAAGATTTGCTAAACTTGCTATGATAGATGAAGAGTATTCTAAGTATAAAGTTCAAAATTATAATAATAGTTTTACTTTACCAGAGTTAGTTGAGATGTTTAGAAATTTTGCTGCTGGTAAGTTAGGTCTTTATTATAAGACTGAAATGATTAGGTTATTTATATCTGCTTTGGCTTCTACTAAGTTGGTTATTTTACAAGGTATTTCTGGTACTGGTAAAACATCACTTGCTTATGCTTGGGGAAAGTTTTTAAAACATGATTCTTGTGTTGCGTCAGTTCAACCTTCTTGGCGTGATAGAACTGAATTATTTGGTTATTTTAATGAATTTACTAAAAAATTTAATGAAACTGAGGTATTAAAGGAAATGTATTTAGCGGGTTATACTGATGATGTATATACTGTAATATTGGATGAGATGAATATTTCTCGTGTTGAATATTATTTTGCAGAGATGCTTTCTATTTTGGAAATGCCTAATAAGGATGAATGGATTGTTGAATTGGTTTCTGCTCCATGGAAGAGTGATCCTAAAAAGCTTATTGATGGTAAATTAAAAATACCTGCTAATATGTGGTATATTGGTACTATCAATAATGATGATTCTACTTTTATGGTTACTGATAAGGTATATGATAGAGCGATGCCTCTTGATATTAATGATAAGGGACAAGTTTTTGAACCTACTGATGTTAGTGCTCAGGATATTAATTATAGTTATTTGAATAATTTGTTTGTTACTGCTATAGCGGATAATCCTATTTCAAAGGATACTTTGGATAAAATAGAACAAATGGATAATTATGTTATAGCGCATTTTAGAATCGCTTTTGGTAACAGAATTGTGGCTCATATGAAGAAATTTGTTCCTGTATATGTAGCTTGTGGTGGAGATGAAGTTGATGGAGTTGATTATTTCATTGCTAGAAAGATTTTAAGAAAATTTGAGCAATTAAATGTATCTTATATTAGAGATGAAATTGATGGTTATATTGAATTTTTGGATAAGACTTTTGGTAAGGGTAAAATGAAAGAATGTGAAGAGTATTTATTAAGACTTAAGAAGATGGCATAGGAGATGAAAAATATGGATGACTTAAAAATTATTGATTATTATAATAATGCTGATGATAAAAAGAAAGAGGCTTTTTCTAGTCATATTAATTCTAATTTAAGGGTTGTTACTGATTATAATAGTGAAGATTATGATTATGAATGGCTTGATAAGATGGAGGAATGTATTAGATATTTGGATAATATTTTAAGAAATCCTAATCGTTTTATTGTTAATGAGGAAGATATAGTTAAGATTGAACTTGCTAGAAGGGTTACAGTTGAGAGTATTAAGCATTTGTCTAGAAATACTAATTTAATTCAGGATTATGATAAAAAGACTGGCGATGTAAAACCTTCTAAAATTCTTAATATTAATAAAGAGGAGAGTTTTAATACTTATGAAAATAGATTTATTTATAGTTTAATTCAAAATATGAGGGCTTATCTTGAGAGAAAGAAATCTTTAGGGGAGATAGCGGAATCTTCTGTTAGGGATAATAAGAAGTTTCAGTATAATGGTAGTACTAAGATTGGTGGTACTATGGTTGATGTATCGATGGAGATGAACTCTAAATTAAAATCTAATGGTAGTGGTAATAAGGGGGATAATAATTTATCTATAGCAGACAGAATTAGTAAGTTAGAGGTGCAGATTAGTGATCTTACTAATAGTGATGTATATAAAAATTTAGCTAAGTTACATGTTGCTTTAGTTACTTCTCCTATAAAGAAGACTAATTTGATTTTAAAAAATGTTAATTTTCAGTATGCTTTAAATTTATGGAATTATTTGCAGAGTCATATGGATAGTTCTGTAAAGAAAAAGAAAGATAATAAAAATTATGAGGATAATGGAAATTTAAAGGAATGTATTGATGAGTCTTTTATGCTTAATTATTTAGTTATGGATTCATTATCTAATACGGAAAGTACGGTTAATAAAAAAGATATATCTGAGAAGATTGTTGGTAATATGGTGTCACAAGTTATGGCATTAAATGAAAATATAAGTGAGGATGAACTTAAAGATATTGTATCTAAACAGTATACTATTATTAAATATAAGAATGTTACTAGTGATAGGGAGATACAACAAATATTTAGAAAACATATTAGTAATTATTTAGATTCTTTAAATAATTTAAAAATATAATGATGATGGAAAGAAGAATGTTGATATGAAAGAGAAATTTAAAAAATTAGAAAAAAATAAGGGATACAGAATTGTTAAGAGTATATTAAAAGCAATGCTATCTTTACTTATAGTACTTTTGGTTAGTGTTATTTTTATTCAAAGAGTATCTAATAATAATTTAACTGTATTTGGGTATAGAATCTTTACTATTGTTACTGAGAGTATGGTTCCTAAATATAAAGTTGGGGATATGATACTTAGTAGGGAGACTGATATAAATAGTTTAAATATTGGAGAAGATGTTGTTTATATGGGAGCTTCTGGTGATTTTAAAGATAAGATTGTAACTCATCAAATTATTAAAATTGATGAAACTAAGGGTGAGAAATATTTTCATACTAAAGGACTTGCTAATAGTGTTGAGGATCCTATAGTTACTTCTTCTCAGATTATGGGACGAGTTGTTTATAAGTTTAAAATTCTTAGTATGTTGTCAAAACTTATTAATAATATGTATGGATTTTATTTTATTGTTTTTGTACCGTTTGTGGTGCTGTTATTTTTTGAGATAATGGATGTTATCCATGCGAAGGAGAAAAAGATGAAAAGTAATTAAAGGTGGTGAGTAATGTGAATGATAAGAATGATAATGTTTCTTTAGGTAGAGCTATTTTAATAGTTTTAAAGAGAAGATTAAATTTAAGGAGTTTGTTATTTTTTGCATTACTTATTAGTTTTAATTCTTTTGCTTGGTTTATTTATACTAATAAAGTTGCTACTGGAGTAGATGTTCATGTTAAATCTTGGAATATTTCTTTTGAAATAAATAATGAGCAATTAGAGGAAGAGGTAAGTTTTAGTGTTAGTGAGATGTTTCCTGGTATGGATGATTATAGGGATGAAATTAGGATTAAAAATGTTGGAGAGACTGATGGTAAATTAAATTATGAACTTTTATCTGTTAGAATTTTAGATACTGAGTATGTTGTTTCTGATGGAGGGATTACTAGTGATGAATTACTTAATTCTCTTAAAAATGATTATCCTTTTACTATTGATATAGGCGTTACTAATTCTATTGTTAGTCATGGTGGTGGTGAAGAGGGATTCTATTTTTCTGTTGTTTGGCCTTATGAATCAGGGGATGATGTGAGTGATACAGAATGGGGAAAAAAGGCGTATGATTATTATGAAAAAAATCCTAAGGGTAGTGTTATTGAAATTAAACTTAGAATTATAGCATTACAAGCTTAAATTATATAAATTAAAAGAAGCATTAATTTGAACTAGTCAATAAAAAGTAGACAATTTAAAAAAAGCACTTAAAATCCTGATTCAATTTTAAATTGAATTGGGGTTTTATAATTTAATGCATAACTTGGTCTTTCATTATTATAATAATCAATGTATAATTTTATTAGATTTGGAATGTCGTTAGAATGTTTTAAATTGAAATCAATAAACAACTCTTCTTTAATCCAACCATTTAATGATTCATTAATGGGATTGTCTGTAGGAGTTCCAGCTCTAGACATGGATCTTTGAATATTAAATTCATTTAGAAGATTGTTGTAACTAGTAGAAGAATAAACTGAACCTTGATCTGTATTAGATTTTAAGCCTTCAATACCATTTTCTTGATATTTATTAATCCAATGATATATTTGTCTTACTCCTATTTCATATTCACTAGCTAATTTTGCAACTGATTCTCCACAAAAATACCTTTTAACAATTATCTCTTTTTCTTCAGGTTTTTTCATATTATTTTTTCTCATATATTTTCCCTTCTTGAAACTATTATTGCACAAAAAAATGCAGACTGTGTCTTTTTTGACTGTCTACATTTATTTTATCACTTCAATTTAGTGCTTCTTTGTTTTTAGGGGGTTTGTTTTTCTGCTTTTGGTGTTTGAATAAATTTGATATTTACGTCTACTTTAGCAGTTTTGTCTTTGATTTGAGTAGCGGATGTATCTGCTATATTATTCATAGTTTCATTTTCTCCATCTTGCCATGATATAAATACTCTTATTTTGGTTGGAGTTCTTTGTTCTTCGTAAAATATTGTATTTTTGATTATTTTTTGTTCTTCTTCTTTAAATTTTATTTCTTCGTTGTCATTGATACTATATCCTGTTATATATAAGTCTTTGACACTGCTGTTTTCATTTACTGATGATGTTATTTCATATGAAAATGTTACATCTGTATTTGTCGGATCTATTATTAAGTCAAAATATCCTGTAGCTCCGGGAGCAATGACATCATCTTTAATATTAGTATTTCCAGTAAATTTTGGTGTAATTGTTGAGGTTAGATTATTATTATTTACGATGTCTTGATTATTAACTAATATTTTCCATTTTGCTATTGTTATATCTACTCCTGCACTTGTTTCTGTTACATATTTTGCATATGTTTCTTTAATGAAAGATATACATATTAATAGTGATATACACGCTAATAAAAGTTTTAGTTTTTGGTTGTATTTTAAATTATATTTTATAGTTCTAGTACTCATTTTTAGCTCCCCTCGTATGATAAGATTATATCATAATATTAAATGTTATGCAATGTGTAAAGTATTTTAAATTAAGTTGACACTAAAAAATACATAAAGTATAATTAATATAAGAATAATGTAGAGTGGTGAGGTTTTATGGCTAATGGGACAGTAATTGTTACTGCTTCTAAATTAAAAAGAAGAAAGAAGTTTTCTAAGATATCTAAGATAGTTATTTTAGTTTTGATTTTGTTATTAACTATTACTTATTTTATTTTGGGTATTATTTATAATGGTGGTAAGTTTACTATTACTTTAGATAGTAGTTTTGGTTTAGATAGTGGAATTGTCTTATATGATTCTTCTAGTAGGAAAGATGGTAAATTTAAGTTATATGCTGATGATATAGATTTTATGGATAATATTTCTTATAAGTGGATACCTAATGATATAGACAATATGGGTGATGGTGGTCATAATGGTGATAATTATATAGCATATACTTTTTATATTGAGAATCAAGGTACTGAGGTTGTTCATTATTGGTATCAAATTACTATAGATGATGTTATTAGGAATGTAGATGAAGCTGTTAGGATAATGATAATCCGTAATGGAGAAAGAAAGATATATGCTAAGGTTAATAGTTCTACTGGTAAGGCTGAAGAAGATAGTGTTTTGTTTTATGATAATAAGATACCTGTTTTAGAGGAAAGAGAGAAATTTGCTCCTGGAGATGTTGATAAATTTACTATAGTAGTATGGCTTGAGGGTGATGATCCTGATTGTGTTAATGCTTTAATTGGTGGAGAAATAAAGATGCATATGGATATTACTGAGGAACATATTAAACAAGGATAAGTGAGGTGTGAAATGAGAAGTAAGGTAAAGGGAAGAAAAATTATATATAGAAGAGAAGAAAATGATGATAGTAATAATAGAAGAATATTGTATTTATTATTTATATTACTTCTTACAGGAATATTATTATCTACTACTACTTATGCTTGGTTTACTACTAATAGAATGGTATCTGTTAATAGTTTAGATGTTAAGGTTAATGCTGCTGGTGGTATTGAAATAAGTGCTGATGGTAGTGAATGGAAGGCAATGTTGGATATAGATGATTTGACTAGTGTTCATAATGGCAATTATCCTACTAGTGTTAATCAACTTCCTTCTTATTTGGAACCTACTAGTACAGGGGGAGATATTAATGATGGTAAATTAGTAATGTATTATGGTGAGGTTACTAATGATAGTTTGGGTAATTATATTTTAACTGCTAGTAGAAGTATTGAAGAAGAGGGGAATGGTGATAGTTCTTCAGGAAAGTTTTTAGCGTTTGATTTATTTTTAAAAACTACTGAGAGTAAGGCTATATATTTAACTAGTGATTCTAAGGTTACTTATCAGGGAGATAATAGTTATGGTATAGAGAATGCTGTTAGGATTGCTTTTATATTGGAGGGTAATACTTTAGATGGTAGTGGACTTGGTACTATTCAGAGTTTATCTACTAATGATTCTAATAATGTTTATATTTGGGAACCTAATTATGATACTCATACTGCATATGGGGTTAGTAATGCTTTAAATGTATATGGTGTTAATACTAGTACTGTTGGGGGAACTAGAATTATTTATGATGGTATTATATCTGATATTTCTAGCAATCAAAATATAGGGCTTAATTCTGCCAAGGCTAGTTTATATCCTAATTTATTTAAGACAGTTGATGTTGATATTACTACTGTTAATAATAATAGTAATAATACAGAATTATTTCAACTTGCTTCTGGTATTACAAAAGTTAGGGTATACTTATGGATAGAAGGACAAGATGTTGATTGTGAAAATAATGCTTCTGTTGGTGATATTAGTTTTAATTTGCAATTTACTACTAATCCTTCTTGATTTTGCTATAATATTTTGATATAATTTTAAGAGAAAGTAGCAGGTGTATATGAAATATATCTTATTCAATATGATTATTTTATGTGCATCACTTTTATTAACTAAAAGTAAAATTGAGGGTGCAAGAAATCTAGTATTATAGGTTTTACACTACATCTCAATATATATAGATATACTAATAGTTTAGTAGATACTAAGCTATTTTGTTATCTCCTAATGGAGGTGATTATATGAAAAAAGGTAAAATAATATTTTTATATATTTTTATATTTGTAATGTGTATGGGAGCCTCTTTTGCATGGTATGCTTGGAAAAGTAGTGAAGTTAATGTAAATGTTAATTTTGCTGATTTAGATCCATATATCAAATATACTCCTCTTACTATAAAAGAAAGTGATAAAAACAAAACACTTACTGAAAGTAATGATTATACAGGGGGTATTGGATATAATTTAACATTTAATAAAAATGCTAATGGAGATAATTTAGATGCTTATGGACAAAATTATTTAAAAGTAACATCTACAACTGATTCTGATATATTTAAAGCTTCTAATTTTAAATGGACTTTAGTAAGTGTAAATGATAGTACTAGAACTGTGATAAGTACTGGTAATTTTGTTGGAGAGAATGTAGTAGAAGGAAATGATACAAGTAAAATGATACCTATTAGTATTGACTTTTCTTTAACAAAAGAAAGTCAAAATACTAATTATGAATTTTATCTATGGTTAGATAGTAATAGTCATCAAAATGTAGATATTAGTGGTAAAAATATAACTGTATCTATGGCATCTAATGCTAGTACTATTAAAGATATAGATGAAATGTATATTAGAAGTATTGAATACGAAGTAGGAGTAATTAAAAAATTTACTGCTTATTCATCTAAATATGATATAACAGGATATAAAATAATTAATACAGAAACAACACCTAGTTATAGTGATAATGATTGGATTGCAATAAGTAGTGATAATTCCACTACTGAAGCTGCCACTATAGAAAGTGGAAAAATAGTTACGATAAACCCTAATAAAACTATGGATACAATTAATAATATTTGTATTAAGAATGAAAAAAAATATTATAAAGTAAAATATGAACTTTTATAATTAATATAAAATTGTGATGTGTTATAAATGAAGAAATCAAGGGATGAACTAGGTTAGTTCACTCTTGATTTTTATTATGTAATTATGCTATAATTTACTTATATAAGATAGAGGTAGAAGTGAGGTGAAATGATGAGAAGAAAATTGCAGAAAAAGTGTAATAAAAAAATGCAAATTTTGTCTATTTTGGGCGTTCTTGTTATTGTTTCAATTGCTTTTGTTACTATTGGTTTTAGTTTAGGTTTATTTACTACTAATTCAGATGGTACTATAAATTCTTCTGGTAATCTTAGTGGGGTAGTTGATAATAAAGTTATTGTTGATCAGGAAGAAGAAGATTGGTATTATTATCAAAGTCTTAATTATACAGAGAGTTTAGATGGTACTATTCCAACTGGTGATAATCAAAATATATATAATAGTGATAATTTAGTTAAGGTTCATATTACTTATAGTGGTACTTCAATAAGTGATAGTTCTTTGATAGGGTATGTTAGTTTAACTGAAAGACAGAATGTATATGAATATTATAAATTGTATCCTATTAAGGATGGTTATGTAACTATTGATTTAATAGAAAATCCTTTTACTGATAGACCTACTGATAAGGCTTTTAATGGGTGGGTTACTAATTATAATAATGCTACAATAAGTTATGATGATACTTATTATGAGAGATATGTAAAAATTGCTGTAAATGATAATAGTGATATAGATATTACAATGCATGCTAGTTGGGTAAATGCTAATGTTGCTAATATTACTTCTACTTCTAATCAATGGTCTTCTGCTTTTAATAATTTAAAAAATAAAGGTATGGTTCAATTTGGTGGTACTGTTGCTATTTATGAAGATGTTACTGGCCTTTATACTCAGGAAACTATATCAGGTGGTAATTGGTGGAATAGGTCTTATTATCCTAATGGGTCTTACGATCAATATGGTAATGATATATCTGGACAACAATGTAATCCTGGGTGGGGTAGTAATACTTGTACTTATTATGCTAAGGTTACAGAAAATAATTATGATCCAAGTATAACTTATTATAAATTGTCTAATAATGGTTGGAATAGTCAAATGCAAACTTATACTCCACAAATTACTGGATATGAAACTTTACCTGGTATTGAAGTAGGTAGTAATGTTAGTGGATATTATAGAAAGATTCATGTTGAGAGGTATTCTTCTTCTGCTGGTTATTATAATGATTTAGGTATATATCAAGATAGTGGTACATGTAATGATCGGAATGGTTGTGATTATTATGAGTTAATTCAGTATTATGATGCTAATGGTGCTGAAGAATTAGCTTTAGATGGTATTGAGTATTATTATTTAGTTACTAGAGATACTAATATTATTGTTATGAAGGCTACTACTGATAGTGTTCCTGGTAGTAGTTTAAATAAACCTTATACATTAACTAGTGTATATAATGGTAATGATTATAGGAATAATGTTACTTGGAATGTTTCTAATAATGCTGTTATTGCTTATAATGATCTTAATATTGAAAATATTAAGATAAATTCTTATTCTAATAATGATTATAATGGTCCTAATTCTAGATATGATAATACTTCAAGGTATTTTTATGGTAATTATCATAATGTTAGGTTAGGAAGAGGGATAGTGCAAAGTGGTAATTATAAAACTTTTAATGCTGTTTTAGCTGGTGATAATAGTTCTTATAATATTGGAAGTAGTAATAATACTACTAAATATAAAATAATCATTGAAAGTGGCTTTTATAATTCTATTTCTTTATCGAATTCTTCTTTTAGTAGTTCCTCTTCTAAATATTTAAATGCTAAGGGTATATATGGTAATGATTATGATAAAGTTACTAATAATAATAGTTATTTAGACGTTTATTTTTGTGCTTCTTCTGGTTGGGGTGGTGGTAATTATTATGCTTCTAATAATTCTACTAGTTTAATTTTTGATTTTATTGTTAAGAGTGGAAAATTTGGTTCTGGTAAATATAATTATGCTACCGGTATTTATGTTGGTGGTAGAGGTTATGGGGATCATTATGCACCTAAAAAAGTAAGAGTTGAGGGCGGTTGGATTTATAATTTGATTGGTGGTCCTTGTTCTAATAGTAGTAGAAGTAGTTTAAATGATATATATATGTATATAACTGGTGGTGAGATTGATAGTATTGTAGGTGGTGCTGGAGTTAGTGCTACTTATGGTAATAGAATTATTTCTGTTACTGGTGGTACTATTAATTATAATGTATTTGGTGGTTCTAATGGATATCAAGGTAGTAGTGGTGATGGTACTTTAAATGGTAGTTCGTTTGTTTATATAGGTGGTACTGCTGTTATTGGTAGTGAAAATAATGTTAATGCAAGTAATTCTTTATGGGGTGCTGAGGCTGGTAGTGTTTTTGGAATTGGTAATGGTAAGAATGGTACTGATTCTATTGGTTCAAATGATAATTCTAATATTGTGATAGATGGTAAGGCTGTTGTTAAGAGAAATGTATATGGTGGAGGAAATTATGGTGCTACTGGTATAAGTAGTAGTTTATCATCAAATAGTACTAATATTAAGATTAAAGGTGGTACTGTAAATGGTTCTGTATATGGTGGTGGAAATAATAATGGTTCTGGTTCTAGTTCAAAAATTTCAAATATTACTATTGAAATGACTGATGGAATTATTGAAGGTTCTATTTATGGTGGTGCTAATAAATTAGGAGTTGTTTATGGTGAAGTAAATTTAAATGTAACTGGTGGTACTGTAAATGGTTCTGTATATGGAGGAGGAGAAGGTGGATATCAATCTTCAACAAATTCTGGTACTTTTGTTACTAGAAATATAAATGTTACAATTGGTAAAGAAAATTCTTCTAATGCTAGTCCAGTTATTAAAACTTCTGTATATGGTGGTAGTGCTTTTGGTACTGTAAATGGTAATACTAGAGGTACTAATATTTCAGAATATGAGACAAATGTTAATGTATATTCTGGTACAATAAATAATGTTTTTGGAGGAGGAGAAGGTAGTAGTACTTATACTCCTTATGTACTTGGTAATATAGAAGTTAATATATATGGTGGTACTCTTAATAATGTATATGGTGGTAATGATTTAAAAGGAGTTCCTAATGGTAGTGTTATAGTTAATGTCCGTGGAGGAGAGATTGATAATGCATATGCTGGTGGTAACCAAACTAGCGTTGAAAGTCCTTATATTAATTTATTAGGTGGAACTGTTAATAATGCTTTTGGTGGTGGTAATAGTGCTGGTGTAACTACTAGTAATGTACTTCTTGATGGTGCTAATTGTATAAATATTTTTGGTGGTTCTAATAATAGTGGAGATGTTGATTTAAGTAATGTTTCTTTGAAAAACGGAAGTGCTACAACTGTATATGGTGGTAATAATTTAGGCGGTATTACTACTAAGACAAATGTAATTGTTGATGGTGGTGATATTAATACTGTATATGGTGGTGGAGAAAAAACTTCTGTTGGAGAAGATACAAATATAATTCTTAATAATAAGGTTGTTAATTTATTTGGTGGCTCAAATACTAGTGGTGATATTCCGGTTAGTTATATTAATGTTAATGATGGAGTTGCTACTAATATATATGGTGGTAATAATGCTGGTGGTATTACTAAAATTTCAAATATTACTATAAATGGTGGTTATATTGATAATGTATATGGTGGTGGTTTGAAGGCTAGTAGTACTACTTCAAACATAAATTTGATCTATGGTGTTATTACTAATATGTATGGTGGTGGTAGTGAAGCTGGGGTTAATGATACTCATATTAATCTTAATAAGGGTAATGTTGTTAATTTATTTGGTGGATCAAACACTAGTGGGGATGTTGCTGATAGTTATATAAAAAATACTACTAGTACTATTAATAATAGTAATTTGACTTCTTCTTCTAGTTTTACTACTAGTACTGTTAATAATAGCGGAGTTACTGATAAGTTATCATCTGAGACTATTTCTGTAAATATTGTAAATAATACGGGAAAAGATATTGTAAATTGGGATTATTATTTGATTGCTAATTCTATATTATTTGATTCTAACTGGTCTAGTACTAAGGTATGGCAAGATGGTAATTATATACATGCTAATCAGGTTAATCAGTGGTATGGTACTAATACTATTAGTAATGGTAATACTCATACATTTAGTTTTAATGTTCATTCTAAAGTTAGTTATGATAAGTTTAAAATATTAGGATACATAATTATTGGTTATGATAGTGATGGAAATGAATATAAAACAGTTGGGTTTGATGATGTATATGTAACTAATTTATTTGGTGGTAATAATTTAGGTGGTAGTACAAAAACTTCAAATATTAATCTTACTTCTGGTGAATATGATGTTATTTATGGTGGTGGTAAGAAAGCTGATACTTACTTAACTAATGTTAATATTAGTGATAAGGCTATAGTTGATACTTCTGTTTATGGTGGTGGAGATGAGGCTAGAGTTAATACTAATACTAATGTTTCTATAAATGGTGCTAAGGTATTAGGAGATGTTTATGGTGGTGGTAGACAAGGTGAAGTTACTACAGATACTAATGTTATTTTGGATAGTGTTACAATAAGGGGAAGCGTTTATGCTGGTGGAGACGCTGGTAAAGTAAGTGGTAATACTATTTTGAAAGTTGATACTAGTAATATTGATGGTTCTATTTATGGTGGTGGAAATCAGGCAACGGTTCTTGGTAATACTACTGTTTCAAGTAATCATAATGAAATTGCTAATATATTTGGTGGTGGAAATTATGGTGCTATAGGGGGGAATACTTCTGTTAGTGTTGTTGGGGGTGTTATAACTGACAGTATATATGCTGGTGGTAATGGTACAACGGCTTCTGTTATAGGTAATACTTTACTTAATATTTCTGATAATGTTAATGTTGGTAAACATGTATTTGGTGGTGGTAATGCTGCTACTGTTGGATGTGATTCTGATATTGTTACTAATGATAATGTTACTTTAACTTGTAATAAATCTGATTCTGCAACTGGTGAGGTTAATATAGCATCTGCTACTATAGGTGGTAATGTTTATGGCGGTGCTAATACTTCTAGGTTGTTTGGGGTGGTTGATTTAAATATAGGTAATGATGTTATAGATAGTAAGTATAAATTAGTTGGTGGAGATATTAATATTTTTGGTACTGTATTTGGTGGTGGAGAGGCTAATGCTAGTGGTAGTGAGGAATATGATTTTAGTTATATTTCAGTTACTAAGGGTATTAATATTTATATAGATGCTAATGGATATAATAACTTTAATATTTCTGGTTCTATATTTGGTAGTGGTAATGCTTCTTCTTCTGGTGGATATAGTTATATTACAATTAGTAATTATGGAAGTTTTGATGATTATAAAAATAATATTTCTATTCAAAGAGCAGATATTGTTACTTTAGATAATTCAGCAATATTTTTATCAGGTGCTAAGGATAGGACTAATAAATTTGATAATGAGTTATTTACTATAAGTAGAGTTGATAGATTAAAGTTAAAAAATGGTTCTACATTGTTTTTGGATAGGGGTGCTAACTTACTTAAGAGGTTTTCTTCTTTAGTTGATATTGAGGGAGAAGAAGTATTAGCAAGTGTTAGTATTAATTCTGATAGTAAGAAAGTAGAGAAAAATGTTGATAATAGAGTATATATGCATGAAGGAAAGAATTTGAATATTTCTGATAGTGAGACTTTATCTAGTTATGGTGAAGTTGATGGTATGACTTTTTTTGGAATGTTTACTAGGGATAGAACTGGTAAAATATCAACTGCTTTGTATTCTTCTAAGTATGAATCTTTAGATAAGGTATCTTCTAGTGAATTATATTATTTTTCTAGTGGTAGTTATGTTGTTGGTTTGCATAAAATAGATCATGATTATTATAAAGATGGTTTTTATTCTAACTATCCTAGTGAAGAAGGAGATTCAATATATTCAGATTATATTATTCCTACGCCACCTTCTGCTAGTTATTATCGTTGGGTAATTGGTGAAGATATTAATTCTATTGAGGTAAAACTTATTGCTTCTAAATTTTCTACTTTGGGTACTTATGAGTTACAACTTTTGGATTATTATACTCCTAATACTGAGATAGATGTCTTGGGTGTTAATTTTGATGATCTTAGTAGTGATGTATCTTTACTTAATTCAGATGATATTCCTAGAGTTGCTAAGAGTGTGGAAGATGCTAATAAAAACTTTGGTTTGGGTATGAAGTCTGGTAATAATGGATGGATTACTGTTGGTAATACTGAGTTTTTAACTGATAGTAATAAGGTTGATGGTACTGATACTTATTATAAAGATAATTCAACTGATATACCTAGTTTTGTATTTTATTTATATCATTCTAAGAACTTGACTGATACTAAGGATTTGGGAAGTGTTACAATATCTTTGATGGTTGTTACGCCTATAGATGAATTATCTAATAAGGTGGAGAGAATTAATATAGTTGTTAAGTTATCGACTGCTTTATATGATGGTGATAATTATGAGGCTACAATCAATGTTGGTAGTCAATATAAGATGTTTGCTAATTCAAATGTTAATATTACTAATGATGGTACTTTTAGTGCATATTATTCTTTGTTTTCTAATTCTGATAATACTATTTATAAGGATGGTTATTATAGGTCTTTAACTTCTTCTTATGTACTTCCTGTTGATACAAAAATTACTATGATTGATTTTGCAAGTGGTGATAGTCCTGAATATTATTATTATGTTGTTAATTCAACTGATTATAATGATGCGTTATATGAGTATAATAGAGAAGGTGAGGTTTCGTATAAGTTATCTAAGTTTGTTAAGATGGGTAGTATTAGTAGTGGTAATAATTATAATGATGAAGAGAAAAATTCTATATATTATGATAGTAAAACTAAAACAATTAGTGAAGAATTTATTTTCATAGTAGATTTTAGTGAAAGTAATATTGATACAGATGTATTGTCAAAGTCGTTTTTATTGGAACTTAGAAATTCTAATGATAATGCTGTTATTCCAGTACTTGGTATAGCACAGGAGAAAATGGTATTTAACTTATATGAAAATAAGGATGCTAAGGTTAATGTTAGTGGCAAGTTATCATCTGATTCTATATATATAGGTGATAGTGTTACTTTAACTGCTACTACTGATTTTGTACAAGATAAAACCAATAATTCTTCAGTTATTTATGATACTAAATATTTTGATCAAAAGATGGGAGTTAAATTATCTTTATATGATGAAAACGATAATTTAGTTAATGGCGCTAGTTTATTTGGTGTATCATTTACTTATAATGGTTCTACTTATTATCCTAGAGTTGATGGTACTGTTAGATTTAATATTGCTCCTAGGGTAACTAATGTTGCTGCTAAGATAAAAATTAATACTAAAAATAGTACTTTAGCTAGTGGTAATTATAAAATTTTAATTGAATCTTTTGGTTCTTCTGATGGTATTTATTATGGTCTTAATGCTTCTAGTTCTACTTCAGTTAATTTAAAAGTTATTAATAATATTTTTGGAATGAGTGCGACAATGAGTGAAAAAAGTGCTATAATTGATGCTAAGACTGGTAATAATCTTAGTGGTACTAATAAAGTTGACTTTACTATAAATTATGATTCTGGTTTGGAAAATCCTAATATTCATATTTCTTTATATAGAAGGAAATATGATAATGTATATGATATGGATTATGATTTAGTTGATTTAGCAGATTATCTTACTAGTAATGGATTTTCTAGTAGTAATGTTTTAAAGGAATATATATGTGTTTCTAATCCAGATGAGGTTAATAGTGTTAGTATTAGGTTTAAGGAGAATTTACCAACTGGTACTTATAAGGTAGTATTTAGTTTATATGATGGTAATTCTTATATTGGTAATATATATAAATATATAATTATTGAATAAGTAAAAAAGAGGTGAAATTATGGATAATATTGATTTTAAGGAGTTATCTTCTTTAGAGTTATTAGAACTTTATAAAAGAATTAATGCTTTTATAGATTATTTAGATAAGGAAATTAAAGATAATTTAGATGGAGATGATATTAATGCTTAATGATTTTGATAATAAGATTTCTTCTATAAAAGAGGTATTATCCAATTTACCTAAAAATAATATTAAGAATAAGAAAAAATATTTGGATACTATTAAGTTAAATAAAGATGAGTATTTGAGATATAAGGATTTAATATATAAAGAATTAGTTAATAGGTATAATAGTATTTTAAATGTGAAAAGAAATGATAATATAGATAGATATAAAAATGATATTGATAATATGCTTGAAAATATTTGTTATACTAATCAATATTATACTTCTTATGAATTATCTGGTTTAGATAGAATATTGTTTGATTTAAGTCATTTTTATAAGGGAAATCTTGATAGAGTTCATAAGGATATTGATAGCGCTATTAAATGTTTTGCTTCTATTAATATTAAATTAGAGGCTAAGGATTTTAATTTTAGTAGATATACAAGTGAATATATGGATTATTTTATAAGATGTTATAATAATGGCGATGTTGATACTTTAAAGGAGAAGTTTTCTAATATTTATTGGAAATGTCCTGACATTATTTTTCATATTGAAGTTAATTTTAAGTATTTATACTGGAAGAATAAAAAGAAATTTGATAATTATTACAATATGAGGAAGAAAGAGGTATTTAATAAATATAATAATAATTGTTTAGAATATTTAAATCATTATTATGAAATTAAAAAGAGTTATGATAAAGAAATTTTTGAGGATAAGTATTTAATTATTGATAGTTTTATTAATAATATAAATAATGTTTCTGATTATAATGATTCAAAGAATAGTAAAAATTTAGAGGATTTAGTGTCTAGTTATAATAGTGATATGGATATTAATTATTCTAATATATTTAGTCTATATTATTCTTTAATTGAATATAAGGGAATAATGGAAGTTTCTAATATTATAGATAAGGTTAAAGAATTGTATAATAATAAAAATCAATATAAGAATGTTTTAAAAACAAAATATAAAGATATTTCAAAATTAGAGGGAAAATTATTTTCTTTAAATAAAAAGGTTAATAGTAAATGTTTATTTAAGAAAAAGACTGATAGTTATATAGAAAATATGGATATTTCTATTGATAATACTATTATGGAAATAAAGAAATTATATGATAATTTAGATTTTGATAGATTTTATGATAGGGTTAGTATGCTTGAAGATAATGCTAGTTATTATGATATATTGTTATTAGTTAGATCTAATTATATATTTTTGAGAAGTATTTATAAGGAAGAAAATGATGATGTTACTAATGAATATATAAATGATATGATATTAAAGTTGGATGAATTATTATTGAGTCCTTATAATACAATTATTGATAATATTTTTATAAATAATAGTAAAGATATTGGACTTATTATAAGTGATAGATATAAACTTATGAATTTTAATATTAATTCTGATATGTTGGATATTAATAATATTGATTCTATTATTAATACTTGTAAGAAAATTCTTGTTTATAAGAGTATTAAAGATAATAATATTAATATAGAAGATATGTCTTTTATTTGTGAGGTTAAAAATAATATTGATTGTTAATTTTATATTTATATTGATATTTTTAGTTATTTAGTTATGTATTATAATTGTTTATTAGTTAATTAGAAAGTTAAATTATTGCATATGGGTTTATTATATGTTATACTTTTTTTAGAAGGTGATAGGTATGAAGAAGTTTTTTAAGATTTTATCTAGGGTGTTATTAATTCCTTATATATTTATAGTAGTAGTTGTTACTGCTTGTTTGTTATGTTATAACGAATTTCATGTAACTGAGTTTGGAGATTATAGTTTTATTATAATTGATGATAAATCTTTAGAACCAACATTTAAAAAGGGAGATTTAGTAGTTGTAAAAAGAGAAGATCCATCTGATATTAAGATTGGAGAGGGTGTATTTTTTTATGATACTTATGAGCAACAGGTTAGTATTAATTTAGGTAATGTTGTTGGTAAGAAAAAAGTTACTAATAGTGAGTATACTTTTTCAATGGATGGTGAATATGAATTTTCTTCTCAATATGTAATTGGGAAGGTTGATAACAGTAAGGTTTATAATGGCCTTGGTAGTGTTTTATCTGTTTTAGAGTCTAGATGGGTATTTTTATTAGTTATTATTTTACCTGTATTATTGATATTTGTTTATGAGATATATGCTTTCGTAATTGAAGTTAAGCATTCTTTAAAGAAGTAATTTGGGTATGCTATGAAGAAAATAAGGGTATTATTTATTGCTAATGTTTTATTTTTGATATTATTTTGTTTTGAACTTGTTAATACATATTCTGTATTTGAAAGTAATGCTTCAGGTGAGGTTACTAGTAAGCTTGCTACATGGAAAGTTTTGATTAATGGTACTGATATTGTAAAATCTAATACTTTTACTTTAGATGAGATTAATTTTGATACTTCTAATAGAGTTGTTAGTGGTAAGGCTGCTCCTGGTATTGCAGGTAGTTTTGATATAGTTATTGTTGCAGATGATACTGAAGTTGCTTTTAGATATGATATAACTTTTGATTTTTCTGCTTTAGATAATAAAGAATTTTCTGTTGTTTCAATTGAAGATGTAAATGGGGGTAATCTTATTAGAACTGATAAGTTTGTTTATAGCGGTGTGTATTCGTTAGATGATATTAAAAATGGTTATATTGGTGATATAAAGGTTAGTTTATTATGGAATAATAATGAAGATAATAATAATAAAGATTATGAACTTGGTAGTAAATTTAATAATAAATTAAATATTCCAGTTAGTGTACATGTTATTCAGTATCAAGGTGATGGTTTGGAGGAATATGTAGAGAATTAAAAGTGGTGAAATTATGGCTAAAAAGATATTAGATAGATTTTTTCAGATTATTTTAAATATATTACTTGTGCTAGTGTTTTTGGTACTTGGTTTTGCTATGTATAGTTATGTAATGTTAAATATGTTTCATAAGGACTATGTTAATGTTTTTGGCTATACTTTTTTTGAGGTTGCTAGTGGAAGTATGGGGGAAGCTATTCATATATCTGATATGGTTATTGTTAAAATTAATTCGTCTTATGATGTTGGTGATGTTATTACTTATTATAATGATGGTGATTTTATAACTCATAGGGTTGTTTCAATAGATAATGATAAAATTATTTGTAGAGGGGACGCTAATACTAGTAATGATAATCCTATTAATAATAGTGTTGTTTTAGGTAGGGTTGTTTATGTATTTAAAAATGTTGGAATATGGAAAAAGATACTTATGACTCCTAAGGTATTTATTTCTATGGTTATAACTTTATTTCTTTTTAGTTTTACTTTTTCTTATAATAAAAAGATTCCACGAAGGAGAAAAAATAAGGATACTGTAGATTATAGTGATACTTATTCTCATATTACTGATCCTGAGATTCCTTTTAAGAAAGGGGATGAGGACAAAAATGTTTAATAAACGAAGATTCTTTTTAATAAGTAAGTTAAATATTGTATTTATAATATTTGTAGTAATATTGTATTTTTGTCCTGTTACATTATCTAAATATGAGTCTAATTCTAATGGTTCTGCAGTTAGTAGTATTGCTTATTATGTTGTTGGTACTGATTATCAAACAGATGCTATTAATTTAATGGGGATGATTCCTAGGAATGAGGATTATGTTTATAATTTTACTGTTTCTAATTTTGATAGTGATGGTAATTTAGCTGAGACTGATTTGTCTTATGATTTATCTGTTGTTACTACTACTAATTTGCCTTTAGAATACGAATTATATATTAGTAATGATGGTGGTAATACTTATAGTAATGCTGTTACTTTAGATGAGACAAAGAGAGATGATTCTGATACTTATTTTAGATATTTATATACTAATAAGGTAAGTATTAGTCATTTGGAAAGAGTAACTTATAATTATACTTTAAAGGTTAAATTTGCTAAGAGTTATAATAATTATATTTATCAAGATATTGTTGAGGGGGTACGTATTATTATAGATTCTAAGCAAGTGTTAAGTGGTGAAAATATGTAATAGTTTACACTTTATAAAAATGTAAATATTATGTCAAGAAAATTGTTGCATTATGTCGAAATTTGTGATATGATTTTGTTAGGATATAAATAGGGGAGTGTTATAAGCTCGATTATTATTTATCTATTAAATACTTAAGAAGGAGTGTTAATATGGAAGAAAAAGAAAAGAAAGAAATGCAAGAAACTGTTGTTATTCCTGTGGAAGAAGAGAAAAAAGGACATAAAAAAAGAGCAATTTTATTATTACTTTTATTATTAATAACAGGTTTCTTATTGACAACATCAACTTATGCATGGTTTACATCAAATACTACTGTTTCAGTTAATAATATTCAAGTTAATGTTGCCACACAAAATGGTATTCAGTTATCAGTTGATGGCATTAACTGGAAATCAATTTTGTCTACTACTGATTTGCAAGGAGCTTATAATACTTATGGCGCTGCTACAAATCAATTACCTTCAACATTAGAACCAGTATCTACTGCTATGGATTTAAATAATGATTATTTAAAGATGTTTTATGGTGTGGTTGATACTAATGCTGCTGGTGATTATATTTTAACTGCTACAGATGTTAGTACGGTTTTAGATAATCATAGTACTGTTGAAGGTACAGCAGGTGGTACTACTGGTAAGTTTGTTATGTTTGATTTATTCTTCAAACTTGATGGTACTGCTGGTACTGCTACTAATATTTATATGACATCTAGTTCTGGAATTAAAGCTGAAGGTAATGATTCAGGTATTAAGAATGCTTCAAGAGTTGCATTTATTAATTTAGGAAGTTTAACTTCTGATAAGACATCTACTGAGGTACAAGCTATAACTGGTGGAACTGATAAATATTTATGGGAACCAAATTATGATGCTCATACTGCTACTGGTGTTAATAATGCTGTTCAAGTTTATAAAATGAGTGCAGATTCTATTAAGGCTGGAACTGATAATACAATAATTAATTATGATGGAATAAATGCTACTATAAGTTCTGATGAGAATGTTAAATTAGGTGAAGCTAATAGTTCTCATAAAACTTCTGGAAATAAGTTTACTACAGTTACTCCTGCATATACAACAAAAGAAAGTTTTAGTGGTGCTGATAGTACTGAGACTCAACAGATATTTAATTTAACAGCTGGAAATATTACTAAGGTTAGAGTTTATTTCTGGATTGAGGGTCAAGATGTTGATTGCGAAAATGGTGCATCTGGTGGTAACATTGTATTAAATCTTCAATTTACTACTAATCAACCTGGTGCTTAATTAAAATGGTTCTTCACGGATGATGAGAGTTTAAAAAATAGTTTCTCGACGAAATGTTGGGAAACTATTTTTCTAATCTCCACGAATTAATGGGAATATTTTATTAATTAATTTTATTGAAAATTCTACACGATATAATGGGAGTTTATAAATAGAAAAAGTGAGACAAATTGGTTCATTGTAAATGTTAGCATTTTTTGTAGGTTTTTGTTAAAGTTAATTTGTAGCCTTTAGCTACTTTTTTCCTCGTTAAAATCTTCTTGTACTAAATCTTTTATTTGATAAGATTTTCCTTTAATATTCATAATTACTGAATGATGAACAAGTCTATCAACTATTGCTGATGCAATAGTTGTATCTCCAAAGACTTCTCCCTATTTTGAAGATGGTTGATTTGTTGTTATTATTGTTGGCTTATTTTCATATCTTTTTGCTATTAACTGAAAAAACATATTTGCTTCTTCTTTTGTAATAGGTGAATAATCAATTTCATCTATTATTAACAATCTATACTTGCAATAGAATTTAATCTTACTTTCTAATCTGTTTTATTTAAATGCATTACTTAGATTTGTTATTAAATTATTACAACTTATAAAATACACTGAATTTCTTTTCTTTGCTGCTTCTATTCCTAATGCTGTTGCTAAATGAGTTTTACTAACTCCTGACTTCCCCATAAACAATACATTCTTCTTTTCTTCTATAAATTTTAATGTCGCTAAATCTGTTATTACATTCTTGTTTATACTAGGTTGATAATCAAAATCAAAATCTTTAATTTCCTTTATATAAGGTAAATGTGCTACTTTAATATTTGATTCTGCACGATTAATTTCTCTATATTTTAATTCATTTTTTTAGAAAATGATTTAATCCCTTTAAAAATGGTAGATTATTATTTGTTATATAATCTATTTCTGTATTATACTGTTTTTTAATTCATATAAATTTAAATCATTTAATATATTTATTGTTTCGTTTAACATTTAATTCATCCCTTTCAAAAAATCATATATCTGTAAATCTGTATTTTCTATTTTATTTTTTATTTCTTCTTCACTTAGTCCATATAATAAATCACTTTTTAATATTTCTATTTTATCTTTGCTCAGTTGCAAAACTAAGTTCCACTTTGAAGAAGTAAATTCCGCTGAAAGTGGTAAAAATACTACTATGTAATAAAATATAGTAGCTTTTTTCTGACTTTGGGTGTAAAATACTATCGATAAGTTGAATTTTACGTATTTTATTGCATACTTAAAAGAGATCGAGCCAATAAAATTTTTTTTGAATTTGTAAGTTCCATCTCTCAAATGTAGTATCACGTTTGATGATGCTTATTGTGCCATAGCCGGGCAGGCCTTCTTTCTTTTATGAAAAAGAAAGAAGAAAAGAAACCGGGAAATGTTGATTAATTAATCTTTATTCAATAAATTTTCAGAAAGATTAATGTTGTTTGAGTCTATTTCAACAATTCCAAATAGTATGGCAATATTTTTGCCATACATAATACTAAATAATTGAAGTGGTGAGCAATTATTTAGTTTTTTTTCTTTTATATGAATTAATATGAGACATCATTAAATTAATATCTTCTTGTGTTAAGTTATCTAATGATGTTCCTTTTGGTAATATTCTTCTTATCATTTCATGATTTACTTCGCAAGCATCTTTTTGGTTTGGTCTTCCAGGTTCACATTAAAATATTTTTGTTCTTAATTCTCCAGTATTCATATTAAATTCAATTTCTGTTGGATTAGAAAATTCAGAACCATTATCAGTAAGTATAACTGGAAATAATTTTTTAAATAATTCAATTCCAAATTTATTTTCAATCATATTAAAAATATCGATAACAGACTGAGCATCATTATGTTCTCTAATAAATGCTAGCATAAAAGAACAATTTACAAAGTGTATTGTAAGTAATACTTTTCCACCTTTAATACCTTCAACGGTATCCATTTCAACAATATTAATATCTGGATTGCTATTTAAAAAAATGGTGTAATCTTCGTATCTTCTATCATTTAAACATTCTTTGTCTATTTTATAATGAGTAATATTTTTAGTTCTTTGTCTAAATCTTACCTTTCTGGGTAAATCAATATTTCTTACTTCTAGTACACCTAAATTTACTAAATTATAAATTTCTTTTTCAGAACACATAATAGTATTCTTATTATTAATCATTGCATGATGTATTGATTGTTTTTTATCATTAATAAGTGGAATTAAGATATTGTTGAGATGTTCAATTTCTTTTTCTGGATACGTAATTCCTGTTCTAGCTTCTTGTAAATTATCTTTATATTCTTTAAAAGCATAAGTGAATCATAAAGTTGTTTACTTAATGTACAAATATTTCTTTTAGAACAACCATTACATACATATGGTGGTTTCTTTAATTTTTCACAAGATTCTTTTTTGTAATGTTCACATAATTTAGAAATACACTTTTTTCCTTTTTTCTTATAAGGACAATTGTAGCGATGTAAACAATCAAAGAAAGATCTTCCAACAGCACCAGAATTTTTAAAGATAATATGATTTTTAATCTCTTTTGATATAGTAGTACAATCTCTGGCAATATTTTTAGCAATTTGTTTAAAAGACAAATTATCTTTTAAACCACTTTCAATTTCTAATCTTTCGTCATAAGATAAATGTTTATTCTTCATAATATAAAACTCCCTTCAAAAAAAGAATAAGCATCATCGACTGACTATTATAAACTATTGAAGAATTAAATTTCACTGTTTTATTTTGTATAAGTAAATTCCATATTTGTAAAAATAAGGGTAGAATTTACTTTTGCAAGTCAAGCCTTTAACTTTTTAACCTAAAAAAATATAAAATTAACTTGTATATTATATCAATTTTTGTTATAATTTTAGTAGAGTAATATTAATTAGGATAGAATTATGGTTGTGATTTTTTATTTTAACTGTGAGGTGTTTTAATGAGAAATTTTAATAAAATTATTTTTTTATATATTTTTATATTTGTAATGTGTATGGGAGCCTCTTTTGCATGGTATGCTTGGAAAAGTAGTGAAGTTAATGTAAATGTTAATTTTGCTGATTTAGATCCATATATCAAATATACTCCTCTTACTATAAAAGAAAGTGATAAAAACAAAACACTTACTGAAAGTAATGATTATACAGGGGGTATTGGATATAATTTAACATTTAATAAAAATGCTAATGGAGATAATTTAGATGCTTATGGACAAAATTATTTAAAAGTAACATCTACAACTGATTCTGATATATTTAAAGCTTCTAATTTTAAATGGACTTTAGTAAGTGTAAATGATAGTACTAGAACTGTGATAAGTACTGGTAATTTTGTTGGAGAGAATGTAGTAGAAGGAAATGATACAAGTAAAATGATACCTATTAGTATTGACTTTTCTTTAACAAAAGAAAGTCAAAATACTAATTATGAATTTTATCTATGGTTAGATAGTAATAGTCATCAAAATGTAGATATTAGTGGTAAAAATATAACTGTATCTATGGCATCTAATGCTAGTACTATTAAAAATGTGGATGAAATGTATATTAGAAGTATTGAATACGAAGTAGGTATAATTAAAAAATTTACTGCTTATTCATCTAAATATGATATAACAGGATATAAAATAATTAATACAGAGACTACACCTAGTTATAGTGATAACAATTGGATTGCAATAAGTAGTGATAATTCCACTACTGAAGCTGCCACTATAGAAAGTGGAAGAGTAGTTACGATAAACCCTAATAAAACTATGGATATAATTAATAATATTTGTATTAAGAATGAAAATAACGAAGTATATTGTAAATCTATTGGTAAATATAGTGATGAAATAGATAGACCTACTGGTACACTATGTAATAATCTTACTTATAATGGAAATTCACAACAATTAGTAAGTTCTACTAGTGGAGTAGGATATACGTTAAGTGGATATAATCAAAAAAATGCAGGTACCTATACGATAACTGCAACATTAAAAGATAATTATTCATGGAAAACGAGTGTTAATGGTTCTTATACTGATAAAGCTACTTTTGATTGTAATATAAAACAAAAAACTTTAACTGTAAAAGCATTAGATCAAACAATTTATTATGGTGATACTATAAGTCAGGGATTAAATATGATTACTAGTACTGGATTAGTTGAAAATGATTCAATTACAAGTATTATTTTAACACCTAGTACTACTGAAGTTACAAATAATGGTACCATAACACCTGGGGTATCAGCAATATTTAATAATGATGGCGATGATACTATGGGTAATTATAATATTACATATGAAAAAGGTAAATTAATTATAAAAGATTTAAGTATAGAAACTGCAGAAATAACATTGAATCAAACAACTTATACATATGATGGAAATGAAAAGAAACCTACAACTACAGTAGTATTAAATAATAAAACTTTAGTAAATGGTACAGATTATACAGTAAGTTATAGTAATAATAAAAATGCTGGAACAGCTACAGTAACAATTACTGGTAAAGGTAATTATACAGGAAGTAAGAGTATTAATTTTACAATAGATAAGAAAGCAAATTCATTAACTGTTACAGCCAAGACACTTACATATAACAAAAAAGCTCAAGCTTTAGTAAGTGTATCAAATACTCAAGGTACAGTATATTATGCAGTAGGTACAGAACTTACAAGTAGTAATTATTCTTCAAGTGGAAGTACAACAATTCCAACTAAGATGAATGCTGGAAGTTATACGGTATACTATTACACTCGAGGAAATGATAACTATCAAGAAAAAAAAGGAAGTGTAATTTCTACTATAAATCCTTATAATTTAAGTAATGCAACTATAGCATCAATATCTAATCAAACATATACAGGAAGTGCGATTACTCCAACTCCAGCAGTAACAGTACCACTTCCTCCTGGAAGTACAACTACTTTAGTAAATGGTACAGATTTTAATTATAGTTATAGTAACAATAAGAATGCAGGAACAGCAACAGTTACAGTTACTGGTAAAGGAAATTATACAGGTACTAAGAGTATTAACTTTACAATCGTGTATAAAACATATACTATTACTTTAGATAATCAATCAGCAACAAGTGCTGGTACTACAATATTATATGGAAGATATGCTGACGGTATTTATTTAGATAGTGCATATAGTAAAAAAATGACTACAAGTGCAAATCCTATAACAAAGCCAAGCAAGACAGGAAATACTTTTGGAGGATATTACACTGCTACTAACGGTGGAGGTACTCCATTAATAAATGCTAGTGGTAATATAACTTCATCATTTACAAATACTTTATATAATAATAATGTTACTCTATATGCAAAATGGAGTGTAAATAACTACACAATTACCTTCAATGCAAATGGTGGAAGTGTATCTACAGCAAACAAATCAGTTACTTATGGAAGTACATATGGTGATTTACCAACACCAACTAGAACTGGTTATACATTTATAGGTTGGTTTACAGGAAATGCAACAAGAGATAGTAGTCAAGCATATAAAGATCATCCTATGCTATATTATTCAGATACATATTCTGATTTATATAATGCTTTTGGCTATAATGAGAAATCTTTATATAACCATTATCTTAGTAATGGGAAAAGCGAAGGAAGAAGAATATCACAATATATATCTTCAGATACAGTAGCAATAACAAGTAATACTACATTATATGCAGGCTGGTATCCAAATCCAAATACCTATACAATAACATATTATGGTAATGGAGGAAGTTCTGATCAATATGGGACATCTTGGAGTAATACAGCAACCTATGACTCAACATACACTGTAGAAAGTAATTGGTATACACGTACAGGTTATACATTTGCAGGATGGACTACTAATTCAGATGGAACAGATGATGGATATGGATGGACTGGTTGGAGTGGAACATGGAAATATGATAATGGACAATATGGTATTAGTAATAATGCATTAAATTTGTATGCAAGATGGAGTGTAAATTCTTATACATTATCTATAACTAAAGGAACTGGAGTAGGTACAATATATTATAAAGTAAATGGAGCTTCTAGTTATACATCATCAACATCAAATGTATCTGTTGGTGTAAACTATGGAACAACATATTATTATTATGGAACAGCTAGTACTGGATATTATATGACAACTTGTACAGCATCTTCTCCTTGTAGTGGAACAATGGGAACAAGCAATGTTTCAAAATCTTTAACAGCATATGAATCAGTATATCAATTATATAATTCTTCTGGTACTTCAACTGGTTATGCTAATAGTTTAGCAAATGCTATATCTAATGTATCATCTGGTGGTACAGTTAAAGCCCTTAAAAATAATAGCTCTGGGGCTGTTACAATATCCAAAAATGTTAAAATCAATACTAATGGTAAAACTATTACTTTATCTAATTCAATTACAAATAGCGCTACTACTGAAATAACTGGTAATGGTACGTTATATTATTCATCAGGTGTTGTAATATCAAATAAAGGTAATTTGACTATTTCTAATAGTACAATTAAAACTGATTATACTGCTGTGATTAGTATGTCTGCTGGTACTATAAATGTAAATGGGGGAACATTTGTGATAAATGCTAGTAATTGTAGTAATGGATGTGCTCCTTTTGCACCAACAGGTGGTACTTTAAATATAAATGGTGGAACATATCAAGGAACTAACTTAAACTTCTTAGTTATAAATGGTGGAGGTACAGTTAACTTTGGACAAACTAAATCATTAACTGTATCTGGAATTGCAATTTGGAATAATTCAGGAACTATTAATTTTAAACAAGGAACATTAAAAGATGTTACTAATGCTATAACATTACAAGGTGGTACTGCAAATGTAAGTGGTGGTAGTATTACAGCTTCGGGTCAAGCAATTTCTGTTAACGGTGGAGAAACTAATATTACAGGAGGTACATTGACAGGGGCTCATGGAATTTTATCTAGTTCAGGAACTGTTAATATAACTGGTGGAAGTATAGTTGGTAGTAGCTATGAGGCTATTTATAATAATGGTGCTACTGTAAATATTGGTACAAGAGATAATGTGGTAAATGATGTACCAGAACTTCATAGTTCTAATTCTTTAAGTTTTAATAATGTAAGTGGTACATGGAATTGGTATGATGGAGTTTTGTATGGACCTAAAAGTACATATAATTTCAATTCTGCACCATCTGCTACTGAGACTGGTTATTCGGCTGTTACTGTTGTAGATGCAACTAATGGTTATAAAACTTATTTATTGAAATCTTCTGATATGGTTTATAGATTATTTAATTCTAGTGGTAAAATTACTGGTTATGCAGCAAATTTATCTGATGCTATAACTAATACTTCTAGTGGTGGTACTATGTTGGCTTTAAAAAATAATACTTCTGCTGGGGTTAATGTGCATAATAATGTTACTTTGGATACCAATGGCAAGACTATAACTATGACTGGTTTGTTGGTTAATTCTGCTGGATATACTTTAAATATAAAAGGAAATGGAACGATTACTTCTTCTTCATCTATCGATGAATTACTTTATGTTTTGGGAACTACTAATTTATCTGAGACAACATTACAATGTACATCATCTAATTGTAAAAGAGTTGTTCTTCAACGTGGTACGCTTAATATGTCTAGTGGTACTATAATTCACACTGCTGGTAGTGCTGTGACGAGTGAAAAAGGTACTTTTAAAGTTACAAGTGGTAGTATTATAGGAAGTTCTGGAAATGGAATTTCAGTTTCAGGTGGTAATGTTAATCTTGTAACCTCTGATAAAAAAATTACTGTTTCAGGTTTATATTATGGGATTATTTCTGGTGGTGCTAAAACTGCAGATGTTGACTTAAATATTAGTTCTGATTCACCAACAAGGATTATGATTTATACTACTTCTCAGGATAATGGTTCATCTACTGCTATTTCTATGGAGGGTCATGATGATTCTAATAATTTTGTGGTTACTTCTTCAATAGAAGGTGCAACATTTTATTCTTATGGGCATGCTATGAATAATGGATTATATAATACGATGACTGTTTCTAATGTAGTTATGGAATCTAGAAATATTACTCTTTACAATAGAGGAATGTTATATTTAGGATATGATCCTACTGTTGGACATGTTGATAATAATTCTGGTGCTGATGTTAGTATTGCCAATGTTGATACTTATGATGTATGTAATTATACTGGAGGAACTATATATATGGGAAGAGGAACATATGTATATGATGTTCGTGATACTTCTAGTATTACAAATGATAGTACAAAGAAACCATTCGCAAATTATGGTACTATTTATCTAAATGGTGGTAGAATATATTATAACTATGGGGTTAATTCGTCATTTTATAATTTAGAAGGTGGTACTGTTGTACAGTCTGGATGGGGTATTAATAATGTTAGTACTACTTATACTTTTAATTATTATAACAAAGGTGCTTCTTATAGTATACGTAGGTATAGTTCTAAGAAAAGTTGAGGTGAACAATGAAGAAAAAGCATATTAAAATTTTAATTATTTTTATGGTTTGCATATGTTTGATTTTAGGAATATTTATTTTGAGAAATTATTTTTTCGGTGATAATATTATTTCTAAGAGAAATGAAAAATATCTTTCTGAAGCTAATGGATATATTTATATGCATAACAAGAAAAATGTTAAGGTTGTTGATAATGAAAAAATTAATATTTCAAAAAAAGTAAAAGAAAATCACATATATGACTTATTTAAATTTGAAAATGCACAAATATATTCAAAAAATGGTCTTAGTTATTTTGAGTTTGATGTTACTAATTTGTCTTATGTTCCGAAGAATGAACTTCCATATTATATTATGATTAAATTTTATGACAAAAATAAAAATATTATATATGTAGAAAGCTATCAAGTGCCAAATTTGGCACAATCGGAAAAGAAACATGAAAAAATTGAATATCCTTTTGATATTACTAATGCTTATGATTATGAATTTTGTTTGTTCTAAATTGTTAATAATTATAGTTAATATATTGTATTATTTCATTTGATTTGGTAAAATTATTATAGGAGATGATATGATGGCAATTAGAGTTGCAATTAATGGTTTTGGTAGAATTGGAAGATTAGTGTTTAGGATAATGGAAGAGGATCCTAATTTTGATGTTGTTGCTATAAATGATCTTACTGATAGTGAGCAGTTAGCATATTTACTTAAATATGATACTAATCATAGAAATTATAAGGTTGATGAGATTAGTTTTGATAATAATAATTTAATTATTGGATCAAGAAAGGTTAGAGTTTATAGTGAAATGGATCCTAAAAATTTACCTTGGAATGATCTTAATGTTGATATAGTATTTGAATGTACTGGTAAGTTTGTTGACAAAGAAAAGGCTATGAGTCATATTGTAGCAGGTGCAAAAAAGGTGTTGATTTCTGCTCCTGCTAAGGGTGATGTTAAGACTATAGTTTATAATGTAAATGATAATATATTAGATGGAAGTGAACAAGTTGTTAGTGCTGCTTCTTGTACTACTAATTGTTTGGCACCTGTATTAAAAGTTATAAATGATAATTTTGGTATAGTTAAGGGATATATGACAACAGTGCATGCTTATACTAATGATCAAGTTACTTTGGATGTTGCTCATAAGAAAGGTATTAAGGCTAGAAGGGGAAGAGGGTGCGCTATGAATATTGTTCCTACTTCTACTGGTGCTGCTACTGCTATTGGAAAGGTTATTCCTGAACTTAATGGTAGGTTAAGTGGTGGTGCTTTAAGAGTTCCTGTATCTGATGGTTCTTTGGTTGATTTGGTTTTAGAACTTAATTGTAATGTTAGTGTAGAAGATATTAATAGTATTTTTAAGAACAGTGTTAATGGGACATTACATTATACTGAGGATCCTATTGTTTCTTCTGATATTATTTCTTCTACTTGTGGTGCTACTGTAGATGGTAATTTGACTAGTATATTGGAAATTGATGGAAAGCAATTAGTTAAAGTTGTTGCTTGGTATGATAATGAGATGGGATATTCTTGTCAAATGGTTAGATGTGCTAAGAAATTGATGGGAAGGTAGGAATAGAGAAATCTATTTCTTTCTTTTTTTCTTGTAATAGTGTATAATACTAATAGAAACAGGTGATTTAATGAAAAAGGTTGTTGTTTTAGGAGGAGGTACTGGTTTATCAGTTTTACTTAGGGGACTTAAGCTATTTCCAATTGATATTACTGCTATTGTTAGTGTTGCTGATGATGGGGCTTCTTCAGGTATTTTGAGAAAAGAATTTAATATTCCTGCTGTTGGAGATTTACGTAATGTTTTAGTTGCTTTATCTGAAGTGGAGCCTTTGGTAGAGCAATTATTACAATATAGATTTCATACTGATAGTGATTTAAATAATCATGCTATGGGAAATTTACTTTTGACAGCACTTTTTAATATTACTGGTAATTTGACTACTAGTTTGGAATCTTTATCAAAGATATTGAATCTTAAAGGTAGGGTTTTGCCTTTTACTGAAGAAGAGGCTATATTAGTAGCACATACTAAAGATGGAGATGTTATTGAGGGAGAAAGTAGTATTACAAAGGCTGGTAGATGTATAGATTATATTGAATATAAAAATAAGGTTAGGGCTACTGATCAAGTTGTTAAAGCAATTAAAAATGCTGATTTAATTATATTTGGTATTGGTAGTTTATATACTAGTGTTATTCCTAATTTATTAGATGAAAGAGTTAGAAGTGTTTTGCTTAAGTCTAAGGCTAAGAAAATGTATGTATGTAATATTATGACAGAACATGGAGAAACTGATGGTTTTCATGTTAGTGATTGTGTAAGAGAGATTAATAGTTATATTGCTGATAATTTTATAGATGTAGTTGTTGCTAATGATGGAAAGATTAGTGATGATATTTTAGATTTATATAAAGTTGAATTTAGTGAGCCAATTACTATTGATAGAGACAACCTTTATGAAATGGGTGTATCTATTATTGAAGATAATTATGTAAGTATTAATAATAAGCAAGTTAGACATGATTATATTAAAACTGCTTTGGCTATTTTTACTTATATTGCAAGTGGTGATGTATAATGAGTTTTTCTGCTAATATAAAAGAAGAAGTTACTAAGGTAGAATGTAATAGAGAAGAATATATTTCAGAATTATCTGCTATTATTAGAAATAGTGCTATATGTAATAAGGACAGTATTTATATTACTGTTGAAAATAATTCGGTTGCTAGAAGAATATATACTATATTTAAAAATATTTATGATGTTAATATTGGAATTACTGTAAGAAGAAGATATGGTTTTAGTAATAATTTAATATATATATTGACTATTAAAAATAAGGTTTATGATATTCTTACTGATTTATCTATTTGGGATAAAGATAATAATTATATGGATGTACCTATGGAATATATTGTGAGTGACGAAGATGTTATTAGGGCATATTTAAGAGGTGTATTTATTACTTGTGGTAGTATTAATGATCCTAAGACTTCTAGATATCATTTGGAGTTTATTGTTGATTCAAAGGAATATGCTACGTTTTTATGTAATATGTTAAATGAAAAGGGATTAAATAGTAAGATTATTAAAAGAGAGAAAAGTTATACTGTATATATAAAAGAGTCTGAGAAAATTAGTGATTTTTTAAGAATTATTAAGGCTTATAATGGGGTATTATATTATGAAGATATTAGAATATATAGAGATCATAAGAATATGACTAATAGGCTTAATAATTGTGAGCAGGCTAATATGGATAAGGTATTTATGACTGCTAGTAAACAGATTAAAGATATTGAAAAGTTAAAAAACTTGGATATGTTAGATGTTCTTGATGAAAAGTTGGTTTTAGTTATTAATTATAGATTGAAATATCCTGAGGCTTCTTTGCAAGAGTTAGCATATATTATGAGTGAAGAGTTGGGGCATACTATTACTAAGTCAGGACTTAATCATAGATTTAGAAAAATTAGGGATATTGTTAGTAGACTTTCTTAAAATGTTTTTGAATAGTTATATTTTACTTGATTTATATTTGTTTTATTTCTAGTTATGTATTGTAATTTAGAGAAAAAACACTTGAATTAAGTTATAAGGTATGCTATAATCTAGTTGTTGGAAGTTATTAGTATTAGAAATAAAGAAGTAGTTATTATATTTATTTTTATAGAGAGTTAGTGGTTGGTGGAAACTAATAATGTATAATAATGAATTACGTATTTTTAGCTAATCGGTTAAGAGCCGTTATGAAATTAAGAAAATAAAAGGATGGTACCGTCGTTTAGACTCCTTTGTGGTATCATCTTTTTTTATAGGGAAAGAGGTAAGATAAATATGACATTTTTTGAAGAATTAAAATGGAGAGGACTTATTAAGGATGTTAGTAGTCCTGATATTGAAAAAAAATTAAATGAGGAGAGTATTACTTTTTATTGGGGGACTGATCCTACTGCGGATAGCTTACATTTAGGACATTATTCTTCTTTAGTTACTGCTAAGAGACTTGCTAAGGCTGGTCATCATCCTATTCTTTTGGTAGGAGGCGCTACTGGACTTATTGGTGATCCTAGACCTACTGCGGAAAGAGAAATTATTGATAAAGAAGTTCTTAATCGTAATTTAGAAGGAATCAAAAAACAGGTTGATAAAATATTTGATGGTAAGGCAGAGATAGTTAATAATTATGATTGGTTTAAGGGTTATGAATTTTTGGATTTTCTTAGGGATGTTGGTAAATATATTAATGTTAATTATATGTTAGATAAAGATATTATTAGAAGAAGGTTAGAAAGTGGAATTACTTATGCAGAATTTTCTTATACTTTAATTCAAGGTTATGACTTTTTAAGATTATTTTTAGATCATAATTGTGTATTACAGGCTGAAGGCTCTGATCAATGGGGTAATATTACTACTGGTATTGATTTAATAAGAAAGATTACTGGTAATGAGGCTTATGGTTTTACTATGCCTTTAGTACTTGATAAAAATGGTAAGAAATTTGGTAAAAGTGAAGGTAATGCTTTATGGCTTGATAAGAATAAAACTTCTAGTTATAAATTATATCAATATTTAGTTAATGTGGATGATTCTATGGTTATAGATTATTTGAAAATATTTACTTTCTTGACTAAGGAAGAAATAGATGAATTAGAAATAAAAAATAAAGAGCATCCTGAATTAAGAGAGGCTCATAAGGCTCTTGCTAGAGAGATTATTTGTGATTTACATGGTAATGATGAATATGAGAATGCTTTAAAGTTATCTCAAGTTTTATTTACAGAGGAATTTAGTAATTTATCTGCTAGTGCTATAGAGGAAGTATTTTCTAATAATCCTATAATTGGTATTACTAGTAATAATTTAGTTGATTTGCTTATTGAAATAGGCGCTGCTAAGAGTAAGAGAGAATCTAGAGAATTTATAAATGGTAATGCTATTAAAATTAATGGAAATAAGATATCAGATGTAGATTATGTTATTAGTGATAATGATTTTATTGATAATAAATATATAATTATTAAAAGAGGTAAGAAAAATTATTATGTTGGAAAGAGAAGTTAAGATAGGGGCAATATATAAGCATTTTAAGGGTAATATATATAAAGTTCTTTGTATTGCTAAGGATAGTGAAACTTTAGAAGAAAAAGTTGTTTATAATCATGTTGATAATAATGAAATATGGGTTAGAGATAAGAAAGAGTTTTTAAGTGAAGTTGATCATAATAAATATCCTAATATAGAACAAAAGTATAGGTTTGAATTAATAGAAAAGTCACGTTAGTGGCTTTTTGTTGTATATTATATTTTTTATATAATTAGATATAATGTAATACAAAAAAGTAGAGTAATAAATTATACTCTACTGTAGTATTCAACTATTAATGCTTCGTTGATTTCAGCGTTTAATTCGCTTCTTTCAGGACGTCTTACATAAGTTGCAGATTTTTTAGATTCATCATATGAAATAAATTCAACTCTTTTAGTCATTTTTTCTAATGCTTCAGTTACTACTTTAAGTTCTTTATCAGAATCTTTAAGTGTTATAACATCACCAATTTTAACTCTGTAAGATGGAATATCAACTTTTTTACCATTTACAGTAATATGTCCGTGATTAACTAATTGTCTAGCAGCTCTTCTTGTTGTAGCAAATCCGATACGGTATACAATATTATCTAATCTACTTTCTAGTAAGAATAGTAAGTTTTCACCGTGTACACCTTTCATTTTTCCTGATTCTTCAACTAATTTCTTGAATTGTTTTTCACTTAAACCATACATAAATCTTAATTTTTGCTTTTCAGTTAATTGTACTGAATAGTTTGATGGTTTTCTTTTTCTGTCTTGTCCGTGTTGTCCTGGACCATAAGGTCTTTTAGCAAGATCTTTTCCTGTTTCAAGGATTGAGAATGATACTCTTCTTGCTTGTTTGTTGTTTGGGCCTGTATATCTAGCCATTTTTTTCATCTCCTTCTTATTTGGAGTTATCTTATTTCTATAGGGTGTTTGTGTCGACTTTCGCTTATGCAGCTTTAAGTTACTAATTCATAACACGTTATAAAAATATAGATAATGCTGCCAAATGCAATTAATATTATATAATTTCTTTTTTTATTAGTCAAGCAATAATCATCATTATTTTTATCAATTTGTAACATTATAGTTAATTATACAAGAAAAATGTCAACAATAGGTGAAATATGTAGAAATATTAATAAAATGTTGCTATACTTGTGTTAAGAATGATAGAGAGAGTTCTTTCTATAGATTCTATATTAATAGGGAGGTGTTGTTAGGGGGAATTGTTAATTATTGCTAGATATTGTAAAGAAAGGATGGAGAAAATGAAAAAGTTTAGTAAAATTTTAATGATACTTTGTGTTCTTATTTCTCAATTAGGCGGTAGTATTAATGTTTTAGCAGAAGAAATTATTAATGCTAATGAAGAAGATAAGAATGAAGAAGTAGTAATTGATGAAAATAATAAAGAAGAAATAAAAGAAGAGAAAAATGAAGAAGAAAATAATCAAGTAGTATTATATGATAATGAGGAAGATATAAATAATGATGATATAGATGCTACTAATTATGATTTTGTAATAAGTGCTAATGGAGAAGAAGTAGCAGATAATTATATTATATCTGATAATAAAGATATTTATTTTAAAATTACATTAGATGATAGTATAAAAACTGGTTATGATAGTATTTCTATAAATGAAATAGATATTACTGCTAACTATGATAGTGAAAATGGATATCTTATTAGTTATACTGATAGTTTATATGGTGAATACTCTTATAGTTTTGTAGTGACTATTGGTGATAAAGAAATTACTAAAGATATTACTGTTACAAATAACTCTTTAAATAATAGCAGAGATAATGCTAGAATGCTTACTGATTTAAACAGTGCTGATATTTTATTTGTTTCAGATAAGGCATATGTTTTAAGTGGTGTTAGTGAAGATGAAATTAGAAATTGTTTACCTGGATTTGATGTTAGTTTAGTTAATCCAGAGGAAGGAAATAATTCTTTATTAGAAGTTTCTAAAAATGGTTTATCTGTTAGTTATGAATTAATCTATGTAGAAGATGAAAATGCTGATGAGGTAATTGATTTTAATGATATTATATCTAGAGTAATGGCTGATATTTCAGATAGTATTTTAGTTGATAAAGAATATAATTCTGGATATGATATGAATAATGATAGTAGTGTTGATATTATGGACACTACAAAGTTATATGATTATTTAATTAATGGTTGGGATCACCAATTTGATATTGATAAAGATAATAAATTAAATACTAGTATTGATAGTGATATTTTAGGGGAAATTAAATTAGGTGATACTTTTACTGTTCGTTTTACTTTAGATAATTTTAAAGAATATAATAAAATACAAGGATTAAGTGGAAAGATTAATTTTGATAATACTATTTTAAGACTAGATGATGTTACTGTTTATGGTGATATGGAAATGTATTATAATCAAGATGGAGAATTTGTTATTTTTGGTAATGATTATAGTGATGAAGATGTAATGTTTGAATGTACTTTCACTTCTATAGCACCAACAACAGGTGATAGTGTTTCTATTAGTGATTTAAAAGCTAGTTATGCTGGAGAAGAAATTTTATTAGAGGAAAATGAACTTAATGTTGATTATGTTGTAACATTTGAAAATAATAAGGGTGGAGACGTTGATGATAGTAAGAATGAAGTTGTTCCTACACCTTTAAATAATGAAACAACTGTAACTTCTAGAGTTAAATCTTCTGATAGCTATTTAGCTGATTTAAAAATAAGTGGTGTTGATTTTGAATTTTCACCTTATACATATAAATATGAAATTACTGTTGCAAATGATGTTAATTCATTAGATTTAAGTGTTATTTTAAGTAGTAATCTTGCTACATATTCTGTATATGGAAATGAAAACTTTAAAGTTGGAGAGAATATTGTAACAGTAGTTGTTACTGCTGAAGATGGTTCTACTCATACTTATACTTTAATTGTTAATAAAGAAAAAGCTAAGGATAGCGCTAAAGATAAGGATGAGGATACTACTGAAAAGAAAGAGAGTAGTACTTCTAGAATTATAATTATTATATTAATTATTCTAGTTATTATTGGATTAATATATTTAATATTTAAAGATGATGAAGAAGATGAAGAAGTAAATTCTAATAATAATGATAATAAAAAAGATAATAAGAATAATAAAAATAAAAAATAGTAAAATTTAAAGAAGAAATAGAAAAAATGTAGAAATCTATTTCTTTTTAATTTTATAAGAAATATTTTTTATATTTCTAGAAATTTGATAATATTGTTATTTTTAGAAAAGTGGTAATTAATATTAAATAAAGAAATGTTTTTATTTTAAAATTAAAGACTTTTTGTGAAAAAAATGATACACTATTATTAGTTAATATTAAAGAAGAAAGGAGCATATTTATGGAGAATGGTATAATACAGTCAGAAATGGATGTTAAGGGTAGTAAAATAAATGTTGTTAGAGTTAATGGATATGAATATATATCGTTAACTGATTTAGCAAAAACACAAAATGATGAAGCACCAGCAGATGTTGTAAAAAATTGGCTAAGAAATAAAGAAACAATTTCTTTTTTGGGTGTATGGGAGGAATTAAATAATGAAAATTTTAAACTGGTCGAATTCGACCAGTTTAAGAATGAGGCTGGAAGACATGCATTTACTATGTCACCTCAAAAATGGATTAGAGAAACAAATGCTGTTGGCATTATTTCAAAATCTGGTAAATATGGTGGTGGAACTTTTGCAAGTAGTGATATAGCATTTGAATTTGCAGTTGGATTAGTCCAGAGTTTAAATTGTATTTGATTAAGGAATTTGAAAGATTAAAACGAAATGAAACATATCAAGAAAAAATAGAATGGCATGCAAATAGGTTATTATCTAAATTAAACTATGTTGTTCATACGGATGCAGTAAAAAAATATATTGTTCCAACTTTGACGGAACAACAAATTAAATTTGTATATGCAAGCGAGGCTGATGTATTAAATGTTGCTTTGTTTGGTATGACTGCTAAAGAATGGAGAAAAAGTAATCCTAATCTTGCTAAAAATGGTAATATGAGGGATTATACTGATTTACTTCATTTAATAATTTTGAATAACCTAGAAAATACTAATGCAGAATTAATTAGGATGGATATAAAACAATCTGATAGGTTAGTTAAATTAAATGAATCGGCAAGAAATCAAATGGAAGCATTAAAAAACAATAAAAATATTAAGGAACTTGAAATATTACAAAATCAAGTAAACAAGAATAACGTCTGTTTAAAATAAGCGTGAAAGTTTTTTGAAATTAAATAGTAAAATTTAAAGAAGAAATAGAAAAAATGTAGAAATCTATTTCTTTTTTTCTTTGAATTTGGTATAATACTTTTAGAATAAAAGGTAGGTGGTTAATAATGCTTAATAAAAGAGGACAAGCTTTAGTTGAGTTTATATTAATTCTACCTGTGTTTTTAATGATTTTATTTGTTATTGTTGATTTTGAAATGATATTTAATGCTAAGAGTAGTTTAGAAAATGATACTAGTGATATTGTACTTATGGTAGAAAATGGTGATGATATTAGTAATATTAAGTTATCATATCCTAAATATGATATTAGTATAAAGAAAAGTGATGATAATAAATATTATAATATTTACGTTAAAAGTTATGTTGATATTGTTACTCCAGGGATGAATCTTATATTGGATGATCCTTATGCAATATATACTGAAAGGGTGATTCCTTATGAAGAATCTAAATAATAGGGGACAAACTTTAGTATTATTTGTAATGCTATTACCTATAATGCTTCTTGTAATGGTGTTAGTTTTCGATATAGGTAAGAGTATTGTGGAAAAGCAAAAGTTAGATAATATTTCTTTTATGATTGTATCTTATGGAATAGAACATAGCAAGGATGATAATATAGAGGGTACACTTAAAGAATTAGTTACTTTAAATTATAAAGATGCTACTGATGTAGAAATTTTGGTTAAGGATGATTATGTTTCTGTCAGCTTAAGTGGAAAAGTTAAGGGAGTTTTTGGAAATCTTGTTGGTAAAAGTTTTTTTGAGGTTAGAACATATTATATTGGTAATATTAATGATAAAAAAATTAAAAGGGTAAAGTAGGGTGATATTATGGCAATAGAGAAAGGTAAAATTATTAGTGTATCTTCTGTTAAAGGTGGTGTAGGTAAGACTACAATTTTACTTAATTTAGCTGGTATATATTATATGATGAAGAAGAGAGTTTTAATTATTGACTTTGATTTATATAGTGGTGGTGTTGCTGCTTTACTAAATATAAAAAATCAAAGGGATATTTTTGGGCTTATGGATAGTATTAGTAATGGAAGATTTACAAATTTATCTGATTATGTAAGTAGTTATAATAAGGGCATAGATGTGATAGCCTCTCCTAGGGATCCTAGACAGGCAATGAAGGTTAGTAATAAGTATATTCCTATGATACTTGATATGGCTAGAAAGGATTATGATGTTGTACTTGTTGATATGACTCATATAATTGATGAGAGAAATTTATTAATACTTGATTCTAGTTATATGTCTTTATTTGTTGTTACTAATGATTTAATAGATTTAAAAAATATGAAGAGTTTAATTAGTATATTTAAGGATGCTGATAAGACTAATTATTTAATATGTTTAAATCAATCTAGGGATACAGGTAGAGATTATTTATCTTTGTTTGATATTAGAAATATTATTAAAGCTAATATTGATTATACAATTTCCAAAAACTTTTATATTAAAAATATAGATAAATATGTTTTAGATGGAGAAATACTTACTCTTAATAGAAATGTTTTAAGATTTCATGGTGGTGATATATCTCATATGGAGAGTATGGCTCGTGATTTGATATCTGATTCTCATAAAGAAGGTGTGATTAATAATGGCTAAACAAAGTTTAAGTGAAGTATTTGATATTAAACCTAGTGATATTAAGGTTGATAATATTAGTGATTATGATGTATTTCAAGATAAAGATCTTTTAGATAATTTAAGAAATAAAATTATTCAAAATTTGATTGATGATAATATTCCTGATGATAAATTATTAGAGCAATATATAAATGATGAGATTGATAATGTTTTAGTTGGATATGATTTAGATTATTTACAAAGAAATCATATATTTAATTTAATTCAAAATGAGATTAATGGTTATGGTCCTATTACTGAATTACTAGAAGACGATAGTGTTACTGAGATAATGGTTAATGGTCCTAATGAAATATATGTTGAGATAGATGGTAAGTTAGTATTAGATGATTCTATATCATTTATAAATGATAAGCATATTATTAGGACTATTCAAAGGATAGTTCAACCTTTAGGTAGAACTATTGATGCTGCTAATCCTATGGTTGATGCTAGATTAAGAGATGGTTCTAGACTTAATGCTATTATTCCACCACTATCTTTAAAAGGGCCAGTTTTAACTATTCGTAAGTTTTCTAAGGAGTTAGAGGGAGTAGATGATCTTTTAATGAAGGGAACTCTTACTAATGATATGGCTACTTTCTTAGATGCTTGTGTTAGAGCTAAAGTTAATATTTTAATTAGTGGTGGTACTGGTACTGGTAAGACTACTTTGCTTAATATTCTTAGTAGTTTTATTGGAAATGATGAAAGAATTATTACTATAGAAGATGCGGCAGAGTTAAGACTTCATCAAAAGCATGTTATTTCTCTTGAAACTAGACTTACTAATTATGAAGGTGAGGGAGAAATAACTATTAGAGATTTAGTTAGAAATTCACTTAGAATGAGACCTGATAGAATTATAGTTGGAGAGGTTCGTGGTAAGGAAGCGTTTGATATGATGCAGGCTATGAATACAGGGCATGAAGGTTCTTTAACTACATTGCATGCTAATAGTCCTGTTGATGCTTTAAATCGTCTTGAGACTATGATTTTGATGAATGAGATGGAAATACCTGTTAGTGCTGTTAGAGGGTATATTGAGAATGCTATAGAGATAGTTGTTCAAATTGATAGACTTAGTGATGGTAGAAGAAAGATTACTAGTATATCAGAGGTTGATGGTATGAAAGATGGTAAGGTTTGTGTAAAAGAAATATTTTCTTATGTTCAAGATGGGTTAGATAAAGATGGTAATGTTATAGGAGAATTTAAGATGAATAATTATATTCCTAAGATTTATGATAAGATTAGGAGAAAAGGTATTGATATAGTAGATTATTTATTTAATAAGTAATGGAGGTGATATATATGGGTGTAATGGTTATTCAAGTTATTGTTTTCATAATTATTGCAATACTTGGTATATTTTTAATAAGACTTAGTATTGCTTTAAAGAAAGAAAGAAGAATAAGCAGATATACTACACCTCCCACTAAGGAGCAGGCTGATTCGTTATTAGATGATTTATCTTTATCATATAATAGATTTGTTAAGAAATTTAGTATTAGATTAAGTAGGATTAATTTTATTAATAATATTGCTAAGAGATATAATAAATATGTTTTAGTAGGTGATGAAACTAACTTAACAGATTTTATAGTACATAAGATTGTTATTGGTATAATATTTGTATTTATAGTAATGATATCTTATGCTCTGCAATTTAAAATGATTGGAATATTTCAAATAATATTATTTTTTATAATTGGTTATTATGTTTACGATATATATTTAATTATATATAGTAAAAAACGTATTAAGATGATTAGGAATGATATGCTTAGGGCAGTAATGATTATGAATAATGCTTTTAAGAGTGGTAAGAGTATTATGCAGGCTGTGAATATTGCTAGTAAGCAATTGCCTTATCCTATAAATTATGAATTTAAGAAAATTTATCAGGATATGAAATATGGCTTGTCTGTTGATATTGTTTTTGATAGATTTGCTAAGAGAGTTAATATTGAGGAGGCTTCTTATATGGCTTCTACTTTAACTATATTAAATAAAACTGGTGGTAATATAGTAGCGGTATTTAATTCTATTGAAAAAACTTTATTTGATAAGAAAAAGTTAGAAGAGGAACTTAAGAATTTAACAGGAGCTTCTAATTTAGTTGTGAAGATATTATTTTTTGTTCCTTTTATATTTACTGGTATAATATATATATTAAATCCTAGTTATTTTGATCCTTTATTTAATAATCCTTTAGGATATTTTGTAATATTTATTATTATTATTATGTTATCTATATATATATGGTTTTTAAGAAAGATAATGAAAGTGAGGTATTAATATATGGGACAAAATCACGAATTATCTAAAAAAATATATAATAAGAAATTAATTTCTAAGATTTCTAAGAAAATTAAATTACTGGGATTATCTAGTAATTTAGATCCTATAGATTTTTTAAATATGAGATTTATATTTTCTATTATGGTTTTTATAATTTTATTATTTATATGTAAATATGGTTATGTAGTAGCACCTATTGGTACTTTTGTATTTTATAAATTATTTGAGTATTTTATGTTGGATGATAAAATAAAAAAAAGAAGTTCTAAGTTAGAGGGCGAGGCTATACAGTTTTTTGAGGTTCTTACTTTATCTTTGGATACTGGTAGAAATTTAGAGGATGCTATAAATGTTACTGTTAGCAATGTTAATGGGGATTTATCTTTAGAATTTAAAGAGGTTATGAGAGAGGTTAAGTTTGGTAAGAGTTTGACTGAGGCTTTAGTAGATATGGAAGAGAATATTCCTTCTATTAATATTAATAATATTGTTTTATCTTTGACTCAAACTGATTTATATGGTACTAGTATTATTGCTAATATGTATGAACAAATAGATTATATGAGAGAAAAAAGGAAAATGGAGGTTAAGTCTCAGATATCTAAGATACCTATTAAGATTAGTGTTATATCTGTACTTTTCTTTGTTCCTTTAATATTATTAATTATATTAGCACCGGTAATTTTAAGTTATTTGGGGTAAAAGTATTTTTATTGTTGTGGACTATGGTTGTTTTTGATATAAAGTAATTGACTTTTATAGTTAATTATTGCTATAATTAATTTGGTTTTAAAAATTAATGAGGAGGTAAGATATATATGTCAGGACATTCTAAATGGTCTACTATAAAGAGAAAAAAGGGAGCAATTGATGCTGAGAGAGGTAAGGTATTTGCTAAACTTGCTAAAGAGATATATGTTGCTGCTAAAAGTGGGGACGCTGATCCTAATAATAATGCTGCTTTAAGAATGGTAGTAGAAAAGGCTAAAGCTGAGAATATGCCTAAGTCTAATATTCAAAATGCTATTGATAAGGCTAAGGCTAAAGGTAGTGGAGAGAATTATGATGCTATAAGATATGAGGGTTATGGACCTGGTGGTATGGCATTAATGATTGATTGTTTAACTGATAATAAGAATAGAACAGCATCTTTTGTTAGAAGTAGTTTAACTAAAAGAGGTGGAAATTTAGGTACCGATGGTTCAGTTAGTTATTTGTTTAAGAGAAAAGGTTTACTTATTTTAGATAAGAAATATGATGAAGATGAATTAATGACGGCTGTATTAGATTTAGATATATTAGATTTTAGAAGTGAAGAAGATGGATATGTTATTGAAACAACTCCTGATGCATTCTTAGGTGTTAAAGATTCTTTGGAATCTTTAGGATATAATGAATTTATTATGTCAGAGGTTACTTATATACCAGATAATTATGTTCCATTAGATGAAGAAACTATGGAAAAGGCTATTAGTTTAATTGAAACTTTAGAAGATTTAGATGATGTTCAAAATGTTTATCATAATTTAGAAATGTAGGATACTTTTGTATCTTTTTTTCATATACTTTAATAGAGGGTGAATGTATATGAGTAAAGTAGATGATTTTAAGGAGTTTGTTAAGGGTAATCCATCTTTAATTAAATATATAAAAAATGGGGAGATGTCTTGGCAAAAATTTTATGAAATATATGATATCTATGGTGAAGATAATAGTGTTTGGAATGAATATCTAACTACTACTAGTAGTAATAGTAGTAATAATACTAATAGAAGTACGTCATATCATTTAGAAGATATTATTAAGATGGCTAAAAATATAGATGTTAATAAAGTACAAGATAGTCTTACTTCCTTGCAAAAAACATTATCATTATTTGGGGAAATATTAGGTAGTAAAGAGGTTAGTAAAACTAGTACTTATAATCCTAGGCCTTTATATAGAAAGTTTGAGGATTAAATATGAGTTTTGATGTTTGGTATAAAATAGATAATGATATTAATTTAAAGAATTTTCTTAGGGAGAATAGTTATTGGTATAAGGCTCTTAATAGAGATAGTGCTAGTTTTAATTATTTTGTTAATGATATGAAAGTAAAATATAAACTTACTATGGAAGATAGAATTAATAAAATGGTTAATAATATGGAAATGGTACAAAGTTTATTGGATGTTTTAAAATAAATATGCTATACTAGTAATTAAAGAGGGATAATATGAATGAAATAATGAATGCTACATATGAATTTATTGATTATTTAGATAATAGTGATATTGTTAAGAATTTAGTTTATTATAAAGATAAAGTAAAGTCTAATAAAGAACTAAGTTCTTTATTAGATAAAGGTAAGAATACAACAGATAAATATTTAATTATGGATATTAAAAATAAATTGTATAAAAATAGTGATTATCAAAATTATACTAAATATTATAATGATTTATTTTTAATTATAATGAGTATTAATAGAAGGTATAAGAAATTATTAAATACTAGCAAATGTGGAAATTGTGGAAAATAATTTCTTTTTTCTTGCATATTATTACTTATTGGGTTATAATATATTTGTAATAATTTGTTGGTGATAAAAATGAATGGATTTGGTAGTTTGTTAAAAGAATACTTAGAATTTCATAAGATTAGTCAGACTGATTTTGCTTCTAGGTTAGATATATCTGTAAAACATATGAATGAAATTCTTAATGAAAATACTAATATTAGTGAAGAGTTAATGCTTGCTATTAGTTTGATTACTGATATTGATGTTAATTTTATTTTCTATGTAGAAAATAAAAAAAGAATTTATAATTATTTAATGAATAATTTTAAAACAACTGCTAATATAAATAAATTTTTAAATAGTTTCTGTTTAAAGGAAATGTCTAATAAAGGATGGATAACTTTAAAGGATAGTGAATCTTTTTCTCAAAATGCTATGGATTTACTTAATTATTTGAATGTTGCTAACTTTGATATTTTTGATAATTATGTTGATAATAAAGTACTTTATAAGAAGAAAAATGATGCTGATTTAAAAAAGGTATACTTATGGATAAAAAGATGTGATTATTTAATAAGTAATCAAAATGTAGCAATATATAAAAGTAGTAATTTAAAATTGTTATTAGAAGAATTAGAAATAGAAAGAAATAAAGATTTTGATATATCTAAATTAGTTAGTATATTTAATAAATATGGCATATATTTAGTTGTATGTGATGCTTTAGAAGGAAGTAAGGTTCGTGGGTGTATGCTAGTTAAAGATAATAATCCCGCTATATATATGACTCGTTATCTTAAAGAAAAATCTTCATTTTATTTTGCTTTATATCATGAAATAGGACATATTAAATCAGATTATAATGTTTTAAAAAATAAGATTATAGTAGATGATGGAGATAGTAAAGAACAAAAGGCTGATTTATTTACAATAAATCAGATGATTAAACCATCTGTATGGGATTTAATAATTAATAATTATTCTGAAAAAGAAAAGATATGTAATATTAATAATATTCCTCTATGCTTTTTATATTCAAGGCTTGCTAAAGAAGGATATATAAGTTATAGTAGTGATGAATATCAAAGTCATAGAGTAAAGATTGGATTGTGAGTTATATGAGAGTTATTAGTGGATTTTTAAAAGGAAGAAATATAGTTGGATATGATATAGATGGAACTAGACCTACTATGGATAGAGTTAAAATGAGTTTGTTTGGTAGTATTCAAAATTATATTTCTAATAGCGTAGTTTTAGATTTATTTGCTGGTAGTGGTAATCTAGGAATAGAGGCTATAAGTAATGGGGCTAAATATTGTTATTTTGTTGATAATAATAAAGTAGCATATAAAACTATATTAAATAATATTAATAATTTTAATATTAATGATAAATGTAATGTAATGCTTAATGATTATCATAAAGCATTACAATATTATAAAAATAATAATGTTAATTTTGATATTATATTTATTGATCCTCCATATAAGTATCAAATTATTGAAAATATTATTGATATAGTTAGAGAAGATAATTTACTTAATAATAATGGAATACTTGTATTAGAATTTCAATATGATAAGTTATTAGATGAATATGATGGTTATTTATTAATTAAGAAGAAAAAGTATGGCGACAAATTTGTATATATTTTTCAAAAAACAATTGACTAGTCAATTGTTTTTGTGCTATTATATATTTATAAAGTAAAGGAGGATTAATTTATGAAAATGAGAAGAAATAAGAAATTAAATAGAAAGGGATTTACTTTAATTGAATTATTGGCAGTTATTGTTATTTTAGCTGTTATTATGGTTATTGCATCTACTTCAGTATTAAGTTCAATGAATAGTTCAAAGAAATCTTCATTAGCAGATAGTGCTAAGAGTGCAAAATCTTCTTTTGATAATAAGTATACTGAAATGGCTTTAGTTGCATCTGATAAAATATTAGGTTTAAGTACTGATACAGTAATTAATGGTACTAAAACTGCACTTACCGCTGTTGATAAAGCAGCATTAAATATTAATGATACTGACTATGATTTAGCTAAGTCTTTTGTATTCTTTGACAAAACCAATTCTACTTTTTTAGTTTGTTTTGTTGCAAAGAACACTGGTAGTTTTTATGTAGCATCTGCTGCTAAGACAGAAGCAACTACTATTAATGGTGCTCCAACAGGTACAGAACTTACAGGTATGTGGGCTTGTAGTAATGGACAAAATAGTTGGTCTTAATAACTTTTAAAAGCGAGTAATCGCTTTTTTTGATGCTTTTTTATAAAAAATAGTACTAATAATATTATTATATCTATTTTTAAATATTTTTATGGATTGACTTATAGTTAATTGTATGTTAAAATACTGTTTGTTTGGGGGATTTATATATGAACAAGTATAACGATTTTAAAATTTATTTTGATTTATTAATAGAAACAGAAGATTTTTTTTCTCTTGATATTAATACAAGGAAAAATTTGTATACATTTATTGATGAATATTATAATAATATAATAGATTCTTTTGATGGAATCGATAAGATGATTAAAATGTATGTTAGTTGTGGTAATATAACAAAAGCTAAGAAATTTGTGTATGATAGATTTAGTGATAAAAGTTTAGAATATGATTTACAAAATTGTGATAATAGAGATTTGTATAAATATATTTTCTTTGAGTTAAAAAGGGTATATATGTTACTTGTTGATAATTATCAGGATATTAATATTCAAAAAGACTGCTATAGTAAAATATCATATATTTTAAATAGTTTGCAGAATATGAGAAAAAATTCTTTGTATGGTATAAATGTTAGAAATAAAAATGATATTGTTAGACAAATAGAACTATCTCTAACTAAAATAAAATCTTCTTTTGACAAAGAAACAATTATTACATTGGAAAATATTGAGTCTTTATTACATAATATAGTATCATTACAAGTTAATCCTAATATAAAATTAACTAGGGAGTCTGTATTAAATAAACTTGCTACTAATGGAAATTTAAGACCTTTTGGATTCTTAAATAGTCGTGTGGTTAATTTAGTTAATTCTTGTTGTGAAAATAATTATAAAACATATGTATATAATGTAAATGCTATTGAGGTATATAAGAATCTTTATGATGATATTTTTTATTTCGTTTTAAATAATATTAATTCTTTAGTAGGAAAAGAGTATTTTAAGAAGTTAATTATTGATAATTTAAGTAATTTTATATTTTATGATCCTAAGAATGATATTACTAGTGTTAATATAGTTAATTTGAAGAAGCTATTTGATTTTGTATCTAGAGTTATGTTGATTGAGGAATTGTCTATTTTTTCTGATATTGATTTTGAAAAATTAAATAAATTTGATATGAAAGTTTTTTGTACTATTATAGATAAATTGGAGAAAACTGATAATAATCAAGTACAATTAAATAATATGGCTTCAATATATAGTAATGAATTAGCGCAACATAATTCTTCTGATTCTGTATTAAATTTATTTCTTCATAAATAACTTACATATATTTGCATAATATATTAGAATGTTTATGGATATAGAAAATTATTTTTATAAAAAGGTGGGAGATTAATAATATGTATTGTATTAATTGTGGAAAAAAATTAAATGAAGGTGATGTTTATTGCACTGTTTGTGGTTGTAAAAATAACTATCATAATAATTTTAATACTTCTGATAATAACTATTTATTGCTACTATTAATATCGGTAGTATGCCCAACAGCTGGAATTATTTTTTACATAATGTATAGAAAAAAATCTAAGAAATCAAAAAATTATTTGATAGTATCTTTAGCAATGATATTTTTTAGGATAATGATTGTATTTTTGACTTTTTGTTTTAATTTAATTATGTTTAATAATTTTAATGACAATATTATTAATAGTATTAATAATATAGATGATTATATAGAGGAAAATGATGATGCTGATAATTCTAAAGAAATAGTAGAATTTGATTATTATTTGATGCAATATATTGCTCTTGCTAAAGAAAGGTTTCAACGTGATATTGTAAGTAATGTATGCTATGATATTGATAATTTAATGACTAGTTTGAAATATGATGGTAGTATAGAAATTTCAAATATTAATGAAAAGTTAGTAATAATGATATGGTTTACAGATGGCAAACATTATGTTGATGCTTTAAATTTTGATGATTATGGAATAAATAAAATACAAGATGGTAATGTAGTTAATAAAACTTGTGTTATAAATAATTTTAATAATTCTTTATAGTTATTAAGTAAAAATTAAGACATATATTTTAATGTGGGTGGTAGAATGAAAAATATAATTAAATTTTTAGGACTACTTTCATTAATATGTTTTAGTTTTTTTTATACTGATAAAGTAATGAATGTTGCTCTTGAACAAGATAAAATAATGATTAGTATAAATAATACAAAGGATGATTATAAAATAGATGCTACTGATGCTATTATAGATAATGATACAATAATTCCAGGAATATATGGTAAAGAAGTTGATATTGATAAGAGTTATAATAATATGAAGAGCATAGGATTGTTTCATGAAAATTATTTTGTATTTAAGAATATTAAACCTAAAATTAGTTTAGAAGATAATTTTGATAAGTATATAATAGAAGCAAACAATGACAAACAATCTGTAAGTTTGATTTTTATAATAAGTGATAATAACGATTTAACTAGTGTGTATGATATAGTAAGATCAAAAAATGTGAGGGTTAATTTATTTTTTGATTATGAATTTTTAAATAAGAAAGTAAATGATTTAAGTAAAATTAAAAATGCTAGAATATATAGTTATGGTGAGAATGGTAAATATACAAAAGATAATATAATATATGCAAATAACTTAATTGAAAGAATAACTAAGGAAAAATCTAATTTTTGTTTAGTAACTAATAAAAATAAAAACAATTTAGAAACATGTTCTGATAATAAAAATTATACAGTGTATCCCAATTTAAATATTTCTGATAATGTTTTGACTATTATTAAGAGTAAACTTGTTAAGGGAAGTTTAATATTAGTAGATATAAATGATAGCAATATTAAACAGATACCAGCTGCTATAGATTATATTATTGCTAAGGGTATTAAGATAGAGTATTTAGATGATTTGTTGAGTGAAAAAAATTTTTAAAATTACTTGCTTATAATAGAAAAATTGTGTATAATTAGAGTGTTATTGCCATATAGCCAAACGGTAAGGCAGTGCGCTCTGACCGCATCATGTGTTGGTTCGAATCCAACTATGGCAACCATTGTAAATTAAGTTTCTTGCATTTCTTGTAGGAGACTTTTATTTTTTGTTTATTAATATTTTTAATAAATAATAAAAAATGTTAATATGGAATGATATGATTAAAAATAATATAGATATATTTAAAAGAAAGAATATGATAAAATTTGTTTAATATAGTAATTTTTTTTCTTTTTATTATTCCAATTTTAATATTATTGTGATATTATATTGTTAGATGCATTTAGAAGACTTTTTAACAAGAAAAAGATACAATTAATATAATAGGAGAGTGAATTAATGAAAGATTTTATAGAAGGTTTAGATAAGAAGAAAGTTATGTATTTGGTTGGTGGGTTAGTTGTTATTATTGTGATTTTTTTAATATTTAATATTATTGGAACACAGTTATTTTCCAAAAAAAATTATGAAGAAATAGAAAATATTATGAAGAATGCTGCCTTAAAGTATTATAAAGATAATGAGAGTAGTTTGCCTAATGAAATAGGAAATACAAAGGAGGTAGATGTTTCTACATTGTCTGATGGTAAGTATATGAAATCAATGGATAAACTTTTGAATGATAAAAATAAAAGTTGTACTGGCAAAGTAAAAGTAACTAATGTTGATAATAGTTATAAGTATACTCCAATATTAGATTGTGGTGATGATTATAAAACTATTGCGTTTGTTGATTATTTGAAAAAGAATATTCAAGTAGTTGAAAGTGGTGATGGTTTATATTCTTTAAATGAGCAATTAGTGTATAGAGGAGAAAAAGTAAATAATTATGTGGTAATAAATAATAAAACATTTCGTATTATTAAGATTGAAGATGATAAGGTTGTTTTAATGTTTGTAAATAAGTTATTAAGTATGGATTGGGATAATAGATATAATACTGATAGAAGTTCTAAAGTTGGTATAAATACTTATAGTATAAGTAGAATAAATGATTATTTAAAAGAATTATATGCTGGAAGTGACTTTTTAACAAGTGATAATAAGTTATTATTAGCTAGATACAATGTTCCTGTTGGAAAAAGAGATGCAAATAATATTGATAAAAGTGGAGAAACGGAAAAAACTGATTTTTATGAAAATCAGTATATAGGTTTGCTTCCTTTATATGATTTTTTAAATGCAAGTTTGGATACAAACTGTACTATTTCAACTTCTACTTCTTGTGTTAATTATAATTATTTGGTTAAGTTGGATAGTCCATATTGGACTTCTACAGCAGATATTAATACTAGTTATAAAGTATATAAGATAGATATTGGATCAGGTGCAGTATTGTCAAATGCTAATACAAATGCTTCTGTGCAACCAGTGATTTATTTATCAAGTAATACTGTATATGTGGATGGTAATGGTAGCAAAGAAAACCCTTATAAAGTTAAATAAATGATTAAAATTGAAGTTTTAATCGTTTTTTTATTTAAAATTTGTTTAAGTATGTAAATAGTAATAATTATTTGCATATAATATATTTGAATTATAAAAATGGGGTTGTTTAATAATAAATAAAATGTTATAATTTATATGTGTTATAAAATTTGAGGTGATAGGTTATGAATGATAGTAGTAGCGATAATGAAGTAATTTATAAGACTTTAATTGAAGTGTATGTTTCTTTGAAAGAAAAGGGTTATGATCCTATTAGTCAATTAAAAGGTTATATTATTAGTGGAGATTTAGGTTATATTTCTAATTATAAAAAATCTAGAAATAAGGTTGGTTCTTTAGACAGAAATGAAATAGTAGAAGTATTACTTAAAAATTATTTAAAATGAGATATTTAGGTTTAGATTTAGGTAGTAAAACATTGGGAGTAGCACTTAGTGATACAACTAAGACTATTGCTAGTACTTTAAAAACAATTTATTTTAAGGATGAGAATTATAATAGTTTGATTGAGCCTTTGAGAGAAATTATATTTGATAATAATGTGGAAAGAATAGTTTTAGGTTTACCTAAAAATATGGATAATTCCTTAGGTATGAGAGCTAATATAACACTAGAGTTTAAAAAAATATTGGAAAATACTTTTAATATTGAAGTTATTATGGAAGATGAACGTCTTACTTCTGTTATTTCTAACAATATTTTAATTGAGGCTGATATGTCAAGAAAAAAAAGAAAAAAGAAAGTTGATGGAATTGCTGCTCAAATTATATTACAAAGTTATTTAGATAAAATGAAAGGAATGGAATAATAATGGATAAGAAAAATGTTTTTACTGTTATGAATGATGAGGGAAAAGAAGTAGAGTGTGAGGTATTGTTTACATTTGATTCAGAGGAAACAAATAAGAGTTATATGGTATATACTGATAATACTACTGACACAGATGGTAATGTTAAGGTTTATGCTTCTGTATATGATCCTAATGGTGATAATACAGAGTTATTACCAATTGAAACTGAGAGAGAATGGAAGATCATTGAAACTATATTAGAATCTATTCAAGAACAAAGTAAAAAGGATACTGATGAATAATATTCTTTTTTCTTTAGAATAGTAGGTGATTAGTTTGAAAATTTATAGAAATATTTATTTGTCAGTTTTGATTTTTGTTTTTAGTGTTGTTGTTTTTTGCTGTACACTTTTTAATTTTGAACTTGGTAAGGTTAGTAATGATGATACTCTTATACCAGTTACTATAGAAAAGGGAAGTGTTAGTGATATTGCTAAGACTTTGAAGGATAAGGATTTAATTAAGAGTGAGTTGTTTTTTCAGATATATGTTAGACTTACTGGGAAGACAAATTTAATTGCTGCTGATTATGAATTATCTAAAAATATGGGGGTTAGGAAGATAGTGGATATTTTATCTTCTAAGGATGGTGCAAAATCAACAAGTGTTAGTATTACTTTTCCAGAGGGAATTAATATGAGAAAAGTTGCTACGATTATTGCTAATAATACTAATAATACAGAAGAAGATGTTTTTAATTTATTAGATGATAGCAGTTATATAAATGATTTAATTGATAAATATTGGTTTTTGACTAGTGATATAGAAAAAGATGGAATTTATTATCCATTAGAGGGATATTTATTTCCTAATACTTATTCTTTAAAATCTAAAGATGTTAGTGTTGAGGAAATATTTAAGATTTTATTAGATGAAACATCTAAACAATTGAATAAATATAAGAGTGAAATAGAAAATAATAAATTATCAGTACATGAAATTTTAACTTTGGCTTCTATGGTGGAATTGGAAGCTGTAACTGATGATGATAGAAATGGTGTGGCTTCTGTATTTTTGAATAGACTTAGTAATGATATGTCTTTAGGAAGTGATGTTACTACTTATTATGCTGCTAAAATAGATATGGGTGAAAGAGATTTGTATAAGAGTGAAATTAGTGACTGTAATGATTATAATACTAGGTGCTCTACTTTTAAAAAATTACCTATAGGTCCTATTAGTAATCCTTCTATTAGTGCTATTAAAGCAGTAATAGAGCCAATTGATAGTGATTATTATTATTTTGTGGCAGATAAAGATAAGAAAGTTTATTTTAGTAAGACTTCTGCAGAACAGAGTAATATTATTGCTAAATTAAAAAAAGAAGGAAAATGGTATGAATATTAATAATATTTTGTGATAATTAGAAATACGGCTTAGACTTATATTATCTATAGCCGTTTTTTATAAATACACTAGACAAAATTAAATAAATATTGTAAAATTAAATCTCGATAGTTAAGTTAAGGATGTGTGTAGTTATGAAGAAAACAAAAATAATATGTAGTATAGGACCATCTAGTTGTAATGTAGAAACAATGGTAAAAATGGTTGAAAGTGGAATGGACGTAGCAAGAATTAATTTTTCCCATGCTACAGAAGAAGAAAAAGAAAATGTAGTATCAACAGTTAAAAAAGTTAGAAAAATAACAGGTAAAAATATAGCAATATTATATGATACAAAAGGACCAGAATTTAGAAATGGTAATTTAGAAAATGGAAGTATAGAATTAGTTGAAGGAGCATTAATTAGAATAGTAAAAGAGAAGGTATTAGGTAATAGCACTATGTTTAGTGTTAATCATAAAGAAGCAATAGATTCAATTAATGTAGGAAATACAATTTTATTAGAAAATGGTTTAATGAAATTAGAAGTAATATCAAAAGAAAGTGATGGTATAACTTGTAAAGTAATAACACCAGGAATTTTAGGAAATAAAAAAAGTTTAAGTGTTCCTAAAGTAAAATTAGATATTCCATTTATAAGTAAAGAAGATAGAGAAGATATAATATATGCAATAAAACATGATGCTGATTTTATAGCCTTATCTTTTGTATCATCTAAAGAAGATGTATGTGATGTAAGAAAAATATTAAGAGAATATAATTCAAATATAAAGATAATTTCAAAAATAGAAAGTGTAACTGGAATAGATAATTTAGATGATATTATATCAGTATCAGATGGAATAATGGTAGCAAGAGGAGACTTAGGAGTAGAAGTGCCAATGGAAGATTTACCATATTATCAACAATTAATAATTAATAAATGTAGACAAAATGGTAAAATTGCTATAGTAGCAACTGAAATGTTAGAATCTATGAAGAAAAATATAAGACCAACTAGGGCAGAAGTAACTGATATATCTTATGCTGTAGCAACAGGAGCAGATGCTGTAATGTTATCAGGAGAAACAACTACTGGTAAAAATCCAATAGAAGCAGTAAAATATATGGCAAAAGTATGTGAAAGTACTGAAAAACATATAGAATATGTAGTAGATAGTTCTTGGGTATCAAAAGATATAAAAGGATCTATTGCTAGTTCTGTAGTAAATTCTGCAAATCTTTTATCAGCAAAAATGATTATTGTAGCAACAATGACTGGTAAAACTGCTAGCGTTATAAGTAATTTAAGAAGTAAAAGCATAATAATAGCAAATTGTATATCAGAAAGTGTAGCAAGAAGTCTAGCCTTAAATTGGGGAGTATATACTAGTATTACTACAATACATAACACAACAGATGAAATCGTTGATGACGCAATTGATTATGCAATAAACTCTAAAGATATTTCTAAAGATGATATAGTAATAATAACTGGAGGATTTCCTCAAAATAAAGATACTAATTTTATGAAAATAGAAAAAATATAATGACTTGTCAAAAAGTCATTTTTATGTTACTATTTATATGGATAAAAATTAAAGGAACACTTAATATTTCTGTGTTGGGTGTTGCCGTTTAGTTGGTTCCACCTAAATCATTACTGATTTAGGTAGATTTCTCTTATATTAAAACTATAAATAGTAGTAAATAGTAAAAATAATAAAAGGATTATGATAATAATTAAAGAGAAAATCAAAAAAAGAATGACTTGTCAAAAAGTCATTTTTATGTTATTATGTATATAGATGAAAGAAATTTCATAAAATATTAAAGGAACACTTAATATTTCCGTGTTGAGTGTTGCCGTATTTTTTTGGTTCCACCTAAATCATTGCTTGAGTTAGGTGGATTTTTTCTTTTATATTAAAACTATAAATAGTAAAAATAATAAAAGGATTATAATAATAATCAAAGATAAAATTAAAAAATCTTTCTTACTCATATTATCGCCTCCCTTCTTTTAAGAAGTTTGGCTCCACCCAACTATTAAATTTTCCTTTATAATTATATCAGAATTTTATCATTTATACAATTAATAAATTATTTATAATAATTTTTTTATTAATTGCAACTTGTATATAAAATAAAATTATAATATAATAAATAAGAACAAAGATGGTGATAACTATGAATTATATTAAAGGAACATATATTAAAGAAATATTTTCGAATGCTACAAATGGTTATGTAGTTGGAATAATTAAAGTAATAGAAAGTGATGTTAAAGATATAGATATTAATGTCTATTTTGTTGGAAATTTTATAGATCTAAGAATTAAATCTAACTACATAATGAAAGGTGAATTTATAACTCATCCCAAGTATGGAAAACAGTTTAGTGTATCATCATATGAAGTTGCAATTCCAACAAAGAAAGAAGAAATAATAACATTTTTATCTTGTGATATGTTTCCAATTGGTGAAAAGACTGCTCAAAAAATTGTAGATGTATTTGGCGAAAAGACAATAGAAACAATATTAGATAACAAAGATAACTTACTATTGATACCAAGATTATCTAAAGAAAAAATAGATAAAATATATGATGTATTATGTAATTATCAATATACAAGTAAAACAGTTATGGATTTAACTTCCTTAGGATTTTCTAGCAAAGAAGCTTTAAATATTGTTAGTAAATACCAAAATAAAACAATGGATAAAATAACTGATAATATATATTTTTTAATAGATGAATTAGATATGAATTTTAAAGAAATAGATGAAATAGCATTAAATAATATGGGAGTAGATGAATTAGATGAAAGAAGATTATTAGCGCTAACAATATACGTTATGAAAAGTTTATGCTTTGAAAATGGAGATACATATTTATTTTTTGATGAAATATATAATAATATTTTAAAATATAACCATACTATTAGTGCTGAAAAATTAGAATATATTTTTATGAAATTAAATAAAGATAGAAAAATAGTAATAGTAGAAGATAGATATTATTTAAAACATTTCTATGAAGCAGAAACTTATATAGCAGATAAACTATCATTTTTAAATGATATAACAAATAGAAAATTACCAAAATTAGAACAAAAAATAGAAGATTTAGAAAAATTAAATAATATAGTTTATGATGATGTACAAAAAAGTGCTATAAAGAAAGCAATTAATGATAATGTAGTAATAATAACTGGAGGACCAGGAACAGGAAAAACTACTATTATAAAAGCAATAGTAAGATTATATCAAGAATTATTTAAAGCTCATCAAGATGAAATAGCCCTATTAGCACCAACTGGTAGAGCTGCTAAAAGAATGATGGAAACAACTGGTATTAAATCTTCTACTATCCATAAATATCTAGGGTGGGACAAAGATGCCAATAAATTTAGTACCAATGAATATAATCCAAATCCAGAAAGGTATATAATAGTAGATGAAGTAAGTATGTTAGATACTTTAGTATTTTCAGCATTACTAAAAGGAATAAAAAGAGATGTAAAAATAGTATTAGTAGGAGACTATTATCAATTACCATCAGTAGCAGAAGGTCAAGTATTAAAAGATTTAATAGATTCAGAGGTAATAGATGTAATTCATTTAAATTGTTTATATAGACAAAATGAAGGTTCATATATAACAACCTTAGCTCATGAGATAAAAGATAAAGAATTAAGTGAAAGTTTCTTAACTAAAAAAGATGATTATAATTTTGTAGAATGTGATAAAGAACTAGTGACACCTACAATAATTAATATAATAACTAAAGCTATAAAAAAAGGATATAGTGAAAAAGAAATACAAGTTTTAGCTCCAATGTATAAAACTTTAAATGGAATAGACAATTTAAATAAACATCTTCAAAGATTATTTAATCCTCCAAGTCCTAAAAAAAATGAATTAACTGTAGGAGATGTAATATATAGAACAGGAGATAAAATATTACAATTAGTAAATGATAATGACAATAATGTATATAATGGTGATCAAGGATATATAACAGATATAATATCTCATACCAAAAGCGCTAGCAAAAAAAATGAGATAATAGTAGACTATGATGGAAATAAAGTAACATATACTCCAGATAAATTTTTAAATATAAGACATGCATATGCAATTAGCATCCACAAAGCTCAAGGAAGTGAATTTCCTATGGTAATTATGCCAATAGTAAATAATTTTAATAGGATGCTTTATAATAAATTAATATATACTGCTATAACAAGAGCAAAATCATCTTTAATTTTAGTAGGAGATAGAATGTGTTTTGTTAATGGTGTTAGAAATGACTATGTAGAAGGAAGAAAAACAACTCTTAAAGATTTTTTACAAGAAAAATATAATTAGTATAAAATATTACATTTTGTAAATATTATAATTAGATACAAATAGTATCTATCATAGATTCTAAAGGAGTTGATATTAAATGAAAGTAAAATCAATGATTGCATCATTTACAGCAGGTGTTGGTAGTGCCGTTTTATTTGAAAATATTAGAAATGGTAATATGCAAAAAATGATGAAAAAAATGTTAAAAAAAGATATAAAATGTATGAATGATTTAGAAGATATGATGTAAAAAGAGGGCAATTTATTGCCTTCTTTTAAAATTAAAAATAACTTTTAAATTAAATTACTTTACAACACCCTATATTTTTAATATAATTTATATTGAGGTGTATAGAAATGGGAAGAGAATTAAGAAGAAAAGAAGCAAAGAAAAATAAAATAAATTATAAAAATTATGATAATAATCCAGAGATGAGTGGAGTAGAAACATCATCTGCTGTAAAGATAACAATAATAGTAGTAGCATTATTAGCAATATTATATTTAATTTTAGCAATATTTGTAACGAAAGAATTAGATTTATCAACTAAAAAAGATGAAGAAACAACACAAGAAAATAATGCATCTAGTGTAAGTAATGCTATTTTAGCATCAGAAGTATTTAATCAATCAGATGAAACTTATTATGTATTATTTTATGGCTTTAATAATGATGATGAGAAAGATATCTCTGATACAGTAACAAGCAAATTAACAGATTATAAAGTGTATAAAGTTGATACAGAAAGTGGATTTAATAAAAATTATGTGTCAGATACATCAAATCAAAATCCTACATCAATAGAAGATCTAAAAGTAAAAAGTCCGACATTGATCCAAATAAGCGCTGATAATGTAACAAAATATGTGGAAGGAAAAGAAAATATAGAGGCATATACAGCGGAATAATCACATAAAATAAATTGGTGATACATATATGAAGTTAAAACTATATTTAGATTTTGATGGAGTAATACTAGATACAGCAGAAATTGCAGATAAAAAAATGGTTGATCTAAATCTAACAGAAATTGATGAAATAGATAACTATTATAAAAATATAGATTGGTATTTATTAATGAAAGAAGCAAAGCAGATTAATAATAGTTTAGCTAATATAAAAAAATTAATTGATAGTAATTTATATGATGTAGAAATATTAACACATGTTAATTCAGAAGTAGAAAGAAAATTAAAAGAAGAATATATAAATAAATATTTTCCTAAATTAAAGATAATATCTGTTTCTAAAGAAATAGAAAAATGTGATGCAGTTATTCCAGAAAATTCTATACTAGTAGATGACTATATAGAAAACTTACATAAATGGCAAGATAAAGGCGGAATACCAATAAAATTCTCCGATAAAGGTAAATCTTGTAAATACAAATCAATAAGTAATCTAAGTAAGTTAATAGACTTATATGATGAATTATTACAAGCAGTTGCTACAAAGTGACTGTCTTTGTTATAAAAGTTATCTAAAACGTAGAAGTAGAGGAAACTAATATTATAGTTTTCTTTTCTTTTTCCAATTGTATTTTGTTAGTATTTAATATATAATATTACAAAGAAAGAGTGATAATATGATAGATGAAAAGTTATCATTAGTGCCCCATCATCCTGGATGCTATCTCATGAAAGATAAAGATGGAGTAATAATATATGTAGGTAAAAGTAAAAATTTAAAGAATAGATTAAGTTCATATTTTAAATCATCACATACAGGTAAAACTGCAATGTTAGTAAGAGATATAAGAGATTTTGAATACATTTTAACGTCATCAGAATTAGAAAGTTTATTATTAGAAATAAATTTAATTAAAAAGCATGATCCTAAATATAATATTCTATTAAGAGATGATAAAACTTATCCTTATATAGAAGTAACAAATGAAAAATACTTTAGATTGTTAGTAGTAAGAAATCCTAATATAAGAAAAAGAAGAGATACTAAGTTATTTGGTCCTTATCCTAATGTTACTGCTGCTAGAAATGTAGTAGATATGATTAATAGGATTTATCCCTTAAAAAAATGTAATCATTATGAAAAAAAAGAATGTCTATATTATCATATAGGTCAATGTTTAGGATATTGTACTAAAGAAATAGATATGAATATAGTTAATAATATGAAAGCAGAAATAATATCTTTTTTAAATGGTAATAGTGATATAGTAATAAATAAAATAAAAGAATTAATGTATAAATCATCTAATGCTATGCAATATGAAAAGGCCTTAGAATATAAAGAATTATTAAATAATATTAATACAACTTTAGAAAAACAAAAAGTAGAGTTAGATGATAATATTAATAGAGATGTAATAGGTTATTATACAGATGGCAATTATTTATCTATAGGTATGCTTTTTATAAGAGGCGGAAAATTATTAGATAATAATAATGTTATATTCCCAATGATATCTAGTTTAGAAGAAGAATTAATTACATATATATCTAAATTTTATGATAAACATAATATTCTTCCAAAAGAAGTAATGATTCCAGATATAATAGATAGTAATTTATTAGAAAGTGCATTTCCTACTAAGTTTTATACTCCAATTAAAGTAAAAAAACATCATATATTAAATTTAGCTTTTGAAAATGCTAAAAATTATTTTAATGAACAAATGACTATAATTAAAAAAAGTGAAGAGAGAACTACAGATGCAATAAAAGAATTAGAAAGTGTATTAAAAATAGATAATATAAGTAGAATAGAACTATTTGATAATTCTAATCTTTTTGGAACATTTAATGTTTCTGGAATGGTAGTATTTATAGATGGAGTACCTGCTAAGAATGAATATAGAAAATTTAAAATAACTAATCAAGTAAACGATGATTATAATACTATGAGAGAAGTTATATATAGAAGATATTATAGAGTATTAAAAGATAAATTAGCTCATCCTGATTTAATTATAGTAGATGGTGGTATAGGTCAAGTAAATGTAGCAAGAGAAGTGTTACAAGAACTATATTTAGATATACCAGTTGCAGGATTAAAGAAGAATGAAAAACACAATACATCAGAATTAGTAGGTTTATCTCCAATACAAATAATACCTATCGATAAAAAGAGTAATTTATTTTTATTACTTACTAAAATGCAAGATGAAGTACATAATTATACAATTTCTTATCATAAGCAAATAAGAAGTAAAGGTGCTTTAGAAAGTGTATTAGATCTATTCCCTGGAATAGGAACTGTTAGAAAAAAGAACTTAATAAAAAAATATCATACAATTACTAAAATAAAAGAAGCACCATTAGAAGAATTAACAGAAATATTACCGGAAACAGTTGCTATAAATTTAAAAGAAAACTTAAAAAATATAGAAAAATAAGTAAAGTAATATGTAAACCAAACAAAATATTACTTTTTTCTTATACTTATATGTTATACTTATGACAAAGGAAGTGTGATATGAAGAAAATAGTAATAATACTATTATTGGTAGTAAGTTCTATCTTAGGATATCTATATTATAATAAAGTATATTTAGCAAATTATGTAAAAGTATTAGATACTGAAGAAGAAAAAGCCAAAATAGATAGCTATTATATTTATGGGAATATGCTTTCGTTGGAAGGAACTGTAAATAATATAGATGCAACATATGATAAAGTTGATCTTGTACTATATAATGGTAAATTTAAATCATATAAGATTGATATAAATAAAACAGTAAATAAAGTAGATTTTTCTTTTGATAGTGAAATTAATAAGGGAATGTATTTAGATAATATAGAAATAGGAAATTATCCAATGTTTTTAAGATTTAGATATAAAAATGAAGAATCAAAAAACGATAAAGATAAATATATATATAAATATTATATTTTAGAAAATGATACTGATTATAAAAAAAGTACTTATTATACTATGTCGAAAGTAAATTATAAAATAGAAATAAATTCAGATAATGATTATAAAACAATGATGATTAATGTAGAAGATAATAAAGATAGTAATATATATGATATAGTAATAGATCCAGGACATGGTGGAATGGATGGAGGTGCTAAAACAGTAGATAGTAATCTAACAGAAGCAGACGTTACTATGAAATTTTCTCTATCTTTAAAAGAAGAATTAGAAAGTCTTGGGTATAAAGTAAAATTAACTAGAGAAGAAGATAGTCTTACTAAAAATGATTATTTTGATGAATATAATAAAAATGGTAGAGCAGTAATACCTCAAGAAGTACATTCTAAGTATTTGTTTTCTATTCATCTAAATAGTAGTACTGCTAAAAGTGTAAGGGGATTAGAGTTTTATACAGCAGATAATATTGATTATACTCTAATAGAAAATATTAGAGATAAAGTATTAGAAAATACTGATATGGTTGTATCATCTAATAAAACTAATAGAATGGAAGATGGAATATATACTCATAATTATAATGATACTGAAATAAATGCTGCTATGGAAAGATATGAAAATAAGGGTTATAAGAAATATAAGGTAACTACTAATTCAAATTATTTATACATGATAAGAGAAACAGGAGGATTTATGACTGGAGCATATGTAGATAATAGCAATCCAGATAAAGTAGGAGTAAATCCATATTACAATACTAATGTAGGAGTAGAAGCATATTTGTTAGAAGTAGGTTATTGTACTAATTCTACTGACTTAGATATTGTAAATAATAATACTAAAGAATATGCAAATTCTATAGCAATCTCACTAAATGACTATATAGAGAGTCTAAAATAAATTGTTTTTTTATGAAAAAATAAAGAAATTCGTGAAATGAAAAAGTAAAATCCAGTTTCACAAAGTAAATTTGAAATGTATAAGAAACGTCCATATTTCGGACGT